>NZ_JBIIOT010000075.1:0-25325 GCF_044336785.1 Tardiphaga sp. | reverse complement strand
AACGGAGTTACGCTATTTCAGCAGTGTGCTCCCGTGGACTAAGGGCGCCCTCATTCTTCGGGCTGGTTATCGAGAACTTCTCGGACCTTTTCCGCCAACTGATCAAGCCGGAATGGTTTTGCAATGAAATTGGTTCCAGGGTCCAACACCCCGTTGTGCACGATGGCGTTTCGCGTGTAGCCGGTTGTGTAAAGGACCTTCAAGGGAGGACGTAATTGCAGCGCGCGGTCTGCAAGTTTGCGGCCAGTCATGTCAGGCATAACGATATCGGTGAACAGCAATGTCACGTCCTGTTCGCTCTCGAGGATAGCCAGACCTTCAGCGCCGTTGGCAGCGTGAAGAACCGAGTAGCCGAACTCCCTCAACGCCTCGACTGTGAAGTTGCGCATCCGGTTCTCGTCTTCGACAACCAGAATAATCTCAGTCGGTTTTCCAGCATGCACCGCCGTGGTCGCGCGTTTGATAACGGGCTTGGCCGCTTCCCCCCAGAACCGCGGCAAGTAGACTTTGATCGTCGTGCCGTGGCCCACCTCCGAGTAGACTTTCACGTAACCATTAGACTGTCGGACAAAACCGAAAACTTGGCTGAGACCGAGGCCCGTCCCCTTCCCGACCGCTTTGGTCGTGAAGAAGGGATCGAAAGCCTTCGCCAAGACTTCCGCCGTCATTCCGGTGCCCGTGTCACTTACGGCGATTAAGACGTATTGTCCGGCCTTGATGTCCGCGTCACGCGCGTAGTCTTCGTCAATAGATGCGTTTGAGGTTTCGATGGTAAGCTTGCCGCCATCGGGCATCGCGTCGCGCGCGTTGACTGCCAGATTGATAATCACGTTCTCGAGTTGATTAGGATCGGCATTGATCTTCCAAACGCCAACCCCAAGCGCGGTCTCCAAAGCGACTTGCTCGCCTAAGGTTCGCGCCAGAAGCTCGGTAAGATCGCTAAGAAGACGACTGGTATCGATGGCTTCCGGCGCCAATGGTTGTTGACGCGAAAAGGCGAGCAATCGCTGCGTCAGCGCTGCTGCGCGCGTTGCGCCTTCCATAGCGTTGTCGAGGTGCCGCCCGATTTCAACGTCGCCACGAGCAAGCTTCCGCTGGGCGAAGTTCAACCCTCCAATCACGATCGCAAGCATATTGTTGAAGTCGTGCGCGATCCCGCCTGTTAACTGACCAACCGCTTCCATTTTTTGGAGTTGCCGGATCGTCGTCTCGGCCTCGAGCCGTTCTTTCGATTGTACGGCAACAAGAATATTGGCATTCGAGAGTGCCGATTCTTGCTGATCGAGGCGCTGCGTAAGACGGACATTGGCTTCCGCTCGTTCGACGGCTTGCGCCGTCAGACCTGCGATTTCCTTGACGAGTGAAATCTCGGAAGGCGCCCAAGCCCTTACGCTTGCCTGATGAAGATAGATGCCGCCCGACCAACGCCCCTCATCGGAAAGGGGTACGCATATCCCGCCTAATACGCCGTCTTCGTTGTATGAGCGTATCCGACCGTCGTAATCGTAACGGCTGTCGCTGAATACGAGTGTGCGGCCAACACGCCGCTCGTTTTCGGCAAAAGCGCCGTAAGCGCCGGTTGGCTGTTCTCCGATCAGGGTTTTCAGCACTCCATCAGACCAACCGCCTGTATGCTGCATTCTGTTGGCGTCGAGCAGCCTGTAAAAGCCAGCCCTGTCCGCGCCCACGCGCTTGCCAAGCGCTTCCATTGACAATCGAATGATAGCAAACGGATCAGTGGCGGCGCGTTGTCTCGCCGTCAAATCGATAACGAAATCCCGTTCTTCCTTCGCAGCTTTCAGGGCCGCATCGGCCGTGACGCGATCGGTGATGTCGAAGCTGACACCAGGAAAGCGAACGGCTCTTCCGTCGCCGTCACGCATACATCGGCCCTGCGCCGACACCCACCTTATTGATCCGTCGGGACGCAATAGTCGGTAGTCCGACCGGAACAGGTCGTCGCTTGTCAAGGCTGCTTCGATCTCAGCTTGAATACGAGGCAGATCATCCGGGTGAATTCCGCCGAAAAACTCGTCGATGGGCGCTCCGGCCGCAGCCTTGGCGGGATCGACGCCGTACAAGACGGCAAAACGGGCGTCGGCGCGCACGATATTGTTCGGGACGTCCCAGTCCCATGCCCCAATGCTGTTGCCCGCAGACAATGCAAGCTGAAGGCGTTCGTCCGCGCTTTCCCTGTCGCGGATCGCCAACATCGTACTCGTTGTCTCCTCGGTGATGCACAGCATCCCGGCTGGCTTGCCGTCGTCGTCAAAAGCTGGCGAGTAGGAGAATGTCCAATAACTCTCTTCCGGAACGCCTTCGCGGCTAAGATCGAGCCGCATGTTCACGACGCGAGTGTTTCGGCCAGCCAAGGCTTCGTCCACAAGTGGCGAAATGTCGGCCCAGAGACTTTGCCAAAGTTCCGGAAATGGTTTTCCGGTCGCTGTTTGGGCACGGTACCCGAGGATTGGCCTGTATGCATCGTTGTAGAAAGAGAGCAGGTCAGGTCCCCATGCCAGGAACATAGGCGTCGGGCATCCGAGCATAACGGCGATAAGACTTTGAAGCGACTTTGGCCAATCCTCGAATGCTCCGAGGGACGTTGACTGCCAGTCGAACGCCTTGATTTCGGCGGCCACAACGCTTTCGGGATGATTCAAAAAGCCAGGTGTCGTCATTTCCATCCCGGAAGAAGCGGCGCACGGGTTTTGAAGCGCACACTTGGATTAATTAAAGCGATTTCGGCAGGTCGGTAGTTCGCGCGAACGTCTTCAGATTTACGTATCAGGAATATCCAAGTTTCTACAAAACTCTTCTCTTAAACCTGGTAGCCCGGTGCGATACGACTCTGCTATGTAGCAAGTTCCATATAGCGCGTAGCGTTTCAACATGACCGTGTGGCAGCAGGCAGTTTTTCAGTATCGATCATTAGCCGATAGTCAGCGGCATTTTGTCCTTTTAGGCATGTACCTCGTCGGATCGATCGCTTTAGGCGAGTTCCGGAACAACAAAAGCGACATCGACGCTGTTTGGCTGCTCGAAAATGAGCCAACTCGCGATGAAGTTGAATTTCTTGCCAATCGCCATCTTGGATCGGCGTCGCATGCTCCGCCATATCTTGATGGCGTATACGTGACGCTGCATCGACTGAAAACGCCTGCGGCTGACGGATTGCCCATTCCATTTGTCGTCAATGGCGTCTTCAGCGGTGACAAGCCATGTGGTGACCTGAACCCCATCCTCCGCCAGTGCCTTATTGAACACGGCCTGACGATCTTCGGAGCTCAGCCTTCTACGCTTGGAATTGTCGCCGACCGGACATCAACGGGTAATTGGATCCGATCAAACCTTCGAAGTTACTGGCGGAGCTGGATGGCAGAGGCGAAGGCGAAGGTCGATACCCGACAGCCAGACGAGGAATTGAATGCGGCCGCACTATCGTGGGGAGTTCTCGGCGTGTCCCGCATGGCGGCAACGCTTGAAACTGGCGAGATCATCGGCAAGAGCGCTGCGGGAGAATGGGCCATGCGAAGGTGGCCAGAATGGGCGCCGGTCCTCCTGCCAGCGCTGGACGAGCGCGCAGGGCACTTAAAGCATGCGACAATCAATCAGGGACGCGAAGCACTTGCGTATATGGATTACATCGTAACGCGCTTTTCTTAGTCACGAGAGACTTGGCAGAGCGTACCGAAATTCTTGCCGGTTTAAACCCGCCGGACTTTCCATCGCTGAAAATTTCGAGGTTTGATGCGCAAGCTACTCGCCCTTATTCCCTAGATCTGGTCATCCGCGGTAACGCACGCCAACCTGCCCATCCAATTGCGGGAGCGGCGGTCTGGCGGAGGTCGCCCCCTGACAGTGCACGAAGGGTCCGCGGTCATTGATGAGCAGCGTGGGAACATCGTCGTAGACTGGATTGGCGATCGCAAAGCGGCTGCCTGCCGCTAAGATGCGCGTCGAAGTGCTTGCGTGCAAAAGCATGCTGTTAGATTTCAGGCTCTTTTGCGGATGTCCGCTTTGCGCCATGAGCGGCCATTCGCCAAAGCGTCTTCCGGATAGATAACTCTACTTTGCTTTCGTGCTGTCGTACTGCTCGTCGCTTACCTTCTCCATCCACTCGACGACCTTTCCATCCATCACTTCCGCAATTGCGATGTGAGCCATGCCCGCCGTCGGCGACGCGCCATGCCAATGCTTTACGCCCGGCGGGATCCAGACATTATCGCCGGCGGCGATTGACTCGATCGGTCCGCCCTCCTTCTGCACCAGGCCTAAGCCAGAAATAACGATTAGCGTCTGCCCGAGAGGATGTGTGTGCCACGCGGTCCGGGCGCCGGGCTCGAACGTCACAACGGCGCCGCCGATGCGCGCTGGTGCTGATCGCTGAAAACGTGAACCGACTTGAACCTTGCCGGTGAAATTCTCGGCCGGAGCCTGGACGGCGGGCTGCGATCCATTGCGCATGATTTCGATCTTCGGCGAGGACTCAGTCACCGCGCTACCAGTGGTCTTCTCCTTTGCCTCGAACACCGCCTTAGCAACCGGGACGGCCGACATCGCTTTGGGCCACCCTGCGTAGAATGCGAGATGCGTGATCGTCTCGGATACCTCCGTACGGGAAAGGCCATTCGTCATCCCACGCTCGACATGGAAGCCGATTTGCTGTGCGTCGCCTGACGCGATCAGCGCTGCGATCGTGACCAGGCTGCGGTCGCGCGCGGAAAGGTCAGGCCGCCGCCACAGATCCTTGAAGAGGATGTCGTTCGTATATTGCGCAAGGCCAGGTGCGACCGGACCTACGTTGCTATTGACCGTGGCCGTACGCGTTGCCTCCGATGCACCATCGATCGGCAGCAGATCAGCAGCGACCGGCCTGGGCGCTTCGTCTGGAATGCCGCGCTTGGCGAAGACCTCCTTGGCCACGCCAACTGCCGATATCGCGTTGGGCCAGCCGGTGTAGAACGCCAGATGCGTGATCATGGCCGTGATTTCGGACGGCTTAACGCCATTATCGAGGGCGCGCCCGATATGGCCGACCTGCTGCGCCGTCTTGTTGCCAGCGATCAGCGCGGACACCGTGACCAGGCTGCGATCACGCGGTGACAGCCCTTCGCGGGCCCAGACGTCTCCAAACAAAAGATTTTCCGTGTAGTCGGCAAGCGTCGGCGTCAGTGAGCGCACGTCAGGCGGCGCCTTGACCGCAGGCTGCTGCTTCCGGTCCTGGGCGGCAGCTTCGCCGGCGACCATGGCGAACGCCGCCATGCATAGCATCATGAGTTTCATTGGTGGTCTCCACGAGAAGGGAAGCCACCGTCGCGCGGGACGACGGTGACTTTAGCCGAAGACGTCAGGCCGCCGGCATGTGCTCGAGCAACTTGTCCAGTGTGATAGGATAGTCCCGCACACGGATGCCGGTCGCATTGTAAATAGCGTTGGCCAGCGCCGCGCCGACGCCGCAGATGCCGAGCTCGCCGACCCCCTTGGCCTTCATCGGCGATGAGATCGGATCGGTCTCGTCCAGGAAGATCACTTCCTGATGCGGGATGTCAGCATGCACGGGGACCTCATAACCGGCGAGATCGTGATTCACGAAGAATCCGCGTCGGGTATCGACGGCCAATTCCTCGGTCAACGCCGCGCCCACGCCCATCGTCATGGCGCCAATGACCTGACTACGCGCCGACTTCGGATTGAGGATACGGCCGGCCGCGCAGACAGCGAGCATCCGCCTCACGCGGCTCTCGCCGGTGAACCGGTCCACCGCGACTTCGGCGAAATGACCGGCAAACGTCGACTGCTGGTATGTCTTCGACAGATCGCCGTATTCGATCGTATCTTCCGCAGAGAGATCCCCGTCCCGGGCTGCGTCGGAGAGACCGGCGCTGCGATTGCCGGATTTTACTTGGCCGTCGGAGAACGTCGCGTCGGCCGAGTTAAAGCCGAGCTTCTGCGCCACAGCCTCCCTCAATTTGACGCAGGCGGCATATACGCCAGCGGTGGAGTTGTTGGCGCCCCACTGACCGCCGGACCCGGCCGACACGGGAAAATCGGAATCGCCGAGCTTGACGACCACCCGATCGAGGCCGACGCCCATCATCTCAGCGGCAGTCTGCGCGATGATGGTGTAGGTGCCCGTGCCGATATCGGTCATGTCGGTCTCGACCGTGACGATGCCCTTGCTGTCGAGACGCACACGCGCGCCGGACTTGGTGAGCTGGTTGTTCCGGAAGCCTGCCGCCATACCGATGCCGACCAACCACTGTCCGTCGCGCATGGATCCCGGCTTCGGGTTACGTCGGCTCCAGCCGAAACGCTCAGCTCCGAGCCTCAGGCACTCGACGAGTTGACGTTGCGAGAACTTGCGCCCCGGCTTTTGCGGGTCTTCCTGAGTGTCGTTGAGGATCCGGAATTCGATCGGATCCATCTTCAGCTTTTCCGCCATCTCGTCCATGGCGATTTCCAGCGCTAGGAGACCGGGCGCCTCACCCGGCGCGCGCATGGCGTTGCCCTCCGGGAGATCGATTTCAGCGAGCCGCATGGCTGTCAGGCGGTTCGCTCCGGCGTAAAGGAGTTTTGTCTGGTTGACCGCGGTTTCCGGCTTACCCTTCGGCAAGTTCCCTGACGTGCTCTCATGAGCGATCGCCGAGATCTTGCCGTCTGGCGTGGCGCCGATCCGGATGCGCTGGATGGTCGCCGGGCGGTGCGTTGTGTTGTTGGCAATGAGGGGGCGACTGAACACGACTTTCACCGGCCTCTTCGCGGCGCGGGCTCCCAATGCCGCGAGAACCATGTCCGCACGCACGAACAGCTTTCCGCCGAATCCGCCGCCGATATATGGCGAGTCCACGCGGACATTCTCTGGCTTCAGACCGAGCGCCTTGGAAACGTCGCGCTTGGCCCAGGCAATCATCTGGTTGCTCGTCCAGATCGTCAGCTTCTCGCCCTGCCAGGACGCAATCGACGCGAATGGCTCCATCATCGCGTGGCTCTCGTCGGCCGTCGTGTAGGTCTCGTCAAGCTTGACGGGCGCCACAGCGAAGGCACCTTCGAATTCGCCGGTCCGTTGCTCGCTTCCCTTGACGACTGGCGCTCCGGGCGCCGCCTCGGCGAGATCGAACTTACCGGGCGCGGCGCTGTATTTCACCCGGACCAGCGCCGCCGCCGCACGCGCCTGTTCAAAGGTCTCCGCCACGACCAGCGCGACGGCTTGGTGGTAGTGCTGGATCTCCGCACCTCCGAACAAGGTGGCCGTGTTCATCGGTCCGTTCGGCAGCGGAGACGCATCGAGGGTCGTGACAACCGCGACGACGCCGGGCGAGGCCTTCGCTGCCGAAACGTCGATCGCCTCGATGCGTCCTCTGGCGATCGCGCTGCCAACGACGTGGCCGTAGGCCTGATTCGGCGCGACGTCATGGCGCTCGGCGGCATAGGGGGCTCGTCCTGTCGTCTTGAGCGGTCCGTCGATGCGGTCAGTGGCGCGGCCGACGACCTTGAGCTGGTCAATGGGATTGTTGGTGGCCGGAGTATCGAACTTCATGGCTCAGCCTTTCGCTTCGGCGAGGACGGACGCGAGCGTGCGCTCGACAAGCGCCAGCTTGAACTTGTTGTCGTGAGCGGGCTTGGCACCGTCCATCAGTCGGTCCGCGGTCGCCCTCGCACCGCGCGGCAATTCGGCTTCTGCGGCTTCCACGCGCCAAGGCTTGTGCGAAACGCCGCCGACCGCAACACGTCCGGTGCCGTCCGGCTGCACGATGGCGCCGACCGATACCAGCGCAAATGCATAAGACGCGCGGTCGCGGACTTTCCGATAGATCTGCTTGCCGCCGATCGGCTTGGGCAGCGTCACCGATGTGATGAGTTCGTTGGGCGTGAGCGACGTTTCGATATGCGGCGTGTCACCTGGCAGACGATGGAAGTCGGCAATCGGGATCGAACGCTTCTTTCCGGACGGATCGACGGTCTCGACGGCCGCATCGAGAGCGCGCATGGCGATGGCCATGTCGCTCGGATGGGTCGCGATGCAGGAATCGCTGATGCCGATAACACCGAGCGTACGCGCCACCCCGCCGATTGCCGAGCAGCCACTGCCAGGGGTGCGTTTGTTGCACGGCATGTTGGTGTCGTAGAAATAGGGACAGCGTGTCCGTTGCAGCAAGTTGCCAGCAGTCGTCGCCTTGTTGCGCAACTGACCCGACGCACCGGCGAGCAATGCCCGCGACAGCAGACCGTAGTCGCGGCGCACCCTCTCGTCGGCGGCAAGTGCTGTGTTGCGGACCAGTGCGCCGATCCGGATGCCGCCTTCCGCAGTAGGCTCGATCTTGTCGAAACCAAGCCCGTTGACATCCACCAGGTGGGCGGGCGCCTCGATCTCGAGCTTCATCAGATCGAGAAGATTGGTACCGCCAGCGATGAATTTCGCATTCGGCTTGGTGGCCGCGGCCTGGGCGGCTTCGGCCGGGCCCTTGGCCTTTTCGTAGGTGAAGGATCTCATGCGCGCCTCCCGGCTACTTCGGCGACAGCTTCGACAATGTTCGAATAGGCGCCGCAACGGCAGATGTTGCCGCTCATGCGCTCACGTAGTTCGGCCTCGCTGAACTGGGGCGCGTCGGTCAGGCTGGCGCTGACATGGCTCGGGATGCCAGCTTTGATCTCTTCAAGCACCGCAACCGACGAACAGATCTGACCGGGCGTGCAGTAGCCGCACTGATAGCCGTCGTGCTTGATGAAGGCGGCCTGCATCGGATGAAGGTTCTCCGGCGAGCCGAGTCCTTCGATGGTGGTGATCCTGCTGCCTTCGTGCATGACAGCGAGCGTCAGGCAGGAGTTGATGCGCTGACCATCGACCATGACGGTACATGCGCCGCACTGACCGTGGTCGCAGCCCTTCTTCGTGCCGGTGAGATGGATGTGCTCGCGTAGCGCGTCGAGAAGCGTGGTCCGGTTGTCGAGCGCCAGATCCCGCGCTTGGCCGTTGACCTCGAAGGACACTTGGGTGGGAGGAGCTACCGCTTCGGTTGGGATGGGTTGGGGAGACTGGGCGCCGGCGCGAGACGGTACTGTGGAGGCTACGGCTGATGCGCCGGCTACGATCATCAGATCGCGCCGGGACATCTCCAGGACGGATTTCTGCATATCTGGACCTTTCATCGAACGGTGCGCTTACGGCGCCGGATTAGAACCGTTTGAAGGCCAGATTAGTTTCGCGGTGCAGCAGCCGAATAGCCGTCGCACGTGGCATGAACTTATATCGCTAGTTCATCAATACTGCGTGCTTCTGTCGCGGGCGTCTACGGACCGCGGTAGCGCAATGCTTCAACCAGCAAGGAAAACGCTGCAGTCGGCTGTCGTCGGCTGGGATAATAGAGAAAGTAGCCGTCGAACGGCGCGCACCAATCTTCAAGCACCGTGACCAGACTGCCGTCGCGGAGATGATCCTTGACCGCGTCCTCCATCACGAAACCGAGACCGAAACCGGCTGCGGCGGCCTTGGCAATCATCGCCGTGTTGCTGAAGACGAGCGAGCCATCGACCCGCACCTTCGTCTCACGCCTTCCCTTTTGCAGTTCCCAGGCATACAGGCCGCCTGATGTTGGAAGTCGCAGATTGATGCAAGCGTGATCCGAAAGGTCCTGTGGCTTACGGGGCTTCGGACGGCGCGCTAAATATGAAGGGGCGCCGACAACTACCATCCGCAGCTCGGGCCCGATCTTCACGGCGACCATATCCTTGGCGACCGATTCTCCCAACCGCACCCCGGCGTCGAAACGATCCGTCACGATGTCCCTGAAGCCCGCATTGACGTCAATCTCGAGTTGAATATCCGGATACTTCGGCAGAAACGTCTCGAGTGCAGGCCACAGGATCGTACTCACCGCGTGATCCGATGCGGTGATGCGGATATTCCCCGCCGGCTTTTCGCGGAGCTCCCGCACGCTCGAGAACTCGACGGCGATATCCTCTAACGCAGGCGCCAACGTCTTTAACAACCGCTCGCCAGCCTCGGTCGGCGCAACGCTGCGCGTCGTGCGCGTGAGCAATCGCACCCCGAGACCGGTCTCAAGGCGCCGGATCGTGTGGCTCAACGTGGATTGAGAGGTTGCGAGCTTCACGGCGGCGCGCGTGAAGCTTTGCTCCTCGGCAACGACCATGAAGGCATACAGGTCAACCAGATCTTCGCGACGCACTTATGAACTCCGAATATGACATGGTGCTGATTATATCGAAAAATCCTTCAATCTGGTCAGGATTATTTTTAGGCCACCGGTACTTTCCGCCGGAATTACAATGACAACGAAGTGAGCGGCAGACACCGCGCTTCGCGCGACTGCCCTCTCGAAGGTGTCGATGCGTTACCTCGCGTCCGAGGATGGAGCAGCACGTGCCGCAATTTTTGAGGACGCCGACCACCGGATTGCAGTTGCAGCGTTAGCTGGTGGAGATGCGGTAATGTCAGCTTTGCGCCAGAAGCGGTCAATCGCCTTGCTGAACACAAATTCTTGCGCTCGACGCTTGGGCTAGTCCAAGCGCTGCTGATGGAATTCTATTCGAGCCTGTGACGTCAGAGCGCCGGTACACACAGGCAGGCGCTCGTTTGTAGCTGACGGTCTGCACATAGTCATAGCCAATCGCCGTATCCTATCGGTAGCATCCGGCATATAGTCGCGCACATAGTCAACAACCGTCCTGCTCCCTCCGTGTCGTTGTGCCTTTGCGACTTCTTCCTGAGAAACGGAACCAGCCGAAAGCCCGAATTCCTTTTCGGACATACTGATAGCGGCACGGATGAGTGCATCGCGCGCGATCATCTTGGCCTCCACCAGACTATGTTCTCGAAGAACCATTTTTCCTTGCCAAACTAGGTATGTCGCGCACGTGAGGGCAGCTTTCTTGGCGCTTGGGTGGGCGTTTGTTGCCCCTTGTGGAACGCGACGCATGATAGCCATGCGAGCCGCTCGCGGTCTTCGGCAGTGAGTGGCTCATCCGACATCAAAAACTGGCAAAGCGGATCGAAGTTGCCGAGATCTGCTTCGAATACCAATGATTTGACGAAGGCATCAATGCGTGAGTTTTTCACTACATCTCCCGAGCCAGCCCGATAAAAACCATTTGCACGGCACTTCAAGCGTTTATTTGCAGCAGTCTAGTACAAGGCGGACGGCATCATACTGACGCTCGAACGCTGGCATCAGGGTCCGCTACACCGAATATTTGGTGTGTCCTTAGACGTCCCAATCATACCGCAACGTCTCGCGAAACGCGAAGCGATCGATATGGCTTATCAAGACCTCCCGCAGGGTCTGTAAATCCTGCGCAGTTCGAGCGCTCAACTGGACAACCAGTTGATCAGGTCTAGCACTCAGGTTCACATCCCCGATCGTGAGAACGACCCGACCTTCATATGGATCGAAGGTCGTTTCGAATTTGTGCGACCAATGTTTGCAAATTTGCTGAAGATAACGGCTGCCATACGCCGTCTTTATAACGGTGCGGGTCGCGTAAGTTTGGGTTACAATCATAATTGATGCGCTTCGCTCAAGTTCGTTTGAACTTCCGACCGCCGACGGCGCCATCTGGGATGTGCCTCGCCCACATGCGCGAACAGACACATCCCTACGAGGGTTAAAAGTTGAAGGTCGCCGACAACATATAAGTTCGCGGAGCCCCAACCGCGAGGAACCCGCGCGCGGCAGACAGGTAGTAGTTGTTATCTGCCACGTTCTCGACGATCGCCCGCAGCACCGCCGGCTTGCCGGTCGGGCCGACAAAGGCGTAACGCGCACCGAGATCGACCCGGGTCCATTCCGAGACCCTCTGGGTGTTCGCCTGGTCATAATAGACGTCGCCGGTGTGGATCACGCGACCGGTCAGCGTGACGCCGGGTGCCATCCAATGCGGCAAGTCGTATTCGCCATAGAGGTTCAAGGCGGTGACCGGCACGCCCGGCGCATCGTTGCCATCGAAGCGGCCACCCAGTGTCGAGACGAGCTTGGCGTCGATGAGCGCGATGCCACCGAGCAGGCGGACGCCCTGGATCGGTTCGCCGAACACGTTGAGCTCCATGCCACGGTTGCGCTGAAGACCGCTGACAGAGAAGATTCGCGAGACAGGATCAGTGAACGCGCTCGGCTGTTCGATCTGGAAGAACGACGCGGTCACTGCAACGGTCCCGAAGTCATACTTGACACCAGCTTCCTGCTGCCGGCTGACCGTGGGGGCAAACACGGTATTGGCATTGACCGCCGTCGCAGGCGCCGTCGGGCCGGCATCGAGCGACTCGATATAGTTGCCGTAGATCGAGAGACGATCAGTAGCGCGGATGACTGCGCCCACCGCCGGGCTGAACCGCCCCTTATGGTAGCGCGATGTCTCCATGCCCGCCGTCGGCCCGTTCACCGAGAAGCCCCTCAGCTTGATGTCCTGCCAGCGGCCACCGAGCGTCAGGAACAGTCGCTCATCGAGAAACGACAGCGTATCCGAAATCGCGACGCTTCGCGCGGTTAGGCTCGACAGCAGCGGCCGGTCATCCGACCTTGCAAAGCCGCTGGTCTGGAAGGTCCCGGGCACTGGGCGCACGGGATTGTAGATGTTCGTCGCGTAGCTGAACGGCGTGTAGTTTAGCGGGCCGCCGCGATGCAGATCATTATTGGCCTCGACGGCCGAGATGTTGAACTGGTGCCCGATGAAGCCGGTTCGGAATTTGGAACGCAGCCCGATCTCGCCCGTGAAACCCTGGAGCTCCTGCGGCTGGATCGCGAGGGAGTTGATCGCGTTGCCGTTTGAATTCGTGATCTGGTAGGACGAGCTGAGGAAGTCCTCGTTATAGATGCTGCCGCCGCCCGCCAGATACATCGTCGTGTCAGGCAGCAGATCGTATTCGGCGCGACCCGCCACCATCTTGTAGCGGCTATCGACGAACTCGGCCCCGTTCGATGTGTTGATGCGCCCGTTCGGCGCCGGCGGAATGACGATACCGGCCGCGGCTGAATTGAAGAGCGATGTCGGCGCGTTGATATTCTGGTTCGAACTGTTCAGGTCCAGCGAGGCGCGGAAGCGTTCGCCACGATAGTCGAGACCGAGTGCGGCCACCCCGACCTCGGCCGTGTTCATATCGAGCGGCGTGTCGCCGTTGCGATACGATCCGTTGAAGCGGACGCCCCATTCCTTGTTCTCGCCGAAACGACGACCGACATCGATGTGGTTCGTAAATTGCGAATTGCTGATCCAGCCGGTGGTCCATCGCGTGATCGGATCGTCTTCGGCTCGCTTGGGAATGAGATTGATGGTGCCGCCGACGCGCGCGGTGCCTCCGCTCAGCAACGCGCTCGGACCTTTGAGGATCTCGACGCGCTCGATACCTTCAAGAAAGCTGCGGCGCGGATTGGCGAGATAGAAGAGTCCGTCATAGGCTATATCGAGATTCACCACCGAGAACCCGCGGATGAAGAACGAGTCGCGTTCGCTGAAGGGCGGGGCGTCGTTGCGAACCGACGGATCGTTGAGCGCAACATCGGCGATGGTGCGTGCACCCTGGTCTGCCATCAGCTTCGATGTGTAACCCGTGATATTAAACGGGGTGTTGAAGATCGACGCGTTGCCCAGCAGACCGAGCCGTGCGCCAGTCGCGACCTGACCGCCGGCATAAGGAACAGGAGGTTGCCCGACCGTTCCAGTCTGGGGCGGCAAGCCCGGATTTGGAAAGACCTGCGGTGCCACGACAGCCTCGCGAGCGCGCGGCTGGGCAACGGCGCGACGTGGGCCAGCAGTCGTGCGCTGGGTCCGCGCGGGAGCACGGGTTCGTGCCTGAGGAGCAACCACCTCGACGGGCGAAAGCGTCGTCGATGAATTCGTGGGCGTTTGCGCGGATGCTATTTCCGAGAATGGCAGGACGCCGAGAGTGGTGACGAAGAGAGCAACTGGACCGACCTGCCGTCTCATAAATGATGTCTCCGATGCGCAATCATTTTTCAATGCGTTGCGCATACAGGACGAAGCGAGCATCGCCTCCGCGACGTTTTGTCTTGTCGGAGCTAATTCAGAAAAGTGTGACCTGATTGCACTTTTGTTTTTTCTAATTCAAAAGAGCGCGCGTCTTGTTCCAACGCTTGTCGTCGCCAATGAGCGCAGCAATCACCGATAGTAATGCACCGTGCGATAGCCGCGCACCGTGACGACTTCGACGTCGATGTCGTAGATGGCGCGCAGCGTCGCCGTGGTGACGATGTGATCGGGCGGCCCCGCAGCGACCACGCGACCGTCGCGCATCGCCACGATGTGGTCGGCATAACAGGATGCAAAATTGATATCGTGCAGCACGACGACCACAGTCCGGCTACGCTCGTCCACCGCACGCCGCAGCAGCGACATCATCGCGCGCGCATGGCGCATGTCGAGATTGTTCAGGGGCTCGTCGAGCAGGACGTAGTCGGTGTCCTGCGCCAGCACCATGGCGATATGCGCACGCTGCCTCTGGCCGCCGGATACCTCGTCCAGATAGCGATCGGAAAACGGTTCCAGTTCGAGGAAAGCGAGCGCGTCGTCGATGCGGGCGTGGTCGTCCGCCGTCAGCCGTCCTTTCGAATGGGGATAGCGACCGAATGAAACTAGATCGCGCACTGTGACGCGCGCGGCGATCGCATTGTCCTGACGCAGGATCGCCAGACGTTGCGCCAGCGCGTCCGTCGGCGTCTTGGCGACGTCAAGCCCATCGATCAGAGCGGCACCGGCGCTTGCGGCCGTCAGCCTGCTGATCATTCCGAGAAACGTCGATTTACCGGCGCCGTTGGCACCGATGATCGCCGTCAGGCCCTGCTTCGGCAATGTCAGGCTTACCCGATCGACGACGAGCGTCTCTCCGTAGCGGCGCGTCAGTTCCTGCGTCTCGATCATGGGAGGGTCTCCTTCAGCGCTTCGATGATCGAATCAACAGCGCGATCAACACGACGCCGCCGGCGAACTCGATCACCATCGGCAAAGCCGCATTCAGTGCGAACACCCGTTCCAGAACGAGCTGTCCGCCGACGAGCGTGATGATGGCGATGAGCGCGGCTGCGGGAATGACATGGATGTGCCGGAAGCCAGGCACGATGACATAGGCGAAATTTGCGACGAGGAGCCCTAGAAAGGTGATAGGCCCTACCAGGGCCGTTGAGACGGACGTCAGTATCGCGACCAAAGCGAGCACCTGGATCACCAGGCGGCGATGATCCACCCCGAGACCGATCGCTGCGTCGCGACCGAGCAGCATCACGTCAAGGCGCGGCAGCAGACGCCACGCCGCCACGAGAGCGACCAGGACGACCAGAGCCGCCGGCAACAGCAGTTCACTGCGCACCGTATTGAAGTTCGCGAACAGGCGATCCTGGAGCACGACGAAATCGTTCGGATCGATCAAGCGTTCCATGAAGCTTGCACAGCTCCGGAACAGAGCGGCCATCACGACACCGACAAGCAGCATCATGTGCAGGCTGCGTCGTCGATCGGCCAGAAGCCCCCCATAGAGCAGCAAGGCGAAACCGATCATCGCGCAGACATCGATGGCGAATGCCAGACGCGGGTCACCGAAGCCCAGGCCACGTGCCCCAATGAAGAACACGACGCTGGTCTGGATCAGGCTGTAGAGCGCGTCGAAGCCCATGATGGACGGCGTCAGGATTCTGTTCTGGACGATTGTCTGGAACATGACCGCAGCCACGGCCACGGCCACACCCACGAGGACGATGGCCGCCAGCTTGGTGCCGCGGAAGGCCAGCACGAAATCCCAGCGCCCACGCGCGCCGACGGTCAGGAAGGCGACCACGACTGCGGCCGCCAGCACCGCAAGACAGATGAGGACGACGCCGGGGCGACGTCGTTGCAGCGCGACCGCCTCAGGCAAGACGGCCGCCTTTGCGCAGGAGGAGATACAGAAAAATTCCACCACCGACGACACCCATCACCGTCCCGGCCGGAATCTCGAACGGGAAGCGGACGATGCGCCCGATCAGGTCGCAGGCCAGCATCAGGCCGGCGCCGAGGCCGGCCACCAGCGGCAGCGTGCGGCGAAGATTGTCGCCGGCAATGAGGCTGACGATGTTGGGCGCGACAAGCCCGAGAAACGGGATGATGCCGACGGTGACGATGGTCGCAGCGGTCACCAGCGCAACGATCAGGAGCGCGAGAGCGACCACGGCACGATAGTCGAGGCCGAGATTGACGGCATTGTCGCGGCCAAGGCCAGCAATCGTGAAGCGGTCAGCGGCAACATAGGCGGCGGTCATCAGGCCGAGCCCGATCCAGAGCAGTTCGTAGCGGCCGCGCAGCACGGCCGAGAAGTCGCTCGCATTCCAGGTCGCCAATGTCTGCAGTAGATCGTAGCGATAGGCCAGCATCGTCGTCCCCGCCCAGACGATGCCGCCGAAAACAATACCGATCAACGGGACAGTCAGGGTCGAGCGTAGCGGGATCGACCGCAGGATGCCCAAAAACGCGGCGGCGCCGGCCAGCGCAAACGCGGCGGCGCATAGCATCTTGACGACGATCGGAGCGTCCGGAGCGAGGATGGTCACGGTGAGCATGCCAAGCCCGGCCGACTGCGCCGTCCCCGCAGTGGTGGGTTCGACGAAACGGTTCTGGACGACCAGCTGCATCAGGACACCGGCGACGGCGAGGCTTGCTCCGGCGAGCAGCAGCGCCAGGGTTCGCGGAAGCCTGCTGACGACCATGATGTCCCAGGAACGATCGCCGACGCCGACGAGCAAACTTGCGGAGGCCAGAGCCAGCAGGACAATAGCCGCTCCAGGTACGACATAGTGACCGTAGCGGCCGCCCGCCGAGGTCGGCTCAGCGCGCGGCATCGAGCGCCGAACGGATCTGCTCGATCATCCGTTGCAGGGATGTAAGACCGCCATTGACAAGGTAGAAGCTCGCGGCGTCGAGGTAGACGACATTGCCCTTTCGCCAGGCCTTGGTTTCGCGCACGAGCTCGTTGTCGAGCAGCTGGCGCGCCGGTTGGCCACGGGCATCGATGGCTGCATCGCGGTCGAGTACGAATAGCCAGTCGGGATCGACCTTCCGGATGAATTCGAACGAGATCGGCTGACCGTGCAGTCCAACCTTGATCTCGGGCGCCGCCGGCTTGAAGCCGAACGTGTCATGAATGACGCCGAAGCGCGATCCGGACCCGAAAGCACTCAGACGTCCGCCGGTGGTCAGCACGATGAGCCCCGTGCCTGCGGCATCGGCCTTCCTGCGCGTGGCCGCGATCGCAGCGTCCAGCTCCGCGATCCTCTTGTCGAACTCCGCCTGTTTGCCAAACAGGCTGGCGAGTGCTCCCGCGCGAAGTTTGGCGGAGTTCAGCAGGTCCGCCGCATCCACCGTCATGTCGATCGTCGGTGCCATCTTCGACACCGCGTCATACCGGGGTCCCGAACGAAGACCAACGATCACGAGATCCGGCGATAATGCATTGAGTTCTTCGTAATCGGGTTCCCAGAAGGTGCCGACCTTCGGATAGGTCGCAGCGTCATACTTCGCTAAATAAGGCGGTTTCGGTCCGCGCGGGACGCCCGCGACCTGAACCCCAAGAGCGTCGAGGACATCAAGGGATGCAAGGTCGAAGACCACGATCTTCTTGGGAATCGCGAACATTGTGAGCCGCCCTTTGGCGTGCTCGATTGCGATTTCGGCCGCATGGACCGGAGCGCTGCATTGGGTCGTAAACGCAGCCGCCAGGAGAGCCATGGTAAAGCACTGAACAGGCTTTCGACAGTACGCCGACGCAAGCGTGATCACGCGGGTGATGACCGAGCTTGGTGGAGTCTTTCGCGATACTGTGGTGGAGGCAGTGGACATTCCGGTCCGATAACAAAGACCACGACCGATGAGTATCCGCAAAATATGCGAGTCGCTGTTGTCACTTTAGTATCGTTCTATTTTGTGGTCCGTCAGACGCCGAGAGCGACTGTTCGTCGCAGGCTCGGCCGTCTAACTCGACCAAGTTCGTTTCCAGATTGCGGATATGCCGCGAAAGAAACCCGAGAACTGTGATGGCTGTGCCCATCACGCCCATCAGCATGAATAAAGAGCGCACGCTTAGCACATTACCGAGCAAGGATATTAGAGCTAAGCCCACTGGCGCCGCCATCGCCTCGACGGTCATCAGCAGCGACAGCACCCTCCCCTGAATTCGGTTGTCGAGTTTCGACTGCAGAAGCCCGGTCAGCGGAGCGTGGCCGACCACATAGAGGATGCTGCCTATCATCCACCATACCACTGCGAGCCAGAATGCATTTGACGGCGCGAGCGCCATCAAGGCTATCGTCGCATAAGCGAGCGCGAAGCCGCCGAGGCACCACAGCATTGCTGAGCGGGGCGCAGTCACCGCGACGATCCCGCCGCCAATCAGCATCCCAATGCCGGCCGCCGCTTCGATGGTCGCGACTTCCCCCGCTCCCCCTCTAAAATGTTCTTTGACGAGCAACGGTACCAAAGTGAAAGTCGGCATAACTACCAAGGTGATTGCTGCCATGAGCAGGAACAAGCTTTGCAGCCCACGATGCTTCCAGATCAGCCCTACGCCTTCGATAAGATCTGACCGCAGATCGGGCCGACCAGTTGCACGATCCTGCGGAATCCGGAAGACCAGCAGCGGAATGATGCCGAGTAACGCGGTGCCTATATCAATTGTAAGAGCCCAACCGATCGGCATCAGAGTCAGCGCCAATGCGCCCAGGGGCGCCGCAGCGAGCAGGGTGATGCCAAACATAGTCTGGTTTAGCCCCGCGGCGCGCGGAATGAATTCGACCGGCACCAGCATGGCGGTGCTCGCCATTGCCGCCGGCGTTTGAAATGCTTGCATCGCGCTCCGCAAAGCCATGGCTAGGTAAGCATGCCAAATCTCGATCCCCCCGGACAGGAACAGTCCCATCAGCACTATTACGCACGCGGCGCTGATCACGTCGGCCGTAATCATTGTGCCGCGTCTATCATAGCGATCCGCTACCGCGCCCCCAATGGGCCCCAGTATAGCCCGCGGCAGCAATGCTGCGAGGCCCGCCAGCGATAACGCAGTGACGCTCCCCGTGGTGTCCGTGATCCACCAAAGCAGGACAAACTGAGTGACTGATGAGCCAACGAGCGATACCCCCTGCCCCGCGAAGATTGACCAGAAGCGCATACGCCAAACATCGTGACGTACACCAGGCGCAGCGGCCGGATGGCTTATTTTGGATCGTCTCATGTTTCCGAAGTATCGGCATGATATGGCAATCTGACTCAAGAGCGGTGCCATTATCCGCCGACCAGCCATGATCTGCGAAGCGAGAGCAGTCAACCCGGCGCGGCGATAAGTCCCCCATCTCCAACCCATCGGTTCGTCGAGGATGCACAGGCGCGAACCGAGGTATTCGCGGGCGCCCAGAACAAGACGTATCCATCCCTTCCGAGTACCGTTGACTTCAAACCGCGTTGTAAGCGGTCCGGCCGCGCTCCGTAAGCACGCGACCGGACCTAACCGGCAGAGAGTTGGGCTCGATCTGAACCGGGTGATCTTTCATCCACCGGAGAGGACAATCCGTCAATGGCACGGCTTGGGCTTGCGGCATCTCTGCGAGCAACGGCTTTATCGCAGCAAGCCAATGATGGCTGCAGTGGGAAGCCCGACGAGCGGCAGGAGGGCTACCTTTGGATTGATTGCGAGCAGACCAATTAGCGCCAGGCATGCAACTGTCAGAATGCCAAACCACGCCGTCGTCCCGCTCGGCCAGCCCCATGCTTGTGCGGTCACAGGCAGCGCCACAAGCAGGGCGATGGTCCCGATGCAGCGCAGCGTAACGACGATCGGCTGAATGAATGGTCGTCCACGCAGGCTGCGCGCGTGCGAGGGCATCGCGAAGCAGAGCGCTGCCCAGCCTGTATAGGTGAGTGCGAAAGCGAGGGCAATCATGCAGCGACCTCGCCGCGTCTCGCGTGATATGCAGCGCTTATCGCGAAGAGTGCTGCCGTAGCGAGTGCCGTGAGGTCGAAGCCCACAAATACCCAATCGCCGCTCATGAGGCTGGCCGGCAGTCCGCGTTCGGTCGTGATGGCGTTCACCAACGGTATCGCGGCAAACAACGCGACAGCTATCCATAGCTGCTCACGCCACGCAGCGCATTGAGGACGCGCGGCGGCGTGCAGGCCGGCGACGAGCCAAATCACAAAGAAGCAGCCAACCTCCCACACGGTGCGCTCCGGCGATGACGCGGAGAGCAGTCTGTTGCAGAGGAAGTAGGCGGCGATGGCGATCGGAAGGCCGATGATGGACGTGGCGTTGAGTGCATCCACGATCTTGTGTCCGACAGTGGCTCTGTTGCGTCGGCGTTTCGCGGCCCACAGCACCAGCCCCGTTGCGATCATCGCGCAGCCGACAATGCCGGAGATGAAGAACATCCAGCGCAGCCAGATGTCGGAGAAGCGCGCCAGGTGCAGGCCGTGGAAGATGCCGCGTGCCTCGGCAGCGGGGCCGGTGGCCGGCGTCTTCGCGATCAGCGCACCGGTGGTGCCGTCAAACAGCATCGATTGCACGGCATGCGAGATCCGCTCGCTGTCCTGGCGAACGAGGCGAATCGTGGCGGCTTGGTCGCCGGGATTGTCGATCACGATGCGACCGGCAGTGCCGCCATTCCATTCGGCAGAGGCGACGGTGAGAAGCGGCGCAATCGGCGTCAGCGGTGCCGCGACGTTGACGGCCTTGCGCGGCGTCGCATCGTCGAACATCTCGACGACGAATTTCTGCCGGCCGTCCGGATACATCGCCTCGATGCCCCAGGGCAGATAAAGCGGCAGCAGCGTGATCAGGCCCGTATAGGCGATCATCACATGAAACGGCAGCGCCAGAACGCCGAACGCATTGTGGGCGTCGAGCCATGACCGCTGTCCCTTGCGCGGCCGGAACGTGAAAAAATCCTTGAAGATGCGTCGATGCGTGATGACGCCGCTGATGAAGGCCACCAGCATCACGACGGCGGCGGTACAGGTCAGGTAGCGGCCGAACCGCTGCGGCATGTAGAGATCGAAGTGGAAGTAATAGAGAAAGTCGCCACCCGCGGTGTTGCGCGCGTTGACCGGTGCGCCGCTGTTAGGGTCGAGTGTGAGTCGCTTGGCGGCAGGTCCTGTTCTCGGATCGCGCAACACGAGGGCTGATGTCACTGGCGTGCGATCGCTCGGCAGATCAATCATCCAGCGCCGTGCGCCAGAACCGGTATCGCCGAGCTGGCGCAGCGCCGCATCGGCGGCGACGTCTGTGGAGGGGGCGGTGAGTTGACCGATTTCTGGCCTCATCCAAAGCGAGATCTCATCGCGAAAATAGCTGACCGTGCCGGTGACGAAGATCGCGAACAGCAGCCAGCCGAACAGCAACCCGCCCCAGGTGTGCAGTTCGGCCATTGCCGGCCGCAATCCGCGTTCGGCGGCGGGGCGTCGCGCGTGATCGGCGGTGATGCTCATCGGATAAACTGCGTGATGGTGCCGAGCGCGGCGCAGGGAATGAGAATGCCGAGGCAAGCGCGCCACGTGCTGCGCGCGGCGAAAGCCCAGATGATGGCAATGACATTGACGACAAAGCCTATCATGGCGCCGGTCAACACGGCTTCGAGCCGGACCGCCGGAAGCACCTTGGCGAGCAAGAGTGCGACGACGGCGCTCAGAACGTAACCGCCGACGAAACCGGCGAGGATGCGTGCCGTCATCGGCAGCCACGTCGGTCTCATCGGCGTTTGTCCTTCATATCGCTGCGCGGGTGATGCCGCGCAGGTGCCTTACCAGCGATAGCTCACGGTAGCGAGTACGGTCTGCGGATCGCCATAGCGGCAGCCATTGGACGCCACGCAGATCGTGTAGCCATTGTTAAACAGGTTCTTCACGTTGAGACGTGCATGGAAGCCGTTCAGCTCACGCGCAAGATACTTCAGGTCGTAGGATGCTGTGAGATCGACCACCGCATACGCCGGAACGTCGTTGACGTAGCCGGGGATATTGGTCTGGCCGATGGCACGAATGCCGCCGCCGAATTTGAAACCATGCCAGCCAAGCGCGCCAAAATCATAAAGGCCCCACACCGAAGCGGTGTTGTAAGGCACGCTGGCGAGGCGTTCGCCGAGCAAGCCGGGAACATTCGAGCGCGTCGTGCGAGCGTCGGTATAGGTATAGGCCGACACAATGCTGAGTCCGCCGAACTCGGCTTTGGCCTCCAGTTCAATGCCGCGCGATTTCGCTTCGCCCGACTGAACCGAGAAAGTAGTGTTCACCGGATCCGGCGTCAGCACGTTCTGCTGGGTGATCTCGAATGCGGCTGCGCTGAACAGCATGCGGGTACCGCGCGGCTGGTAGCGGACGCCGACCTCATACTGTTCGCCACGCGTTGGTGCGAACGGGTTGCCGAGACGGTCGGTGCCGAGGATCGGCGCAAAGGACTGGCTGAACGACGCATAGGGCGCGATGCCGTTGTCGAACAGATAGACTGCGCCAGCGCGGCCGGTCCATGCTTCGTCCTGTTGCGACGTCAGAGCACCGGTGCGAATGATGCGCGTGTCGACATCGCTGAAATCCTTGCGGCCGCCCAGCAGCAGCACGAATTTGTCGTAAATCTTGATCTGGTCCTGCACATAGACGCCGACCTGATTGCTCAGCGAGTTGGAGCCATTATTGGTGGTGCGGTTGACCGTCACCGGCGTGCCATAGCTGGGATTGATGACATCGACGGTTGATGCGGTTCCGCCGAAGCGGTCCGAATTCAGCATGCTGCGATAGTAGTCGACGCCGGCGATCACAGTATGCGCGGTCGGACCAGCGACGAACTTGAACTCTGCCGAGGTATCGACGGCAAAGCCGTTGCCGTGCTCGACACGGCTGCTCACGGTGCGCGAAGCGGTCCGGCCATTGGCGCCGATATTGCCGAGCAGCAGATAATCCCAATCGGTCACCGCATCATACAGGCGCAGGTTCTGACGGACCTTTACCGCATTGTTGAAGGAGTGCTCGAACTGATAGCCCACCGCGCCGGCCTTGGTCTCGAAACGATCGAAGCTCGGCTCGCCGAGGAAGCCTTGCCGAGGAATCGTGCCAACACTGGTCGGCAGCACAGTGCCGACATAAGGCAGCGGCGTCGGGAACTTGGTCTTGGATTCCTGATAGTAGCCATACACATTCAACGATGTGTTGGCATCCGGGCGCCATGTCACCGATGGGGCAAGATACAGCTTGTCGTCCTGGATATAATTGGTGGGTGTGTCAGACTTCCGCACCAACCCGGTGAAGCGGTAGAGCAACGAGCCATCATCTGCGAGCTTGCCGCCGACATCCGCCGAGATTTCCTTGCGCTGATAGTCGCCGACGCTGACATTCACTTCGCCGAACGGGTTTTCGGTCGGCTTCTTGCTGATGGCGTTGACGAAGCCGCCGGGGCCAAGCTGGCCGAACAGAATGGACGAGGCGCCCTTGACGACTTCGAGCCGCTCGAGGCCAAATGGCTCGGTGGTGGAATCATAGACGCCCGAAGTCAGTTTCAGGCCATCGCGCAGCAAGCCGGAATTGCCGGCGGCGACGTCGAAGCCACGAATGCCGATATTGTCGCTGACGCGGGTGAATGAGGTCGCCTGGACGCTGACGCCGGGCACATAGTTGAGGACTTCACCGAGCGTCTGGCCGCCCTGGTCGCGGATCTGCTCACGCGACACCACGGAAACCGTCTGTGGGGTCTCAAGGATTGGTGTGTCGGTCTTGGTCGATGACGCGCTGCGCGAAGCGACATAGCCGTTCACCGGACCGTTGGCGCGTTCGACGAACACCGGCGCTGTGGTGGCGGCGGACTGTGCCGGCGCCTGCGGACGACGCGCGCTGCGAATGGTACGGGTGTTGCGGGCAGGACGGTTCGACGTCACGGCGGGTGCGCGGCGCTGTGCCTGCGGGGCATCCACCGTAACCGGGGGAAGATTGCTCTGGGCATTTGCAATGCCGGCATCGATTGACAGGGAAAGCAGGCTAACGCCGCTAAGGCACGCCGCTCGCGCAGCTTTCATCCAGAAGTTCACGTCGAAGTCCCCCAAGGAGAGCAGATCGATGCTCTCGGCAGGTGGGCTCTACATCGAACTAGACTGGCGTACACCACAGGCGGCTTTAGAACCAATGTAATGAGGCAACTTGTTCTCGCGGTGTAGCAGAACCGACATACCGCTAGAACCGCAGAGCACTCATCCTTCATCCATAAGTTGCTGAATCCTTCGTGCGTGCCGTGATCAAATACCGCTTTGCGCCAGAAGCCAACTTCTGCACGCCCCTTGTCCAATGGACGTTACCCCGCTGCGACGAGCGCTAGGCGGGTTGGTGCTTTTAAAGAGTTCAAAGTTGTGCAGCAACATTATCAATGATCGCTGTAGCAGTGCTGATTTTAGAGGAGACAATCTTATCCAGCGTATCGGACCACAGTCTTCCTCGCGCAACTGCGCTTTACATCCGAGAACTCGCCTACAAAGGTCGAAGCAGTGAACCAGCCATTCTGCCACTTCATTTCCGCCGACGCCAAAGGTCACCGCGGCATTGGCAGACTCGAGCTCAACACGACGAGTGCCGGTCATCGGGTTCCATTTCCGAATTAAGCGTCACAGAGTTCGGAAAGTAACGAGGGGTGTCGAGCCTGAAGGTGTCACCGGTAACGCACAAACGGATTGCAGAATGCCTGAGGTGTAAATTACCCTCGATAGCCGGTAGTGAAATGCCTAGTCTGCGACGTCGGAGGAGGCCGCGATTCTGGCCTCAATCTCTTCCACAAGTTGACGAACCTGCTCTAAGGGCATCTGGTCAAGCGCCGCGGTGATCCGCAGCTTGTACAGTTCAACGATGTTCTCGATCTCAAAATTCTGCTCGTCGCTCACGGTCGACCCCGCGTCGTTCGAGTGAGCCGGGATGGTCCTGGCGTTACATCACCGCCCTGCTTCCGCGGCGGTGATGAGGAAGATCAGCCAAAACAGCCAGTGCGACAACCTGCCTCACCAAGATTGGTGATGTGCAATTCTGCGCATCAGACTAAAGTATATATATCTAATAACAATTATGATAGGAACTTAAGTGTCTTCGGCGAACCTCGTCCCGTGTCCCGGCTGTGGTCAGCGGCGCGATCTCAAGTCCATAAAGCAAGATTGCGACGGCAAGGGCGAGGTCAGGACCTTCCATTGTCGTCAATGCGAAAAGACCGTGAGCTATTTGCTTCGTGGTCGATGTGGACCGATTATGTTGCCGGATAAGGCCGTGCCATGATGGCCCTAGCCGGTTCAGGTTGACCTCCATCCCTTATCCCTGCTGGTCAGGCCCGGCGC
>NZ_JBIIOT010000162.1:0-6697 GCF_044336785.1 Tardiphaga sp. | reverse complement strand
TCGATCCAGGATTTTATCCGCGTCGAAATGCCGGGCTGGAAGACCCAGTATCCGGGCGTCGAAAACCTCAACGTCGCGGTCATGGGCTGCATCGTGAATGGTCCCGGCGAATCCAAGCACGCCAATATCGGCATCTCGCTCCCCGGCACCGGCGAAACCCCGGCGGCCCCGGTGTTCGTCGATGGCGAAAAATTCCGCACCCTGCGCGGCCCGACGATCGCGGCCGACTTCAAGGCGCTGGTGATCGACTATATCGACCAGCGCTACGGCAAGGGCAACCAGACGCCGGAAATCATCACCGCGGCCGAGTAAGCCCGGCACATCATCGACGGCAGAAATCAGCCGGCGCGCGGATCATCCGCCGCCGGGTTTTTTCGTGCTGTGTGGCGGACGTTGCGGATGACAACCTCCTCACTCGCATGGTCGATCATATACAACACGACATAAGGATAGTTCACGATCGATACACGGCGGACACCGGGCGTGGCCGTCGGATGACCGGAGAACGGAAAGCTTGTCAGCAATCGGGCGCGCTGAATGATCCTTATGGCGACGGATTTGGCCGCCGAAGGACTCTGAGCTTTGAGATAAACGAAAATGTCATCGAGTTCGTTGCGCGCGGTCTGTGACCAGCGCAATTTCATCCAAAGTGCCGATTGAACAAGGCGGTTATTTCCTCATCGTCAACCAATCGGCCAGCTTCGACGTCGGCCAAGCTCCGATCGAGCGCTGCAAGATCGTCAGCAGTCAGTTCGTATTCATTCCCGAGATGGCTCGCCTCGACATCGGCAATCAACACAGCCAGTTCTTCCTGTGCCTTCTCAGGCCAAGTTGAAACCCGCTCCAGCAGTTCTTCCAATACTGCTCTGATCATGACGGCAGATTAGCAGATTATCTGTCCGATTGCACCCAATCAGTTCACCAGCTTCAAAGCGGCATCCGTTGATATTCCCGGTTGATCAGCCCTGCTTCTTCGAGATCCAGATCCCGCTCAATCCGACGCCGGCTCTCATCCGTGATCTTGCCGTCGCGCAATTGCGCGTGGATGAACTTGCGCTCTTCCTTGATCAGTTCGCGCACCAGATCAGTGCCGAGGGCAGAGACATCGACTTCGGGATCGAGTTCGTTAGGTAGCTGGTTCGATCGGCTCTCATGCCGCGCGCGAAGAATCTTCACGACCTCGTCCGAGAGTTCGCGATCATCGGTCATCGCATCCAGCGATGCCAGCGCCTTGGCCAGTGCTTCGCGGCGGGCATGCAGTTCGGCCTCGTGCTCGGCGATATGTTCACGCTGGCCGATCTTGTCCATTTTCATCCATTTCACCACCAGCGGCAGGCCGAGGCCGAAGCCGACCAGCGTGATCAGGATCACGTTGAACGACACGAACAGGATCAGGTCGCGTGCCGGAAAGGCCTCGCCGGACATCATTGTGAACGGGAGAGCCAATGCCGCGGCAAGCGAGACGGCGCCGCGCACGCCGGTGAAAGCGAGCACGAACGTCCATTGCCAGTTCGGCGCGGGATCGCGCTTCTTCAGGCAGGCGCTCAGCATCCGCGGCACATAGATCGCCGCATAGACCCAGACAAAACGGGCCACCACGATCACAGTCATCACCAGCGCCGTCGCGGCAACGATCTCGGCGATCGGAAACGCTTTCGACTTCTCGATCAGCGCGCGCATCTGGAAGCCGGTCATCAGGAACAGCAGGCCCTCGATGAGATAGATGATCAAGTCCCAGAAGAAGATGCCCTGCAGGCGCGTCGCCGCCGAGATCAGCAGCGGGCCATTCCACGAGATGTAGAGCCCGCAGGCGACGGTGGCGATGACGCCGGAGCCGCCGAAATGTTCGGGAATGAGATAGGCGACATAGGGCGTCAGCAGCGACAGCGTGATCTCCACCTGCGGATCGCGCGCCTTGTGGCGCAGGCGCAGGCTGAGCCAGCCGATCCAAATGCCGAAGGCGAGTTCACAGGCAAGGATGGCGACGAAGGTGCCACCGGCCTTGGGCAGCGAGAACGCGCCGGTGGTGATGGCGGCCACCGCAAAGCGATACAGGATCAGCGTGGTCGCATCATTGGCGAGCCCCTCGCCTTCCAGCACCACGAGCAGCCGTCGCGGCAGACCGAGTTTTCGCGCGACGGCGAGCGGCGCCACGACATCCGGCGGCGCCACGATGGCGCCGAGCAGGAAGCCGACGCTCCAGGGCAGGCCGATCAGATAATGCGTGGCCGTGGCGACGAGACAGGCCGTGAAGATCACGCAGCCGACGGCGAGCAACGTGATCAGCCGCAGGCTGAAACGGAATTCGCGCCAGCTCATGGCCACCGACGCCGAATAGATCAGCGGCGGCAGCACGCCGAGCAGCACCACTTCGGGCGGCAATTCGAGCGCCGGCATGCCCGGCACGAAAGCGAGGCCGATGCCGACCAGCAGCAACAGGATCGCCGGCGCGATATTGGCGCGCTTCGCGAACCACGCCGTGGCGCCCAGCGCTGCGACCAGAGTGAGGAAAATAGCGAATTTGGCTTCCACGCGCGCGTCACCTGTTGCTGCGACACTTTGCCCGGATGGGGATGGAGGTCAATGACACGCTTACACTTGTCGTCACCCGGCTCGACCGGGTGACCCAGTAATCGCCGCTGCCTCGGTGTCCACTGGATCGCCCGGTCAAGCCGGGCGATGACAACGGAAGGATCGAAGCTAGATCGCACTCGCGGCGATATTCACCATCAGCGCCACCAGCGCCGTGTTGAAGATGAAGGACACGATGCCATGCGCTGTCGCCGTGCGGCGGATGCTCTTGTCGGTGATCCCCACATCGGATGTCTGCGCCGTCATGCCGATAACGAAGGCGAAATACACGAAGTCCCAGTAGTCCGGGTCTTCCTTCTCATCCCCGTCGGGAAAAGCCAGTCCGCCCGGCTTAGGACCGCGATAATATTCATGCGCATAGTGCAGCGAGAAGATCGTATGCACCGCGGCCCAGGACAGCGTGATGGTGATCACCGCCAGCGCGAGCTCGGGCGTGGCGCTCTTGGTGGCGCCGAGCTCGAACACGATGGCGGCGATGGAGGCAAAAGCGCCGAGCGCGGCCACCAGCAGGATGACAAAACTGCCATCGTCCTGAAGCGCGGCATTGCGGCGGATGCGCTTGCTGCCACCGGTCAGCATCATGCCGAACACCAGCAGCAGATAGAGCCCGGCAAAGACATCCCAGCCGATCAGCAGCCGCGTCACCAGCCGCAGCGAATGCGGCAGCAGCAGGCAGACGACGATGCCGATCGCCAAAGCCGCAAAGGTGCGCGGCCGCCCATAGACGACGCGCAACGGCACCGGCATCTTGCGAAAGCGAGCAAGGAGCTGATCGAGTTCCTTGCCCGTGTCGGTCATGCGAGGCTTCGCTTAGTTCTTGCGCTCGGCCACGAAGCGGGCGGCGGCGCGGAGCACGTCGCCCTTGTTGCCGAAGATCGCCAGCGAGGCATCCGCCACAGCGATCAGATCGGCCACGCGCCTCTTGGCGCCATCGACGCCGAGCTGAGTCACGAAGGTCGTCTTGTTGAGCGCGGCGTCGGCGCCGGCCGGCTTGCCGAGGGTCGCGGCATCGGCCTCGACATCGAGCAGGTCGTCGGCGATCTGGAAGGCTTCGCCGAGCGCACGGCCGTAATCGTCGAGCGCCTTGTATTCCTTTGGCGTGGCCTGGCCGAGCAACGCGCCGGCGATGACGCCGTAGCGCAGCAGCGCACCGGTCTTCATCTGCTGCACGCGCGCGACGTCCACCGGCTCCTTGTCGCCAAAGCGGCCTTCGCCGGCGAGATCGAGCATCTGGCCGCCGACCATGCCGCCGAGGCCGGCGCAACGCGCCAGCGCGCGAGTCAGCAGCAGGCGCACATTGGCGTCGGAGTGAATTTCATCACGGGTCACGATGTCAAACGCCAGCGTCAGCAGCGCGTCGCCGGCGAGGATCGCGGTGGCGTCGTCGGTGGCCTTGTGCAGGGTCGGGCGGCCGCGGCGCAGGTCGCTGTTGTCCATGGCGGGGAGATCGTCATGGATCAGCGAATAGCAGTGGATGCATTCGAGTGCTGCGCCGACCAGCAGCGCCGGCTCGCGATGCACACCGAATACGGCCGCACTTTCAACGACCAGGAATGGGCGCAACCGCTTGCCGCCACCCAGCGACGAATAGCGCATGGCGTCCATCAGCCGCTTCGGGCGTGCGATCTCGTCCGGCAGCACGCCGTCGCTCAGCACCTTGGTCAGGACGGCTTCGGTATCGTCGGCAGTCTGGTCCAAGCGCGCGGCAAAATCTTTGGTGGAAGCACCGGTCGACATTAAGAATAGCTCCAGATCAATTTGGCCGGACAATCCTCCATGGCAGGGGCCACGTCAATTGCGCCTGCGGCACCCCGGCGCGTTTGGTCGCGGCAAGCTTAACTGCCTTGAAAACGGCTCGGAAACTCCGCTTTATCAGCGGGATAGACCTGAGCAGGAAACCCGCTTTTGCGCCTCGTCCGACGCCTCCTTTTGATCGGGATCCTGCTCGTCCTGATCCCCTATGTGCTGACCCCGCTTTATGCGACGGGCCAGCCGGTCTCGACCCTGATGCTGTGGCGCTGGATCACCGGGGCCCCGGTGGAGCGGACCTGGGTGGACCTGCGGGCGATGTCGCCGGCGATGCCGGCCAGCGTGGTGGGCTCCGAGGACGCCAAATTCTGCAGCCATCACGGCATCGACTGGGATTCGCTGCAATCGGCCATCGATGATGCCCAGGACGGCGAGGTGTCAGGCGGCGGCTCCACCATTACCCAGCAGGTGGCGAAAAACCTGTTCCTGTGGCCGGGCCGCAGTTTCATCCGCAAGGGGATGGAGATCCCGCTGGCCATGTGGATCGACCTCGTCCTCAGCAAGCAGCGGATCCTGGAACTCTATCTGAACATCGCCGAAATGGGCCCGACCGGGCAATTCGGTGCCGAAGCCGGTTCCCAATTCGCCTTCGGACGCTCCGTTTCGGCGATTTCAGCCCGCGATGCCGCGCTTTTGGCGGCGATTCTGCCGAATCCGGTGACCCGAAGCGCCAAAACGCCGGGACCGGGTGTGCGCCGGCTGGCATCGCGCTATATGGCGCGGGCGCAATCGTCCGAACTGGGCAAATGCTGGAACTAGGCTGTCATCCCGGGGCGCGCCGTAGGCGCGAACCCGGGATCTCAAGCGGCTCCATCATGACGAGGTTCCGGGTTCGCGCCTGCGGCGCGCCCCGGAATGACAGCCCAGGATTTCCGAAGAATCCACCCGCGCGACCCTAGCCATGGCGTCACGCATCCGTTATAAGCCCGGCCTTATCAGCGATTTTGCCCGCGCGCTTTGTGCTGGCCGCCCGGAACCGGGCACCGATCGAAAACATCTGCCCAGACGTTCTGGCAAGAGAAGTTGCAAGGAATACTCCTATGGCCGTTCCGAGAAGAAAAACATCGCCGTCGCGGCGTGGCATGCGTCGTTCGGCTGACGCGATCAAGAGCACCGCCTACGTTGAGGACAAGGACTCCGGCGAACTGCGCCGTCCGCACCACCTCGACCTGAAGACCGGCATGTATAAGGGCCGTCAGGTTCTCAAGGTGAAGAAGGACGCCTGATTTCAGGCTGGATGGCCTGCCCCGCGCGGCCTCCTTCGTCCCGATAAGAATACCAGACCCCGCTTCGGCGGGGTTTGTCGTTTGTGTAGTGCCGTTTGATCCAGCCAGGGTTGTAGCGAAGCCTGCGCAAAGCGGCAGCGGGCGCGACACTTTCCCAAAGCATGCCGCGCCTCCGCATAAGTTCATTTCTGAACTGTACTTCCGCCCGAATTCGCTACAACACTAGCGCAAACGCAGGTTCCCCGATGATGCGCCCGCATCGTCATGCGTTCGTTTTTCTCGCGCGAAAAAGGCTCTCCCGATGATCGGTTTTCCGCTGCTGCTGATTCCGGTGGCGATCTGCAACATCATCGTTTTCCTGATGCCCGACCTGTCGCTGGCGGGCCCGGTGGAGCTGTTCTCCGTCACGCTGCCATCGCTGGATGTCATCCGCATCTCGCTGAAGGATGTGCTGGTCGCGCTGTCGATCCTGCTGCTGCTGCTCGAGGTGATGCGCGCCGCGCGCCCGGCCTCGAAATATTTCACCGATCATTTCCTGTCGCTGCTGGTGGCAGGCGGTGCGGCATATGAATTCGTGATGCTGCCGAAATTCGGCAACTCCACCTTCTTCATCATCACGCTGGTGGCCTTCGTGGACTTCTTCGCCGGCATCTCGCTGCGCGCCCGCCGCCCGCGCCGGGTTGCCGCCCCCGCCTATGCCGAGCCGGCCCCGCATTATCATCCTGCGCCGGCCCCGGTTGCGCTGGCACCTGCCCCAGTCGCCGTCACGCCTGCGCCTGCTCCGGTCGCACCGGTGCCGCCGGCAACCTCTGTCGCCGAATCCGTGCTGACGGAGAGAGCCGAACCGAAGCTTGAGCGCATCGAGCCGACGATCGAATCAAGGGTCGAGCCAAAGATCGAATCGCATGGCGAGGCCAAGCCGGTCGCACCGGAAGTCGTCGCGCATACATCGCCGCAGATCACGTCGCCGGATCTGCAACCGGATGGATCGAATCCGGATAACAAGCCGAAGAGCTGAGGTCTTAATCCCTCCCCCAAGCCGCGAAGCGGCGCAGCGGGGAGGGCCTGAG
>NZ_JBIIOT010000160.1:0-6758 GCF_044336785.1 Tardiphaga sp. | reverse complement strand
AGCCAGTTCACCGGTGCTGAAATGGTGGCGCAGAAATATGACCTGTCGAAGGATCATCTCGACAGCTATTCGTATCAGAGCCACCAGCGCGCCATTGCGGCCACCGAAGCCGGCCGTTTCAAGGACGAGATCGTGCCGCTGCAGATCACCCGCGCGGATGGCTCGACCGATACGCATCACATCGACGAAGGCATCCGCTGCGACGCAACCCTGGACGGCATCAAGGGCGTCAAGCTGATCAACGAGAATGGCGGCCGGCTTTCTGCCGCCTCGGCGAGCCAGATCTGCGACGGCGCCTCGGGCGTGCTCGTGGTCAATGAGAAAGGCCTGAAGCAGCTCGGCGTCAAACCACTGGCGCGCATCCACCATATGAGCGTGATGGGCGGCGATCCCGTCATCATGCTGGAAGCCCCGCTGCCCGCCACCAAGCGCGCGCTGGAAAAGGCCGGCATGAAGATCGACGATATCGATCTGTTCGAGGTCAACGAGGCCTTTGCGTCGATCCCGACGGCCTGGCTGCAGGCGACCGGCGCCGATCCGTCGCGGCTGAACGTGAACGGCGGCGCGATCGCACTCGGCCATCCGCTCGGCGGCTCCGGCACCAAGCTGATGACGACCTTGGTGCATGCGCTGAAGCAGCAGAACAAGCGCTACGGGCTGCAGACCATGTGCGAAGGTGGCGGCATGGCCAATGTGACGATTGTGGAGCGGCTGTAACTCGGTGTCGTCCCCGCGAAAGCGGGGACCCATAGACACCGAAGAAGTGATTAGCTGAGGGAGAAGCCTCAGCCCTCACCTCTGACGACAGAGGTTATGGATCCCCGCTTTCGCGGGGATGACATACTGAGATAGCTGAGCAGAACACGAGCGGGCCAACCCGCCGGTCCTTCCAAGAGGAAACACCCATGACCCATCCGTCGCTTCACGCCAAAACCAATCCCGATAAGGTTGCCTATCGCATGGCCGGCTCCGGCGCGGCCCTCACCTATCGCGAGCTCGACGAACGCTCCAATCGCGGCGCGCATCTGTTCCGCTCGCTCGGGCTGAAGGCCGGCGACCACGTCGCACTCCTGATGGAAAACCGGCTCGAATTCATGGAGATCTGCTGGGCCGCACAGCGCTCGGGGCTCTATTACACCGCCATCAGCCGCTATCTCACCGGTGATGAGATCGCCTATATCGTGAAAGACTGCGGCGCCCGCGTCGTCATCACCTCCGAACAATGCGCCGACGTCATCGCACCGCTCATTACCAATGCGGCCGAACCTATCTTCTACATTGTCGATGGCTCGCGCGCCGGCTTTCGCGACTGGAACACCGCACTCGCGACCCAGCCGACCACGCCGATCGCCGACGAGATCGCCGGCTATGACATGCTGTATTCGTCCGGCACCACCGGCCGCCCCAAGGGCATCAAGCGCGCCTCGGAGAATTCGCCAATCGACGTACCGAACCCGTTCCTGAAACTGCTCTGCGCCAATATGTGCGGCATGGCCGAAGACAGCATCTATCTGTCGCCAGCGCCGCTCTATCATGCAGCCCCGCTGCGCTTCAACATGATGACCATCACGCTGGGCGGCACCTCGGTGATCATGGAGAAATTTGACGCCGAGAAATTCCTCGAGCTGGTCGAGACGCACAAGATCACCCAGTCACAACTGGTGCCGACCATGTTCGTGCGCATGCTGAAACTGCCGGACGAAATCCGCCAGCGTTACGACGTCTCGTCACTGAAAGGCGCGATCCATGCGGCGGCGCCCTGCCCGGTCGATGTGAAGGCGAAGATGATCGACTGGTGGGGGCCGATTCTGATCGAATATTACGCTGGCTCCGAAGGCAACGGCGTCACCGTGTCGAACTCGCAGCAATGGCTGAGCCATCGTGGCACCGTCGGCAAGGCGGTGGTTGGCAGCGTCAAGATTCTCGACGAAGAGGATCAGGAACGGCCCACCGGCGAGATCGGCACGGTCTATTTCGCCGACACGCCGCAATTCACCTATCACAACGATCCCGAGAAGACGAAGCGCGCCTATAATGCGCGCGGCTGGTCGACGCTCGGCGATGTCGGCTATGTCGATGAGGAAGGCTTCCTCTATCTCACCGACCGCAAGTCCTACATGATCATTTCCGGCGGCGTGAACATCTATCCGCAGGAGACCGAGGATGTGCTGATCACCCATCCGGAGGTCGCGGATGTCGCTGTGTTCGGCGTGCCCAATGACGAGATGGGTGAAGAGGTGAAAGCGGTCGTGCAGCCCCACAGCATGAACCGCGCCGGCAAGGCGCTGGAAGCCGAGCTGATCGCGTTCTGCCGCAAGCACCTGTCGCCGATCAAATGCCCGAAAAGCGTGGATTTCGAGCCGGAACTGCCGCGCACGCCGACCGGCAAGCTGGTGAAGCGCCATTTGCGGGACAAGTACTGGCCTAAGAAGGAAACGGCGACGGCGTAAAATCGATCGCCACGCCGACCCTAATTGTCGTCACCCGGCTTGACCGGGTGACCCAGTACACACCGTACTGACTGAGTTGACTGGATCGCCCGGTCAAGCCGGGCGACGACAAGGGAGTTAGGCTGCTTGCGGCTTGCCTCCTCCCGCAGTAATCCACCGCGATGCTGCGAACCTTCCCATGACCACCGGCCTCCTGATCTCCGCCATCCGCTCCGGCGCCGGCAAGACGACGGTGACGCTTGGCCTGCTGGCCGCACTGGCGCGGCGCGGCATCAGGCTGCGCGCGGCCAAAGCCGGACCCGATTATATCGATCCCGCCTTTCACGCCGCAGCAACGGGCGCGCCTTGCGTCAATCTCGATAGCTGGACCATGCCGCCGCCGCTGCTGCAGACGCTGATGGCGCGGGCGACGGACAACACCGATCTCGTCGTCGTCGAAGGCGTCATGGGCCTGTTCGATGGCGTACCAGCTGACGCCGCCCGCGATGGCTCCAGCGCCAGCATCGCCGCGCGGTTTCGTCTGCCCGTCATTCTCGTGCTGGACGTCACCGCGCAATCGCAATCAGCCGCGGCCGTCGTGCGCGGCTTTGCGGCGCATCGCACCGACGTTCACGTCGCTGGCGTGGTGCTCAATCGCGTCGGCAGCGAACGGCACCAGAAGCTCATCACCGACGCCATCGCGGTACTGAACATTCCCGTGGTCGGCGCTGTGCCGCGCGATACCGCTTTCGCTCTGCCGGAGCGCCATCTCGGTCTGGTTCAGGCGGACGAGCATGGCGATCTCGCCAAGCGCATCACTGCGCTCGCTGACATGGCCGAAACACACCTCGACCTCGATGCGATCCTCGCGCTGGCCGCGCCGATCGAGACGTCATCGCTTAACGCGACAGCGACCGCTTTGCCGCCGCCGGGCCAGCGCATCGCGCTCGCCTCCGATGCGGCATTCAGTTTCATCTATCCGCATCTCATCGCGGGCTGGCGCGATGCGGGCGCCGAAATTATTCGCTTCTCGCCACTGGCCGATCAAGCACCGCCAGCGGATTGCGACAGCTGCTGGCTGCCCGGCGGCTATCCGGAACTGCATGCCGGCGCGCTCGCAGCTGCGACGACGTTCCAAGAAGGCCTTGTGCACTTCGCACAGACGCGGCCTGTCCATGGCGAATGCGGTGGCTACATGGTGCTTGGCAAAGGACTGGAAGATGCCGACGGCCAGCGTCATGCGATGACTGGGCTCCTCAGCCATACGACGAGCTTCCAGAAGCGGAAACTGCACCTCGGCTATCGCGAGGCGCGGCTGCTGGTGGACAGCGTCATCGGTTCGACTGGCATGATCGTGCGCGGCCATGAATTCCACTATGCCTCGCTGACCGACATCGGTCACGACGAACCACTGGTCGAACTCACCAATGCCGACGGCCATTCCCTGCCCGAACGCGGCGGACGGCGCGGCCATGTGACTGGGACATTCTTTCACGCGATTGCGGCGGCGTAATGCGGTGGCACACCGCGCTCCAACTGTCGTCACCCGGCTTGACCGGATGACCCAGTACGCACCGTACCGACGGCGTTTACTGGATCGCCCGGTCAAGCCGGGCGATGACAAGATAGCGTGACACCTACCGTCCCCAGCGATCCTGCCAGATCTTCTCGCCCACCATGCAATTCACCCGCGGCTCTCGCGCAGCAGCGGGAATGATCTTCGCGTAAGGCAGCGCGATGCCTGCAACTTCCATCACCAGCTTGGTGCGAATGGCTTCCTTGAACTTGTCGCGCTCCTTGATCGGCACCACGAAGGCGCCGGGACCGCCGATCACGCAGTCCTCGTAATACCAATCGAGATTCTCGATATCCATGGTCGAGTAGGACAGCTCCTTCGCCATGATGGGCAGGCCGTTGATGATGATACCCTTCTCCACCGCCGCATCGCGCGCGATGGTGACCGGGCCGCCATTGTTGTTCGGCCCGTCGCCGGAAATGTCGATGACGCGGCGGATGCCGTGCAGCGCATTCTCCTCGAATAGCGGCATGGCGAAATTGATGGCGCCGGAGATCGAGGTGCGCGATGCCCGGCGGATCGGTGCCTTGCTGATCTCGGCGGCAACGGCATCGGCCGATTCCGGCCCGTCGATCACCCGCCAGGGAATGATGACCTTCTGGTCGCTGGCGGCTGCCCATTCGAAATAGGTGACGGCGATCTTGCCGTGCATGCCGGTTTTCAGCGCCGCGAGGAATTCCTTGGAGACAATGGCCTGGGCATAGCCCTCGCGCTGGATCGCCAGCTCGTCCATATCCATCGAATAGGAGACGTCCACTGCAAGGACGAGTTCGACATCGACGACAGGTTCGGGCTTGTTCTGGGCGAGTTGCGGCCGCAGGCCGGTGGCGGCCACGCTCGTGGCGTCACCGCCGAGCAGGGCGCCGGCGACGAATACCGCTCCAATCGAGACACACCAGCGCATTGCGGCCCTCCCGTTGAGAATCGAATGGTGACACGCAAATGACGCGCCGCAAAGCAGGAACCGCATCGCCCCTTCACAATCAGGTCAGCAATGCAGGCGGCGGCGGGCTCATCGACAGTCCGGAGCGGTGCGATTATATGTGAGCGCTTCAGAGCGCATCCCGACGCCCGCCCGCGTGACAAGCCATGCCCGACAGCACGATCAAGCCGGAAACCAAGGCAAAGCCGAAGGTCGAGCGGCCAAAACTATACAAGGTGATCCTCGTCAATGACGACTTCACGCCGCGCGAATTCGTCGTGCGGGTGCTGAAGGCCGAATTCCGCATGTCCGAAGACCAGGCGGCGAAAGTGATGATGACCGCCCATCAGCGCGGCGTCTGCGTGGTCGCGGTCTTTACGCGGGACGTGGCAGAGACCAAGGCGACGCGGGCGACCGATGCCGGGCGCGCCAAGGGCTATCCGCTGCTGTTCACGATCGAGCCCGAAGAATAGCACTCCGCCCCTCATGGTGAGGAGGCGCGCAGCGCCGTCTCGAACCATGAGCTGGCCTGACCCGGAGCCTGTCGCCATCCTTCGAGACGCGGCCTGTGGCCGCTCCTCAGGATGAGGGCCAAGTTTGCGGCGGCAAACTTTCATCCGCCAATCCATACACCCGCTCCGCCCGCGCAAATCCCGCAATCGGAAACTCGCCGAGATCGGTCCACACCCCCTCGCTGGCGTCGGCGAATGCCGACGACGCCACCACCGTTCGTGCGAGTTTGCCGGCAATTTTCTCCAGCCGCGCGGCAAGATTTACGGCCGGGCCGATACACGTGAAATCGAGGCGGTCGCCACCGCCGATATTGCCGTACAGCACCTTGCCCACGTGGAGTGCGAGGCCGAAGCGGAATTGCTCTTCGGTGAGATTGGTGCCGGCCCAGCGCAGTGACTCGACGGCCGCGCGTGAGGTACGCGCAGCTTCCAGCACACGAGCGCATACAGCGCTCAGATCCTCGTCGTTCTCAGCCACAGGGAAGACGGCAAGCAGACCATCGCCCATAAACTTCAGCACCTCGCCGCCCTGCTCCAGAATCGCCGGCACCTGGCAATCGAAATAGCGATTCAGGATATCGACGACATTTTCCGGCTGCAGCCGGTCCGACAGCGCGGTGAAGCCGCGCAGGTCCGACAGCCAGATCACCGCCTGCATGGTCTCGGTATGACCACGCCGGATCTGCCCGGCGAGAATGCGCTCGCCGGCGCGGGCGCCGACATAGTTGTCGAGCAGGCCGGATGCCGTGCGGCGGAGCAGATGGATCTCGATCATCCGGGTCAGCGATGGCATTACGCGGCGCAGGCCGGCGAGTTGCTCCTCCGAAAAACCGTCGGGATCGCGCGTCGTCCAGCTCGATGCATGGACATTGCCATCGGACATTTCCAGCGGCAGCGCGATGTAGTCGGTGCTGCCTTCAGCCAGCATGTCGGCGAGGAACGGGATGTTGCTGACATTGGCACCGATCAGGCGATGGCGCACCTCAATGCCTTCATGGAAGACATAGCGGAGCGGGCTGCGCAGGAATTCGTCGCCCTCGTCATCGCCATGAGCAAGTGCGCCCAGCGTGACCTCGCCGCTTGCGCGCCAGATGAAATTGCGGCCCAGCATGCTCGGATGCAAGGTGCGCACGAACACGCCGACGCGCGCCAGCGGAATGCCGCTGGCAACCATTCGCTCGCAGGTCTCGGCCATGAACAGGTCCGTGCGGACGGCCGAACGGGCGCCATCGGCAAGCCAGATAATGAGATCGTTGAGCTGCGTCGCGTTCATTGCGGATGCAGTCTAGCACAACTGTCTTTCACTTCACCTCTCCCCT
>NZ_JBIIOT010000010.1:0-86470 GCF_044336785.1 Tardiphaga sp. | reverse complement strand
GATCGGCGCGGCGTGCTTGCGATGGAAGGACACGATGCAAAGCGTCATTATCGTTATCCACCTCATGATCGTGGCCGCCCTGATCGGCGTCGTTCTGCTGCAGAAGTCCGAAGGCGGTGGCCTGGGGATCGGCAGCGGTGGCGGTGGCGGCGGCGGGTTCATGACCGGCCGCGGCACGGCGAATCTGCTGACCCGCACCACGGCGTTCCTGGCGGTCGGCTTCTTCCTGACCTCGATGTTCCTGTCCTGGCTGGCGACCTATAATCGCGGTCCGAGCTCATTGCTGCCGACCGGCGCACCGGCCACCCAGGGTGCCCCGTCGTCGCCGTTGAGCGCCCCGTCCTCGGGCGGTCTTCTCGATACGCTGAAGAAGGCGGACGAGCAGCAGGCGCCGAGTGCGCCGCAGGCACCGCAATCGCGGTAATTTGCGCGCTAACGCATTGGCGCCATGCAGGATGGGTGCTTCCATCCTGCCTCAACAGCCCCCATCAAGGGCCTGTTATCATTTCGGAATTCCAGTCACCCACAGCCTCGCCGGATATCGGTCGGGTGCTGCGATTCGTTTTGGCGAATCGAGATCAAGGCCTTAAAGGTTAAGTCCCATGGCGCGGTACATTTTCATCACCGGCGGCGTGGTCTCCTCGCTCGGTAAAGGTCTGGCTTCAGCGGCGTTAGGCGCGCTCTTGCAGACTCGTGGCTACAAGGTCCGGCTTCGCAAGCTCGACCCGTATCTCAATCTCGATCCCGGCACGATGTCGCCGTATCAGCACGGCGAGGTGTTCGTCACCGACGACGGCGCCGAGACCGATCTCGACCTCGGCCACTACGAGCGCTTCACCGGTCGTCCTGCCACCAAGAAGGACAACATCACCACGGGGCGCATCTATCAGGACATCCTCACCAAGGAACGGCGCGGCGACTATCTGGGCGCCACCATCCAGGTGATTCCGCATGTCACCAACGCGATCAAGGATTTCGTCCTCTCGGACAATGACGGTTACGACTTCGTGCTGGTGGAAATCGGCGGCACCGTCGGCGATATCGAGGGCCTGCCGTTCTTCGAGGCGATCCGCCAGTTGCGCAACGACCTGCCGCGCGGCGACACCATTTTCGTGCATCTCACGCTGCTGCCCTATATCCCGAGCGCGGGCGAGCTGAAGACCAAGCCGACCCAGCATTCGGTCAAGGAGCTGCGTTCCATCGGCATCCAGCCAGACATCCTTCTGTGCCGCTGCGACCGTGACATTCCGACGGAAGAGCGCCGCAAGCTCGGCCTGTTCTGCAACGTCCGCGAAAGCGCCGTGATCGAGGCGCGCGACGTCGACAACATCTATGCGGTGCCCGAGGCCTATCACAAGGCCGGCCTCGACACCGAGGTGCTGGCCGCGTTCGGCATCAAGGTCGATGACGAGCCGCAGCTCAAATCCTGGCATGTCATCAACGAGCGCGTCCGCAATCCGGAAGGCGCCGTGACCATCGCCATTGTCGGCAAATATACCGGCATGAAGGACGCCTATAAGTCGCTGATCGAAGCGCTGTCCCATGGCGGCATCGCCAACAAGGTGAAGGTCAATCTCGACTGGATCGAGAGCGAGGTCTTCGAGAACGAGGACCCGGCGCCGTTCCTCGAACACGTCAACGGAATCATGGTGCCCGGCGGCTTCGGCCAGCGCGGCGCCGAGGGCAAGATCCGCGCAGCGCAGTTCGCGCGCGAACGCAACGTGCCGTATTTCGGCATCTGCTTCGGCATGCAGATGGCGGTCATCGAAGCCGCGCGAAACCTCGCGGGCATCAAGGACGCCAACTCCACCGAATTCGGCGAGACCTCGGAGCCCGTGGTCGGCCTGATGACCGAATGGCTGCGCGGCAACGAACTGGAAAAGCGCACCAATGCCGGCGATCTCGGCGGTACCATGCGTCTCGGCGCTTATCCCGCGACCCTGACCAGGGGCAGCAAGGTCTCCGAAGTCTATGGCGGTGTTACCGACATCTCCGAGCGCCACCGCCATCGCTACGAGGTCAACACGGCCTATAAGGAGCGGCTGGAGAAGCACGGGCTGAAATTCTCCGGCCTGTCACCGGATGGCGTGCTGCCGGAGATCGTGGAATACGAGAACCACCCATGGTTCATCGGCGTCCAGTATCATCCCGAGTTGAAGTCGCGTCCGTTCGAGCCGCATCCGCTGTTCGCGAGCTTCATCAAGGCAGCGGCGGCGCAGAGCCGCTTGGTGTGATGGCGTAGGGCGGGTTAGGCGCAGCCGTAATCCGCCGTTCTTTGCCACACGCGCGCATACTAGGCCGGCGGATTACGCTTCGCTCATCCGCCCTACGGCTCAACTACACTTTTGCGATCTTGCGTAAGGCATCATCGATCCGGCTTTGCCAGCCGGGCCCGGTGTCCTTGAAATGCTTCACGACATCGGCGCTGAGGCGCAGTGAGACGGGGATCTTGGTTGGTGCCTTCTGCGGGCCGCGCGTGTTCTTGAACTGAGCCAAAATCTCCGGAGGCAAGACTTCCTCGGGCGGGCGCGCTTTCGCGAAATCTTCTTCGGTCCATTCCGGGTTGTCTACGTCGAAGATCGGTTCTTTCAATTTACGGTGCATAACGCTTCATCTCCTTGGCATGCGCGCGCCGTAGACTGATGGGGCGCACCTCGCCGTTGCGCACAGTAAAAACCAAACAGTGTGCAAGGCCGTCGATGTAGCCGTAGCCACGGTAGCGTATTTCGCCATAGTCGCGTCGGTCATCGACATAGGTTTTCTTCATGTCGATATCGACCCATCGCGTGAGCGAGACCTGATGCTTATTCAGGTTTTTGACTTCCTTGGTTGGATCGAAGTCGATCATTATCGTATATACGATTTGGTGTTGGCGGTCAAGCCTTAGGATGTTTTCCTGTTCGTTGAATATCAAGGGTTGAATAGTGTGGCGAGCGCTCGACAAGCAGCGCCGATGCCGCGAGCCTCTGATAGCCACATGTCGCTTTGTGTCGTGAAGCTTAGTCCTGACGTCTCTTAGTTATTCACCCACGTAATCGCTCACGGCCTCAGCGAACCGCAGTGTCATCTCCGTGCGGTTCGCGTCCAGCGGCGACGCCTGCGACGACACCTTCGCGATCACCAGCTCCTTCGCCGGCTCGACGAAGATGTGCTGGCCGTGAATGCCAAGGCCGAGCGCCATCCGTCTATCGCGCAGCACATACCATTTGTTTCGATAGTGCATCGATCGGCCGCCGAAATAGGGGGCGAGGTCGCCGGCCGTCCAGGCGGCCGGATCGCCATTCGCGAGGATGTCGTCGATCCAGGCGGGCGGGATGATCGACGTGCCGTTGCGCTCGCCGCCTTGCAGAATGAGTTGTCCGACACGCGCAAGGTCCAGCACCGTGGTGCAGATGCCACCGGCGCAGCGCGGGGCGCCAAAGCGATCGACGGTGACATAGGCAGAGTTTTGCGCGCCAATCGGCTGCCACAGATGTGCACTCATCAAATCGGCGAAGCGCTTGCCCGCCGCGCGCTCGATGATCCAGCCCAGCAAGTCTGAATTGGGCGACACGTAATGGAAGGGGCCGCCATCCGGACCTTCGCGATCTTTCAGACTGGTCAGGAAACCGCGCAGGTCGCTTGGCGTTTCACCCGGACCCAGCGGATTCCAGCCAGTCGATTTGCGGTATTCGACGATCGGGCCGGATGTGGCGAGATAGTTCTCGTCAAAGCGAAGACCCACGCGCATATCCAGAACATGGCGGACACTGGCATCGGAATAGACGGAGCCACGCAGTTCCGGAATGATCGAGACGACGGATTGCTTCGGGTCGAGGAAGCCTTTTTCGACCAGGATGCCGGCCACGAGCGCGGTCATGGACTTAGACACCGACATCAAGATGTGCGGCGTGTTGGCGGTCATGCCATTCGCGTAGCGCTCGAAGATCACCTTGCCGCGATGCAGGATCGCGATGCCATCCGTGTCGGTGGCGTCGAGCAGTGTCTCGATCGAATAGCTGACGCCGTCATGTTCGATTGATAGCGAGGAGAGATCGCTCGGGCGGGAATCCAATTGCCAGACATCACCGGAGGCGTTCGGAATATCGGCGGAAGGCACAACGTCCCGTACATGATGAAATGCCCATTTGTTGAACGGGCCGGTGCGCCAGTTGGCCAGAGTGACCTGATCGGTCGGGACGGACGGGAAACCGGACATCAGTGCAGACCGCATCAGCAACATCTCCAGAGAACGAACAACGATGCGAAGTCTGACCGTTTACGTCGGAGCCGTCGAGGGGCGTTGATCGCGGGAAGCACACCAGCGTTTTCCGCTCGGCGGGAGCGTTGGCGACGATGGCCTGGTCTGCTAACTCATCGGCACGACCCAAGGAGATTTCCATGCGCGCTTTCTATCATCCGGACCAGGCCATCCACTCGCCGCAGCAATTCATGCGTTATGGCCGTTTCGTGCCGATCAAGGATTCGCCTGTGCGCACTGAGCGATTGCTCGGCGCCTTGGCGCGTCATGGCATTCAGCCTGAAATGCCGGCCGAACACGGCACCGCACCCGCGCTCACAGTGCACACTGCCGCTTACGTTCGCTTTCTGGAAACTGCATGGGAGAACTGGGCGAAGTTGCCCGACCACGGACCGGAAGTATGGCCGCAATATTTCCCGTACTGGAGTGGGCGCGTGGAAGAGACGGCGCGGCCGGATTGTCCGTCCACGGGCTTCATCGGGCAGGTCGGCTGGTATCTCGGCGATCTTTCCGTGCCGATGGGGCCTGACAGCTGGCGCTCCATTCTGCGCTCGTCGGAAACGGCAGTGACGGCGGCAGATGCGATCCTCGCAGGTGATCGCTCAGCCTATGCGCTGTGCCGGCCGTCGGGCCATCATGCCCGTGCTGATCGTGGCACCGGCTTCTGCTATCTCAACAATAGCGCGATCGCGGCGCAAAGACTGCGCAGCCGCTTCGGCAAGGTTGCGATCATCGATGTGGATATCCACCATGGTGACGGCACGCAGCAGATCTTCTACACGCGGCCGGACGTGCTGACGATTTCGATCCATGGCGATCCCATCGACTTCGTGCCGTTCTATACCGGTTTTGCGAATGAGACCGGCTACGGCGCAGGCGAGGGCTGCAATCTCAATCTGCCGCTTGCCGCGGGCGCCGGCGGCGCCGAGATGAACGGGGCACTTGACAAGGCGATCGAAGCCGTGCGCGCATTTGGCGCCGATGCGCTGGTCGTGGCTCTCGGCTTCGATGCGCATCGCGATGATCCGATTGGCATCTTCAAACTCGAAGCAAAGGACTTCGGAAGCGTTGGCAGCAAGATGCAATCACTCGATCTGCCGACGCTGGTCGTCCAGGAGGGCGGCTACGGCATCGATGCGATCCAGGATTGCCTGGATTCCTTCCTGACAGGGTTTGGACAAGCGTAGGGCGGATGAGGCGAAGCCGTCATCCGCCGCGGAGTCTCCGCCGCGAGATCGGCCGGCGGATGACGCTTCGCTCATCCGCCCTACGAGCGGCTCCTAGCTCTCAAAGAACACGAAGGCCGCCCAGACCGATGGATCTTCGGCGGCCTTGATTTTGCCATGCATCGCCTCGATGCGCACCTTGCGCAGCGCGCTGGCGTAGTCGAGATCGTCGTCGGCGAGCACCTGATAAAAGCGTGCCATGAAATTCGCGGTGCCGTCATCGGCAACCTCCCACAGTGTCAGCAATGATCGCCGTGCGCCTGCGATGGCGAGGGCGGTGGGAAGGCCACGCACGCTGCCGACCCGGCTGGGATCGCCGAGGGCGGTCTGGCAGGCCGAGAGCACGACGAGATCGGCGGACGACAAATCCCAGTTCATCAGCTCATGCGCATAGAGCACGCCGTCATTGTCGTCGCGCTGCGGCGGGCGGCTGAGATTGGGACGTGAGGCGACAAGGCCACTTCGCCACAATGCATCGGTGCGATCCGACGCCGTCTTGTAGAAGCCGTGTGTCGCCAGATGGATCAGCGACGCGCTTTTGGCATCGTTGCGGATGGCGGGTTCGCCGATGCCGTCACCGCTGAGCATGGTGACTTTCAGGTCACGCTTTTTCAGATCGGCAGCCACGGTATCGATCTCTGTTTTTGTCGAGGGCAACTGGCTGGCTGCGCCGGCGTAATCGAGGCCGCCCACCAGCAACGCCTTGCTGCCGGCCGCGAGCTTTGTGTCGCGGTCGGCGAAGAACAGCGCATCGGCACGGGTCATGATGCGGGTGTCGTAGATCTCGTCGAGATAACGGCCGCCGGCATCCTGCAGCATGGCGAAGGGCAGGCTGTAGAGCTCGCTGTCCGGCACCAGGAACAGGCGCTTCACATCAGCAAGCTGCGGCTTCAGCGGGCCGAGCAGGGTGTCGTAGAGGCGGCGGAAAGCCTTGTTGCGGTCGCTTGATGTAACATCGGCACCCAGAAAATTATCGAGCGGGCCGAGATCGACCAATGCCGGTGTTTTGCCGTTGCGATGGATCACGGCCTGCAGGCGCATCTGCGGTTTGGGATCGATGGGCGTGACGCGGTTCTGGCGGCCGCTGACGAAGAAGTCGATCAGTGCATCCGTGTGTTCGAGTCTGTCCTCGATGGTCGGCAGTTTGAGATCGCTCGGCGCCTTTTCACCCATGCGCGCTGCGAGCGCCTGACGCGCCTGCTGTAATTGCGCGAGCACCTCTCGTGCATCGTTGTCGATCTTGCCCGAGGAGAGCAGTTCCTGTTGCTGGCCGGAGAGACGTAGCACGGTTTGCGCCAAAGTCCGGGTTGTATCGTCGGGGAGCCGGTCGGCGGTGAGGCGGAGCAGCGTGCGGTCGCCGTCTTCCATCGTCTTCCAGCGCGTCACGGCTTCGGCATAGGCCTGCGCGGCGGCAGGCTCCTGCAGGGCGTAGCGGCCGAATTCATGCAGGATGTCATCCGCGAGCTTGCGCATTGTTTCGGCCACGTAGCGGTTACCGGCGGTGCCGACCTCGCGCAGCATCCAGCGGAACGATTGCTGCTCGACATCCTTGAAAGTCGCGAGCGTCTCCCTGTCGCCGCGCTTCATGCGCGTCATGGCGATGCCGAGCAGGGCATTGAAGGTCATAGGATGCTGTTTGGCGATGGTCGCCTGCGATCGCTGATAGGAATCAACGCGCAGTGCCAAAGCACGATCGGTGTCGCCGCGCATCTCGAATTGATCGGCAGCGAGCTGCGCGGTCATGATGCGCAGGATGTCCGGTGCGCCGTTCCAGTCCTTGACGCGCGCCATGGCTTCGAGATCGGCATTACCCAGGCGACGGTCAGGATGGAAATAGGCCTTGGTGTAGCTGATCCACACATCCGCCTGCGCGACATGCTCGGAGCGGGGATCGGCCAGCGTGGCCGCGGCGCGCTTTTGCAGATCGAGCGCCTTCAGCGTCTCCGCCTCGTTGCCCATGGCCAGATGGTTGAGCGCGAGATTGGAGGCCGAGACCAGCGCCTGGATGCTGCCGATTCCGTAATGCGCGATGCGCTTGCGCAGGAGAGGTTCGTCGATCGTTGCGGCCACATCGGGGTGGCCGACCATGCGCAGTGCTTCGGCGTAATTATTCTCGGTGCGCCAGGTCAGCGGCTCGCGATCGCCGAGCGCTTTACGGGCGTTGAGATAAATTTCCTCCGAGAGATTGAGGCCGGAGGCGACCGCACCATTATTGGTGAGCACCGTCGCAAGAATGTCGCCGCCGGCGATATCCTGCGGCGAGTTGGCGCCATATTGCGCGCGCATGATCCTTCGTGCTTCGCGGGCGACCGGAATGCCGGCTTCATATTGATTGGTTCGCTCGAGAAAACGCGCATATTCGAACCATAGCGTGGCGGCATCATTGCCGCCTTCGCGTGCGGCGCGGGTCCTTGCGGCATCGGCGAACAGTTCGGACGCGGTGGCGACATCGCGCCGACGCTCGAAGGACTGCGCGGCATTGAGATAGGCGTTGATGGTGAGGTGGTGATAATTGCTCTGCGTGACCTCGCGCAGCACGTTCTTCAGTCGATCACGGCCGCTGCCATCATTGCTGGCACGCAGGGCATTGAAGGCCTCCATCACCTTGGCCGTGAGCTCGCGCTCGCTGGGCGCGCGGCGGCTTTGGGCTTCGACAACGAGCGTCATCGCGGGCAGGATGGCGAGGCCACAGACAACGGCCAGTGCCAGCCGGCCCGCGAAGATGGCGCTTGCGGCCCATCGGATTCGATACCGAGACATGGTCGGCTGGCGTTACTTGCAGCCGGACGTGGTGTCGCCGGCGCGCGCCATCGGCTTGCCGTTGACGAAGACGCCGTGGCTGCCGGAGGTGGTCTTGGAGCCGCATTCGGTGCTGCCGCCGACCACGGCCACCGGCTTGCCATTGATATAGACGCCCCTGGCCCCCTCGATGATCTTGCCATCGGTGGTGGTGTCGCCGACGCGCGCTGCCGGCTTGCCATTCACGGTGACGCCCGTGGCGCCCGATGTGATCTGGCCGGGCGCTTGCGCCAGTGCAGGAGCGGTCAGGGTCACAAAGAGCAAGGCGAGGGCGGTGTTGCGCATGGTCATTCCAATTGTGCTGTCGCGTTAGGCGCGGCGTCTATTGCAGAGCTTTGTTGCGCGAGCGGGCATACGGGTTCAGTTGCGCAACGAGGCGCATGATGTAAGCCTGTACCGGCGTGAACAAGGGGCGATGCCGGTTTGAGCCATGCGCAAGAGCCGTAGACGGCCACCAAAATGGGAAGGAACCAAAAGCCATGATCTATGAATTGCGTGTCTATCGCTGTTTGCCGGGCCGATTGCCGGCGCTGCTCAAGCGTTTCGAGACTGCGACATTGACGCTGTGGGAGAAGCACGGAATTCGCCAGGCGGGCTTCTTCACCACGGTGATCGGCGAATCCAATGGCGACCTGACCTATATGCTGAAGTGGGAATCGCTGGCCGAGCGCGAAAAGCTCTGGACCGCGTTCATGACCGATCCGGACTGGATCGCAGCCCGCGCCAAGTCTGAGGAAGACGGCCAGATCGTCGGCAATATCGTCAGCCAGCTGCTGGCGCCGACGGCGTTTTCCGCGGCAAAATAAGCCACTGCCGGGTCGGGGAACGCGTCCGGCGCAACCCTGATATCCCAATGAGCCGGGTGCAAGCCGATCGGGCTTGCATCCCGCCCACTCCTGCGGTTGATGGTCGCGTTCCCCTTCAGGAGACCGGACCGTCTTGACCGCATCGCCCACCGCCGCGCCCATCGTTGAACTTGGCTCTGTCCGTTTCGGCAATGATCTGCCGATTTCGGTAATCGCCGGGCCATGCCAGCTTGAAAGCCGGCAGCATGCGCTGGAGACCGCGCAGGCGCTGAAGGAGATCGCGGAGCGGTTGCAGATCGGTCTCGTCTACAAGACCTCATTCGACAAGGCCAACCGCACCAGCGCTTCCGCGGCACGCGGCATCGGTCTTGATGACGCGCTGCCGATCTTCGCAGAAATCCGCGAGACGTTTGGCTTGCCTGTTCTCACCGACGTGCACGAGAACGAGCAATGCGCGCGCGCGGCGGAAGCCGTGGATGTGCTGCAGATCCCGGCCTTCCTGTGCCGGCAGACCGACCTGCTGCTCGCAGCGGCGGCGACTGGCAAAGTCGTCAATGTCAAGAAGGGCCAGTTCCTGGCGCCCTGGGACATGGCCAATGTCGTCAAGAAGCTGGTTGGCGGCGGCAATGACCGCGTACTGGTGACCGAACGCGGCGCGTCCTTCGGCTACAACACGCTGGTCTCCGACATGCGCGCGCTGCCGATCCTGGCGCGCACGACCAAGGCACCGGTGATCTTCGACGCCACCCATTCGGTGCAGCAGCCGGGCGGCAAGGGCGAGTCTTCGGGCGGCGAACGCGAATTCGTGCCGGTGCTGGCGCGGGCTGCTGTTGCCGTGGGCGTCGCCGGCGTGTTCATCGAGACGCATCCCGATCCCGACAATGCGCCGTCCGATGGGCCGAATATGGTGCCGCTCCGCGAGTTCGAGGCACTGGTGAAGAACCTGATGGCATTCGACGTGCTCGCCAAGCAGACATCGGTCATGGCGTGACCGATACCGCATCGGATCGCCAATCGGACTTGAGCGGCGCGCCGATGCTGCCGCCGGTCATCAAAGTCATCGCGCTGGCGTCCTTCGCCGCCGCGCTGTCACAGCGCGCGCTCGATCCGGTGCTGCCGCATGTGGCCGATGACCTGCTCGTCACGGTCGCAGTCGCCGCGGGCTTGTCATCCGCGTTGGCTTTCACCTTCGCCATCGTGCAACCGGTGCTCGGCGCCGCCGCCGACATGTTCGGCAAGGCGCGGCTGATGATCATCTGCCTCGTGCTGCTCGGCGTCTCCAGCATCCTTGGCGCGATGACGACCAACTACTCCCTGCTGCTGGCGACGCGCGTGCTTGCCGGCATCGGGGCAGGCGGCGTGTTTCCTGTGACGCTCTCGCTGACCAGCGATCTGGTCGGCCCACAGCTTCGTCAGGTCGCGCTGAGCCGTGTGATGGCCGGCGCCATGACGGGCACCGTGCTCGGCTCTACGGCCGCAGGCATCATCGGTGATTTCTTCGGTTGGCGCGGCGTGCTGGTGATCCTTGGTGGCGTTGCCATCCTCGCCTCGGTCGCGGTTGCCATCGGCTTCAAGGGGGCGGCGATCATCAAGCCGGCCGGGAAGGCTGACTTCGGCAGGCTCGCCAAGGGCTACAAGGTGATCTTCCGCAATCCGAATACGTTGATCGTCTACAGCGCCGTCTTTGTCGAAGGCTGCTGCATCCTCGGCCTGTTTCCCTATATCTCGTCATTCCTGTTCGATGGCGGCGTCACCAGCCTGTCGATTGCGGGTGTCGTCATCGCCTGTTTTGCCGTAGGTGGCTTGCTCTACACGCTGACGGTGTCGCGCATGCTGGCGCGGCTCGGCATCAATGGCATGATGATCTATGGCGGCATCCTGATCGCGATCCAGATCGCTGCGACCGGCTTCAGCCCGAACTGGCAGATCCAGGCGCTGAGCCTGCTGATCATGGGCTGGGGCTTCTACATGCTGCATGGCTCGCTGCAGATCTTCTCCACCGAACTGTCGCAGGAAGCCCGCGCCAGTGCCATGTCGATGCATGCGTTCTGCTTCTTCATGGGGCAGTCGGTCGGCCCGATCGCCTATGGTTTCGGCCTGGCGCACGCGGGCAAGGTGCCGACGCTCCTGATCAGTGCAGCGTTGGTATTCGTGCTCGGCTTTTTCAGCGCAAGGTTTTTGAAGCAACGCAAGCCGGCGGACGCATAGCTCATATCTTCTCGGTTGAGCGCGGGATGGACAAGGCTGCGTTCTGCAACCTGAAGCATCCAGTCTTCGAGACCTTCTATTACGCAGCTCCCGGACCTCGACCTAAGAAGGTCGAACGGCCGCAGCATGGCGGCCTCAGGCTGGGGAAGTGCGCCAATGATCGATATCCGAACGAGCCGGGCGCTTTGCCTGAGCGCCACGAGCTATTTCGCGTTGACTGTCATCTTTACGAGCGGGGCGCGGGCGCAATCACCGAATCTTCCCGCCGTGACGGTCGAAGCGCCGGCACGCCTGCAGGCGCGGCACACGCCGGCGCCGCGGCGCTCGGCCGTTCGTGGGCCTGTGCGGCGCGTTACCGGACCGGTCCGGCAAGTTGAGCCCGTGCGCTATCTTCCGCCCACCGGCAGCATTGTGGGCGCGCCGCCCGCTCCCTATGCCGGCGGTCAAGTCGCAACAGGAGGCCAACTCGGCATCCTCGGTAATCGCGGCGTCATGAACTCGCCATTCAATATCACCAGCTACACTGCCAAAACCATCGAGGACCAGCAGGCGCGATCGGTGGCCGATGTGGTGCAGAACGATCCGTCCGTGCGCAATGCATGGGCCGATGGCGGTTATTCCAATCAGTTTTTCATCCGCGGCTTTCCGGTCGGTGCATCGGAAATCGCCGTCAACGGACTATACGGCGTGGTGCCGTATCAACTCGCTGGCACGGCTTTCGTTGAGCGGGTCGAGGTGCTCAAGGGACCGAGCGCATTTCTTAATGGCATGGCGCCGTTGGGCGGTGTCGGCGGCATGATCAATCTGATCCCCAAGCGTGCGCCGGACGACGCGCTGACACGTTTAACCGTCGGTTATATTTCAAACAGCCAGTTCGGCACCCATATCGACGCCGCCCGCCGCTTTGGTGACAACAAGGAATGGGGCGTTCGCTTCAACGGCGCCTATCGCGATGGCGACACGCCGGTGAAGAACCAGACATCGGAGCTGGGTGAGGCCGCGCTGGCGGTCGATTATCGCGGCGAGCGCATCCGCGCGTCGATGGATATCAACTATCAGAAGGTCCAGGCCAAGGATCCGACCCGCCCGGTCTATTTCAATGCTGGCTTTCCGCTGCCGAACCCGCCGAGCAATACCGCAAGCCTTGGCCAGAATTGGTATTTCGCGGATGGTCAGGATGTCTACGGTCTTGCCAATGTCGAGGCCGATATCACCGACGACACCACCGCGTTCGCCTCGATGGGCGCACGCCGCAACGATTTCCTTGGCGTCTACAGCTTCCTGACCATCACCGACGCGCTCGGTAATGCATCGGGGCGGCAATTCGTGCAGCCGACTTATGCGGAATCATATACCGGGCAGGCGGGGTTCCGCACGCGTGTGGAGACCGGCCCGGTGCGCCATGAATTCACATTCTCGGCGACTGGCTTGTCGAGCGATCTGGGCGTGATCGCACCGACGACGAACTTCACCACCAATATCTATAATGTGGCCCCCGTCGCGCAGCCAAACCTTTCAGGCTTCGCCAGCACGGCACCACGCACGAACCTTACCGAACTGGCCAGCTATTCGTTCTCCGACAGCATGTGGATGCTGAATGATCGTCTGCAATTCATCCTGGGCGGCCGTCAGCAGCAGATCAAGGTGACGAACTTCAACGCGACCACAGGAGCAATCTCCTCGCTCTACGACCAGTCGGCATTGACGCCGTTCTTCGGAGTGGTGGTGAAGCCGCTCGAAAATGTGTCCCTTTATGCCAATTACATCGAGGGCCTCGGGGCAGGATCGGTGGCGCCGGCCGGCACCAGCAATGCCGGCAACATGCTGCGGCCGGTGCAATCGGAGCAGATCGAGGCTGGCGTCAAGGTGGATTTCGGCAGCATCACCACGACGCTGGCGCTGTTCCAGATCACGCAGCCTTTCGCGATCACGCAGAACGGGACTTATCAGCTCGGCGGTGAGCAGCGTAATCGAGGCGTCGAATTCAACGTGTTCGGCGAGGTTGTGCAGGGCGTACGCGTGCTCGGCGGTGTCACCTTCATGGAAGGTATCCAGACCAAAACGCTGAACGGTGCCATGAACGGCAATGCGGCCGTTGGCGTGCCCGATGTGCAGCTCAATCTGGGCGGCGAGGTGGATAACCCGCTGGTGGCAGGGCTGACGCATTCCGCGCGGGTGATCTATACGTCATCGCAGGTTGCCAATACGGCGAATACGCAGAGCATTCCGGACTGGACCCGCGTGGATGTCGGCTCGCGTTACGCGTTGCCGTCGCCCTGGACCGGCAAGCCGATCACGATCCGCGCTAATATCGAGAACGTGTTCAACGCCAATTACTGGTCGGCGGTCTCCGCCAATTACGGCCTCGCCCGCGCCACCCCGCGGACATATCTGGTGTCGGCGACGTTCGATTTCTGAGTGGGGATCGCCCGCATGTGGCGATCATGCGGGCGATGCCTCAACCCCGTCCCCGATACGGTGCGACGCCTTGCTCGGGCACCCAGACGCCCTTGGGTAAACGGCCCGTCTGCCAGAACACGTCGATGGGGATGCCGCCGCGGGGATACCAGTAGCCGCCGATGCGCAGCCATTTCGGCTTGATCGTGTCGGCGATGCGTTTGCCGATCGCCACGGTGCAGTCCTCGTGGAAGGCGCCGTGGTTGCGGAACGAGGCGAGATAGAGCTTCAACGCCTTCGACTCCACCAGCCACTGGCCTGGCACGTAATCGATCATCAGATGGGCGAAATCCGGCTGGCCGGTGATCGGGCACAGCGAGGTGAATTCCGGTGCGGTGAAGCGCACCGTGTAATCGGTACCCTTTTGCGGGTTCGGCACCTTGTCGAGCTGGGCGGACTCGGGCGAGGTCGGCCATTCGACGGCGCGGCCGAGCTGGAGTTCGGGCGCGGCTTTGGGGGATTTGCGGGGTGTTTTCGACATTTCGGTCTCCGTTGCGGCGGTTCTTAGCCAATCCGCGGCCTGCCGTCACGCCAAGCGGGGTTTTCCCGCCCCGCACCATGGGCTAGAAGCACGGCCAACCAACCACCCCCAGCACAAAGAGGGCACCATGACCGCCATCGTCGACATCATCGGCCGCGAAATTCTTGATAGCCGCGGTAATCCCACGGTTGAAGTCGATGTGGTGCTGGAAGACGGCTCGATCGGCCGCGCGGCGGTTCCGTCGGGAGCCTCCACCGGTGCCCATGAGGCGGTCGAACTGCGTGACGGCGACAAGAGCCGCTATCTCGGCAAGGGCGTGCTGAAGGCTGTCGAGGCCGTCAACAGCGAGATCTTTGACGCGCTCGGCGGCATGGATGTGGAGAATCAGATTCAGCTCGACGAGACCATGATCGCGCTGGACGGCACCCCCAACAAGTCGCGCCTCGGCGCCAATGCCATTCTCGGCGTCTCGCTCGCCGCCGCCAAGGCCGCTGCGGAATCGCTCGACATGCCGCTGTATCGCTATGTCGGCGGCACCTCGGCGCGCACGCTGCCGGTGCCGATGATGAACATCATCAATGGCGGCATGCATGCCGACAACCCGATCGACTTCCAGGAATTCATGATCATGCCGGTGGGCGCACCGAGCTTCGCCGAAGCCCTGCGCGCCGGTGCCGAAATCTTCCACACGCTGAAGGGCGAGCTCAAGAAGGCCGGTCACAACACCAATGTCGGCGACGAGGGCGGTTTTGCGCCGAATATCGGTTCGGCCGAAGCGGCGCTGGATTTCGTGATGTCCGCTATCACCAAGGCCGGCTACAAGCCCGGCGACGACGTCATGCTGGCGCTCGACTGTGCATCGACCGAGTTCTTCAAGGACGGCGCCTATGTCTATGGCGGCGAGAACAAGACCCGCAGCATTTCCGAGCAGGCAAAATATCTCGCCCAGCTCGTCGCCAACTATCCGATCGTCTCCATCGAGGACGGCATGTCGGAAGACGACATGGACGGCTGGAAGGAAGTCACCGACCTGATCGGCAAGAAGTGCCAGCTGGTCGGCGACGATCTTTTCGTCACCAATGTCACGCGCCTGGAAGAGGGCATCAAGGCCGGCCGCGCCAATTCGATCCTGGTCAAGGTCAACCAGATCGGCTCGCTGACCGAGACGCTGAGCGCCGTCGAGATGGCCTTCAAGGCTGGCTACACGGCCGTCATGTCGCATCGCTCGGGCGAAACGGAAGACGCGACCATCGCAGATCTCGCCGTCGCGACGAATTGCGGGCAGATCAAGACCGGTTCGCTGGCTCGCGCTGATCGCACGGCGAAGTACAATCAGCTTCTGCGTATCGAACAGCAGCTCGGCACTCAGGCGATCTATGCGGGCCGCAAGGCCCTGAAGGCATTGGCGTAAGCGTTACGCGTACTGCTGAACTGATTATCGCCGCTTGTGGCAACGCAGGCGGCGATTTTCGTTCAAACTTTAGCTGCCACCAGGATACCTTATTGCGGTCGCTAAGGCATCATGAACGGCGCGCAGGCTCTCACTGCACTGCAGATGGAGAGCGCGAATGCCCAACATCTTCGATATCCAGGGTTTTGGGGCCCTCTCAGAATGGGGCGGCCAGTTTGCCAGCCCTTCCGCCAATCAGACCTTCCAGAACATTGCCAATCTCGGCTCGAATTCGGTCGCGCTGACAACGCGGATCTGGACCGACAATAGTTGGGGCAACGACGTCAAGGCGATTGATGGCAAGACGGAGACCGATGCGTCGCTGCTGGCCGGTTTCAAGGCGGCACATGCGAGCGGGCTCGACATCGTGTTCAAGCCAAACCTGTCCGGGCTCGACGGCACGATCTCGCACAGTCTTGCGCCGACCGATGTCGCGGCGTTCTTCGCATCCTACAAAGCCGAGATCGTGCATCTCGCTGACATCGCAGAGCAGGGCGATGTCGATACGTTTGCCATCGGCAATGAGATGAGCAGCCTCTCCGGCGAGCAATATGCGCCCTATTGGCGCGATATCATTTCGGCGGTCCGCTCGGTCTATAGCGGCGATATCACTTATGCTGCTGCTACCGACGAAGCCTCGAAGGTCAGCTTCTGGGACGATCTCGACATCATCGGCGTCAATACCTATCCGCCGCTGACATCGAGCACGGAGCCAACAGTCGCCGAGCTGGTGAATGCCTGGAACGAGGTGCCGTTCAATACCTATTACGCGCGCGCCTTCGATCATCAGTCGCCGGTGGATTTCCTGCATTCACTGTCGCAGGACCACGGCAAGAAAGTGCTGATGACCGAGGTCGGCTATCGCAGCATCGATGGGACCGCGATCAATCCGGGCGGTGGCTCGTCGAAGGCGCCACCGGATGCGGCGGAACAGGCCGATGCCTATAACGCTTTCATGCAGGTATGGGGCACGCAGGGTGGCACCTGGCTGAAGGGCGTGCAGTTCTGGCAGTGGGATCTCAGCAACCTGCCGAACGAAACCGGCTACTCGCCGCAGCACAAGCCGGCGGAGCAGGTGGTCGAACAGTATTTCTACGGCAATGGCTATCTGCCCGAGACGACCACCTATGGATCGGCGATTGGCGACACCATCGATCGCGGTGCCGGGCGGGATACCATTTATGGCGGTCTCGGTCATGACGAGATCTATGCAGGCGGCGGCAATGACGTCATCGTGGCCGGCCCGTCGGAGCCGGGGCGGCTAACGTCGACCACGGTGACGCTGACCGGCTATGGATCGGTGGTGAATGGCGAGGCGGCGCAGGCGCGGCTGATCGTCAACGGACAGCCTGTCGATAGTGTGAGGGAATTCACGCCGGCCTCGCATCCGTCCGAATACCAGACCCAGACATTCACCTTCGACAATCCGCAGCAGGTGACGAGCGTGGCTATCGAGCTCGTCAATTCGACGCCGGGGCGGGCGCTGCATTTCAAGGATATCGCCATCAATGGCGTCGAGATGAGCCCGGCGGACAGCACCAATGCGAGTTCACCAGGCTCCTTCGATCTCTATGTCCGCAACATCAATTTCGACACGACCAGGCACCAGGACTGGATCTTCGGCGCCAACAACGACAACGACGTGGTGCGCGCCGGTGCCGGCGACGACTATATTGCCGGGGGCATCGGTAACGACATCATCAATGGCGAAGCGGGAACCGATACTGCGGTGTTTTCCGGCTCGATCGATGACTACGCGATCAGCCGGAAGGGGGCACAAACGGTCGTGGCCGACGGCGTCGCCAATCGCGATGGCACCGACTATCTGATCAATGTCGAATATATGAAGTTCAAGGACGGCACGCTGGCGAGCGACAATTTTGCGTTCTTGGCCTCAACGACGGAAACAGTGCCTGCGCCATCCAGCGAGCCGGCAAGTGTCAGCGCACCGGTGGTGACGGCAGCGTTGCCTGCCGCCGAGGCGATCACGACCGTGGCCGACCAGCACGACCTGACCGGCAGTCCCATCGAGATCGTCAAGACACCCGCGCAGCACGACGTGCTGCTGGCCTGACCAGGCGCCAAAGCAAAACGGCCGAGGCTCGCGCCTCGGCCGTTCCACTGTTTTATCCGGTGTAACGCCTACTGCGGAGCAGCCGAAACCTGTGCACCCTTCGGAGCAGCGGCAGGCTTGCGGCGGATACCGCCGCCGGTGACCGACAGCACGCGAGCAACCGTCTGGCGCTGCAGAGCCTCATCCTTGTCGATCGAGAAGTGGTTGGTGGTGCGGCTCTCATTCACATTGGCGAGCTTGCCCTTGAACCGCTTGTCGGCGGCCACGGCCTGACCCCAGCCCGTGGCCACGTAGTGGTTCACGATCTGCTTCACATTGCTCGGGACCGCATCCGGGGCGACGGGATCGAAATTGACGATCAGCGCGACCGGGATGTTATATTGCGCAAGCTTGCGCGCCACCGCGATGGTGGCATCGGCGCCAGCGGAATGACCCATCAGGATGATCGGCTCGCGATTGCCGGCCTGATATTTGGCGATCATGTCATTGGCTTCGCTGCTCCACAGTGTGTGGTTGCTAACGGATGTGGCAACACCGGCGGCCTCCAGCTTGTAAGCGAGCTGGTCCATGCCCAGCGAAAACACGTTCATGAGCCCGCGATACAGGTACACCTTGCCGGGACGGCGGGTGGCGGCATCGGCTGCGGTGGAACCGGCGAGAGCGGTTGCGAAAACGGTGCAGAGAATCAGCAGAACGGCCGCCGGCGAGGTCCATGAAAGGGCCCGGGACGGCCGCTGCGAGCCCTGAAGAACGATCGACATTTTTCTTTCTTTCCAACGAGAAATCCTGCGACATGTTCAGACATCAACGGGTCGCGTCAATCACAGTCCTGCCACGACTCCCTGTTTTGTGATGAGCAGGGTTGCGAAAGCCGTGCGGTGTGACCCCAAGGCGACAAAAACCTGCTTGATGCCACGGATATGCCCATCGCGGCGGTTTGTGCGATCCTGCGAATTTGCTATGCACCTGCCATGACCAAGCGGGATGCAATCGGGAGCGAGCGGGCGATGATCGCGCGGCGACACGTCTTCCATATCGGCGGGTATGATCCGATCTCGCCGGATACGCAGCTCGCGCGGTTCCGCAAATCGCTGGATACGTTTCAGCAGACCTGGGGCGTGACCGCGAGCGCATCCGGTACGCCCGATGCGCGCGAGGTCAGCGCTTCATGGCCGGCGCGGGCGTCCGGCCCAAATTGGCAGACCGACATCACCTACGAGATGCTGCGCTGGGATGACCTCATTAACGAGGATCATTCGCGGGGCATGCTGTCGCGACTCGGCGCCGCCTTCCTCACATTGGGCAACTGGCTGGTCACGGGAACCCTGTTCCGCTTTTTCTATTCGAGCTGGAAATATGCCGGCTTCTTCCTGTTCTCGTATCTCTGGATCGCCGCTTTTGCTGCGGCAGGCGCGGCGGTCGGTACCTGCCTGACCTGGCTGCTGGGCCTGTCGGGTGCGGCGGCATGGATCGTCGGCGCCGTCGCAGCCGCGGCGGTCTTCACGGCGCTGCTGCACTATTATGGCTGGCGGAAGCCGATCAATCACGTGTTCGACGACTGGATATTTTCACGCCAGTATGTCTACGGCCAGCGGCCGAAGATGAAGGCGCGCGTCGATGAGTTTGCCAAGACGCTTGTGGCGCGTGCGCAGAAAGCCGATGTCGACGAGATCGTCATCATCGGTCATTGCCTTGGCGCCGCACTGGTGATGGAGACGGTGGCGCGGGCGCTCAAGCTCGATCCCGAGCTCACAGCGCATGGCCCGACCATCTGCGTGCTCACAGTAAGCGCGACCATTCCGAAATTTGCCCTGCATCCGGCCGGCTCCAGCGTGCGCGAGGCGTCAAAGCTCGTTGCCGATACGCCGGCGGTGCGCTGGGCCGAATATCACGCTCGCGACGATGTGATCAGCTTCTACCGTTTCGACCCGGTGACGCTGAAGCGCGTCAGCCGCGACCGCAGCGATGGCCGCCCGAATATCCGCCGCATCCAGATGCACGACATGATGGGCATGGATCAGTTCAAGCGCTACCGCTTCAGCTTCATGCGCATCCACTATCAGATGGTGATGGGCAATCAGCAGCGCGCGCCCTATGACTATTGCATGATCCTGTGCGGCCCGCTGCCTTTCGACGAGATCACGGCGGTCGGTGGCGGTGTTACGCGCTTTGGCGCGGATGGCGCGCTGCTGGCGCGCGGCAATTCCTCTCAACCGCAGGCAGGGGCATCCGTCAATGCCGCGTGATGGCCTGAACGGACGACCATGACCGCGTCACTTCTCGGAATCTATGTCTGGGCGATCGGGCTCATCGCCTGGTTCATCATCCGCTATCCCTATGCCCGCAAGGCGCGCAAGACCGCGACGGTCAAAGCAGTCGGCTGGAGCCGCGAGCGGATCCTGCTCGCGATCGCGACCATCGGTCTGGTCGTGGTGCCGGTGATCTGGCTCGCATCGGGCTGGCCGGCAGCGCTGAACTACCAGCTCAACTACGCGTCCGTCGTGGCCGGCGCGCTGGTCTATGTCCTGTCGCTCTGGCTGTTTCGCCGCTCGCACAAGGATCTCGGCCGGCAGTGGTCGGCAAGCTTAGAGATCCGTGACAGTCACCAGATCGTGCGCGGCGGTGTCTATCGCCTGATCCGGCATCCGATGTACTCGTCGTTCTGGCTATGGGGGCTGGCGCAGGCCTTTCTGCTGCCGAATGCCATGGCCGCGCTGAGCGGACTGGTCGCCATCGCGATCCTGTTTTTCACGCGTATCGATCACGAGGAGCGGATGCTGACCGAGGCATTCGGCGACGACTACCGGACTTACATGCGCGAAACCAAGCGTATCATTCCGGGCATCTACTGACGCGGCAGAGACCGCGGAATCTGGGGAGAGCGACATGACTGCGGACATCACCACCGGCCTCGAACTTCGATCCATCATCAAGAGCAGCGGCGAACTTGAAATCTCGCTGCAGCAGGTGAATATCCCGGCGCCCGGTGCCGACGAGATCGTGGTGCGCATCGAGGCGGCGCCGATCAACCCGTCCGATCTCGGCCTGCTGCTTGGCGCTGCCGATCCGGCCACGGCGAAGGTGACTGGCTCCGGCGCGTCTGCGTTTGTCACGGCCAAGGTAGCTGAGGCCAATCTCAAGGCGATGGGCGGACGGCTCGACGAGTCCATGGCTGTCGGCAATGAAGGCGCTGGCACTGTGGTGAAGGCCGGATCCTCGCCCGAGGCACAAGCGCTGCTCGGCAAGACCGTCGCGGCGATCGGCGGTGCGATGTATGCCCAGTATCGCGTCATCAAGGCGAAGGAAGTGTTGCCGCTGCCGGACGGTACGACTGCGGAAGAAGGCGCATCCTGCTTCGTCAATCCGCTGACCTCGCTCGGCATGACCGAGACCATGAAGCGGGAAGGGCACAAGGCGCTTGTTCACACCGCGGCTGCGTCCAATCTCGGCCAGATGCTCAACAAGATCTGCCAGAAGGACGGCATCGATCTCGTCAACATCGTCCGCAGCGAAGCGCAGGAGAAGATCCTGCGCGACATCGGCGCGAAGTACGTGGTGAACACCACGGCACCGAGCTTCTTCGACGATCTCGTCGCAGCGCTCGAAGCCACCGGCGCCACCATCGCCTTTGATGCCACCGGCGGCGGCAAGCTGCAGGGCCAGATCCTGCATGCGATGGAAGCCGCCGCCCTGAAAGCCATGAAGGTCTATAGCCGTTACGGCTCGACCACGCATAAGCAGGTCTATGTCTATGGCCGGCTCGAGCCGCGCCCGATCGAACTGTCGCCGCCCGGCATGGCGTGGGGCATGGGCGGCTGGCTGCTGTTTCCGTTCCTGCAGAAGATCGGCAAGGATGATGCGGCCAAACTCCGTGCCCGCGTGGTGGCCGAACTCAAGACCACGTTCGCCAGTCATTACACCAAGACCATTTCCCTTCAGGGCGTTCTCGATCTCGACAATCTGCGTGCCTATGCGAAGCGTGCGACCGGCGAGAAGTATCTGATCAATCCGAATTTGCCGGGATGACACTCGCCGATCAATCGACTGACGTCGTGAGCGATGGCGCGCGCCTGCTGCTGCGCCATCCGCCTTATCTCTATTACATGGTGTCGCGCAGCTTCTCGCGCTTCGCCTCGCAGATCGCAGCCGTGGCCGTCGGCTGGCAGATTTATGACATGACCGGGAGCGCCTTTCAGCTCGGCATGGTCGGCCTCGCGCAATTCGCGCCCATGCTGGCACTGGTGTTTTTCGCAGGCCACATCGCCGACCGCTACGACCGCCGTCGGGTGGTGATGCTGTGTCAGCTCTTGCAGGGCGTCACCGCGGTGCTGATGGCATGGGGCACCTATGCCGGCTGGATCACCGCGCCGCAGATCTTTCTGGCACTGGTGGTGATCGGAGCCGCGACGGCTTTCGAGGCGCCGGCCGGCTCCGCGCTGCTACCGGGCGTGGTACCGGAAGGCCATCTGCAGAAAGCGACGGCGCTCTCCACCGGCGTGTTTCAGGTGGCGATGATCTGCGGCCCGGCGCTCGGCGGCGTCGCTTATGCGCTTTCGCCATCGACGCCCTATGTGATGATGGCGGCGTTCTGGGGCATCGGCGCTCTGCTCAATCTCGCCATCAAACTGGCGCGCGAAGTAACGGTGAAAGATCCGCCGTCACTGCGCACGCTGTTTGCCGGCGTCACTTTCGTGCGCAGCAATCCCAACATTCTCGGCACGATCTCGCTCGATCTCTTCGCGGTGCTGCTGGGCGGCGCCGTAGCGTTGTTGCCGATCTATGCCCGCGACATCCTGCAGACCGGCCCCTGGGGGCTCGGCGTGATGCGCGCGGCGCCGGCTGTCGGCGCGCTGCTGACCACCATCGTGCTGACGCGCTGGTCGATCAATCGTCGCGTTGGCATGCGCATGTTTCAGGCCGTGATTATCTTCGGCATAGCGACGGCGGTGTTTGCGGTGTCGCAATGGCTGTGGCTGTCGGTGGCCGCGCTGGCGGTGCTGGGCGCTGCGGATACTGTGAGTGTCGTGATCCGTTTCTCGCTGGTGCAGTTGGCAACGCCAGACGAGATGCGCGGTCGTGTCGGCGCGGTGAACTATCTCTTCATCAACACCTCGAACCAGCTCGGCCAGTTCGAGAGCGGTGTCACGGCAGCGCTGTTCGGCACGGTGCCGGCGGCGCTGATCGGCGGCCTTGGCACGGTAGCAATTGCGTTGATCTGGATGAAGCTGTTCCCGACTCTGCGCGAGATGGAGCGGCTGGAGTAATGTGATCGTAGGGCGGATTAGCGTAGCGTAATCCGCCGGCCGATTTCATAGTGGAAACTCCGCGGCGGATTACGGCTTCGCCTCATCCGCCCTACGGTCATAACTTAGTTACACGCCTCCACATTCGTCAGCCCGATCCGCATGTCCTTCTGCACCAGCCGGCAGCCGGGACGGACCGGGCGGCAGCCGGCGGCGTCGCAGACGATCTGGCCCGAGGGCTGCGCGGCACGTGGTGCACGGGCCTGCGCACGCGGGCGATCGAGGTCTTCGGCATCGACGCGCTCGCGGCGCGGCACGTTGCGCTTCGCCTCGTTGCGGCCGCGCTTCTTCTCGCATTCATTGTCGTCATTGAGGACGCTGCCGCGGGCACAGACGATCTTGACGCATGCGTCACCATCGGCGCGGCTGCCATGGGCGCAGGCGAGGGGACACACGCGAGACACCTTCGCCTTGAGGGCATCGAGCGCGTCGCCGCTTGCGGCCTTGCTGTCGAATTTGGTGGAGGCATAGCGATTGAAGCGCTCCAGCGATTTGGTGGAGGCGCTGGTCCAGTTGTCCTGTACCGCGCCTTGCAGACAGCCGATGCGTTGCAACTCGACCTGGACCTGTCGCGGCAGATCTGTCGGCGTCGAGACTGTTGGCGGAGCGGCTGGCATGACAGCGGCAATGCGCGGCGTTTCGGTGCGTGCGGTCTGAGCGGCCCCGGAAGGAAGTTTTGCGAGCTGCGCCTTGGCGAGATTGGCGTAGAAGCCGTTCGGATGCTGGCCGAGAAACGCGTTCCAGCCATCGCTGGTGCCGACCTGCATGGCGAGTTCGTAGTCGCGGCGCGCTTCGACTTGTGCATTGGCCGCGGGGGCAGCCACCGGCACCAGCGCAACATCTTCGCCGCCCAGCGAGCCATAGACATAGGGCTCCTGACGGTTGCCGGTATCCTTCATCACCTCGTCGCGGACGAAGCCGAAGGCTTTGCGCAGGTCGAGGCCCGGCGTTGCGATATGGCGCACCAGCGCCGTGGTGAACGGGCTGTTCTTGCTGTCGCCATCGAGCGCTGTGGATCCGGCCTTGGCCGAGTAGGCGATCAGCGTGTTCGGGCTGGCCGGCTCCACCTTGGCGAGGCCGCGCGGGATCGCGCGCGTGGCTGTGGTGCGCTTCATGCTCTTGAGAAAGGGGTTATCGCGGCAGGCATCGAGGATCACCAGCCGCAGCTTCCTGGCCGGCTCGACGGCGGTCAGGATGCGTTCCAGCGAAAACGCTTCGTCATAGACGTCGGTATCGCGCTCCAGCAGCGCATCGGTCGGGATGAGGTAATTGCTGCCGTCCACCTCGATGCCATGGCCGGCGAAATAGATCACCGCGACATCCGCCGTGCGCGCCTTGTCTGCGAAGTCGCGCAGCGCCCGGCGCATCTCGGTGGCTTTCAGATCGCGACGGCTTTCGACGATATCGAAATTCGCAGCCTTCAGCGTCTCTGTCATCGCATTGGCATCGTTGACGGGGTTCGCAAGCTTGATGACGTTCTGATAGGCCGAGTTGCCGATCACCAGAGCGACACGCTTGTCGGCCAGCGCCGGCTGGCTCAGCAGCGCGGCTGCAAAGGCGAGGGAAGCCATCAGGCCGAATTTGCGCATCGAACGCCCCTGAATTGCGACGCCTGGAGTTTAACAGTTGCGCCCGATGTCGCCAGACCGGGCTCTGTCGTGTGGTTTGTCGCGCGCTTTGGGCGACCGGTTCGATCGACAACAACCAGGACGGGTCGGGCGGCGGTGTCGTCACGCAGTTGTGTACGCAAACGCGGCGCCAAGCTGCATCCTCCGTTCAAATGACGAATTCATGCACTTGCATGCTTCCGCCGGATGGGAGATGGAACAAGGATTGGTGCGGTGCCATGTCGGCGCCGAAGAGGGACAGTCCATGACCACTCACAGCGTTGCCGTCATTGTCGGCAGCCTCCGTAAACAGTCGTTTTCGCTCCGGATCGCCCAGGCGCTGGCCAAGCTGGCGCCGGCGTCGCTGAAGCTCAATATCGTGACCTTAAACGACCTGTCGTTCTTCAACCAGGATCTGGAAGCCAATCCGCCGGCCGACTGGGTCAAGTTCCGTGAGACCGTGCAGGGATCAGACGCTGTGATCTTCGTTGCCCCGGAATACAACCGGTCCGTGTCAGGCGTGCTCAAGAACGCCATCGATGTCGGTTCGCGCCCCTATGGCAAGAGCTCGTTCCTCGGCAAGCCCACCGGCATCGTGACCTCATCGCCGGGCCCGATCGGTGGCCTCGGCGCAGCGCTGGCCCTGCGCCAGACCCTCCCGGGCATCACCGGCCCGATCCTGCCGCAGCCCGAAATCTACCTCAACGCCGTCGGCGACGCGTTCGACGAGCATGGCGAGATCATCAAGGAATCGATCCGGCCCGTGCTGCAGGCCTATATCGACGCCTTCGCCGCCTGGGTTGCACTGCATAAGAAATAACATTTCTGTTCGCCCCGCGGCCCGGTTGTTAGCGTCGCTTTAACCGGGCCGTCGCATTTTCAGGCATGGTCAAACATACCCGCCTGAAATCGGTCCTGACCGGCCTCGTGCTCTATGCCGTGGCCGCGCTCTTGGTCAGCTACTTCGGCATGAACGCCTATACCGGCAAATATGGCCTGAACGCGCGGCAGGAGCTCGATCAGGAGATCACCGCGCTGACCTCCGAACTCGTCCAGCTCAAGAGAGAACGCGCCAAGGCCGAACAGCGCGTGTCGCTGCTGCGGGCCAATGGCATGGACCCCGACATGCTCGATGAGCGTGTGCGCTGGCAGCTTGATTATGCGCATCCGCGCGACGTCGTTCGCGTGATCAAAGCGAACTGAGATTCACCTCTCCGCAATGTGAGTCGCGATCGTGCAGAGCAGTGCTGCTTTGCATGAATGCGATGGTTAGCGCTTTGTCGCCAATTGTTGCGATGAAATGACGGCTCAGCTCATTTCTATTCCGCAAATTACAAAACGCGTCGCCGTCATGTTCTAAAGTTTCACACTCTCGCTGCAGTGCGAAATAACAGTGTGGCATTCCGCGCGACGCAATCCCTTTCACCGCGCAAGTAGTTGGAGTAGGAAGAACTTACTTCCTCTCTCGCATCCGGAATTTCCATGGCCGCAACGAAGAAAAGCGCTCCCGCAGAGCAGGCATCGAGCAATGACGCCAAGTCGTCAACGCCACCCGCTTTCAACCGCGATCAGGAGCTGCGCGCGTTGCGCGACATGTTGCTGATCAGGCGCTTTGAAGAGAAGGCCGGCCAGCTTTACGGCATGGGCGCCATCGGCGGTTTCTGCCATCTCTATATCGGCCAGGAAGCCGTCGTCGTCGGCATGCAGATGGCACTGAAGGATGGCGATCAGGTCATCACCGGTTACCGTGACCACGGCCATATGCTGGCTTGCGGCATGGAAGCCAACGGTGTGATGGCCGAGCTCACGGGACGCCGCGGCGGCTATTCCAAGGGCAAGGGCGGCTCGATGCACATGTTCAGCCGCGAGAAGAACTTTTATGGCGGCCACGGCATCGTTGGCGCGCAGGTCTCGCTCGGAACGGGTCTGGCATTTGCCAATCGCTACCGTGAGAACGACCTGGTCAGCGTCGCCTACTTTGGCGACGGCGCGTCGAACCAGGGCCAGGTCTATGAGAGCTTCAACATGGCGGAGCTCTGGAAGCTGCCGGTGATCTACGTCATCGAGAATAACCGCTACGCCATGGGCACCTCGGTCGTGCGCTCGTCGGCGCAGACCGATTTCTCCAAGCGCGGCGTGTCGTTCAACATTCCGGGCGAGCAGGTCGATGGCATGGATGTCCGTGCCGTGAAGGCCGCCGCCGACAAGGCTGTTGCCTGGTGCCGCGCCGGCAAGGGGCCGTATATCCTCGAAATGCAGACCTATCGCTATCGCGGCCACTCGATGTCCGATCCCGCGAAGTATCGTACCCGCGAGGAAGTCGAGAAGATCCGCCACGACCAGGATCCGATCGAGCAGGTGCGCAACCGCCTTCTGGAAATGAAGGTCAGCGAGCAGGACCTGAAGGCGATCGACGCCGAAGTGCGCGAGATCGTCAATGCGTCGGCCGACTTCGCACAGAATGATCCCGAGCCGGATGCGTCCGAGCTCTACACCGACATCTACCGCTAAGAAGCGCGCAAGCAAGAGCGATCCGGAGTTACTATGGCAATTCAAGTGCTGATGCCCGCGCTGTCCCCCACCATGGAAAAGGGCAACCTTTCGAAATGGCTGAAGAAGGAAGGCGACACCATCAAGTCCGGCGACGTGATCGCCGAGATCGAGACCGACAAGGCGACGATGGAAGTCGAAGCGACCGATGAAGGGACGCTCGGCAAGATCCTGGTGCCGGAAGGCACCAATGACGTCGCGGTGAACACGCCGATCGCCACCATCGTGGCGGAAGGCGAGGACGCCAATGCCGAGCCGGAGCCGGCAAAGCAGAAGGCCGCGGACGCCGCGCCGCCTGCTGATGCCGAGAAGACGCCGGAAGCCAAGCCGACCGACGCTCCGAAGGAAGAAGCCAAGGGTGCCAAGACGCCAGAGGCGCCGAAATTCGAACTGCTGCCCGATCCGGATATTCCCGAAGGCACCGAGATGGTCACAATGACCATCCGTGAAGCGCTGCGCGACGCCATGGCCGAGGAAATGCGCCGCGACGCCGACGTGTTCGTGATGGGCGAGGAAGTCGCCGAATATCAGGGCGCCTACAAGGTCACCCAGGGCCTGCTGCAGGAATTCGGTGCGCGTCGCGTCATCGACACGCCGATCACCGAGCACGGTTTTGCCGGTGTCGGCGTCGGTGCGGCCATGGCCGGCCTGAAGCCGATCGTCGAGTTCATGACCTTCAACTTCGCCATGCAGGCCATCGACCAGATCATCAACTCGGCTGCCAAGACGCTCTATATGTCTGGCGGCCAGATGACCGCGCAGATGGTGTTCCGCGGCCCCAACGGCGCCGCCGCCCGCGTCGGCGCGCAGCACAGCCAGGACTACTCGGCCTGGTACGCGCAGGTCCCCGGCCTCAAGGTCATCGCACCGTCGAACGCCGCCGACTACAAGGGCCTGCTCAAGGCTGCGATCCGCGATCCCAATCCGGTGATCTTCCTCGAGCATGAAATGCTCTACGGCCAGACCGGCGAAGTGCCGAAGCTCGACGACTACGTGCTGCCGATCGGCAAGGCGAAGATCGTGCGTGCCGGCAAGGACGTCACGCTGATCTCGTGGTCGCATGGCATGACCTACACGCTGAAGGCCGCCGAAGAGCTCGCCAAGGAAGGCATCGAGGCGGAGGTCATCGATCTGCGCACGCTGCGTCCGCTCGATACCGAAACGATCCTTGAGTCGGTGAAGAAGACTTCTCGCGCTGTGACGGTGGAAGAGGGCTGGCAGCAGAACGGCGTTGGCGCCGAACTCGCCGCACGCATCATGGAAGGGGCTTTCGACTATCTCGATGCGCCGGTCGCGCGCGTGTCGGGCAAGGACGTGCCGATGCCCTACGCCGCCAATCTCGAAAAGCTCGCGCTGCCCTCGGTGGCCGAGGTCGTCGCTGCCGCCAAGGCCGTCTGCTATCGCTAACAGCGGGGAGGCTGACATGGCCGGTCCGAAGGAACAGTCGCTGCCGCCTGATGTCGAGGGACGCGAGGACGCAACCGAAGTGTTGCGTGCTTTCGTGGTCGATGGCGGATTGTCGATCGCGTTCATGCGCGCCTTCGAGGAGCCGGACATGTGGGGGCTTCTGCTGGTCGATATCGCGCGTCACGCTGCGCGCGCCTATGGGCGCGAGAGCGAATTCACCGAGGACGAGGCGCTGCAGCGCATCGTCGAGATGTTCGAATCCGAGATTGCTCGTCCGACCGACATGGGCGCCACCACGCCGCGGTCGCAACAAGGTCACTGACAATGCCGATTAACATTCTGATGCCTGCGCTGTCGCCCACGATGGAGAAGGGCAACCTTGCCAAGTGGCTCAAGAAGGAAGGCGACACCGTCAAGTCCGGCGACGTGATCGCGGAAATCGAGACCGACAAGGCGACGATGGAAGTCGAAGCCGTCGATGAAGGCACGATCGCGAAGATCCTGGTCGCGGAAGGCACGGCGGACGTGCCGGTGAATGACATCATCGCGATCCTTGCCACCGAAGGCGAGGACGTGAAGGCAGCTGCCAGCGGCGGCGGTGCGGCGAAGCCGGAAGCCAAGGCCGAGGCGAAGGCGGAAGCGAAATCAGAAGCCAAGCCGGAGCCGAAGGCTGAAGCCAAGCAGGACGCGCCGAAGCCGGCCGCTGCACCGGCACCCGCGCAGGCGGCCGCGACCAATGGAGCGCGCGTATTCTCGTCGCCACTGGCCCGTCGCCTCGCCAAGGAAGCCGGCATCGATGTGAGCCGCGTCAACGGCACCGGTCCGCGTGGTCGCGTCGTTGCGGCTGATATCGAGAAAGCGAAGTCGGGCGGTGCCCTGAAGTCTGCGTCTGCCGGTGCGCCCGCCGCGGCAGGCGTGGCTGCGCCCGCGATGTCCGATCAGGCGATCCTCGGTCTGTACGAAGAGGGCTCCTACGAGAGCGTGCCGCATGACTCCATGCGCCGCACGATCGCGCAGCGCCTGACGGCTGCCACCAATTCGATGCCGACCTTCTATCTCACCGTGGATTGCGATCTCGGCAAGCTCTCCTCGGCGCGCGAAGAGATCAATGCCGCCGCCGGCAAGGACAAGGACGGCAAGCCGAACTACAAGCTCTCGGTCAACGACTTCGTCATCAAGGCGATGGCCGTCGCACTGCAGAAGATTCCGGAAGCCAATGTGTCGTGGACGGAAGCGGCGATGCTGCGCCACAAGCATTCGGACATCGGCGTCGCCGTAGCGCTGCCGTTCGGCCTGATCACGCCGATTATCCGCCAGGCCGAGATCAAGTCGATCTCCGCGATCTCCAACGAGATGAAGGAACTGGCCGCACGCGCCAAGGCGAAGAAGCTGAAGCCGCATGAATATCAGGGCGGCGCGTCGTCGGTGTCCAATCTCGGCATGTTCGGCATCAAGGACTTTACCGCGGTGATCAACCCACCGCAGTCCTCGATCCTGGCGGTCGGCACCGGCGAGGAGCGGGCGGTTGTGCGTAACGGCCAGATCGTCGCCGCGACCATGATGAGCGTGACTCTCTCTTGCGACCACCGCGCCATCGACGGCGCGCTCGGCGCGGAGCTGATCACGGCGTTCAAGAAGCTGATCGAAAATCCGGTGATGATGGTGGTGTAACCGCCGCCGTCATTGCGAGCGAAGCGAAGCAATCCAGAAGCAACAAGCGAAGAATGGATTGCTTCGTCGCAAGTGCTCCTCGCAATGACGGCTGAGAGGCTGGTGCGTCATCATAGAAAGAGCGAGTAACCCATGTCCGACAATTCCTTCGACGTCGTCGTCATCGGCTCCGGTCCCGGCGGCTATGTGACGGCCATTCGTGCTGCGCAGCTCGGCTTTAAGACGGCGATCGTCGAGAAGGCCTATCTCGGCGGCATCTGCAACAATTGGGGCTGTATCCCGACCAAGGCGCTGCTGCGCTCGGCGGAAATGTATCACGCCTTCCAGCACGCCAAGGATTACGGCCTGTCCGCCGACAACGTTTCCTTCGACATCAAGGCCGTCATCGCGCGCTCGCGCGGCGTGGTGAAGCGCCTGAACGGCGGCGTCGAATTCCTGATGAAGAAGAACAAGATCTCCATCATCTGGGGCGAAGCCACGTTGGAAGCGCCGGGCAAGTTCTCGGTGAAGAAATCCCAGGCCGAAGCGCCGAAAGGTTCGCTGGGCGAGGGCAGCTACACCGCCAAACACATCATCGTCGCCACCGGCGCCCGCCCGCGTGCGCTGCCGGGTCTCGAGCCCGACAAGAAGCTGGTCTGGACCTATTTTGAGGCGATGAACCCGGACAAGATGCCGAAGTCGCTGCTGGTGGTCGGCTCCGGCGCCATCGGCATCGAATTCGCCTCGTTCTACCGCTCCTTCGGCGCCGAGGTGACCGTGGTGGAAGTGCTGCCGCAGATCCTGCCGGTGGAGGATGCCGAGATCGCCGCCTTTGCGCGCAAGCAGTTCGAGAAGCAGGGCATCAAGGTGCTCGCAAACACCAAGGTGACGAAACTCGACAAGAAGACCGACAGCGTCGTTGCCACCATCGATGATGGCAAGAAGCCGGTGCAGCAGGAATTCGACCGCGTCATTTCGGCGGTCGGCGTGGTCGGCAATATCGAAGGTTTCGGCCTTGAGAAGCTTGGCGTGAAGACCGAGCGCGGCTGCATCGTCATCGACAAATACGGCAAGACCAATGTTCCTGGCATCTATGCCATCGGCGACGTCGCCGGTCCGCCGATGCTGGCCCACAAGGCCGAGCATGAGGGCGTCATCTGCGTCGAGGCCATCAAGGGCCTGAACCCGCATGCCATGGACAAGACCCTGATCCCGGGCTGCACCTATTGCCATCCTCAGATCGCCTCGGTCGGCCTCACCGAAGCCAAGGCCAAGGAAGCCGGCAAGGAGATCCGCGTCGGCCGCTTCCCGTTCGTGGCCAATGGCAAGGCCATCGCCCAGGGCGAGGACCAGGGCATGGTGAAGGTGATCTTCGACAAGAAGACCGGCCAGTTGCTCGGCGCCCACATGGTCGGTGCCGAGGTCGTCGAGATGATCCAGGGCTTCGTGGTCGCCATGAACCTTGAGACGACGGAAGAAGAGCTCTTCCACACCATCTTCCCGCATCCGACCATTTCGGAGACGATGAAGGAAGCCGTTCTCGATGCCTATGGCCGGGTATTGAATACCTGAGGCCGTTAAGTAGGAAGCGTAGGATGGGTTGAGCGCAGCGAAAACCCATCTCCCTTCGCGCAGGTGGTGATGGGTTTTCGCTGCGCTCAACCCATCCTACGGCCTCCCGATTATGGTTGCCTGCCTGCAACGCCTGTTGCTCGCCCGCCACAGTTCCCCAGCATTTAACCCTGTCCAGCGGTGGCGAGCGCGGCCGCCGCTATTTGGCCACACGTCTTCGTGAGATCATGTCTCGTCAGCCAGTAAAGCGGGCGTGCTCCAGATCGGCGGGATGTCAGTGGGATTGTCCCGGATCCTTGGAGCGGCCCGAGACACCAGGTTCGCGATGGACGTCGGGACGAACATCAAGCCGCGTTTGCAGGGTCGCCATAAGGCGGCTGGCCTGCATTGGCCGTTCATGGCCGGCAATGTGCCCAGCCATCATGTGTCCCGGCATCACGAAATCTTCAAAAAGACTCCGTTTGTCTCCGGTTTGCACCCAGTCAGCCGTGATGTCGTCAAAGACATCGCAGAGATTGCCAGCATCCCGTTGTTGACGATGACAGCGCTCCATCCGGAGGCCCCGCAGGGGTCTGCCGATGCGTGCTGGATGATTGCGGAGAACCCGGCGGCCGTGACCCCACATTCCCACCAGGACGGTTTGCGTTCTGCCGACGAACACAGCGCCGCGTCCGGCGATGTCGTTGGGGTGACAGGGAATCAGGCCATAGACGTGTTGTTCACCGTGACCTCGTTCGGCGCAGGGATTTCTAACGGAAAGTTGACCGATCGCGGATGGGATGCGCGCAAGTCCAAACGGACTGCCTGCGCGACCAATGCCGCGTCGGGACTACATACGAGCGTCGTTGAACGAGACCGATTTGCCAGTGCGGGCGCCAGCCTTTCCGGCGGCGACCTTGAGAAACATAGTTATGCGGATATTTGAGCGTATCGTTTTGGTGGCGTTGGCGTGGAGCGCGGCCGTTGTGGCCGGGCCGGCGCTGGCCTTTGACGGCTCGCCGGTGGGCGGCAGCGATGTTGCACCATCCGTGCTTCCGGCAATGCCCGGCGTGCCGGCCCCGATCGCCAAGAAGCCGGCCGCCAAAGCCGAGAATTCACTCACCGCCCTGCAATACGCCGCCGAAGGCGGCCACCCGATCGCCCAGTGGAAGCTCGGCCGGATGTATGCCGACGGCAATGGCGTGGCCCAGGACGATCTGCGCGCGTTCGAATATTTCAGCCGCATCGCCAATGCCCATGCCGAAGACTCGCCATCGGCGCCGCAGGCGGCGATCGTCGCGAACGCCTTCGTGGCGCTCGGCCGCTATTATCTCGACGGCATCCCGAATTCGAAAATCAAGTCCGATACCGAGCGCGCGCGCGAGATGTTCTCTTATGCCGCGTCCTATTTCGGCAATGCCGACGCGCAATACGATCTTGCCCGCCTGTATCTGAAGGGCATCGGCACTCCGCGTGACGCCAAGTATGGCGTGCGCTGGCTCGGCCTTGCCGCGCAGAAGGGCCAGCACCAGGCGCAAGCCTTGCTCGGCCAGATGCTGTTCAACGGCGAGGCTTTGCCGCGCCAGATGGCCCGGGGCCTGATGTGGCTGACGCTGGCCCGCGACAATGCCGGCCCGGACGACACCTGGATCCGCGACAGCTACGCCAAGGCCATCGCCAAGGCGTCCGAAGACGACCGCGCCATGGCGCTGCAGATGCTCGAGCACTGGGTGCAGGGCAAGCGGGATTGAAATAGTTTCGATTGTCATCACCCGGCTTGACCGGGTGATCTAGTAGACACCGGTTTGGCGCTGGCATCCTCAACATTTGCAGCACCGTTTACTGGATCGCCCGGTCGAGCCGGGCGATGATAGCATTAGCTCGTCACGCCGCTTCCAGATCCAGATCGATCCACACCGGCACGTGGTCGCTCGGCTTCTCCCAGCCGCGAACATATTTATCGATACCGACATCGACGAGCTTGTCGCTGGCCTGCGGCGACAGCAGCAGGTGATCGATGCGGATGCCCCAGTTCTTCTGCCAGGCACCGGCCTGATAGTCCCAGAACGTGTATTGGCCGGGCTCGTCGGTGACCGCGCGCAGCGCATCGATCATGCCGAGGCCGAGCAGGGACTGGAAGCTCTCGCGGGTCTCGGGCTTGAACAGGGCGTCGTTGATCCAGGCCGCGGGATTATGGACGTCGCGGGCCGCCGGGATGACGTTGAAGTCGCCGGCCAGGATCAGCGGCTCTTCGGTCTTCAGCCGTAGTTTGGTGAATTCGCGCAGCCGCTCCATCCAGCGCAGCTTGTAGGGATACTTTTCGGTGTCCACCGGATTGCCATTCGGCAGATACAGGCAGGCAACCCGCACGACGCCGGATTTCAGCGACACCACGCCTTCGATAAAGCGGGCATGTTCATCCAGATCGTCGCCGGCAAGGCGGGGCGTTGCCTCGTCCAGAGGATACTTGGAGAGCAGGGCGACGCCGTTGAACGTCTTCTGGCCGTGGGTGACGACGTTGTAGCCAAGCGCCTCGATGGGCTCGCGCGGGAAGGCGTCGTCCATGCATTTGATCTCTTGCAGGCAGACGATGTCCGGCTGGCATTCCTTGAGCCAGGTCAGCAGATGATCCAGCCGCTGACGGACCGAGTTCACGTTCCAGGTGGCAATTCTCATCTGATGGGATTCCGGTAACAACAATGGCAAAATTGCGTCGCGGTGGCATACCATCCCCTGCGGCGTCATGATACGCTTTAAGCCTAAAGCGCACAGGCGCCGAGACAAACAGTCAGGGACGGATACGGGGGGCGACACCCGAACTTCGACCAAAAGACTGTACCAGGTGACGAAGGCCACATGAAGAAACGCACGCTGACTGCTGTTGTCGTCCTCGCAGGCGTCGCCGTCGCCGGCTATGCCACACGTTCCCAGTGGATGGCCGGTGATAAGGCCCCAACCCAGCCCCGCGCACGCATCGTCGCTGTGGAGCTTGCAAAGGCCGAGCGCAAGCCGGTGCCGATCGATGTTGACTCCATCGGCATGGTGACGCCGATCTCCTCGGTGGCCCTCAAATCCCGGCTCGAGACCACCATCACCTCCGTCCATTTCGAAGATGGCGCCAAGGTCAATCAGGGCGATCTTCTCTTCACTCTCGATTCGCGCCAGATCGACGCCCAGATCGAACAGGCCGAAGGCACGCTGGCCCGTGACCAGGCGCAACTCGCCGGCGCCGAGCGCGATGTTCGGCGCTTCAGCGATCTGATCGGCAAGGGCGCCACCACCCAGGTCAGCGTCGACAACGCCAAGACCCAGACCGACATCCTGGCCGGCACCATCAAGGCCGATCAGTCGATGCTGGACAATCTCAAGGTCCAGAAGAGCTACACGATCATCAAGGCGCCGTTCTCGGGCCGGATCAGCGCCGCCAATGTGAAGATCGGCAATTTCGTGCGGCCGGCCGATACGGCGCCGCTCGCCACCATCAACCAGATGGCGCCGGTCTATGTGACCTTCACGATTCCGCAGCGCCTGCTTGCCGATCTGCGCGATGCCATTGCGGCCGGCACCACCAAGGTGATCGCCACGATCCCGAACAGTGAGCGTTCAGAGGCCGGCAAGGTCGCCATGATCGAGAACACCGTGGACTCCACCACCGGTATGGTCACGGTCCGCGGCATTATGGATAATGCCAGCGAGATCCTGTGGCCGGGGACTTTGGTTCAGACCAAACTCATCATCCGGATAGAGGACGGCGTCACGGTGCCAACGGTCGCCGTACAGCGCAGCCAGACCGGAAACTTTGTCTTCGTGGTGAAAGACGGCAAGGCGCAGGTCCAGCCGGTCGAGGTCGATCGCACGTTCCAGGGGCAGTCGGTGATCACCACCGGCCTGTCCGGAAATGAGGAAGTGGTGGTGGATGGCCAGTTGCTGCTGACCCAGGGCACCCAGGTCGAAGCGCGCAAACGCAAGGCCGGGGCCTGAGCCATGACCCTCTCGGAGATCTGCATCCGTCGCCCTGTGATGACCACGCTCATCACGGCGACGATCATCGCATTTGGCATTTTCGGCTTCCGCCTGCTGCCGGTCTCGGCGCTGCCGAAAGTTGACTTCCCGACCATTGCGGTGACGGCGACGCTGCCGGGCGCCAGCGCCGACACGATGGCGGCCTCGGTCGCCGGCGTCATCGAGCGCCAGCTCTCGACGATTGCCGGCATCTCCTCGATGTCGTCGTCGTCGTCCCAGGGCACGACGCAGATCACCATCCAGTTCGACCTCAATCGCAGCATCGATGCCGCAGCCCTCGACGTGCAGACGGCGCTGACCATCGCGCAGCGGCGTCTGCCCATCGAGATGACGATCCCGCCGAGCTTCCGGAAGGTGAATCCGGGCGATTTCCCGGTGCTCTTTATCGCGCTGACGTCGGAAACCTTGCCGCTGTCCGCGGTCAACGAGTTCGGGGACATCACCATCGGCCAGGCGCTGTCGCAGATTCCCGGCGTGGCGCAGGTGCTGATCTACGGTCCGCAGAAATTCGCCATCCGCGTTCAGGCCGATCCGGAAGCAGCGGCCGCGCGTGGCCTGTCGCTGGAAGACATTCGCAGCGCGGTGTCGCGCGCCAATTCCTCGACGCCGGTCGGCACATTGAACGGTCCGAAGCAGGACATCTCCCTGCAGGCCTCCGGCCAGATGACCAAGGCCGCCGATTACAGCCAGATTGTCGTCGCCTGGCGCAACGGCTCGCCGGTGAAGCTGAACGAAGTCGCGAAGATTTATGATGCCGTCGAGAACGACAAGGCGGGCACATGGCTGAACGGCAAGCGCGCCATCGTGCTGGCGATCCAGAAACAGCCTGATGCCAACACCGTCGCCGTCGTCGATGCCGTCCGCGAGCGCCTGCCGGCGCTGCGTGCCCAGATCCCGGCCTCGGTCGAGGTCAATATGATGATGGACCGCTCGGTCTCGGTCCGTGAAGCCGTCGCCGATGTCGAGGAGACGTTGCTGATCGCCGTGGTGCTGGTGATCATCGTCATCTTCCTGTTCCTGCGCTCGGCCTCGGCCACGTTCATCCCCGCGCTGGCTGTACCGATCTCGATCCTCGGCACCTGCGCGGTCATGTACATGCTGGATTACTCCATCAACAACATGACGCTGCTGGCGCTGACGCTGTCGGTCGGCTTTGTCGTGGACGATGCCATCGTCATGCTGGAGAACATCGTCCGCCATATCGAACACGGCATGAAACCGTTCGAGGCCGCACTGAAAGGCGCGCGAGAAATCGGCTTCACGATCATCTCGATCACCTTCTCGCTGATCGCGGTGTTCATCCCAGTGCTGCTGATGGGCGGCATCGTCGGTCGCGTATTCCGCGAATTCGCGGTCACCATCTCGGTCGCCATCATCGTGTCGGGCTTCGTGTCGCTGACGCTGACGCCGATGCTGTGTGCGCGTGTGCTGAAGGCGCATGATCCCAACCACAAGGACAACATCGTCCTGCGCCTGTTCGAACGCATGTTCGCGGCATGGCTGCGGGGCTATGAATGGACCCTCGATCGTGTGCTGGCCTACAAGGCCGTGATGCTCATGGTGACCTTCGCGACTCTCGGCGGCACCATCTGGCTCTATATGGTGGTGCCCAAGGGCTTCTTCCCGCAGGAAGACACGGGCTTCCTCACGGGCATCACCGAAGCCGCTACCGACACCTCGTTCGAGGCCATGCGGGTGCGTCAGGCGGCATTGGTCGATATACTGAAATCCGATCCTGCGGTCGACTACATCAACTCCACCGTTGGTTCCGGCGGCCCCAATGCGACTGCGAACTATGGCCGTCTGTTCGTCGCGCTGAAGCCGAAGAAGGAGCGTGAAGCGGCGCCGATCGTGATGGCGCGTCTGCGTCAGAAGGCGACGGCGGTGCCGGGCCTGCAGGCCTTCTTCCAGAGTATCCAGAATCTGAACATTGGCGGGCGTCCGTCGAAGAGCCAGTATCAATACGTCCTGCAGAGCAGCGACACCGAGCAGCTCTATCGTCTCGCGCCGGAAATGCGCGAGGCGATCGCGAAGGTGCCGGGCCTGCTCGATGTCACGACGGATCTCTACATCAAGAACCCGCAGATGACCGTCGACATCGATCGTGAAAAAGCGGCAGTCTACGGCATCACCGTCGACCAGGTGCGCAACCAGCTCTACAACGCTTTTGGCGCACGACAGATCGGCACCATCTACACGCCGACCAACGATTATCAGATCATCCTTGAGGCGCAGCCGCAGTTCCGCATCGATCCCAGCGATCTGTCAAAGCTGTATATGAAGACCTCTGGTAACCAGACCATTCCGCTCAGTGCGGTTGCAAAACTGGTGCCGACGGTCGGCCCGCTGCAGATCAATCATCAGGGCCAGCAGCCGGCGGTGACGATCTCGTTCAACCTGCAGCCCGGCTATTCGCTCGGCTATGCGGTTGACCAGATCACCAAGATCGAAAGCGACTCGAAGCTCCCCGTGACCATCGCAACCGGTTTCTCGGGCACCGCACAGGTGTTCCAGGATTCATTGCGCGGGCAGGGCGTGCTGATCCTCGCCGCTGTATTCGCGGCCTTCGTGATCCTCGGCATTCTCTATGAGAGCTTCATCCATCCGATCACGATCATTTCCGGCCTGCCGTCAGCCGGTATCGGCGCCATCCTCACGCTGATGCTGTTCAAGATGGAAATGTCGGTCATTGCGATGATCGGCATCGTGATGCTGGTCGGCATCGTCAAGAAAAACGCCATCATGATGGTGGATTTCGCGCTGGACCGTCGTCGCGTCGGCCTGTCGGCGGAACACGCCATCCGCGAAGCCGCGCTGCTGCGCTTCCGCCCGATCATGATGACCACCTTCGCGGCGATCTTCGGCACGCTGCCGATCGCCATCGGTGCCGGTGCAGGCGCCGAGCTGCGCCAGCCGCTCGGCGTCGCCGTGGTGGGCGGTCTCTGCCTGTCACAGCTGCTGACGCTGTACATCACGCCGGTAATCTACATCTATCTTGATCGCATCGACCTCAAGCTGAAGCGCAAGCTGCAGCCGCAGGTCGTGGACGATGAGATCGACGGCCGGCCACGCGCCGTTGCGGCGGAGTAAGAAGATGATCTCGATGAAAGCGTTCAGCGCAGCAGTTATAGCGGCCATCTGCCTTGTAGCGCCGGCGCGCGCCAATGAGCCGATCGAAATCTTCGACGCCCACATGCACTACAACTGGGAGCCGAAGCCGTATTACCAGCCCGATGAAGTGCTGGAGGTCTTCAAGCGCAACCGCGTCACCGGCATCCTCGCCACCAGTCGCCCGAACACCGGGACGCATGCGCTGATGGACAAGCAGGCGGAAGGGAAGGCCGGCGGCTTGCAGGTCGTGCCGTTCATCCGGCCCTATCGCATCCGCGCCGATATCGGCTCGTGGTTCAACGATCCCGTGATCTTCGATCTCGTGCAGGAAGAGTACAAGCGCGGCTACTATCGCGGCGTCGGTGAGTTCCATCTCACCGGCAAGGCGGCCGATACCGAGATGGTGAAGAAGACCGTTGATTTCGCCGTCGAGAAAAACCTCTATCTGCATGCGCATGCGGATGCAGAGGCCGTCGAAATCCTGATGCGCCATAATCCCAAAGCGCAGATCATCTGGGCGCATACCGGCTTCAGCCTTGGCGCTGACCGCGTCGCGGCGATGCTGGCAAAATATCCAAAACTGTGGGGCGAGCTGTCCTATCGCAGCGGCATCGTCGATGGCGGCGGCAAGCTGACGCCGGAATGGCGAAAACTGTTCGAGACCTATTCTGATCGCTTCCTGGTCGGCTCCGACACCTGGGTGCCGGAGCGCTGGGCGAGCTATGACGACATCATGGCAAGCTACCGCGCCTGGCTGGCGCAGCTGCCGCCGGCGATTGCGAAGAAGATCGCCCACGGCAATGCGCGGGCGCTGTTCGCGGAGAAGTAAATCGCTCCGCGATCAGCCCTGCACCGAGTAGCCGCCATCCACCGGAATGGCGGCGCCGGTGACGAAATCCGACGCACGCGATGCGAGGAACACGGCGATCCCCGCGAAATCACCCGGCACGCCCCAGCGGCCTGAAGGCGAACGCGCGAGCACGCGATCATGCAGGCCATCGACCTCGCGCCGTGCGTTCTGCGTCAGCTCCGTATCGATCCAGCCAGGCAAAACCGCATTGCACTGGATGTTGTCGGGTGCCCAGGCAATCGCGCAAGAGCGTGTGAATTGCACGATGCCGCCTTTGCTGGCGCCATAGGCCGGCGAGAAGCTCGCGCCGAAGATCGACATCATCGAACCGATATTGATGATCTTGCCGCCGCCAGCTTCCTTCATGGCCGGATAGACGGCCTGCGAGATCACGAAAGCGCTGGTGAGATTGGTCTTGATGACGCTGTCCCATTCGTCCAGTGCGAGCTTGTCCGGTGTCTTGCGCACATTCATGCCGGCATTGTTGATGAGGATATCGACACGTCCGAACGCCTGCAGCGTATCGGCGACCATGGCCTTCACGGCGGCGCTGTCATTGACATCGACAGTCAAGGCGATCGCCTTCAAGCCGCTTGTGGCAAGCTCGGTGACGGCCGCTTCCGACTTCGCCTGATTGCGTCCGGCGATGACGATGGATGCGCCAGCCGCGGCAAGCGCGCGCGCCATGCCAAGGCCGATCCCGCCATTGCCACCGGTGACAATGGCAACACGGCCGGTGAGATCGAACAGTCCTTTGGTCATCGTGTCGTCCTCTTCACGAAATCAGCCTTGAATGGAGAACCCGCCATCGACAGTGAGTGCTGCACCATTGACGAAGTCGGATGCGGCGCTTGCAAGAAATATAGCGACGCCAGCGAGATCGTCCGGGCGGCCCCAGCGCGCGGCGGGCACGCGCGATATGATTCGGTCATGCAGTTCGGGGACGCGCTCCTTGGCGCGGCTGGTGAGGTCCGTATCGATCCAGCCCGGCAGGATCGCATTGCTCTGGATGTTGTCCGCGGCCCACGCGGTTGCGAGCGAGCGGGTAAATTGCAGGATGCCGCCTTTGCTGGATGCATAATTCGCAGCACCTCCCGCACCGAGTTGTGCCAGCACCGAGGCAATGTTGATGATCTTGCCGCCGCCTGCGGCTTTCATCGTGGGATAGACCGCCTGCGCGCAGATGAAGGGCGCGGTCATGTTGACGTCGATCACCCTTTGCCAGTCGGCAAGTGCCATCTCCGCGAGCGGCGCGGATACACTAATTCCGGCATTGTTGATCAGGATGTCGATCCGCTCGAAGCGGTCATGCGTTGCTGCGACCATCGCCGCCACCGAGTCGGGATCAGTCACGTCGGTCACGCAAGCGAGAACCTGATGACCCGCGCGTTCGAGCGAGGCTTTAGCGATTGCCGAGTTGTCGGCGTTGCGATCGGCGATGGTGACCGCCGCGCCGGCTTCGGCAAGTCCACGTGCCATTGCGAGCCCGATACCGCCATTGCCACCGGTGACGATGGCCACGCGGCCCGACAGATCAAAAAGCTGGTTGGTCAAATCATCCATCCCGTTCTTTGCCGGCGCGTTCTCTGGCGCGCCTGACCGGGATCATCGCAAGAGCGACGACGTGATGGAAGAGGATTTACGCGGAGGGGCGAGAGAAGACGAATCCGATCAGGCCAACGCCGACGGCAGCGAGTGCGGCGCCATAATAGGCCCACGGCATCTGGTTGATCATGAAACTCGTTCGCGGCCACGGCACGATGCCCGTGCCCTGACCGATCCACAGCACGCCGATCAGGAAGGCGAATATTCCGAGAGTCAAAAAGGGCACACGCATAACAAGGTTACGCGCGCGCCCCGTTTGAGTTTCAACGGGACGTGGCGAAAGCCTCAGACGTCCAGCAATTCGTCGCTGGCGAATTCCGCCTTGTCAGAGATGAAGGCAAAGCGCGCTTCGGCCTTGGTCCCCATCAGCCGCTCGACGGAGTCGGCGGTGCCTTCACGGTCGTCCGGCAGCAATTGCACGCGCAACAGCGTGCGGCGCGACGGATCCATGGTGGTTTCCTTCAGCTGCGCCGGCATCATCTCGCCAAGACCTTTGAAGCGGCCGATATCGACCTTGGCATTGGCGTTGAACTCGCTCTTCAAGAGCGCATCGCGATGCGCCTCGTTGCGGGCATAGACCGTCTTGCTGCCATGGGTAAGGCGATAGAGCGGGGGCACCGCGAGATAGAGATGCCCTTCGTCGATCAGTTTTGGCATCTGCCGATAGAAGAAGGTGATCAGCAATGATGCGATATGCGCGCCATCGACGTCGGCGTCGGTCATGATGATCACGCGCGAATAGCGCAAGTCTTCTTCGCGATACTGAGGTCCGGTGCCGCAGCCGATCGCCTGCATGAGGTCGGCGAGCTGGGTATTGGCCGTCAGCTTGTCCTTGGTCGCCGAGGCGACGTTCAGGATCTTGCCGCGCAGGGGCAGAATGGCTTGCGTCTTGCGGTCGCGCGCCTGCTTGGCGCTGCCACCGGCCGAGTCACCCTCGACAATGAACAGTTCCGAGCCTTCGGTCGCGGTATTGGTACAGTCGGCCAGCTTGCCGGGCAGGCGCAGCTTCTTCACCGCCGTCTTGCGCGAGGTTTCCTTTTCGGCACGGCGGCGCAGACGCTCGTCGGCACGCTCCAGTACGAATTCGAGCAGCTTGTTGGCCTGCACCGGATTGCCCGAGAGCCAGTGGTCGAACGGGTCCTTGATAGCCTGCTCGACGATCTTCTGGGCTTCGGCGGTGGCCAGGCGGTCCTTGGTCTGTCCCTGGAATTCGGGCTCGCGCACGAACACCGACAGCATCACGGCGGCGCCGACCATCACGTCTTCTGACGTGATGGTGCCGGCGCGCTTGCCCTGGCCGACGCGCTCGGCGTGGTCCTTCAGGCCGCGCAGCATGGCGCTGCGCATGCCGCTTTCATGGGTGCCGCCATCCGGCGTCGGCACGGTGTTGGTGTAGGACGCCATGAAGCCGTCGGCATCGGCGGTCCAGGCGACGGCCCATTCGCAGGCGCCATGGGAGCCGTTGCGGCCGGACTTGCCGGAGAAGATCTCCGGATGCACCAGCGTATCGGCGTGGATCGCAGCAGCCAGATAGTCCTTGAGACCGCCGGGGAAGTGGAAGGTTGCCTCCGGTGGCGTATCCTCGATGCCCTTGAGCAGTTCGGGATCGCACTTCCAGCGGATCTCGACGCCGCCGAACAGATAGGCCTTCGAGCGCGCCATCTTGAACAGGCGCTGCGGCTTGAAATGCGCCTTGGCGCCGAAGATGTCGGTGTCCGGCTTGAAGCGGACGCGGGTGCCGCGGCGGTTATGGACCTTGCCGAGCTCCTGCAACTTGCCCTGCGGGATGCCGCGGGCAAAGGTCATCTTGTAGAGCTGTTGGTTGCGCGCGACCTCGACCTCGCAGAGCGAGGAGAGGGCGTTGACCACCGAGACGCCGACGCCGTGCAGGCCGCCTGAGGTCTCGTAGACCTTGGAGTCGAACTTGCCGCCCGCATGCAGCGTGCACATGATGACTTCGAGCGCCGACTTCTTCGGATGTTTTGGGTGCGGGTCGACCGGAATGCCGCGGCCGTTATCGGACACCGTGAGGAAGCCGTCGGCCGCGAGCTCGACTTCGATGAAGGTCGCATGGCCCGCCAGCGCCTCGTCCATCGAGTTGTCGATCACTTCCGCAAACAGGTGATGAAGTGCCTTTTCGTCGGTTCCGCCGATATACATACCCGGCCGACGACGCACCGGCTCGAGGCCTTCGAGCACCTCGATGTCGGCAGCAGTGTAGCCGGCTTCCGCATTAGCAGCCTTGGGGGCTGCCTTGGCGGGCGTGGCGGATTTCGGGGCGGCCGACCCAAAAAGGTCGGCTTTGTCTTTTGGTTTCAGTGCCTTGACCATATGTCTTGAAGTCTTGTCTGATGTATCGCCGCGGCATGTCGCGGCGAATCGTTGGAATGACTATGCCACGACTGGACTGTCCATGGGCTAACCGGCCAGCGACGCCGGGGTCAGGCCACGGCGGCGGAGCGCTCGGTGCGTAGCACGATCACCACGAAAAGCACCATGGCTGCGAGCATGATCAGCGAGCCGATGATTGGAACCGCCATATAGGCGTGATTGGCCAAAAGCGTAATGCCGATCCCGATCGGGAACATCAGCCCGCCGACACTATGCAGCCAGCCCTGAACCCGGGCCAGCAGGCTGCGACCAACGGTCGGTACCACCCGATAATATAGCCCGAACAGAAACAGCAGCACGCCACCGACCAGGTTCAGGTGGGCATGTGCAGGAGACAGCAGGAAGTCCTGTTTGATGCCCATGACGATGCCGGCAACCATCCCGACCAGCAATACGACAGCGCTCACGCAGATCATCAGCGATCCGATCATCTTCTCATCCTCTTGGATTATCATTGGCCGGCGGGGAGCCGTTATCGGCAAGCCGGCGGAGAGCGCATTAGGCGAAGCAACCCAAGGATGGTTCATCGATACCGGTCACAAGTTCGGGATGCGCCATCGGACGTCATGTCCGGTTTTCGGGGATCGGACACTGTGTGGTAGCCACTCACCGCAATGTCGGGAAAGGACGAGCGCATGACGGGACGGAGCTTTCGACGATGGGGCATGGCACTGGCAATTGCAGTGGTAACCGCAACATCGCCAGCGCTTGCTCAAACCGTCAGGAACGTCTCCGAAAACAACGCGTCCGTCGCACGTGCCAACAATGCAGCGGTTTCGCTGTTCAAGAAGGGGGATTATGCGCGGTCACTGGCGGCGCTGGATGACCTGATCCGGCGTCACCCCAAGGCCGCACTTCCTTATTCCACCCGCGGTGCCGTGTACTTCCAGCTCAAGAAATATGACGAGGCGGTCAAGGACTACACGCAAGCGATCGGTCTCGGCCAGAACGACACCGTCACGGTGCTCAATCGTGCTTCGGCCTATTCGAAGAACGGCGAATTCGACAAGGCACTCGATGATTGCAATGCGATCATTCGCGTCAACCCGCGCAATGCGGTCGCCTATCGCGTTTGCGGCGTGGCCTATCAGGGCAAGGGCGACGTCGAGCGTGCCTTCACCAACCTGAACGAGTCCGCACGCATGGACCCGCGCGCCGGCAAGACCTTTGTCGCGCGCGGCATGGCCTATGAGCAGATCGGGCAAAGCGAGAAAGCGAAAGCGGATTTCGCACAGGCCGGCCGGGTCGATCCATCATCCGTCGCCCCGCGCGAAATGGCCGAGGCCCGCGAGCGCGCGACGGGCCTCGCCACCGCATCCAAGCCGGCACCGCCGGTTGTCATGGCCGCGCCCAAACCTGCTGCCGATCCCACACCAACTGTGATCGCGCAGGACGCACCGGGTGGCGAGACCCGCGTGGCGCTGGTGATCGGAAATGGCGCCTACGCTTCGGTGCCGAAACTGCCAAATCCAAACAGCGATGCCAGGTCGGTCGCGGACTCGCTCAGCGCCGCCGGCTTCAAAACGGTGCATCTCGACAATGACCTCACCGCCACGGCGATGCGCGAGAAGCTGAATGCGTTCTCGGCGGAGGCGTCGCAGGCCGACTGGGCCGTCGTCTATTATGCCGGGCACGGGATCGAGGTGAATGGCATCAACTATCTCATCCCGATCGATGCGAAGCTGAAGACCGACCGTTCCGTCCAGTTCGAGGCGGTGCCTCTGGACTCCGTACTGACCAGTGTCGAAAGCGCGCGAAAGTTGCGGCTGGTCATTCTGGACGCATGCCGCGACAATCCGTTCCTGCGCGACATGGCCAAGACGGTCGCCAGCCGCTCCGTGGGGCGCGGGCTTGCCCGGATCGAACCGGAAGCGAGCGCGACCCTCGTGGCTTATGCGGCCAAGGCCGGGCAGGTGGCATCGGATGGTGTGGCCGGGCAGGCGAATAGTCCTTTTGCAACTGCGCTGATCCGCAACATGCAAAAGCCCGGCGTCGAGATCCGCAAGTTTTTTGGCCTGGTTCGCGATGACGTCATGGCGGCCACGGGGCAGACCCAGGAGCCGTTCGTCTACGGTTCGCTGGGCGGCGATGACTATTTCCTCCGCAAACCGTGATGATCATGTCGCAGGCCTGTGGCTGGCATTTGACCGGCGGCTCTGGCAAGACGTCACGCCATGGCAGACGCTTTCCACGGCCTCACAGAATTCGTGAGGGAGCATCAGGCTTGGGCTGCGCCCATCGTCCTGATCCTTGCTTTCTGCGAGTCACTCGCATTCATTTCGTTGCTGGTCCCGGCCTGGGGCGCGCTGGTCGCAATCGGCGCGCTGGTCGCTGCCAGCGATCTCAGCATATGGCCGGTGCTGATCGCCGGAGCCGTTGGTGCGGCCTTGGGTGACTGGCTGTCTTACTGGTTCGGCTTCAAATACAAGGATCGCGTCGCCCAGATGTGGCCGCTGTCGAAATATCCCAACCTGCTGCCGCGCGGCGAAGCCTTCATCCAGAAATGGGGCGTCCCGAGTATTTTCATCGGGCGCTTTTCCGGTCCGCTGCGTGCGTCGGTGCCGCTGGTGGCCGGCATTTTTGAAATGCCATATTGGCGCTTCCAGCTCGCCAATTTTACATCGGCCTTTGTTTGGGCGGGCGTGCTCATCATGTGCGGCGATGCATTGTCGGTCGCCACCGAATGGGCCCTCAAACTCAAGTAACTTATCGGAATAATCGTCTCGTCCAGGTGTTGATCGGGCGCAAGGCGATCTGCTGTCTCGCGGAAATGTCAAACCGCTGATAAAGATCGCTGCGACATTTGCCCGGCATCATGCTGGTCAGTTTCACTGGAGGGATGGATCATGGACTTGTCACGTCGTCAGGCTCTCACCGGCGCCGCTGCGCTTGCAGCAACGCCGCTCGTTTCAGCAATCCCCGCCAAGGCCGCTGCGCCGCTCGCCGACAAGCAAGCGCCGAGCTTCTATCGCTACAAGGTCGGCGATGCCCAGGTGAACGTGATCTCAGACGGCGCCAACACCTTTCCGCTGGCCGACACCTTTGTGCTGAATGCGAAGAAGGACGAGGTCAACGCGCAGCTCGAAAAGTCTTTCCTGCCGAAGGACAAGATGACCATCCACTTCGCGCCGCTGGCCATCAACACCGGCGGCAAGCTGGTGGTGATCGACACCGGCAACGGCCCGGGCGCATTCGCTGCCACCAAGGGCAATGTCGGCCAGTTCGCCAGTAACCTCGCGGCCGCCGGCATCGACGCGAAGAATGTCGATACTGTGGTGATCTCGCATTTCCACGGCGACCATGTGAATGGTCTTCTCGCGGCCGATGGCACGCCGGCTTTCCCGAATGCTGAAATCTTGGTGCCGGCCGTGGAGTGGAAGTACTGGAACGACGACGGCGAACTCGTCAAGGCGTCCAGCGATCGCATGAAGGGCCTGTTCGCCAGCAACCGCAAACTCTTCAATGACGGTCTCAAGGGCAAGGTCACGCCCTATGAGTGGGGCAAGGACGTCGCTCCAGGCCTGCTCGCCGTGGAGGCCGTCGGCCACACGCCGGGTCACACCTCGTTCATCCTGTCGTCGGGCAGCGACAAGCTGTTCATCCAGTCCGACATCACCAATCAGCCGGCGCTGTTCGCGACCAATCCCGGCTGGCACCTGATGTTCGACCAGGATCCGGCCCAGGCCGAAGCCACCCGCCGCAAGGTCTATGAAATGCTGGTGGCCGAGAAGATGCGCGTGCAGGGCTTCCACTATCCGTTCCCGGCCAATGGCCACGTGGTCAAGGACGGCAGTGGCTACCGCATCGTGCCGGCGCCGTGGAGCCCGGTCTGATTGGTTTAGCTTGACGGATCATGGGCGCGGGCTTATGTCCGCGGCCATGATCAATTTCGTGACCAGCGCCATCGCCCGCCGTCGCCGCATTCCCGCGGCAGCAGGCGCTCGTCTCTAAGGATCGCCTCACTGCCGCCGGATACGGTCCGCGGCAGTCTCTCCCCCGAACAGCAGCGCGATCCATCCGGCGGCCTTCACCCCCGAAGGAGCCTGAAATGTATACCCCGCCAAGATTCCAGACCGACCGCAGCGATGCCTTGGCGTTCGCGGACGCGCGTGGCTTCGGGACGGTGTGCGCCTTCGACGGCCGCAAGCCGGTCGGCTCCGCGGTGCCGTTCTATCTGGAATACGGCCGGGACGGCACGCCGCATCTGGCCTTCCATCTGGCGCGGCAGAACCCGCTGCTCAAGCTCGCCGACGGTGTGACGCCATGGGCCATGGCGGTCACCGGCGCCGACGCCTATGTCTCGCCCGACTGGTACGTCTCGCCCGATCAGGTCGGCACCTGGCTCTATCAGGCGGTGCATCTCACCGGCCCCGCGCGGCTTCTCCCGGATCACAGGCTCGGTCCGCATCTTGACGCACTGAGCGCCAGGTTCGAAAGCTGGCTCGCGCCGAAGCCGCCCTGGACCTCCGACAAGATGGCGGCCGGGCGGCTGGAAGCGATGAAGAAGGCGATCGTCGGCGTGGTGATGGCGGTGGATGAGGTGGAGGGCAGCTTCAAGCTCAACCAGCACAAGTCCGACGCCGATCATCTGGCTGTCATGAGCGCGCTGGCCATGCGGCCGGAGCCGGCGGCCGTGGAGATTTCGGGCGCGATGCGCAAATTACGGCCGCATTTGTTTGCGGAAGAGACGTCACATTTGACTGATATGGCCGAGGCGGAAGGATTTATGGGATGAGCAACAAGAAGAAAATCGCCATTTTGGGCGCCTCTGGCTACACCGGCGCCGAACTGGTCCGGCTGCTGCTGCGCCACCCGAAGGTCGAACTGAGCATTCTCACGGCCGACCGACGCGCCGGTCAGCAGATGGGCGACGTGTTTCCGCAATTCGCGCCGTATGAGCTGCCGACTTTGGTGACCATCGACAGCGTCGATTGGACCACTGCCGGCATCGATCTCGTATTCTGCGCGCTGCCGCATGCGACCACGCAAAAAGTGCTGCAGGATGTCCTGGCCAAGGCGCCGGACATCAAGGTCGTCGATCTCTCGGCCGATTTCCGGCTGAGCGATCCCGCCGCCTATGCGAAATGGTATGGCCACGAGCATCATGCGCTGGAGCTGCAGAAGGAAGCCGTCTACGGCCTCGTCGAAGTGTATCGGCGCGACATCAAGAAGGCGCGTCTCGTCGCCAATCCCGGCTGCTACACGTCCTGCGCCCAGCTGCCGCTGGTCCCGCTGATCAAGGCCAAGGCGATCGAGACAGACGAGATCGTCATCGACGCCAAATCGGGCATGACCGGCGCCGGCCGCTCGGCCAAAGAAGAGATGCTGTTCTCCGAAGTCTCCGACGGCTTCAACGCCTATGGCGTCGGCAAGCACCGGCACATGGCCGAGCTCGACGAGCAGTTCTCGAAAGCTGCCGGCAAGGAGGTCATCGTCTCGTTCACGCCGCATCTCTTGCCGCAGAACCGCGGCATCCTCTCGACGATCTATGTCCGCGGCCGGCGCGGCAAGACCGCCGAGGAGCTGCACGAGATCCTGGTGAAGCAGTATGAGAAAGAGCCGTTCGTCTATGTACTGCCATTCGGCAAGACGCCTCATACGCGGCATGTGCGCGGCTCCAACATGACCTTCATCGGCGTCGCCGCGGACCGTATCCCGGGCCGCGCGATCATCGTCTCGACGTTGGACAATTTGACGAAGGGCGCGTCGGGGCAGGCGGTGCAGAACATGAATCTTGTGCTGGGTTTTGCCGAGACGCTGGGTATCGATCAGCCGGCGATGTTCCCGTAACTCCGCCCCTCATGGTGAGGAGGCGCGTAGCGCCGTCTCGAACCATGAGTTGGCCTGGCTCTGGTGTCTGCGGCCATCCTTCGAGACGCGGCCTGCGGCGCTCCTCAGGATGAGGGTGGAGTGAGGCACGGCATAAAAACAAACGGCCCGGATTTCAATTCGGGCCGTTTCTTTATGAAGATTATCAAAACCTCACAGATCCCGCATCATCACGATCGACGTCTGCCGAAATCCATGCCGTTCGAAGAAATGATGGGCGCGATGGTTGTCGACGCCGCTCTCCAGGAAGAAGCGCGTCACGCCGCGTGTGCGGCATTGCTCCGCGAGCCAGTCGAATAGCGCGCTGCCATGCCCATGGCCGCGAACCGTCGGCGAAAACAGCACGTCGTGGATGGTCGCAAAAGGCCGTTCCCGATTGAGCCGTGAGATTTCGACCAAAGCAAAGCCCACGATCATGCCGTCCTGCGTCGCTGTCGCGATCATCACCTCATCGCCGGACCCATTCGCGAGCAGGCCTTCGAGATATTTTCGCGCCTTGATCGCGCGGTCCGAAGCCCATCGACCGATGTCGTCAGCAACGCCGTATTGCAGCTCCGAATGAGAGATGTAAGCGGGATCATCATAAGCGAGCAGGATGCCAAGAACGGCGTCGGTCGCGGTTGCGTCGTGACACCAGTTGAATTCGACTGGATGTGTCACTGATGGTTCGGAAGACATCGCCGTCCTGTCGGTTGAAACAGATGCGCGCGTCATCATGCGCGTCGCCGTCTTACCAGACAGCCGACGGATCGTGACTCGACATATAGGCAAGCGCCAAAACAAAACGGCCCGGATTTGCATCCGGGCCACTTCGCATTCAGTTCAGTGCGCAGCTTACGCGACAGCCTTCGCGTCGGTTGCCACTTCCGAGATCGTCTTCAGGATCTGCGAAGCGATCTGGTAGGGGCAGCCCTGGGAGTTCGGGCGGCGGTCTTCCAGATAGCCCTTGTAGTCGTTCTTCACGAACGAATGCGGGACGCGGATCGAGGCGCCGCGGTCGGCAACGCCGTAGGAGAACTTGTTCCACGGCGCGGTTTCGTGCTTGCCGGTCAGGCGCATGTGGTTGTCCGGACCGTAGACATTGATGTGGTCCATCAGGTTCTTGTCGAACTGGGCCATCAGGGCTTCGAAGTAAGCCTTGCCGCCGACCGTGCGCATATATTCGGTCGAGAAGTTGGCGTGCATGCCCGAGCCGTTCCAGTCGGTATCGCCGAGCGGCTTGCAGTGGAATTCGATATCGATGCCGTATTTCTCCGTCAGGCGGAGCAGCAGGTAGCGCGCGATCCACATTTCGTCAGCGGCCTTCTTGGAGCCCTTGCCGAAGATCTGGAATTCCCACTGGCCCTTGGCCACTTCGGCATTGATGCCTTCGTGGTTGATGCCGGCGGCGAGGCAGAGGTCGAGATGTTCTTCGACGATCTCGCGGGCGACCGAGCCGACATTCTTGAAGCCGACGCCGGTGTAGTAGGGGCCCTGCGGAGCGGGGAAGCCATCAGCCGGGAAGCCGAGCGGGCGGCCGTTCTCGTAGAAGAAGTATTCCTGCTCGAAGCCGAACCATGCGCCGGGATCGTCGAGAATGGTGGCGCGATGGTTGGACGGATGCGGGGTGACGCCATCAGGCATCATGACTTCGCACATCACCAGCGCGCCGTTGACACGGGCTGCGTCCGGGAACACGGCGACGGGCTTCAGCACGCAATCCGACGAACGGCCTTCGGCCTGCTCGGTGGACGAGCCGTCGAAGCCCCACAGCGGCAGCTGTTCGAGCGTCGGGAAGGCATCGAAATCCTTGAGCTGGGTCTTGCCACGCAGGCTCTGCGTCGGCTTGTAACCATCGAGCCAGATATACTCGAGCTTATACTTGGTCATTCAGGTCTCTCACGAGTTGGCGAAAGGAGTGAACCCCGGCAGGAGTAAACTCTGGACAATGCCGGGATCGGAAGTTCCATGCCCGGCGGCGCTGCTTTATAAGCACGTAGTATGCCAACTTGTCGCGGTGCAACGGTTTTGTGACGGAAAAATCGCCACGCCTCCAGTGCCATCCACAGGTCGCCTGCGACGACTGGCGATGGACGAGATTCGGAGCGGATTCTTTCAGAAATCTCAGGGTTTTGGGTGTCCTACGAAAATACCGTCTGCTCAAATCCGTAGCACGGTCATTTTCTGAGGAACTTTTCTGCCTGCTGGACGCTCATTCAGCCGGTGTGGAGCCTGTCCGCGGTGGCCAAAAATTGCGTGCCCGAAGCGCATGCGGCTTGTCTGCGCATATTGTTGGCAATTGCCTGCTTTTTTGAAGGCAGTCGGCACAAACCAAGGGCGGGCCTGTTACATTTGAGCTTCCTGACAGCCAAACGCACACAAAAACACGTCAGGCAGGAGATCCAGGAGATGAGAATAAGCAACCATTCCGGTCCACCGCAGCCGACGGCGACCATCTATCAGTTCCCGGTAGGCGGCCGTGCAGCACTTGAGCGACGTCCGGGCGAGATCAAGCCGATCGACTTCAGTGCCTATCCCGCCGTCGATTTCGGCTCAGGCTGGTATCACGACGATGCCATCGCCGAAGACAAGCGGAAGGTGGAGCATTGAGAGCGTCGGGTGAAGTAGGAGGCCCAGGGTCGAGACAGCAATGTTTCGGCCCTTTTTCGTGGGCGCCTCAGGTCCCGAAGATCGACCAGCCGAGGCGCCGTGTCAGCTCTTCCAGCGCGATGCGCCCGAGATGCGAATTGCCGTGGTGATCGAGGCCTGGCGCCCAGACGGCGATCGAGGCCTTCCCCGGCGCGACTGCGATGATGCCGCCGCCGACGCCGCTTTTGCCGGGGAGGCCGACGCGATAGGCGAATTCGCCGGAGCCGTCATAGTGGCCGCACATCAGCATCAGCGCATTGATGCGGCGCGCGCGCTCGGATGAGACGACCGAAAGTCCGGTGCTCGGATTGCGCCCGGAATAAGCGAGGAACCGCGTCGCCATGGCCAACTGCCGGCACGACATCGCGATGGCGCAGTGGTGGAAATAGACGCCGAGCGTGAAGTCCACGGGATTGCTGATCACGCCGAACGACTTCATGTAATTCGCCAGCGCGGTGTTGCGGAAGCCCGTACGCTTCTCCGAGGCCGCCACGGTCTCGTCGATCACGATGCCGCTGTCACCCGACAAAAACTGCATGAAGCGCAGGATCTCGCCGATCGCCTCGCGCGGCTGATGGCCGGACAGGATCACATCGGTGACGGCGATGGCGCCGGCATTGATGAAGGGGTTGCGCGGCACGCCGCGTTCGCGCTCGAGCTGGACGATGGAGTTGAACGGGTTACCCGACGGCTCGCGGCCCACATGCTTCCAGAGCCGGTCGCCGACCATGCCGAGCGCCAGCGTCAGCGTGAACACTTTTGAGATGCTCTGGATCGAGAACGGCACATCGGCATCGCCGCCGGCGGCGACATTGCCGTCGCCGTCCACGACGACCAGCGCGAATTGATTGGGATCGACGCCCGCGAGCTCGGGAATGTAGCTCGCGACTTCGCCGCGGTCGGGCCGCTGCGCCATCTCTGCGGCAATTTCAGTGACAACGGTCTGGAGATCGGGCGCAGCTTTGCTCATTGCGGTGAATTAGCGGATTCCGGTTCAGACCGGAATACGCAGGATCGCGACAGCCAGCACTGCCTGGGCCACGAAGCCGATGATGAAAGCCACCGTGCGCAGCACCGGCAAGCCGAGCGTGTAGACCACCAGATGCGCGATGCGCGACCAGAAATAGACGATGCAGGCCATGACGGTGGCCGGGGTCGAGACGTCGGCGAGATTGAGGATGATCACCAGCGGCGCGAAGATGATCAGGTTCTCGACCGCATTGTCGTGGGCGAACATCATCCGGTTGGCCCATTCGGCCTGCGGTTTGTCGTTGCGCGAGGGATTGGCCATCGATCCGCCGACGCCGCGCACCATGATGCGGTTGAGGATATAGGGCAGCCACATCACGCCAGTGAGAATCACCGTCAGCGTCAGCCAGAACAACTCGCGTGTCATGGTCGGTTCCTTGTCAGAAATTCCCGCGAAAACGCGGGGAGATGGTCATGCAAAATCGGGAGCAGGGCGGACCGCCCTGCGTGTTGGCGCAGCATAGACGGTCGGTGTGACAACGCCAAGGGAAGGGAATTTGTGCTTTTGCTGTCGTCGCCCGGCTTGACCGGGCGATCCACTAACCGGCGCCATTCGCGACAATCGCCACACGAGAGCTTACTCGGCCACCCGCTTTCGCGGATGGCCGCAAGCGCGCTATGCCTGCACCCGAACGTAACTCCCCGGTGCATCCTCAATGGCCGGATAGGCCTCGGTCCCCACCTGTCGCGCGGGCACTTCCTCGCCGTCGATGCTGCCGATCCATTCACGCCAGTTCGGCCACCACGACCCCGCATGCTCCGTCGCCGACTTCATCCAGTCGGCGACATTGGCCGCGTGATTGCTGTCATTGGTCCAGTACTGATATTTGCCCGAGGCTGGCGGGTTGACGACGCCCGCGATATGGCCCGAACCGGACAGCACATATTTCACCGGCCCGCCGAAGAATTGCGAGCCATAGAGCACCGACTCCGCCGGGGCGATGTGGTCCTCGCGCGTGGCCAGATTATAGACCGGCACTTTCACCTTGGAGAGATCGAGTCGCGTATTGTCGAGCACCATATTGCCGGTGGAGAGCTTGTTCTCGAGATAGCAGTTGCGCAGATAGAACGAATGATTGGCCGCCGGCATCCGTGTCGCGTCGGAATTCCAGTGCAACAGGTCGAATGGCTTCGGCAGATTTCCCTTGAGATAGTTGTTCACGACATAGGACCAGATCAGGTCGTTCGAGCGCAGCATGTTGAAGGCCATGGCCATCTTGCTGCCTTCGAGCACGCCGGCGGTCTGCATGTCCTTTTCCAGCGCTGCAATCTGATCCTCGTCGACGAACACCATGAGATCGCCGGCATGGGTAAAGTCGATCTGGGCCGCCATGAAGGTCGCCGACGCCGCACGCACGCGGCGATGCTCGGCGAGCCAGGCCAGTGTGGACGCGAGCAGGGTGCCGCCGACGCAATAGCCGATCGTGTGCATCGTGAGTTCGCCCGTGACCTTCTCGATCACATCCATGGCAGCCAGCGGGCCCTGCTTCATGTAGTCTTCAAAGGTCTTGGCACCGAGCGCCTTGTCCGGATTGACCCACGAGATCACGAACACCGTGAGGCCCTGATCGACGCACCACTTGATGAACGACTTCTCCGGTTTCAGATCGAGGATGTAGAACTTGTTGATCCAGGGCGGCACGATCAGCAGCGGGGTGCGCAGCACGCTCTCCGTTGCCGGCGTGTATTGGATCAGCTGCATCACCTCGTTCTGATAGATCACCTTGCCCGGCGTCGTCGCCATATTGACGCCGACGGCAAGGCCGCTCGGATCGGACTGGCGAATGCGCAGTGCACCGCGGCCGGCCTCGATATCCTCGGCCAGCATGCCCATGCCGCGCATCAGGTTGCCGCCATTCGACGCCACGGTCTCGCGCAGCACTTCCGGATTGGTCAGCACAAAATTCGACGGTGACATCGCATTGGTGATTTGCGTGACATAGAATTCGGCCTTCTTGCGCGTATGCGCATCCAGTCCCTCGGCATTGCGCACCAGCTCATGCGCCCACTGGGTGCCGAGCAGATAGGCCTGCAGCACGAAATCGAAAAACTGGTTCGACTTCCATTCGGGATCGCTGAAGCGCTTGTCCTTGAGCGGCGGCTGCGATGACGGCTCGCTCGCCTGGCCGGTCATCCGGCGCATCGCCGTGCCCCAGAGATCGAGGTATGCTTTTCCGAGCTTCATCTGCAGCTCGGTGGAGCGCTTCTCGTCGGACAGCCAGTAATTCGCCACCGTGCTGAAGGTCTTGATGATTTCGGTCAGCTCATTCGGCGGCTTATCGACGGTTTCGCCGTTCTGCCGCGGCTGCAGATAGGCTGCCAGCGCCTTGCCGCTGCTTTCCATGGCGCGGGCCATGTTGAGCGCAAAGGTCTCCGGATTGAACGGTTTGGCGCCATCGTCAGCCTTACCGTTGGCTTGGCCGGGAGAAGGTCGGGTATCGGCAACGTCGGTCATGGCGCGGCTTCGATTTCATTCCAATGCGGTGACGATACGTCACCACGCGGCAGCATGATGACATAGTTCGCAGATCGCCGCAGGATTCGATGTGCTGCAGCGCGTCATGCGTCTTGCTTCGGTCATATTAGGCAGCCAAGCCTGCACCATTCTGACGGTGTTAAAGATTTGTCACGTAGATGGTGCGGCGCGGTCGGGATGAGGCCGTGCGAAAAGTGATGGTAGGTTGTGGCGTGACGCGTTCGGGAACGATGGGCAGGACACTGGCAGGCAGCCGGGCAGGGACTGTGGCAGCGCTGCTGGCGCTTGGCGTGGTTCTGGGCGGCTGCGCCTCGACCGTCGCCGATCTGCCCGTGGTCGGCGCCCCCGCCGGCCTGCCGCAGCGGCCGGCCCAGCCCGGCGAATACCTTCCAGTGCACGATATCCCGACCACCCGCATTAGCGGTCCCACGCTCGCTCCGGCCGAGCAGGCCAAGCTCGAGGCCGACCTGATCAAGGCCCGCGACCGCCAGGCCGTGGTGACGCCGGCCGATCCAGCGGCAAAAACCTCGACCCGCTGAGCGATTCCACCCGGTCGTGACTGGTGTCACCCGGTCCCCATGCTAAAAAGAAGCGATTCAACCGCACCTTGAAGGCGGTTCCCCCGGAGCCCGAGACCCATGGAAGAGTTTTACCGTATTCGCCGCCTGCCGCCCTATGTGTTCGAACAGATCAACCGGGCCAAAGCCGCCGCGCGTAATTCGGGCGCCGATATCATCGATATGGGCATGGGCAATCCGGACCTGCCGACCCCGCCGCATGTGCTTGAAAAGCTCAAAGAGACGCTCGGCAAGCCACGCACCGATGGCTATTCGTCGTCGAAGGGCATCCCCGGCCTGCGCAAGGCCCAAGCTGGCTACTATGCCCGCCGCTTCGGCGTGAAACTGAACCCGGACACCCAGATCGTTGCCACGCTCGGCTCCAAGGAGGGCTTTGCGAACGTCGCGCAAGCCATCACCGCGCCGGGCGATGTCGTGCTGGTGCCGAATCCCAGCTATCCCATCCATGCCTTCGGCTTCCTGATGGCGGGCGGCGTGATCCGTTCGGTGCCGTCCGACCCGACGCCGGACTTCTTCCCGGCGGTCGAGCGCGCCATTCAGCATTCGATCCCGAAGCCGATCGCGCTGGTGGTCTGCTATCCGTCGAATCCGACCGCCAAGGTCGCCAGCCTCGATTTCTACAAGGACCTCGTGGCCTTCGCGAAGAAGCACGAGATCTACATCCTGTCCGACCTCGCTTATGCCGAGGTCTATTTCAACGATGCCAATCCGCCGCCGTCGGTGCTGCAGGTGCCCGGCGCCATCGATGTCTGCGTCGAATTCACCTCGATGTCCAAGACCTTCTCCATGGCCGGTTGGCGCATGGGCTTTGCAGTTGGCAATGAGCGCATCATTTCGGCGTTAAGCCGCGTGAAGTCTTATCTGGACTACGGTGCCTTTACGCCGGTGCAGGTTGCGGCCACGGCTGCGCTCAACGGCCCGGAAGACTGCATCAAGGAAATGCGCGACACCTACCGCAAGCGCCGCGACGTGTTGGTGGACAGCTTCGGCCGGGCCGGCTGGACCATTCCGTCACCGGAATCGTCGATGTTCGCCTGGGCGCCACTTCCCGAGAAATTCCGCGAAGTCGGCTCCATGCAGTTTGCAACGCTTCTCGTTGAAAAGTCCGGTGTGGTTGTGGCGCCCGGCATCGGTTTCGGCGAACACGGTGAGGGCTATGTCCGCATCGCCATGGTCGAAAACGAGCAGCGCATTCGCCAGGCTGCCCGCGGCGTCCGCCGCTTCCTTGAAAGCGGGCTGGAAACGTTGCACAACGTGGTTCCGCTCGCCACCCGGCGATAAGGCCTTTGCGGAAGCCGCCTGGCTTCCGCAAAACCTCTGCTCACGAAGAAAATCCGACAGGTTACAGTTTTATGGTCGCACCCCTCAAAGTGGGTATCGCGGGTCTCGGCACCGTTGGTGCCGAAGTCGTCCGTCTCATCGAAGCGCAACAGTCCATCCTCGCGGCCCGCTGTGGTCGTGGCATCAAGGTTGTGGCGGTCACCGCCCGCAACAAGGCCAAGAAGCGTGGCATCGATCTGCGCGGCATCGACTGGATGAAGGACCCGCTGGCGGTCGCGACCCATCCGGAAGTTGATTGCTTCGTCGAACTGATGGGCGGCGCAGGCGATCCTGCTTTGTCGTCGATCTCCGCAGCCCTCGCATCCGGCAAGTCGGTCGTTACCGCCAACAAGGCGCTGGTCGCCAAGCATGGCCTCAAGCTCGCGGCATCCGCAGAGAAACATGGCGGCGCGCTGAACTATGAAGCCGCCGTTGCCGGCGCCATCCCGGTGATCAAGACTCTCCGTGAGGGCCTGTCCGGTACCTCGATCAATCGCGTCTATGGCATTCTCAACGGCACCTGCAATTACATCCTGACCCGGATGGAGCAGGAGGGCCTGTCCTTCGCCGAATGTCTCAAGGATGCGCAGCGCCTCGGTTATGCCGAAGCCGAACCGTCCTTCGACGTGGACGGCTATGACACCGCGCAAAAACTCGCGATCCTGGCCAGCCTCGCTTTCGGCACCAAACTCGCCGAAAGCGCCGTGTCGGTGGAAGGCATCTCCACAATCGCGGCTGAAGATCTGCGGGCCGCCGCTGATCTCGGCTATCGCATCAAGCTGCTCGGTGTCGCCATGCGCACCAAGACGGGTATCGAACAGCGCGTACATCCGACCATGGTCCCGCTGACCTCATCCATCGCGCAAGTGATGGGCGTCACCAATGCGGTCACCATCGACGGCGCTGGTATCGCGCCGATCACGCTGGTCGGTCCCGGCGCAGGTGGCGCGGCGACGGCCTCTGCCGTGCTCGCCGATATCGCCGATGTCGCCCGCAACGTCCGCGCGCTGCCCTTCGCGCAGCCGGTGACAAAGCTCACACCCACCACCAAGGCGCCGATGGAGCGTCACGAAGGCGGTTATTACATCCGCCTGATGGCCCGTGACCTCGCCGGCACTGCCGCGCGCATCGCCACGCGTCTCGCCGAACAGAAGATCTCGCTCGAATCCATCGTGCAGAAACATCCGAATGGTGGCCTCGAACCCATCGATGGCACCAAGAAATCGTCACCCGTGCCGGTTATCCTGATCACCTATGCCACCTCCGAGGACGCCATGCGCCGCGCGCTGCAGGCGGTGCAGAAGGACAAGGTGATCTCCGGCAAGCCGCAGGTCATTCGTATCGAAAAGAACTGAACGCCCGCGTCAGCGTTATACGGGGGCAGCCGCCCCAACGGGGTGTCTGTCCCCGCCGAACTAAAGGAGCCAATCCATGTCCACCGTTATTTCCGTCCCGCCGCAGCAGCTCCTCGAGCGCATCCTGACGCTGGAAATCGTCCGCGTCACCGAGCGCGCCGCTGTCTCCGCTGCGCGCCTGCGCGGCCATGGCAAGGAAAAGGCCGCCGACCAGGCGGCGGTGGACGCGATGCGCCGCGAGCTCAACAAGCTGCCGATCGAGGGCACCATCGTGATCGGCGAGGGTGAGCGCGACGAAGCACCGATGCTCTTCATCGGCGAGAAGGTCGGCATCAATGCCGGCCCCAAGGTGGACATCGCCGTCGATCCGCTCGAAGGCACCACGCTGTGCGCCAAGGACATGCCGGGCTCGATCGCCACGCTGGCGATGGCCGATGGCGGCACGCTGCTGCATGCGCCCGACGTCTATATGGAAAAGCTGGCAATTGGTCCCGGCTACGACAAGAACCTGCTCGACCTTGACGCGCCGCCGGCCGAAAACATCCAGCGCCTCGCCAAGGCCAAGGGCGTGCCGGTGTCCGAGATCACGGCGCTGGTGCTGGAACGTCCGCGTCATGAACCTCTCATCAACGCGATCCGCGCCACCGGCGCCTCGCTGCGTTTGATCCCGGACGGCGACGTCGCCGGCGTCATTCACACCACCGATCCCGACAAGTCGGGCATCGATATCTATATGGGCACCGGCGGTGCGCCTGAAGGCGTGCTGGCGGCCGTGGCGCTGCGCTGCATCGGCGGCCAGATGCTGACCCGCCTGATCCTCGACACCGACGAGAAGCGCGAGCGCGCCAAGAAGATGGGCGTCAACGATCCGAAGATGATCTATCGCATCGAGGACATGGCCAAGGGCGACTGCCTGTTCGCTGCAACGGGTGTCACAGACGGCGCGCTACTGTCCGGCGTCAAGTTCCGCGGCAATGTGATCGAGACCGAGACCATCGTCATGCGCTCGGTGACCGGCACCGTCCGCATCATCAAGGGCGAGCATCGTCAGCTCGAAAAATTCCACCTCGATTAAGTCAGCAAGGCGCAAATGCCCAAAGCCCAGAATGTCGAAATCCGCCCGGTCGGCCCCGATGAACGGGCCGCCTGGGAGCCGCTGTGGCAGGGCTATCTGACCTTCTACAAAGCGACGCTGCCGCAGGTCGCCACCGACACGGCATGGAAGCGCTTTCATGATGCGAACGAGCAGATGTTCCTGCTCGGCGCTTATGTTGACGGCAAGCTCACCGGCATCGTGCAGTTCCTGTATCACCGCTCGTCCTGGACGCCGGGTGACTATTGCTATTTGCAGGATCTGTTCGTCGATAACAGCGCGCGTGGCCTCGGTGTTGGCCGCGCATTGATTGAAGCCGTCTATGCCAAGGCGAAAGCCGATGGCTGCAGCCGCGTGCACTGGCTGACGCAGAACGAGAATGCGCAGGCGCGGATTCTGTACGATCAGGTCGCGGACAATTCCGGCTTCATGCAGTATCGGAAAGTGTTTTAGCTTGTCATTCCGGGGCGCGCCGAAGGCGCGAACCCGGAATCTTAGAATAGCTGAAACACCGTAGAGCCAAACACTCCGGGATTCCGGGTTCGCGCCTTCGGTGCGCCCCGGAATGACGATCAAGAACAAAAAACAAAACGGGAGCGAGACCATGAGCGATACATCCGCCGTCAAAGCGCTCATCTTCGACGTCTTCGGCACCGTCGTCGATTGGCGCACGAGCCTGATCAACGACCTCGGCAAATGGGGCGCGACACGCGGCGTCACCGCCGACTGGACTGCATTGGTCGATGCGTGGCGCCAAGCCTATATGCCTTCCATGGACACCGTGCGGCATCATCCCGAGCGCGGCTTCGTCAAGCTCGACAAACTGCATCGGCAATCGCTGGAAGTCCTGGTGGAGAAATTCGGCATCACCGGCTTAACCGACGACGACCTGCACCATCTCACCCTTGGCTGGCATCGCCTGCATCCGTGGAAGGACTCGGTGGCCGGCCTGACGCGGCTGAAGACGAAATACATCATCAGCCCACTGTCGAACGGCAACGTCGCCTTGCTCACCAACATGGCGAAGTTCGGCGGCCTGCCATGGGACCTCATCATGAGTGCCGAACTGTTCAAGCATTACAAGCCGGATCCCGAGAGCTATCTTGGTGCGGCTGAGATGCTCAGCCTGAAGCCGCATGAAGTGATGATGGTCGCCGCCCACAACAACGACCTCGACGCCGCACAAAAGTCCGGTCTCAAGACCGGCTTCGTCCCGCGTATCACCGAATACGGCCCGCACCAGAACCGCGACTTCAAGGCAGAGGGTGATTGGGACGTGGTGGCCGAAGATTTCAAGGATCTGGCGAAACGGCTGGGGTGCTGAGTGCCTGATCGCACTCCACCCTCATCCTGAGGAGCCGCGCAGCGGCGTCTCGAAGGATGGTGGCAACCTCCGAGTCTGGCCATCTCATGGTTCGAGACGGCGCTTCGCGCCTCCTCACCATGAAGGAGGAGGAGGGCGCTGCCGATCCCGTCATTTCGGACCGCACTCCGCCCTCATCCTGAGGGAGCCGCGCAGCGGCGTCTCGAAGGATGGTGGCAACCTCCGAGCCTGGCCATCTCATGGTTCGAGACGGCGCTTCGCGCCTCCTCACCATGAGGGGGACGAGGGCGCCGCCGATGCCGTCATTTCGGATCGCACTCCACCCTCATCCTGAGGAGCCGCGCAGCGGCGTCTCGAAGGATGGTGGCAACCTCCGAGTCTGGCCATCTCATGGTTCGAAACGGCGCTTCGCGCCTCCTCACCATGAGGGGGAGGTGGGCGCCGCCGATCCCGTCATTTCGGATCGCACTCCGCCCTCATCCTGAGGAGCCGCGCAGCGGCGTCTCGAAGGATGGTGGCAACCTCCGAGCCTGGCCATCTCATGGTTCGAGACGGCGCTTCGCGCCTCCTCACCATGAGGGGGACGAGGGCGCCGCCGATCCCACCATTTGCCTCCCGCGCGCATCATGCTTATGTGCGCGCATGCCCCCGCAAACCGACATCCCCGAACTGATCCATCCCGCCTTTCTCGGCGTGACCCAGTCCGCCACCGGGCGGATCTGGCGTGACCGCGTCGATCAGCGCGGGGCCGCGCGGGCGCTGGCCATGGTGCAGCGGTTCAAGCTGCCGGAGATGCTGGCGCGCGTCATCGCCGGCCGCGGCATCGAGCTCGATGCGGTCGAGGACTTTCTCGATCCGACGATCCGAAAACTGATGCCGGATCCATACACCGTCACCCAGATGGAAGCCGCCGCGAAACGCATTGCCGATGCCGCCCAGCGGGGCGAGAAGGTGGCGATCTTCGGCGACTACGACGTGGACGGCGCGACATCCTCGGCGCTGCTCGCCTGGCATTTGCGCCATTGCGGGCTCGATCCCGACATCCACATTCCCGACCGCATCTTTGAAGGCTACGGGCCCAATGTCGATGCGATCCGCACGCTGGCGGGGAAGGGCAATACGCTGCTGGTCACGGTCGATTGCGGCACCACCAGTTTCGAGCCGCTGGCGGAAGCCAAGAAGCTCGGCATGTCCGTGGTGGTGATCGATCACCATCAGGCCAATGAAGAACTCCCCGACGTCGATGCCGTCGTGAACCCCAATCGTCTCGATGACATCTCGGGTCTCGGTCATCTCGCGGCCGTCGGCCTCGTGCTGATCACGCTGGTCGCGGTCAATCGCGAGTTGCGCGCACGCGGCTTCTGGAAGCCGGAAATGCCGGAGCCGAACCTGCTCGACATGCTGCATCACGTGGCGCTCGGCACCGTCGCCGACGTGGCCCCCCTGATCGGTCTCAACCGCGCCTTCGTCGCAAAAGGCCTGATTGCGCTCCGCCGCCGCGATCATGTCGGCCATGTCGCCCTGATGGATGTGGCGCGCCTCAACGGCCCGCCGGAAGCCTGGCATCTCGGCTTCATGCTGGGGCCGCGCATCAATGCCGGCGGCCGCATCGGGCGCGCTGATCTCGGTGTGCGCCTGCTGCTCGAAGGCGATGTGTCCGAGGCCGCGCGCATCGCTGCCGAACTCGATCGCCTCAATGTCGAACGTCGCGTTATCGAGCAGGCCGCTGAAGCGCAGGCCGAAGCGGAAGCGCTCGCATCGCTCGGCCTCGAAGATAAAGGCAGCGTCATCGTCACAGCCAGCGAAGGCTGGCATCCCGGCGTCGTCGGCCTCGTTGCCTCGCGTCTGAAAGAGAAATTTGCGCGGCCAAGCTTCGCCATCGCATTGGAGCCCGGCGGCATCGGCACGGGCTCCGGCCGCTCGATCTCCGGCGTCGATCTCGGCAAGGCCGTGCGGCAAGCCGTGGCGGATGGCTTGCTGATGAAGGGCGGCGGCCACGCAATGGCCGCCGGCGTCACGCTGCGCAAGGAAAAGCTCGGCGAATTCCGCGCGTTTCTGGAAGAGCGCCTCGCGCCCGACGTCGCGAAATCCCGCAATGAAAAAGAGCTGTTCATCGACGGCGCCGTCACCGCGCGCGGCGTCACCGTCGATCTCGTCAACACCCTCAATCGCGCCGGCCCGTTCGGCCAGGCCAATCCCGAGCCGGTCGTCGCCTTGCCGGCGCATCAACTGGCCTATGTGGATGAGGTCGGCCAGGCGCATCTGCGGCTGCGGCTCAAAGCGCCCGACGGCGCGATGGTCAATGGCATCGCCTTCCGCTCCATCGGCCAGAAGCTCGGCAACGCGCTGCAGGAATATCGCGGCCAGCAGGTCCATGTCGCCGGTTCGCTCACCGTCGATCGCTGGCAGGGACAGGAGCGGGTGCAGATGCGCGTCATCGACGTGGCGCTGCCATCGTCGGAGCCGCGGATGATCCGCTGATGCGGGCCTACGCGGCGATACGCGTGCCGCCTTCAACTTCGGCGGCGACGGGCGTGCCGGCCTCGGGCGCCACGAGGGTAAATCGATAGCCATGCAGTTCGAGCGTCGGCAGAACACCCACGCTGTCGCCGAATACTGCGATCCGGTGTGTGAGCTCCTCCGGCGAAATGGTGAGCGGGATCTGGCAGATGGCGGCGAAGTCGGCGCGCGTCTTGCGATTGTTGCCCCATCGGATGTCGCTCTCGGCCAGCGGCGACGCCTGCGTCGCCAGCGTCCGCGCCATGGTCAGCAACATCTCGATCAGCTTCGTATAGACCAGATGCTCCAGCACGCCGACAGTCATGTCCGGCGGAATGGCAAACATCTCGACGGCGACGATGGGCCCGGCATCGACGCGTTCCACCATGCGATGCATGGTGCAGCCGAAGTCGGTGGCCCGATCGTAGGTCGCGAAATGCGCCGGTGCCCAGCCCGGATAGTGCGGTGGTCCCGGATGAAAATTGTAGGCGCCATGGCCCAACTGATCGAGCACCGCGCCGGGCACGATCACATCGGTCGTGAAGGCGATCAGGCGTGACCGGCGCAACTGCCTCGGCGAGATGGCATTGAGATCGTCGAGGGTGAATGCAGGCAGCACAGTCAGGGCCGGATTGCATTCGCGGAGCCGCGGCGCGAAGACTGAATATTCGTCGTGGCCGGTCAGAAGAATAAGGGTGTCGAACATGCCTGCTGCCGATGGGAATCAAACGCAGCCAAGCGTTGCAGTCAGAGCTTGACGGAGCCTGACCTGCAATTTTCGCCCGCTAGCTGCGCGTCAATCGCGTGGAATAGCGAAACCGGTCCGCCGGATGCACGCTGAGCGACACCTCTGCCAGTTCGCTTGATGCAAACAGATACTGTCTCCGGATCGACAGGGCATGCGCGCCGACCTCGGTCTTGAGCGGCTCCGCCATCACCTTTGACACACCCACTGCAGAAATGTCCTGACGGATCTCCACGAAGCGCCGTCCCGAAATCTTCTCCACCAGCGTGCCGAAGATCTCGTGATGTCCGTCCATCTTCGCGCGGACCTCGTCGGCGAAGGCGCCGTCGATATAGACATCGGTCCAGCAGATGGGCGTCCGCGTGGTATCGCCGGGGATCATGCGCAGGCTTGAGATGCACAGCCAGCGCCGGCCAGGTTGGCAACCGAGCTGCCCCGCGAGATCGCGATCCGCCACGACGTCGGCAACGCGCTGCACGTGTCGCTCGGTCTCGGTGCCGAATTGCTGGACGGCCTCGATCGTGTTCAGCGCCTGGGTAAATCCGTTGCCCCCGCGCGTCGGCGCTGCGGCCTCCACGCGCGTACCGGCATTGCGCTTGCGGCTCACCAGCCCCGAGGCCTGAAGCTCCTGCATCGCCGCGCGTACGGTCGAGCGGCTGACGGCAAATTGCTCCGCCAATTCGAATTCCGTCGGCAGCACCGAGCCGACCGGGTGCCGGCCGTCCGCAATCGCCTCGGTCAGCGCCCGTGCCACCAGTGCGTATCGTTTTTCGACGGTTGCCACTTACGCCCCTGAGTCTCTTTTCCCGTCCATGCAAGCCCGATCCGCCGCCATGCCGTCAAGGAAGCAGGTTGACATAGGCTTTATGTTCGTACAATTTAATATGTACGAACATAAAAGCGGAGGAAACGCCTTGGGCAGCACGGTATTCGACTCGGTCTTGTTCCGGGACATGTTTGGCACCGCCGAGATGCGGGCCGTGTTCTCTGACGAAGCCCTGGTCGGGCGCTACATCGAGGCCGAGGTTGCGCTGGCCCGTGCCCAGGCCCGTCTCGGCGTCGTTCCCAAGGACGCTGCAAAGGCCATCGAAGCCGCCGGCAAGTCCATCACCATCGATTTCAACAAGCTCCGCCACGAGACCGAGATCGTCGGCTATCCTATTCTGCCGCTGGTGCATCAGCTCTCGGCCGCCGCAGGCGAGGCCGGCGGCTTCGTCCATTGGGGCGCCACCACCCAGGACATCATGGACACCGCCAATGTCCTGCAGATCCGCGCCGCGCTGGAGATCGTCGCCCGCGACCTTCGCGAGGTCCGCGACATCCTCAAAGCCATGGCCAAGAAGTATCGCGACACGCCGATGGCCGGGCGCACCCATCTGCAGCAGGCGCTGCCGGTAACCTTCGGCTACAAGGCGGCGGTCTGGCTGTCCTCCATCGATCGCCATATCGAGCGCGTGGAACAGGCGCTGCCACGCATCCTGCTGGGCGAATTCTCCGGCGCTGCCGGCACGCTGGCCTCGGTGGGCGAGGGCGGCCTCGAGATGCAAAAGCTGTTCTGCGAAGAACTCGGCCTGCATCAGCCGTCGATCACCTGGCATGTCGCGCGTGATGGCATTGCCGAAGCGGTGACGTTGCTTGGCCTGATTACCGGCACCCTCGGCAAGATCGCCACTGACGTGATGTTGTTGTCGTCGTCCGAATTCGGCGAAGTGGCCGAGCCTTTCGTGCCCGGTCGCGGCGCGTCGTCGACGATGCCGCAAAAGCGGAACGCGATTTCCAGCGAACTGATGCTCGCCGCGGCCAAGGCGGTGCGCCAGCACGTCGCCACCATGCTCGACGGCATGATCCATGACCTCGAACGCGCCACGGGGCCGTGGCACCTCGAATGGGTGTCTTTGCCGGAAAGTTTTCTGCTGACGGCGTCGTCGCTGGCCAACGCAAAATTCATGCTAGGCGGCCTCGTTGTCCACGAGCAACGCATGCTGGACAATCTCGATCTTACCCGCGGCCTCATCGTCGCCGAAGCGGTGATGATGGCGGCCGCGCCAAAGCTCGGCCGTCAGCATGCGCATGACGTCGTCTATGACGCCTGCCGCAAGGCGATCGAAGGCGGCGGCACGCTTGCCGATATTCTCGCCGAAGTGCCGGAGATTGTCGAAGCGCTCGGCGGCAAGGATGCGATCCGCAAACATTGCGATCCCGCCAACTATCTCGGCCTGTGCGGCCCGATGGTCGATCGCGTGCTGAGCCTGAGCAAATAACGGCGACTTCGGAGGATGGGTATCGCGACGCTCACCCCATCCTACCGTCCTTCGTAAGCAGAAAAACATGGGAGAGATTGCAATGACCAAGATGATTTTGAAAACCGCATGCGTACTCGCCGGGGCGTTGATCACCGCACCAGTATTGGCGCAGGAATTTCCCAGCCGCACCATCACCATGAACATGCCGTATTCCGCAGGAGGCCCCGGCGACACCATCGCGCGCCTTCTGGCGCAGGCCATGAGCGGCCCGCTGAAGCAGCAGGTCATCGTCGAGAACACCACCGGTGCCGGTGGCTCCATCGGCAGCGCCAAGGTCGCGGCGTCGCCGCCGGATGGTTACAATCTGCTGCTGATCCATATCAGCCATGCGACCAATCCCGCGCTGTATCCAAAGCTCAAATTCGATCCGATCAAGGACTATGAGCCGATCGGTCTCGCCGTCGATCTGCCATCGGTCTTCGTGGCGCGCAAAGACCTGCCGGCCAAGGATCTCGCCGAATTGATCGCTTGGATGAAGACCACCAAGGAGAAGGTCAACTATGCCCATGCCGGCATTGGCTCGGCCTCGCATCTCTGCGGCCTGTTGCTCAATGCGGCCACCGGCACGCAGCCAACCCAGATCGCCTATCGTGGCGCGGGACCGGCCATGAACGACATGATGAGCGGGCAGGTCGATGTGATGTGCGACCAGATCGTCAATGTGGTGGGCAATGTCGATGGCGGCACCATCAAGGGCTATGCCGTCACCAGCACCGAACGCGCGCCGGCGCTGCCGAAGCTGCCGACCACGGCTGAGGCGGGCCTGAAGGATTTCCAGTACACCGTCTGGTACGGGTTGTTCGCGCCGAAGGGCACGCCGAAGCCGGTGCTCGACAAGCTCAATGCCGCGCTGAACGTCGCGTTGAAGGACGAGACCGTGAAGACGCGCCTTGGTGCTCTTGGCGCGCAGCCCGTTGCGCCGGAGCGCGCCACGCCCGATGCGCTGGCCAAGCATCTCAAATCCGAGATCGACAAGTGGACGCCAATCATCAAGAACGCCGGTGTCGTCGGCGCACAGTGAGCGGGACGTGACAGAGACACGCATTGAGAAAGATTCCTTCGGCACCATCGCCGTGCCGAAGGACCGTTATTGGGGCGCGCAGACGCAGCGCGCCCTTGAGGTGTTCCAGGTCAGCGACGAGCGCTTTCCGGTCGCGCTGATCCGCGCCTTTGCCTTGCAGAAGATCGCGGCATTGCGTGCCAATCTGCAGCTCGGCGTCATCGCGCCAGAGATTGCGACGCCCATTGAGGCCGCCGCGCTCGAACTGCAACAGGGCCGTTTCGACGATCATTTCCCGTTGCCGATCTGGCAGACCGGCTCCGGCACCCAGACCAACATGAATGCCAACGAGGTGATCGCCAATCGCGCCAACGAGTTGCTAGGGCAGCCGCTCGGCAGCAAGTCGCTGGTCCATCCCAACGATCACGTTAATTGTTCGCAGTCGTCGAATGACAGTTTTCCGACCGTGATGCATGTGGCGACGGCGCTGCAGTTGCGTAGCGCGTTGCTGCCTGCGCTGAATCTGTTACGCGATGATCTCCGCATCAAGGCAGACGCCTTCGCCGCTGTCGTGAAAATCGGCCGCACGCATCTGATGGATGCCGTGCCGATGACCATGGGCCAGGCCTTCGATGCATTTGCGCGCCAGACCGCTCACGCCATCGATCGCATCGATGCGGTATTTCCGCGCCTCTTCATGCTGCCGCAAGGCGGCACGGCGGTCGGCTCCGGCCTCAATGCGCCCAAGGGCTTCGACAGCGCATTCTGCGACCACCTCAACGCGCTGACCGGCGAAGCCTTCGTCCCGAATCCCAGCAAGTTCGAAGGCATGGGAGCCCATGATGCGCTGGTGGAAGTCTCTGCAGCGCTGAACGGTCTCGCCGTGACCCTGTTGAAGATTGCCAACGATATCCGCTTCCTCGGCTCAGGCCCGCGCTGCGGTTTCGGCGAGCTCGTCATCCCGCATGACGGGCTGACCTCGTCGATCATGCCCGGCAAGCGCAATCCGACGATTGCCGAGATGCTGGCGCAGGTCTGCTTTCAGGTGATGGGCAATAATGCCGTCGTCACGGCTGCGAGTGCATCCGGCAACTTCGAACTCAATGTCGCCAAGCCGGTGATCATCTACAATGTGCTGCAATCGATCCGCATTCTTGCCGATGGCGTGAATGTCTTTGCATCACGTCTGGTTCGCGACCTCGACGTCGATCATCGCCAACTTGCCGCCAATGTGGCGAACGCGCCGCTGCTGGCGACAGCGCTCAACCCGGTGATCGGCTACGACAAGGTGGCGATGATCACGGCCAAGGCGCTGGATGAAGCGATGACACCACGCCAAGCCGCGATCGCGTTGGGTGTTCTGACTGGCGAAGAATACGATCGCCATGTCGATCCACGGCGAATGGCTGGTCTGTTGTAGCCTTCTCCTGCGATTACGCCAGCATCACTTCGCGGGTGCCGCCGGCTTGTTCGTGCTGTCCGCCTTGCCGGCGCCCTGGGCCGCTTCTTCATCGGCGACGCATTTGCTGTAATAGGCGCGCTGGTCTGCGCCCGATCCGGCCGCACTGCCAGCCGCGGGATTGCCCGGCACGCGCGGCGGAAACGCTTTCGACGTGGCGGCCTCGCATTTCCGCGCGACGTCGAGCGTGATGGCGCTGACGGTTGTTGGAGCGGAGGCAGCCGCAATGGCCAGCATCAGAAGGCCGAGCGTTCGTTTACGTCGTGAAAACTGCATGACATGTTCTCTTGTAGGATGGGTTGAGCGTCTTCGCGAAAACCCATCAGCGGAGCTTGCCGTATGGACGGAATGATGGGTTTTCGCTTCGCTCAACCCATCATACCAAAACTATCACCCACCTTGCCTCAACCGCGCAAGCACCTTCAGTCCGCCATAGCCATCCGCGGGCAGCAAACTCATCTTTGTCTGATAGTTGCGCACTGCCTGCATCGTGTCATTGCCCACGCGGCCATCGGTGCCGCCGGTGTCGAACCCCGCGCGTGTCAGTCGCGTCTGCAGCTCCTGTACCTCGGCAAGCGTCAGGATGCGCTCGGAGCCGGGGAAAGGCTGGATGAAAGGCGGCGCGCCCAGAATGCGATCGCCGAGATGGCAGATCGCCAACGCGTAGTTCATCGAGGGATTGTAGCTGCGCACGGCGTAAAAACCCTGTCCGAGCAGGAAGCTCGGGCCGCCCGCCACCGGCGTCCAGAGCTTTGCCGTTGCATTCGGCTGCGGAAACGCCTGGCCATCGGCGCGCGTCACGCCAGCAGCAGCCCAGGCGGCGTATGAGCGCTTCGCATCGGATTCCGTCGCGCCGTTGGCTCGCACCTCGTAGCCCCAGTGTTCGCCGCGCGGATATTTGCCGCGATTGACGAGGAAGCGCGCGCTGGAGCCGAGCGCATCGTCCGGCTTGCCGAAGGGCGAGACGCGGCCGTCCTTGTCGTAGTCTATGCCGACATTGAGCCAGACTTCGGGCATCCATTGCGTATGCCCCATGGCGCCGGCCCAGGAGCCACGCATTTCCTCCGGCGTACCCCAGCCGTTCTGCACCACCCGCAGCGCGTTGATGAGTTCGGTCTCCCAATAGGCACGGCGGCGCGGCTCGTTCCACGCCAGCGCCGAGAGCTGCGGGAAGACCGGCCGCATGTGATTGGTCTGCACCAGCGGATCGCCATAGGCGGACTCCACACCCCACAGCGCCAGCAGCGTGCCGCGTTCGACGCCGAAGTCGCGCTCGATGCGATCGAACAATCCGCTGTTCTTGCGCAGCGCGTCCTTGCCCGCGGTGATGCGCCAGTCGGAGGCGCGGCGGTTCACATATTGCCAGACCTGTTCGTGAAACTCCGGCTGCTTCTTCATTTTCTGGAATACGGACATGTCCGGCTCCAGGCGCCCCATCACGCGGTCATAGGTGGCGCTGGAGATGCCCTTGGCTGCCGCCTTGGAGCGGAAGCCATCGCGCCACTGGTCGAAGCCAGCGGGCGCGGCAAGGGCTCCTGCAGGCATGGCCAGCAGCGCACTGGTACTGAGCGCGGATTGCAGAAGGGTGCGGCGGGAGATGCGGGAATCGATCTGGGCCATAGGCTCAGTCTAGCGCGGGATGGCGGGCGGCGGCAGGGCGAAGCTGTCGCAGCGGAACAGGACGCAGGCAGAGCAAACAAAAGCCCCGGAAGCGTCGAGCTTCCGGGGCTTGATGTTCGTTCATCCGCCGAAGGATCAATCCTTGGCGCGCTCGACGTAGGAACCGTCTTCGGTCAGCACCACGATGCGGGTGCCGGTGCCGACATGCGGCGGGACTGCCGAGCGGACGCCGTTGGACAGGATTGCCGGCTTGTAGGACGAGGATGCGGTCTGGCCCTTGGTCACCGGCTCGGTTTCGACGACTTCGAGGGTGACGCGCTGCGGCAGCACGATGGCGACGGGCACCATGTCGTGCAGCGACAGCTTCACGACCATGTTTTCCTGCAGATAGGGCGCGGCGGTGCCGATGACATCCGGCGGAACCTGGACCTGGTCGTAGTTTTCCTGGTTCATGAAGTGGAAGCCGTCGCCATCCTGATAAAGGAACGAGAAATTCTGGTCCTCGATGGTCGCTTTTTCCACTTGGTCGGTGGTCTTGTAGCGCTCCGAGATCTTCACGCCGTCGCTGATTCGGCGCATTTCGATCTGCGAGACCGGGGTGCCCTTGCCGGGATGGATGTTCTCGGCGGACAGAACGACGTAGAGCTTGCCTTCTTGCTCAATGACGTTGCCCTTGCGAATAGAACTGGCGATGACTCTCACAGCGAATTTTCCTGAATTTGTCGGCCGAGGCCGGATGGGGCACGATTGCCGCGCGGCCTGCGAAGCGATTTCAGCCGGCAACATACTGATTTGCGGTCGGAATGCCAGCGCCTTGCAACCGAAAAAGGCAGTGCTTTGACCCCCGGAACCGACCCGATTTCACCTTGGTGGAGCCCAAACCGGCACCAGGATCGCCGCGGTTTCCTGCAGGCGCGGGGCCGGATCACACGCGCCGTGCGCGCCTGGTTCGAGGCCAAGGGGTTTACCGAGGTCGAAACCGGAGCACTGGTGGTGTCGCCGGGCAACGAGACCCATCTGCACGCGCCGCGGGCGGATTTGACCGATCATGACGGTGCAAAGCGCGAGCGGTATCTGCGCACATCGCCGGAATTTGCCTGCAAGAAGCTGCTGGCAGCAGGTGAAACGCGGATTTTCGAGCTGGCGCGGGTGTTCAGGGACCGCGAGCGCGGCGATCGGCATCTGCCGGAATTCACCATGCTGGAATGGTACCGGGCCAATGAGGACTATGACGCTGTCATCCGCGACACCGTCGCGATCATCCAGCTTGCCGCCGAGACGGCGGGGACACGCGAATTCGGCTTCCGCGGCCACAAAGCTGACGCAAGTTTGCCGCCGGAATTCCTCACGGTTTTTGACGCTTTTGAGCGCTTCGCGGGCGTGAATCTTGCGGCAACAGTGTGGCAGAGCAGCGGTGATCGCGATGCGCTGGCGGGGGCCGCCAAGGGCTGTGTCCGAGTCGCCGAGGACGACAGCTGGTCGGATATCTTCAGCAAGATTCTGGTCGAGCATGTCGAGCCGCATCTCGGGCAGGGGCGGCTGACCGTGCTATATGAATATCCGTCACCGGAAGCGGCGCTGGCGCGGACCAAGGCAGCTGATCCCCGTGTCGCCGAACGCTTCGAGGTCTATGCCTGTGGTGTCGAACTCGCGAATGGATTTGGCGAACTGACGGATGCCGACGAGCAGCGCCGTCGCTTCGTTGAATCCATGGACGAGAAGGAGCGTCGCTATGGCGAACGCTATCCGATCGACGAGGAATTTCTCGCCGCCGTCGCGGCCATGCCACCGGCATCGGGGGTGGCGCTTGGCTTCGATCGGCTGGTGATGCTGGCGGCGGGAGCGACAAGGATCGATCAGGTCGTGTGGACACCGCCGGCATGAACAGGATCGTGCAAATCCCGACCACGCTGCGGCAGGCGAGCGAACTTGTCGCCGAAGGGCTGGCACCCGAACAGGCGCTCGCCGAGCTCGAGCGCGTGGCTGCGCGCTACGCTGTGGCAGTCACGCCGGCCGTGGCTGAACTCATCGACAGCAGTGATCCCGACGATCCGATTGCGCGGCAATATATTCCCGATGTGCGCGAACTCGATGCGCAGTCCAATGAGCGCGACGATCCGATCGGCGATCACGCCCATGCGCCGGTCGATGGCATCGTGCATCGCTATCCCGATCGCGTGCTGTTCAAGCTGGTGCATGTCTGTGCGGTCTATTGCCGGTTCTGTTTCCGCCGCGAGATGGTGGGGCCGGGCAAGGAGACGGCGCTGTCGCGCGAGGCCTATGCGACAGCGCTGGACTACATCCGCATGCATGATGACATCTGGGAGGTGATCCTCACCGGCGGTGATCCCCTGATGTTGTCGCCGCGGCGCCTTGCGGAGATCATGAATGATCTCGCCGCCATCGATCATGTGAAGATCATTCGCCTGCATACGCGCGTGCCGGTCGCCGATCCCGCGCGCGTGAGTGACGACCTGGTCGCGGCGCTACGTGTGAAGGGGGCCTCGACCTGGGTCGCGCTGCACGCCAATCATCCGCGCGAGTTTACGGACGCGGCGCAGGCTGCGTGCGCACGCATGATCGATGCGGGCATTCCCATGGTCAGCCAGTCGGTGCTGCTGCGCGGCGTCAATGATGATGCGAAGACCCTGACGGCTCTGATGCGCGGCTTCGTCGAGAACCGCATCAAACCCTATTATCTGCATCACGGCGATCTCGCGCCAGGGACTGCGCATCTGCGCACCACCATTGCGGAGGGACAGGCGCTGATGCGCGCGCTGCGCGGCCATGTGTCGGGACTTTGCCAGCCTGACTATGTGCTCGATATTCCCGGCGGTTACGGCAAGGCGCCAATCGGGCCAGACTATTTGTCGCAAGATGTCGTGACGAATGTGGATGCGGCCGGTGCCACGTCATCGGAATCAAGCTATCGTGTGCTGGACTACTGCGGCGACGTGCATATTTATCCACCGAAAGCGTGATCATCCGCTTCCACGCGGTCGGTGTCGGAGACAGCAAATGAAAACATTGTTCGTGATGACGGCGAGCCTGTTCGTGCTCGGACATTCTTTGGCGCTGGCGCAGGATTCGCAGCGCAATCTGCCGCCGAAGAATTTGCGGTCGCAGCCGACGACGCAATCCGGCTCTGCCGGCAATGTGCCGGCAGCTCCTGTCGGCCATCGTCAGCCGCGCCCCGGCGATCTGCCGCCGGAGACCGGCAAGGACGATCCGAGCCGGATCGATGCGCAGGATCGCGAGCTCGATCGCATGATCAAGAATATCTGCAAGGGCTGCTGAGCCATCTACTCAAGCCCTCATCCTGAGGAGCCCGCGAAGCGGGCGTCTCGAAGGATGGTGCCAAGCCAGCTCATGGTTCGAGGCGGCGCTACGCGCCTCCTCACCATGAGGGGCGTAGTGGCTGGCGTAGATCTCACGCCTTCTTGCGGGCCGCCAGCGCCATGCCGATCAGTGACGAGCCGCCGATCAGCAGGTTGATGCCGACCAGCACGCCGATCGCCCAGGCGGCCGAGCCCGGCAGGCCGGAGATGATGAAGAACGCGATCGCGATATCCATCAGGCCGGAAAAGGCCATCCAGCCCCAGCGCTCCGACAATTCCTTGCGGTGCTGAAGCGCATACATGATGGTGGCGACGCCTTCGGCGAGGAAGTAGATCCCCACCACCACTGTCAGTGTCAGCGTGCTCTCGGCCGGCCGCGTCAACAGGATGATGCCGGCGGCGATGCCGAGCACGGCCGAAATCAGCGACCAGATGAAGCCCGGTGCCTGGCGCGCCCAGAAGGTCATCAGCAGAGCGGCGATGCCGGCGATGAAGAACATCCAGCCGAGCAACACGGTGACGGCGACGCTGGCGATCGGCGGCACGATCATCGCGGCAAGGCCCAGGATCACCAGCACGATGCCTTCGATCAGGAAGGCCCTCCAGTGATTGCGAACGGTCTCGCTCATCTTCGATTGCAGGTCGGCGAAATCGGGGGGCATGGTCATGGGGTATTCCTGATCTAAGCGGCTCGGGCCGCGCGCGACGACGACTATAGCTGCAACACAGCTGCGAAGTGAAAGCTTCGCGAGTTTGGTCAGTATTTCGATAATTTATTGGACGTTATTGCTGAACCGGCATGGCAGGCGCCACCGTGCGCATGCGGTTGCGGCCGAGGAAATAGGCCGCACTTGTCAGTACGAGCAATACGACGCCGATCAGGATCGAGGTGACACCCAGCGGCACCAGCACCATGGTCACCGTGCGCTCGGGATTGCTGTACCAATGCCGCAGCGACGAGATCAGGAAGGCGGTGCCGGCAAAGCCTGCGGCGCCACCGGCGAAGGTCAGTGCCCACATGCTGCGCAGCTGTGCCAGGCGTTCGCGCGACACATCCGTATGCGGCGCATGATGCGCACCGATCCGGCGCACCAGACGTGCAGCCAGCGCGATGGTGCCGAAGCCGAACAGCATGCCGGCGCCTTCCAGCGCGCGACGGCCGAGGCCGACGATTTCCGGATGCTGCTGGAGGGTCAAGAGCGGCAGGTCGTAACAGGCATGCAGCGTGATCGGCGCCAGCACGATCAGCAGCGGCGTGCGGATGAAGGCGAGACTGTCGCGCCGATGTGCGCCCAGCGCGCGGCCGGAGCGGGCGATGGCGATATAGGCGCCGGCGATGACGCCAAGCGCGCCATGGAACGGCACGGTGAGGACGCTGCGCAGCACGGCCAGCGTGCGCCACATCTCGGGATAGCTGAGCAGATAGACGAGGTTCTCATAGGCGGCGAAGCCGAGACCGGCAGCGGCGCCATAGACGACGGTGTCCATGGGATCGGCGGTGCGGGCGCGCTGGGTCGACACCGCGAGGATGACGAGGATTTTCACGATCTCCTCGGGGGCCGCGATGCCGAATATGGCGTGCAGCACCATCGCCCAGGTCGGATCGTCGGTCAGGCCGGGAATGGCGGCAAACAGCGCGCGCGCAAAACCGAGTAACGAGATGCTGGCGGCGCCGAGCAGAAACGACATCCAGACCAGACCTGGCGGCCCCGGTCGCTCATCGGCAGCAATGACCAGCCACAGCACCAGCAGCGCGGGTGCCACAGCGGCGATGCCGATCACGGTGGGAAGCGATTCGAGGGCGTCCATGCTGGATTAAGTATAGGGCGCGGGTGCGGTGGGGAAGGGTTGTGCCGTCGCACCTCGCGGTTGTCGTGCCCGGCTCGACCGGGCAGCCCGGTCAAACCAGAGCCGACAGGAGAGCACACTGGAACCAAATGCCGCCCGGCCGATTTGACCTGAAAACACTGCCACGACGGGGACCCGACCATGGCCGATGACGCACCCACCCCACCCTTCATCTATGAAGGCGTTGCCCTCGTACCCGAGGAGAAATCAACCTTGTCCGAAGTGGTCGATACCGTGAAAGACGCGGCGCATCGCGTCAGCGATACATTCGAGGCCGGCAAGAAGCCCGGCATGCCGCTCAGCATCCTGGCCAATGTCGCCCGCGAGGCGCCGCTGGGGTCGCTGCTGGTGGCCTTCCTGCTCGGCGTCGCGGTGGCGCGGCGGCGCTAGGCTTGCTGAATTGAGATCACCACCGTCCTCCCGGTGAGGAGCGCGCCAATTGGCGCGCGTCGCGAACCATGCGTGTATCGCTCATCCTTCGAGACGCCGCGCAAGCGCGCGGCTCCTCAGGATGAGGGAGAGTTAGTGGAGAGGGCGCGTCCTCTCAAATGAAAATGTGTCGTTGATCAGCGGATAGCCGGACACGCTCTCCGGAGGTTCGATTCCCTAGGGAGCGCCACCCGTGAGAAATCAGCGACTCCGCCTGCGCTGCTGCACTGCAGCCGCCTTGGTCCGGTTGCGGTTGTTCACCGTGGCGCGCGACCGCGAGCGACGGGGCGCTTCACGGGCGGCGGGCTTGTCGTCGCCAGCCGTCGTGCTCGCGAAGGACTGGCGCAGATTGTCCAGCGTCGTGGTGAGGGTGCCGACCTGCTCGGTCAGTTTGCGGGTGTCGTTCTGTTGCGCCGTGAGCAGGCGCTGCATGGTCTGCAGCTGATCCTGGACCACTTGCAACTGGTCGATGGATTGCTGCTGCGTCGCCTCGATGCCCTTGGTCTTTTCGATGATCTGTTCAGAGGCCTGCGCGACGCGGGCTTGCTGCAGGCGCGATGCGGTCAGGCGCTCCGGCTCCGGCGTGTTGCCGCTATAGGCCCGCCAGGCAAAGATGCTGCCGATGCCGACAATCACGAGCACCAGTGCGACGGCCGTGATCAAGATCGGTTGCTGGCCGATCTCCTGCAACGGCGATCTGCCCCGACGCAGCGATGCGCGCGGGAGAGCTTCGTCATCGATGGGCGGCAATGCCGTGTTCTGCAAATGGCTCGTCGTCATCTCGACCATGGAGCTCAAAGTCCTGTGGCAGGCGATCGTTCCAGCCGGGCCAGGGAATCCCGCCGCGTGTATGAGTCCGCAGGCTCGCGGGGAAGTTCAACCAAATTAAGACGAAGTGTGGCGGCGTCGACCGCTGTGGCCAGATGGGTAGGGGGAGGCGTTTTTGAATGCGGACAAGGCACTGAAATAAAAGAAAAATATAGGTTCGCCACCGTCGGCCGCGACATTGTCCTCGATTGGAAAATCCTGGGCCATCGCTGCGAGCGTCCGGGATTAGCCAGCTTGGTCCGACATGGCACCGTTACAATGTGCCCTTCGACAATCCTCGGTGTGACCCAGACCAGACGGCCGCGGCGGTGCCTCGGTTTGGATGGCCCGCGTCTAGCACCTGTGTCGGCTGAGGCCGGTATGAAGTTCGGTCGCGTGATCCTGATCGGCTTTGCTCTGTTGTTGTCCTCCGAACTCGCTGTTGCGCAATCGCCGATCGAGGCACCGCCGGCCACGCAATAACCAGAGAATGTCGGCATGCCGGTGCTGCTGGATATCCCGGCACAGTCGCTTGAACATGCGCTGAAGGCATTTACAGACGCCACCCATGTCGTTCTGTTCTATGAAGGCAGCGTGATCATGGGACGCCTCACATTTCCGCTGCGCGGCGAATTTCCAGCGGACCTCGCTTTGCGGCAGATGTTGCAGGGAATGGGACTGTCGAGCACGCCGTTCGAGCGTGGCACGATGACCATGCTGAGTCGCGCGAAAGCCGGCGTGACGGACTTCTCGCAATATCTGGCTCAGGTTCAAAGAAGTCTGGATCTGGCATTCTGCCATGCACCGGTGGCCGCAAACGATCCGGACGAGATGCTCGCCCGGGTTTGGCTGGCCCCTTCGGGCGAGGTTTGACGGGCAGACCTGTTGTCGATGAGGCGCCTCGGCCTTTGCCGCGGTCGAGCCGGTCATTGTATTGGTATTGACCTCCGGACACGCTCTGCGAAAGGGCGGTGTGCCCGTCAATCCCGCATCTCTACGCTGAAGTTGCGATCGATTGCGATGAAGCTGGAAGTGGCTTCTCAAGCGGGTATTTGCCGCATTTTCCGGACGATTTGGCCCGTCGCTCTTTGCGGCATATGCGAGGGTTAATCAGTAAACGGAACGGCGTTGTCGGCCACGTTAGCGTTCATACCGGAAGCGCAAATGCGCGATTGTCGGAGAACGTGGATGTTGAAGCTCTCGCATGTATCGGCGGCCGTACTCGCATGTAGCTCTTTGATGGTGGATTCGTTCGCCACGATCGACAAGGCACAGGCCGAAATATCCGACAATGTCATCAGGATCGGCGTGATGACCGACCTCAGCGGCGTCTATTCGGATGCCGACGGGCGTGGCAGCGTCGAAGCCGTGAAGCTCGCCGTTGAAGACATGGGCGGGATCATCAACGGGAAGCGCGTCGAGGTCGTCATCGCCGACCATTTGAACAAGGCGGATGTCGCTGTCTCGAAGGCGCGGGAATGGTTCGATAGGGATGGGGTCGATGTCATCCTCGGCGGCGGGGCCTCGAGCGCTGCTTTGCCGATGGCGCAGGCGGCCGCCGAGCGCAAGAAGGTCTTCTTCGCCGTCGGCGTTTCGAGCGCGCGCTTCACCAACGAGGAGTGCACGCCATTCACCATTCACTACGCGTACGATACGGTCGCCCTGGGGCGCTCGGTCGGGGCCGGGGTGACCAAGGCAGGTGGCAAGACGTGGTACACGATCCTGGTCGATTACGCCTTCGGCCAGCAACTCGCCGCGGACACGAAGACGGCAATCCTCGCGAATGGTGGCAAGGTTCTGGGAGAGGCGCGCCATCCCATGAACAATCCGGATTTCTCGCCGCTCATCTTGCAGGCGCAATCGTCCGGAGCGCAGGTCTTTGGCATCGCCAATAGCGGGCATGATGCGATCAACACGCTGAAAGCGGTTCGCGAATTCGGTCTCAACAAAACAATGAAGCTGGCCGGCCCGCTGCTGTCCATCGCCGAAGTCGACGTGCTGGGTCTCGATCTCACCCAGGGTTTGAACATCGCCAGCAATTTTTACTGGGACGAGAATGATGCCACGCGGGCGTGGTCCAAGCGCTACTTCGCCGTGATGAAGAAGAATGCGACCATGGCCCAGGCCGGAAACTACTCCGCCGCGCTCACCTATATGAAAGCGGTGCGGGACATCGATTCCGACGCATCGGATGCAGTGATGAAGCAGCTCAAGACCGCTCGGATCAGCGATATGTTCGCGGCCGACGGCTACATCCGTGCCGATGGCCGCATGATTGCGGATATGGGCGTGTGGGAAGCGAAGGCGCCATCGGAATCAAAATATTCCTGGGACTACCTGAAGAAGGTCGGCTCCATTCCGGGAGAGCAGGCCTACACGCAAAAGTCTGAAACAAAATGCGCGTTGTGGAAATAGATCGAGAGTCGAAGCAGGGAATACAAGCATGATTACGAAGTTGAACCCCGCCACCACCTATTCGTCGCCGAGCTTCTCCCAGGGCATGCTCGTTCAGGGAAATGCCCAGACGCTCTACATGTCCGGCCAGTGCGGCATCGCAAAGGACGGCACCATTCCGGAGCAGTTCGCCCCCCAGTTCGCGCTCGCGATGGACAATGTTCTTGCGGTTCTGAAGGAGGGCGGAATGGGCCCGGCGGATATCGTCAAGATGACGTTCTATCTCACCAATGCCGAAGACCTGGCTGCGATGCGCGAGATTCGCGATCAGAAGCTGGAGGGCCATCTGGTTGCGATGACCGTACTGATCATCTCGAAGCTGGTGTTGCCGCAGCTCTCCGTCGAAATCGAGTGCACGGCCGTCAAGGCGCTCTGAACGCGGACCGGTAACTCGCGCCCCAGAAGAGGAAGTCATGAGCGCATCTGAAATCGTGCTGGAGGCGAAACAGCTCAGTCGAAAGTTCATGGACTTCGTTGCCGTGGATAACGTGAATCTGAAAGTTCGTCGGGGACACATCCACGCATTGATCGGACCGAACGGCGCGGGAAAGACGACGTGCTTCAACTTGCTGACACGCTTTCTCCCGCCGTCGGCCGGTCAGATCTTCTACAATGGAAACGATGTCACCAAGCAGTCGCCCGCGCGGCTGTCCCGTCAGGGAATGGTCAGGTCGTTTCAGATCTCGGCGACATTCGGCAGCCTGACCGTCATGCAGAATGTCGTGGTCGGGCTGCAGCGTCTCGGCGGCGGCACATTTGCCTTCTGGCAGCCGGCCTCGCGTCTCGACCATCATCGTGCGCGGGCCGAGCAATTGCTGCAGGAAGTGGGGTTGCTGAAATTTGCGGATCAGGTCGCGGGCAGTCTTCCATATGGTAGGCGGCGGGCGCTCGAAATCGCGACGACGCTCGCGATGGAGCCTGAACTGCTGCTGCTGGACGAGCCGACCCAGGGTATGGGCCATGAAGATGTCGCCGAGATTACCGATCTCATCAAGACAGTGGCGCAGGGACGCACGGTCCTGCTGGTCGAGCACAATATGAAGGTCGTGTCGCGCATCTGCGATCGGATTTCAGTGCTTCAGCGCGGTGCGATCATCGCTGAGGGCACGTTCGCCGAAGTGTCGGCCGATCAACGCGTGGCCGAGGCCTATATCGGCTCCACTGTTCCCGAACGCGTGTTGCCGGAGCACTAATGTCCTGTCTGTTGAAACTATCCGGCCTCAATGCCTGGTACGGCGAATCTCACATCCTGCGTGATGTGAATCTGACCGTGCATGAAGGCGAGACGGTCACACTGATTGGACGCAACGGCTCGGGGCGAACCACGACGCTGAAGTCGATCCTCGGCTTGGAGGTTGCACGCAAGGGCTCGGTGGTGATCGATGGAGTCGAATGCGTCGCGGGCCGCACTTATCGCATCGCGCGACGCGGCATCGGCTATTGCCCGGAAGAGCGCGGAATGTTCGCGTCTTTGTCCGCGGAGGAGAACCTTCTCCTGCCGCCGGTCATCTCCGATCGTCAGGCGATGACTGTCGAAGAGATCTACGAACTATTTCCAAATCTTTACGAACGGCGCGCGAGCCCGGCGTCCCGGCTGTCCGGAGGTGAGCAGCAGATGCTGGCCATCGCCCGCATCCTGCGCACCGGCGCCAAGCTACTTCTGCTCGACGAGATTTCGGAAGGACTGGCGCCTGTCATCGTCAAGCGATTGGGCGATATCGTTCAGATCCTGCAGAAGAAAGGCTACTCATTCGTGTTGGTCGAACAGAACTTTCGCTTCGTCGCTCCGCTCACGGATCGCTTCTATCTCATGGAATATGGACAGGTCGTCGATGTCTTTGATAGCGCCGACTTGCCCGCCAAGATGGATGACCTCAGCCTGCGTCTCGGCGTCTGAAGGAAGCACATGTCTCTGTTCAACCTACCGTTATCCGTCATCTTGAGCCAGCTGATGCTGGGCGTCGTCAACGGCGCCTTCTATGCGGTTCTATCGCTCGGTCTTGCGATCATTTTCGGCCTCCTGCACGTCATGAATTTCGCCCATGGCGCGTTCTACATGCTGGGCGCATTTTCTGCCTGGATGGGGCTCAATTATTTCGGCTTCGACTACTGGTGGATGCTCATCGTCGGTCCTGTCGGCGTTGCGGTGATCGGCATGGCTCTCGAATGGTTCGCGTTGCGGCGGCTCTACAGCATCGATCCGCTCTACGGCATGCTTCTGACATTTGGCTTTGCGCTGTTTCTCGAAGGCATGATGCGCGCTTTCTACGGCGTGTCCGGAAAGACCTTTTCAGCGCCATCCGCACTCGAGGGTGTCGTCGATCTCGGCTTCATGTTCATGCCGCGCTATCGGTTGTGGGTGTTGTGCGTATCGCTCGGTGTCTGTATCGGCACTTGGTTGCTGATCGAGAAGACGCGGCTCGGGTCATATCTGCGTGCCGCCACAGAGAATCCGAGGCTGGTCGAGGCGTTCGGGATCAATGTCCCGATCATGGTCACGCTCACTTACGGCTTCGGCGTCTTCCTGGCTGCATTTGCCGGCGTTCTCTCCGCGCCGATCGTCCAGCTCTCACCACTGATGGGCATGAATCTGATTATCGTCGTTTTCGCGGTGGTCGTGATCGCGGGCATGGGATCCATTGGGGGCGCGATCGTGACGGGCCTCGCGCTCGGTGTCGTGGAAGGGCTGACACGGATCATCTATCCCGAAGCAGTGACCACCGTCGTATTTCTGGTCATGGGCCTCATCCTGCTGGTGCGTCCGGCGGGGCTGTTCGGCACGCAGCGATGAGGACGCAAACAATGCATTCGACACTAAAATATTCCGCGGGCCTGCTCGCGCTCATCATTGCGCCGGCCGTGATCTACCCTGGCTTGCTGATGAAATTTCTGTGCTTCGCGCTCTTTGCGTGCGCCTACAACATCCTCGCTGGCTATACGCGCCTGATGTCATTCGGTCATGCTGCGATGTTCGGGGGCGCGGCTTATCTCAGCGGCTATTGCGTCATGCGCTACGGCGTCGGCCTCGAGATGGTACTGCTGATCGGGCTGTTGTCCGGTGCCTTGATCGGCCTTGTCATGGGCGCGCTCGCTATTCGGCGCGACGGCGTCTACTTCACGATGGTGACACTGGCGCTCGCGCAGCTCATGTATTTTGTCTGGCTGCAAGCGCCGTTCACCGGCGGCGAGGATGGCCTGCAGGGCATCCCGCGCCCTAAACTGGGCGGCGTGATCCCGATCTCGACGACGCTTGAAATGTACTATCTCGTCCTCGCATTGTTTGCGCTATCCTTCGTTGCGATCAACCGGCTGATCAACTCTCCCTTCGCGAATGTCTTGAAAGCTATCAAGGACAACGAGCCGCGAGCGATCTCGCTGGGCTACGAGGTCAATCGGTACAAGCTTCTTGCATTCGTGCTGTCGTCCGCCTTCAGCGGCCTGGCGGGGGCGATGAAAAGCACGCTGGTTCTCGGACTGGCGACGCTACCGGACATGCACTGGACCATGTCGGGCGTCGTGGTGCTGATGTGCCTGGTCGGCGGGATCGGAACCGCGCTGGGGCCGGTGGTCGGCGCGGCCGTGATCGTGTTGCTGGAGAACCGTCTGGGCGATATGGGGGCCGCCATCGCGGCGTGGACGGGCATCGATCAGCTCAAGGTCCTGGCGGAATCGACCGGAACCGCCATGGGGATCATCTTTATGATCATGGTGCTGATGTTTCGGCGGGGGATCGTCGGTGAGCTTGCCGTGCGCCTGAATGTCAGGCGCTCAATGGCTCCCGAGGCCAAGCCGGTTGCACCGGTCGCTGGAGAAGCCCGATGACGGAAAACGGGTCTGTCACCGTCGATGTGGTTCGGATTTCCGACGAGTCGGCGATCGTCAAGACGATCGAACTTGCGTTGCCTGATCGGTCCACGCTGCATCCAGTCGCGGCCGGCGCGCATATCGACCTGTATCTGCCGGGAGGTCTGGTCCGCAGCTATTCGCTGATCAACGAGTCGGAAACGGGGCGCTACGTGGTGGCTGTCGCCCGTGCCGACGAGAGCCGTGGGGCGTCCCGCTATATCCATGACGTTCTGAAAGTAGGGGACCGGCTTCAGGTCGGCATACCGCGCAATCATTTCGAGCTGATCGAGACCGCGGAGGCGTCGCTGCTGTTTGCGGGGGGCATCGGCATCACGCCGATTTACGCGATGATCAAGCGTCTCGTGAAGCTGGGAAAACCCTGGCATCTCGTCTATGGCGCCCGCTCGCGCGCCAACGCAGCCTTCGTTGCGCCCATTGTTGCGCTTGCGGCGACATCGGGTGGGCGCGTCGATCTCTTGTTCGATGACGAGCCGCGCGACGCGGGAGCTGGCATTTTCGGGCCGGTCTCGAGCATGGCGGCTGGGACACATGTGTATTGCTGCGGCCCTGCGGGAATGCTCGGCGCATTTCGCGAGGCCTGCGCGCATCTGCCCGAAGCCCACGTCCATTTTGAGTATTTTGCACCGCCTGCATCGTCCGACGACAGTCCGATCGGTGGCTTCACAGTCAGGCTGGTCCAAAGCGCGCTGGAGATCGAAGTGCCGGTCGGCGTGACGATCCTGCAGGCGCTTCAGGACGCGGGCATCCCGGCCGATTTCGTCTGCGGCGAAGGAACCTGCGGATCGTGCGAGGTCGCCGTTCTGGAAGGCGTGCCGGACAACCGGGATCATGTGTTGACCGCAGCGGAAAGAGAGGCAGGAGCCACGATCATGATCTGCTGCTCCGGCAGCAAGACGAAAGTCCTGGGCCTCGATCTCTAGCATCGTCCGGCGCGCCATATTCGAGCGTTAAGTAGTCGACCGACGAAATCGACCGCATGCGTAAAATCCTGAAAGGAATGGAAATCCGAAGCAGTGAGTGGACGATGGTTGGAATTTGGCATGACGTGGGTTCAGCGGACAGCCTGACGGATGAGCTGAGCCTTCGCGTGGCGGGCAAAGAAAATGTTCTGGTCGGCCGCATCGATGGTGAATTGCGTGCCTGTGTCGCCAAGTGTCCGCATGCCGGCGTCGCGATGGAGCGCCCTGATATCGAAGGCTCGATCGTGACGTGCCCGTTACATGGCTGGCGTTTCGATCTCAACTGCAATGGCCGGGAAATCCACGGATACCGTCCACTCGCAACACGAGATGTGAAGATCGAAAATGGCACAATTTTTGTCATGGTTTGACGTTCCCCGCCGGATCGCAAGGAGCTGAGCGTGATCGAGAAATTTCCAGCATCGTTTATCTACGAACCGCCGCGCATCTTGGGCAAGGTCCTCGCGCCTGACGAGTTCAGCTATCTGACGGAATTGCCGCGTGGCCTGCCGTCGAGTTCAGTCGTTCTCCATGTATCGTGCCAGACTCTGACCGTGTCGCACATTCCCGTGCTGGCGCAGAAGATTTTGCAGGCGCTGGATATCGATTTCACCACCATTGGCGGCCCGGAAAACTGTTGCGGCTCGTTCCAGTGGCACATGGGCGAGAACGACTACGAAAAGCAGATCGCCACGCTGTCCATGAGCAATTTCCGCAAGGTCAAGCCGGTGACGGTCATATCGACGTGCCCGGATTGCGACGCGAGCTTTGCCCGGCACAAATCGGCTCAGCACACTTTCAATCATACCAACATCCTGGAAATCTTCGGAGCCAATATCGAGAAGCTGAAGCCATTGCTCAAGCATCGCGTGGAGCGACGGGTGACGCTGCACTATCATCCCGAAGGTGAAGCACGCCAAAGGGACGGCATGAATATGAAGGCGCTTCTGGCGGCCGTGCCGGGTCTGGAGATTCTAGACGCGCCGCGATCAGTCGGTCTGGGCGGGCATTGTGTCGTGCAATTGGGAACGGTGCAGCCCGATGTCACCCAGGCGATGTTCCTGGAGGCCAAGTCGCTGGGGGCGACCGACATCATCGTGCCATATCACGGATGCTATCGGCAGAATTGCAAGCATCAGCTGACCTATGATGTCGAGGTCCAGCACTATCTCGGGATTCTTGCCCAGTCGATGGGCCTCGAATATGACGAGCCGTTCAAGACTTTGCGCATGCTGGATGACCTCGACAAGGCGATGGATCATTTGCGGCCAAGGATCGAAGAGCTCAACTTCAATGAGCAGGAAGTGCGGACTTACGTAAAGGCGTCGGTCTACGTCTAGCGCGGGCCACGATCACCTTCGTGGCTTGATCAAGTCCTGTGAGTCATGCGCCGCGGAGGGCAGGAGCCGAAGACGGGATGGAGATATTCTGCTTCGGCTCGAAGCCTGTCATCCGGCAGCGTCGCGATTTGGCAGTCTTTTTGTGATGTGTGGCGCAAAAGCGCTTCAGCATATCCATGTCGTAAATGCCGATCTCGTGCCGGCGCCGCCAGATGAGACCATTGGCCTCGAAGGTTGAGAGCATCAATGTGACCCAGGTGCGTGTGACCCCGACCATGGTCGCGAGGTCGTCCTGATTCAGTCCGCGCACGACGATTGGATTGCCCTCGATATCTCCGAGATCGTATGGTTCGGCCACCCGATACATGAACTTGCAAAGCC
>NZ_JBIIOT010000009.1:0-86562 GCF_044336785.1 Tardiphaga sp. | reverse complement strand
CGCCCACCACTATGATCAGGTCTTCACCGCCCATGGCGTGATCATGATCTTCTTCGTCGCGATGCCCTTCGTCACCGGCTTGATGAACTACATCGTGCCGCTGCAGATCGGCGCCCGCGACGTCTCGTTCCCGTTCCTGAACAACTTCTCGTTCTGGATGACCACCGGTGGCGCGATCCTCGTCATGATCTCGCTGTTCGTCGGCGAATTCGCCAAGACCGGCTGGCTGGCCTATCCGCCGCTGTCGAATATCGGCTACAGCCCGGATGTCGGCGTCGACTATTACATATGGGCGCTGCAGGTCGCCGGTGTCGGTACGACATTATCCGGCATCAACCTAATCGCGACCATCGTGAAGATGCGCTGCCCCGGCATGACCATGATGAAGATGCCGGTCTTCACCTGGACCTCGCTCTGCACCAACGTCCTGATCGTCGCGTCCTTCCCGGTCCTGACCGCGTGTCTGGCTTTGTTGTCGCTCGACCGTTACGTCGGCACCAACTTCTTCACGAACGATCTCGGTGGCAACCCGATGATGTACGTGAACCTGATCTGGATCTGGGGCCACCCGGAAGTCTACATCCTGATCCTGCCGATCTTCGGCGTGTTCTCGGAAGTGACTTCCACCTTCTCGGGCAAGAAGCTGTTCGGCTACACCTCGATGGTCTACGCCACGGTTTGCATCACGATCCTGTCCTACCTGGTGTGGCTGCATCACTTCTTCACCATGGGGTCGGGCGCGAGCGTGAACTCGTTCTTCGGCATCACGACCATGATCATCTCGATCCCGACGGGCGCGAAGATCTTCAACTGGCTGTTCACCATGTATCGCGGCCGCATCCGGTTCGATCTGCCTATGATGTGGACCGTGGCCTTCATGCTGACCTTCGTCATCGGCGGCATGACCGGCGTCATGCTGGCGATTCCGCCGGCCGACTTCGTGCTGCATAACTCGCTGTTCCTGATCGCCCACTTCCACAACGTCATCATCGGCGGCGTGGTGTTTGGTGTGTTCGCGGCGATCAACTTCTGGTTCCCGAAGGCGTTCGGCTTCAAGCTCGATGAGTTCTGGGGCAAGGTGTCGTTCTGGTTCTGGGTCGTCGGCTTCTGGGTCGCCTTCACGCCGCTCTATGTGCTCGGCTTTATGGGCGTCACCCGTCGCATGCGCGTGTTCGACGATCCGTCGCTGCAGATCTGGTTCATCATCGCCGGCATCGGTGCTGCGATGATCGCGGCCGGCATCGGCGCCCTGCTTGTTCAGATCGCCGTCAGCATCTGGAAGCGCAAGGAACTCGCCGACACCACCGGCGATCCGTGGAACGGTCGCACCCTGGAATGGGCGACCTCGTCGCCGCCGCCGGACTACAACTTCGCCTTCACCCCGGTCGTGCATGACAACGACGCCTGGTACGACATGAAGAGCCGTGGTTATGCGCGTCCGCTGCAGGGCTTCAAGCCGATCCACATGCCAAAGAACACCGGCGCTGGCATCATCCTCTCGGGCTTTGCCACCGCGCTCGGCTTCGCACTGATCTGGCACATGTGGCTGCTTGCAGCTGTATGCTTCATCGCGGTCGTTGCCGGCGCCATCTACCACACGTTCAACTATAAGCGTGACTACCACATCCCTGTGGACCACGTGATCAACACGGAAGCCGAGCGTACCAAGCTCCTGGCAGCACAGGCCGCATCATGAGCGCACCGACCCAAACCATGAGCGGCGAAGCCCCGGTCTTCTACGTCGCCGACGAGCACGATCATCCGCCCGGCCAGAGCACGATGCTCGGCTTCTGGCTCTATCTGATGAGCGACTGCCTGATCTTCGCGATGCTGTTCGCGACCTTCGGTGTGCTCGGCACCAGCTACGCTGCGGGCCCCGGCCCGAAGGACCTGTTCGATCTCAAGCTGGTCGCGCTCAACACCGCGATGCTGCTGTTCTCGTCCATCACCTATGGCTTCGCCATGCTGGAGATGCAGAAGGGCAACAAGAGCGCGACGCAGATGTGGCTGGCGATTACCGGCCTGTTCGGTCTCGCCTTCCTCTGCATCGAGCTCTACGAGTTCCACCACATGATCCATGAAGGTGCCGGTTGGTGGCGCAGTGCCTTCCTGTCGTCCTTCTTCACGCTGGTCGGCACCCACGGCCTGCACGTCACTTTCGGCATCATCTGGCTGGTGGTTCTGATGGTGCAGGTGTCGAAGTTCGGCCTGATCGAGGCCAACCAGCGCCGCCTGATGTGCCTCAGCATGTTCTGGCACTTTCTCGACGTCGTCTGGATCGGCGTCTTCACCTTCGTCTATCTGATGGGAGTCGTGCGATGAGCGCCGACGCACACGCCAATAACGGTCACGATGATCACGCGCATGGCCACGGCCATGATGACGGTCGCGACCACGGCTCCATGAAGTCCTACATGACCGGTTTCGTTCTGTCGGTCATTCTCACCGCTATCCCGTTCTGGCTGGTGATGGGCAACGTGATCCAGAACAAGAACTGGACTGTCGCGATCATCGTTGCTTTCGCGGTCGTGCAGATTTTCGTTCACATGATCTACTTCCTCCACATGAACACCACATCGGATGGCGGCTGGACATTGATGGCGCTGATCTTCACGCTCATCGTTGTGGTCATCGCGCTCGCCGGCTCGCTTTGGGTGATGTACCACCTGAACGTCAACATGATGCCGGTTCACGACATGAGGAACATGCCCTGATGAGCGACGCTGACCGCGCCCCGCGTGGCCCGGTCACGCTCTCGGTGCTGGCGGTTCTCGCCGTCCTCGGTATTGCAGGTTTTATGGCGCTCGGCATCTGGCAGGTCGAGCGCCGAGCCTGGAAACTGGATCTGATCGCACGTGTCGATCAGCGCAGCCACGCCGCACCCGCTGCTGCACCCGGGCCTGCGGCGTGGCTGGCCATTTCTCGCAGCAATGACGAATATCGTCGCGTCACGGCCTCAGGAACATTCTTGCAGGGCAAGGAAGTGCTGGTACAGGCTGTCTCCGATCTCGGTGCCGGCTTCTGGGTTCTGACCCCGTTGCGTACGGATGCCGGCTTCACTGTTCTCGTCAATCGCGGTTTTGTCAGTTCCGATGAGCGCAAGGCAGGTGCGTTTACCGCATCGGCATCGCCGGTCACGGTGACCGGTCTGCTCCGTATCTCGGAGCCCAAGGGCGGCTTTTTGCGCACCAATGATCCCGGTGCTGGGCGCTGGTTCTCTCGGGATGTCGCCGAGATTGCGACGAGCCAGAAGCTCGATCCTGTCGCGCCCTATTTCATCGATGCCGACAAATCCCAGGATGCGCCTGGCCAGCCCCATGGCGGCCTGACGGTGGTTGTTTTCCCGAACAATCATGCGGTCTACATGCTGACCTGGTTCGGCCTTGCCCTGATGCTGGCGGTCGCCGCCGTCTATGTTGGCCGCCACGAGTGGAAGATTCGGAAAAAATCACCATCTCGCGTATGACATGATGAATGTCACCCCGGCTAGCACGGTCGGGCGTGTTGCGCGTGACGGTGCGAAATGCAGGGCTTGTTGAGCAGCACAGTTGGATCAGATGGCGCCGGCGTCGGCCCGGATGCCGTCTCGCGGACGATTGCCGCTTCATCCGTTACGCTGCCGCTCGACGAAACGACCAATGTCAAGAACATCAACCTGCTGATCCAGCTGCGCTGGATCGCTGTGGTCGGCCAGGTGCTGACCATCGGCTTCGTGCATTTCGTGATGGGCGTTGAGCTGCCTCTGATGCCGATGATCTCGGTGCTGTGCGGCTCGATCTTCGTCAATGTCATCAGTCAGGAATGGCTGCGCAAGCAGACCGACGCGCGTGATCGGGAGTTGCTCCTGCTGTTGCTGCTCGATGTCGCGGCGCTGACGGCGCAGCTCTATCTCAGCGGCGGCGCCACAAACCCGTTCGTGTCGCTCTATCTGCTGCAGGTTACGCTTGGCGCGATGTTGCTGAATGCGCGCTACACCTGGGTGATCGTCGTTGCCGCATCGCTCTGCTTTGCAGGCTTGATTCCGTTTCACCGCCCGCTCGCGTTGCCGACCGAGATGGTGGATCACCTCTTTCAACTCCACATCATCGGAACACTGATCTGCTTCGTGCTGGATGCGGCATTGATCGTCGTCTTCATGACGCGCATCGCCCGCAATTTGCGCGATCGTGACAACGGGCTCGCTGCGCTGCGCCAACAGGCCGCGGAGGAAGATCACATCGTGCGGATGGGCCTGCTCGCTTCGGGTGCCGCGCATGAACTCGGCACGCCGCTGGCGTCACTTTCCGTGATCCTCAGCGACTGGCGCCGCATGCCGGCGCTGGCAAGCAATTCCGAACTGATGGAAGAGATCGCCGAGATGCAGGCGGACGTCCAGCGCTGTAAGTCGATCGTCACCGGAATCCTGATGTCTGCTGGCGACATGCGTGGCGAGGCGCCGACGGTGACCTCGGTCAACGGTTTCTTTGGTGAGCTCGTTGATGACTGGCGTATGGCGCGATCGAGTGGCACGCTGGTTTACGAGAACCGGTTTGGCGAGGACATGCCGATCGTCTCCGATACCGCGCTGAAGCAGATGATCTTTAACGTGCTCGACAATGCCAACGAGGTTTCACCATTGTGGATCCGCGTTGCTCTGGAGCGCGAGGGGGATCGACTGCTGCTGAAAGTCAGCGATATGGGACCCGGATTTGCTCCGGACATGCTGGCAAATCTCGGCAAGCCGTATAATTCCAGCAAGGGACGGCCGGGACGCGGACTTGGCCTGTTCTTGGTGGTCAATGCCATCCGCAAGCTGGGCGGTTCGGTGGTGGCGGACAATCGCCCCGTCGGCGGCGCGGTCGTCACATTGTCACTTCCGCTATCGGCTCTCGCCATTGGAGCGCACAGACATGTCCGATGAACGTCTCTTGATTATCGTTGAAGACGATGAAGGGTTTGCGCGCACGCTGAAGCGGTCCTTCGAGCGTCGTGGCTACAATGTGCTGCATGCGGAAGGCTTTGAAACGCTGACCGAAGTGCTTGGCGACAAAGTACCGGGTTATGCGGTGGTCGATCTCAAGCTTGCCGGCGCGTCCGGCCTGACCTGCGTCGAGGCGCTGCATGCGCTGAGCGAGGACATGTTGATTGTTGTCCTCACCGGCTATGCCAGCATTGCGACCGCTGTCGAAGCGGTCAAGCTCGGTGCATGCCACTATCTGGCAAAGCCGTCGAACACCGACGATATCGAGGAGGCCTTCCAGAAGGCTGCTGGAGATACCAAGGTGGCGCTCACCGAACGCCCCACATCGATCAAGACACTGGAATGGGAGCGCATCCATCAGACCCTGGTGGAGAGTGACTTCAACATCTCCGAGACTGCGCGTCGCCTCGGTATGCACCGCCGCACGCTGGCGCGGAAGCTCGAGAAGCGGCAGGTGAATTAGGACACTGTTCGGTCCCTGCGACTAACAACAGCCCTGATGCTTGAACCATTGCGTCAATGTGCCTTCGAGTGGCGTCCATGCCCGCTCCAGCGCTTTGAACTGCGGTACGCTTGCGCGATACAGTCCGCGGATCTCGGTCTCCATCGCATCCAGATCAACGCCGGTCAGCTTGCCGTCGCGGTAGATCGTTCGCCCGGCAACCACCACGTCGCGTACACAACCGCTATTGCCACGCGCAAACAGCATGTCGATGGGATCGACGGGCATGATTGCGTCCCGATCGAGTTCACCGATATCGAGCATCACGAAATCCGCAGCCTCGCCGGCCGCGAGAGCGCCTGTCCCCGGAGCGCCTATGGATTTGCGGCCATTGCGGACCACGAGGGACAAGAATTCGCTGCGGCTCCACGTCCGCTCGAAACCCAGCCCTCCGTGGGCCATCTGCACGAGCCGCATCTCGCGAATGGCGTCATCGTCCTCGTCCAGCGCGACGCCGTCGATGCCGAATGCGACCTTGCAGCCGCGGCGATGGGCATCAGCGATCGGGGGAAAGCCGGAATGCAGGTGCAGATTTGAGCTGAAATTCGTGACGATGGTCGCGCCGGATTCGGCGATCATGTCGAGTTCGTCCGGCCGTGCATGGATGCAGTGCGCGACGGTGAGACGGTCTGATAGCAGGCCGATATCCTTGAGAAAGCGCACTACCCCGCCGGGAAAGGCACGGTCGGCCCATTGGCGCTGATAGATGGTTTCGAGCAGATGCATATGTACGCGCCGGCCCGTAGCGGCTGAATGTTCCGCGATGGCTTCGAGCAGCGTCGGCGAGCACCACTGAACGCCCGCCGGTCCATATTGCACGTCGATCATCGGCCCGGCGATGGCGGCGTGAATCGCATCAATGCGGTCGAGATATTCCGATGGCGTCGGGCTCGGGCGGATGAACAGGTCCTGTATCGTCTCGCGGTCATCGCCCGTTAAAGCGCCCAGCACATCGCCGCTGTCGCCATACACCAAAGGATTCTGGTCGCGTACCGCCAATGCGAAAGCGAGCCGGATGCCGACATCGCGGGCGGCTTTTCCGATGGCGATCGCCTCATCGACGATGGGGAGTTTTCCGCTCGGGCGCGTGTAGTGGATCATTGCGCCACCGCAGCCAGCGCGTGCCGAGCGGGCGAGCGAGACGGCGGCGGCGAGATAGGCGTCCGGCGGCGCGCCGAACGCCGATCGTAAAATCCATGACTCCAGCGGCATACCAGACGCGCCGAAGGAGGTCATGGAAGGTCGCGCATGGTCATGGGCGTTGACCAGCGCGGGGATGATGAGGTGGTTTGTCTGCGGCGAGGTCACGGCACCGGTCGAGACCTCCGTGATCAAGCCGTTCGCATAAGCGATGCTGGCCTGAGGCACGAGGCCTCGCTCGGTGCCGGTGAAGACATGCGTCGCAGACAACACCTCGGTCATGACTGCGGTTAGTTCGCGGTATAGACGAGATCGCGTTCGCCACGTGGCGGCAGGAAGTCGCGCGAGAAGATCTCCTTCGGCGTCGGCGTGCGCTTCAACTCGTAGCCTTCCACCACGATGCCGATGGCGCGAGCCATGCGGTCATCCTTGATGTCGCCGACGCCGATTTCCTTCATTTCAGGCGAGACCATCAGCTTGTCGAAGGCGAACTGCATGCGACGCTTCTCGACGGGAACATCGACCAGGTTGTCGAAGGCAACCACCGACTTCATGGCCTCGTTCTGATCCTTGGCAGTCGCGATATTCGCCTTGTTAATCGCGCGAACGAGACCGGCCACGGCTTTCGGATTCTCCTTCAGCAGCTTCTGGGAAACCATCACGCCGTTCGAATAGAGATCGAGGCCGAATTCACCGAACGAAAACCACTTGAAGTCCTTGTCCGGATCCTGGCGGTTCAATACGAGATTGAAATAGCTGGTGATGTTGAACACGAGCGCCGCATCGATGTCGCCCTTGATGAGCATCGGTTCCTGCAGGTTCGGCGCCATGTTCGACACCTTGATCTTGTCGGCAGCGAGGCCGTTCTTCTGGATGAACACCGGCAGCAGGCGCGTCGTCGGCGTGCCCTGCGCGCCACCCAGTGTGCGGCCCTCGAAATCCTTGATCGTCTTGATGCCGCTGGAGTTCTTGGTGACGATCGAGAAGGGGGGCTGGTTCCACATCATATAGACCATGACCGGTGCATCCTGCGGACGCGTCGATGAGTTCTGGATGATGGCATTGACGTCGCCGAAGCCGGCATCCCAAGCGCCGGACATGATGCGGGTCACGGTGGCGCCGGAGCCTTCGCCCTGGTCGATGACGACGTTCAAGCCCTCTTCTTTGAAATAGCCTTTGTCTTTCGCGTAGAAGAACGCGGCGTCACTGCCCTGGGTTTTCCAGCCGAGCGTGAACTTGATGGTGGTCTCCTGTGCGGAGGCGGCACCCGCGAGCAGCAGGCTCGAGAAGGCGAGGGCAGTCAATCTCTTCAACATGGCGGTCTCCTGGTTGCGTGATGATTAAGTGGCGACGAGGTCGTTCTTGCGTGTGGCCCAGCCGGTCACGCGCGCTTCGATCAGGGAGAAGATGACATAGAGGGCGACGCCGAGAGCCGCGAGGATGAACAGGCAGGCGAAGACGAGCGGCACATTGAAGTTCGATGAAGCGCTCATCATCACATTGCCGATGCCGCGATTGGACGCGACCGTCTCCGCCAGCACCGCGCCGACAAAGGCGTAGCTCACCGCAACTTTTAGCGATGCGAAGAAGAACGGCATCGTGCGCGGCAGGCCGACATTCCACAGAATGTCTATCTTGCTGGCGCCGAGCGCCTTGAGCACGTCCTCCAACTCCGGCTCGGTGGTGGCGAGACCCGTGGCGATATTCACGACGATCGGGAAGAAGCAGATCGACAGCGCCGTGAGGATGGCCGGCACTGAGCCGGAGCCGAACCACAACACGAAGATCGGCACCACGGCCACTTTCGGGATCGACGAGAAGCCGACCAGCAGCGGATAGGCCGTGTCATAGGCGACACGTGACACGCCGATGATCGCGCCAAGCACCACGCCGAGACCGACGCCGAGCGCAAAGCCAGTCATGGTGGTGGCCAGCGTCTGTAGGATATGCGGCCACAGCACCGGGAAGCGCGCGATCAGCGTGGCGAGAACGTCAGTCGGGCGCGGGAGGATGAGATCGGACATGCCCGAGACGACGCAGAAGAGCTGCCATCCCACAAAGAAGGCGACGATCAGCCCGAACGACCAGAGCTTTTGACGAAGGCCGAGGTTCATTTATGCCTCCTGCGCAATGGGAGCATTGCTCCGGGCATTGACGATAAGGTCGCGTAGCCGCTGGTTCAGCGCGACAAAGTCCGGCTCGAAGGTCATTGGAATCGTGCGCGGGCGGGGGAAATCCACCGTGCTATCGTCGAGGATGCGGCCCGGCCGAGCGCTCATCACGCAGATGCGGCTGGCCAGGAAGCCGGCCTCGCGTAGATCATGGGTGACCAGCAACACCGTGGGTTTGTGCTGCAGCCACAGACCTTGCAGAACCGACCACAGCTCTTCCTTGGTGAACTGGTCGAGGGCACCAAAGGGCTCATCGAGCAGCAGCATGCGCGGTTCATGGATCAGCGCGCGGCAAAGATTTGCTCGCTGCAGCATGCCGCCCGAGAGTTGCCACGGATACTTCTTCGCAAAATCCTTGAGGCCGACCTGCGCCAGCAGGGCATGCGCCTTGTCGCGAAACTCGGTTTTGCGCTTCTGGCGATACTCTGAGCGGAATGGCTGCACGATTTTCAGCGGCAGCATGATGTTCTGCTCGATGGTCAGCCAAGGCAGCATGGTCGGGTTCTGGAAGGCCATGCCGATCCGCAGCGCCTTGGCCGCCACCTCGCGGCCGCCGACGATGACGACGCCGGTGGTCGGGCGAATGAGATTGCTGACCAGCTTCAGAATCGTCGATTTGCCGCAGCCGGAGGGGCCGACCAAAGCGAGGAATTCGCCATCGGGAATGCTAAGATTGGTCTCGGACAACGCCGGCGTTGCGGTTGCGCCTCGCCCGAACGTCACGGATGTGCGCGACAGTTCGATGGCGGTCGGAGCGCGTGGCGTGGTCTGGGCCGAGGCCCCGGCTTCTTGCATACTGATCATGACTGGAAGTGTATGCAATTGGGGTGCCACTTGAGTCCGGCCTGAATCCTCCTCAAATTGCCGCCTCTGCCAATTAGTGCGAATTTATTGAGCAGCCCCCGCTGTGAAGTGCATGCACTTCGCGCAGGCGCTTGTATGCGCCGGATGCTAGAGGTCTGTCAGAATGCCAGAAACGTCGAATCCCAAAGACAAAGTCGGAATGATCTGTCGCGCTCTTCGGCGTGCGATCATCGAGCAGGCGCTTGAGCCCGGCACCAAGCTGCCCGAGGATTCCCTCGGCGAGCGGTTTGGCGTCAGCCGCACCATTGCGCGCCATGCGCTCGGGCAACTGGCGTCGGAAGGCCTTGTCGAGCTGCGCCGTAACCGGATCGCTGTGGTCGTCACGCCGAGCTGGCAGGATGCGCGCGACATCTTCGACATCCGGATGGAGCTCGAGCGCCTGATCGTGCGGAAGCTCGTGGGCAAATTGAAGCCGGCCCAGATCGCGCGCCTCAAGGCACATGTGGTGGCTGAGCAGGAAGCGCATGGCGGCCCGAACGCCGTGTCGATCCGGCTTGCCACGGAATTTCACATTCTGCTGGCGTCGATGACAAACAGCCCCGTGTTGGTCCGCTATGTCAGCGAGATCGCCTATCGCTGCTGCCTGACGCTGTCGTTATTCAGTCGTCCGCATTCATCTGAATGCGGCACCAACGAGCATATCGCTATCATCGATGCGCTGCAGGGCGGCGATGTCGATCAAGCGATGGCGCTGATGCATTCGCATCTTGGCGAAGTGGCCACGCGGGCGCTGGTCGAGCCAAGCCCGGCCCGCGGGCGCGATCTCGTCGATGTGCTGGCGCCTTATGCGGAGCAAGCGCATTAAGGGGTTTGCTATCGCAGTTTACGGAGCAGGAAGTCGTAGAATTTCGGGTCTTCCGCTCGCGATACGTTGATCCGGATCGCTTTCGCCAGCGGGCTGTTCTTGTCGATGCAGAACAGGCTGCCTGGTGCGATGAAGATACTCTCCTTGGCGCCATCGCGTGCCAGCGCCATGTCGTCGATGCCATCGGGCAGCATCAGATAGAGATAGTAGCCGGTCCGTGCGTCGGCATAAAGCCGGTGACCGGCGCGCAGCAATTGCGCGCGCACCTGGCTCATCGCAGCGTCACTGCGTTGTCCCAGCCGCTTCAGATGGCGATCGTAATGACCATCCGCGAGTAGCCTGTGCAGCAATCGCTCGACATGGCCAGAGCTGTTCACTGAGGTGAGCATCTTTAGTTCGGCCAGGGTCGCGATGCGATCACGGCGGGCAGCGATGAAGCCCGAGCGCAGGCTTGCCGATAGGGTTTTCGCAAACGTCCCGATCGAGATCACATTTTTGAGCTGATCGAGCGTGGCGAGGCGGCTGTTGTCGGCCGTTGGCAGATCGGAAAACGGATCATCCTCGACAATCACGAGATTGGCGCGCATGGCCGTCTGCAGCACCGCATGCGCGACTGGGAGCGTGATCGAGCCGCCGGTTGGATTGTGGCCGAGCGACTGCGTGAAGAACAGCTTTGGTCGCTCCGATTGGATCTTTGCCGCGAGGTCATCCACATCCGGACCATCAGCCAGTCTCCGAACGCCGACAATGCGCACCTGCGCCAGGGTCAGTTTAGCGAATAGCGGATAATAGCCGGGCTCATCCACCAGCACCGTATCGCCCGGCGACAGCATCGCGCGAATGATCAGGTCGAGCGCGTGATTGGCGCCGAAGGTCAGAAGAAGTCCGTCTTCCTTGACGGCGAGCTGCTGTCGCTGCAGTCGCAGCGCGATCTGTTGTCGGAGCGGTTGGAAGCCAAGCGCCGAGCCATAGCCGTCAGCGGCCACCGGAAGGATGCGTCCGCTGCCGCTGAGATGGCGCTTGATCTCGGATTGCTCGGTCCATGAAGCAGGAGGTCGTCCGTCGCCAACGCGGATCTCGAAATTCTGCGATAGCTGTGCGTTAAGCAGTGATGCGATATCGACGGCTTCGCTGACATGTTTCGGTCGACCGCTGTCATCGCCGCGATAGATGACGACGAAACCGGAGCCAGCCTTGGCGGCGACGAGATTCCCGATCACCAGCCGGTCATAGGCGTCGACAACGGTGTTTTTCGAGACGCGAAATCCTTCAGCGGCTTTTCGGATCGAGGGCAAGCGATGTCCTTCCGGCAAAGCGCCGGAGAGGATTTGTGCGCGCAAGCGGCTGGCGAGATTGCCGGCCAGCGTCGCGTTCTGATCGGGTGGTTTACGCGGCGTCACGGCGTCGTGCTCTTGGGTACAGTGCTGGGCGGTCGATCAAAAGCGTACCCTCTACGGCACGCTTGAGCGTGGCCACGCAGCCGCATGTCTCCCGAAGATCATCGATAAAATGTTGCACTGCAAAGGTCCTGTGAGAGAAATGCATCTGCTAAAATGATCACCCGGTTATGGGTACAGTACAGGACAATATTTGAAAACTGTCCCTTCCGCACGCTGCGTCCCGATGCCTAACTGCGCGCCAACAGAAGACACTTTTTGTGTGGGAGGCGCCGCAATGGCCGTCACGACGTCGGGCGAACAGTCCGGAAACATCAATTCGCGTTTGGAAAACCTGCGCAACCTCTCTCCAGCTCAGCGGCTCGGTAAGGTGATCGATGCCACGTCACATGGTGACAACGAGCGCTCGGCCTTCAGTCCAGGCACGCTGCCGATCGAGCTTGCCAATGGCATGATCGAGAACGTCATCGGCACATTCGAGCTGCCGGTCGGCATCGCTACCAATTTCACCGTCAATGGCCGCGATTATCTGATTCCGATGGCGGTCGAGGAGCCGTCAGTCGTGGCCGCGGCGTCCTATATGGCGCGCATCGTCCGCAAATGCGGTGGCTTCCAGACGTCGAGTTCTGCGCCGATCATGCGTGCGCAGGTTCAGGTGCTAGGTGTTACCGATGTTCACGGCGCGCGCGCCCGCGTCTTGCGCGCTCGCGACGAGATCATTGCGGCGGCCAATGCCAAGGACAAGGTGCTGATCTCGCTCGGCGGTGGCTGCCGCGATGTCGAGGTGCATATATTCGAGACCACGCCGGTGGGACCGATGATGGCCGTGCATCTGATCGTCGATGTCCGCGATGCGATGGGGGCGAACACTGTCAACACCATGGCGGAAACCGTGGCGCCACTGATCGAAAAGGTCACCGGCGGTACCGTCCGGCTGCGCATCCTGTCCAATTATGCCGATCTGCGGCTCGCCCGGGCCATGGTGTCGGTGACACCGGAGGCGCTGAAGACCGAGGAATATTCTGGTGAGCGCATTGCGCAGGGCATTGTCGAGGCCTGCGCTTTTGCCATCGTCGATCCCTATCGTGCTGCCACCCATAACAAGGGCATCATGAACGGTATCGATCCCATCGTGGTCGCCACCGGCAATGACTGGCGCGCTATCGAAGCCGGCGCGCATGTCTGGGCCTCCCGCTCGGGCCGCTATACGTCGCTGACCAATTGGGAGATCGACACCAAGGGCAATCTGGTCGGCACCATCGAAATGCCAATGGCGCTAGGCCTCGTCGGCGGCGCCACCAAGACCCATCCCGCTGCGCAGGCGGCATTGAAGATCCTCGGCGTCACGAGTGCGCAGGAACTGGCGGAAGTCGCCGTTGCAGTCGGTCTGGCGCAGAACATGGGTGCGCTACGCGCGCTCGCTACCGAGGGTATCCAGAAGGGGCATATGGCGCTGCACGCGCGCAACATCGCCATCGTTGCCGGCGCCACCGGCGACGAGATCGAGAAGGTCGCGGCTGCGCTTGCTGCCAATCACGACGTTCGTGTCGATCGCGCCAAGGAAGTGCTCGAAAAGCTGCGCTCCTAAGCTCCAAATGCGCTGCGCGAAGACGCCTGTCTTCGCGCTCGCTGTTATACGACAATGACCCCTCGCCGCCAAAGCTGGCGAGGGACACGAAACGGGAGGCCAATGTGAACGCAAAGAACGATACCAAAGGGCTCGGGGAGCGCAGCGGTCCGCTGCAGGGCGTGACAATTCTTGACATCACCCGCGTGGTCGCCGGTCCGTTCTGCTCGATGCTGTTCGCGGATCTCGGCGCCACCGTGATCAAGGTGGAGCATCCCGGCGATCCCGATTACGCGCGTACGTTTCCGCCCTTTGTCGGAGATGGCGATGATCAGTTCAGCGCTTTCTTCACCCAGTTCAACCGCAACAAGCGCGGCATCACGCTCAATCTCAAATCCGAGGACGGCAAGGCTCTGCTGAAGAAGCTGGTCGCCAAGGCCGATATCCTAGTCGAGAATTTCCGGCCGGGGACCATGGACAAGCTCGGCCTCAGCTATGAGACGCTGCGCGAGATCAATCCGAAGCTCGTCTATACCGCGATTAGCGGCTTTGGCCGCACCGGTCCGAATTCGTCGCGTCCGGCCTATGACAATACGGGCCAGGCCGTGGGCGGTCTGTGGTCGATGAACGGCTATCCCGATCTGCCGCCGGTGCGCGTCGGCACCATTATCGGCGATCTTGCAGCGTCCCTCTATGCGGCGATCGGCACCCTCGCGGCGCTGCGCGAAGCCGAGCGCAATGGCAAAGGCCAGGTGGTAGATGTCTCGCAGCAGGACTCGGTGCTGACGCTTACCGAGAATGCCGTGGTGCGCTACACCGTCGAGAAGGACGTCGCGACGCCACTCGGCAACGACCATCCGTTCGTGCGGCCCTATGGCCAGTTTCCCTGCAAGGACGGCTACGTCTTCTTCGGCGGTTACACCGACAAGTTCTGGGCGATCACCTGCGCGCTGTTCGGCGAGCCCGAGATGGCGCGGGCTCCCGGCATCGAAACGATGGAAAAACGGTTCGATCCTGTCGTGGCGGAGACCAAGGTCAAGCCGCTGCTGGAGCGCTGGTTCAGCAACTATACCAAGGCCGAACTGGAAGAGATGGCCGGCGACCAGGTGCCGCTCAGCGCCATCAAGACGATTCCGGAAGTGGTGGAAGATCCGCATATCGCGGCCCGCAACATGATCGTCAATGTGCCGGTGGCGGGCAAGCTGATCGGCATGTTCGGTCTGCCGATCAAGCTCTCCGACACCGATCAATCGACTTTCGAAAAGGCGCCGTCTCCCGGTGAGCACAATGCGGAGGTGTTGGCATCGCTGCTTGGTGTGACGTCGGACGAGCTTGATCGTCTCAAAGCATCGGGAGCGATCTGATGTCGATCGATTTCACCACGGACGGTTATGTCGCCACAGTCCGCATCAACCGGCCGGACAAGATGAATGCGCTGACGCTGGCGATGTATGACGATCTCGGCCGTGCCTTCTATGCGATCAAAGACGACGACGCCGTGCGTGCCGTTGTGCTGACAGGCGCTGGCGACCGTGCCTTCTGTGTCGGCGCCGACCTGATGGAGTCGATCCCGGCACTTGCCTCCGACAAGATGGATATTTCCGCCTGGGATCCCGCGCATATCAAGTTTCCCGGTTTCTACAAGCCAGTGGTTAGCGCCATCAAAGGCATGTGCATGGGCGGCGGTTTCGAGATCATGCTGGCGACCGATATCCGCGTCGCTGCGCGCAATGCGGTCTTTCAATTGCCTGAACCGAAGCACGGCTTTGTGCCGGCTGGCGGCACGCTGGTGCGTCTGGTCCGGCAAATCGGATACGCCCATGCCATGGAGATTATGCTGACGGCCGAGCGTTTTTCGGCCGACGACCTGCAAGCCAAAGGTGTCATCAATCGCGTCGTCGATGTGGATCAGGTTGAACCTGTGGCGTTCGAGCTCGCCACCAAGATCGCGGCGCTGAGCCCGGTCGCAATTCAGACCATCAAGGAGGCCGCGCTGACGCTGCAGGATCTGCCGCTCGCGGATGCCTTCCACAAGGAGGCCGCACTCGGCCAGCGCACCTTCACAAGCGCGGACGCCAAGCGCGGCCTCGCCGCCTTCGCGAACAGAACCGCGAAGTAGTTACACGACCACATCGCAACAGACGTATCGAGCCAATTGATACGCGGAAGGGGGAAGCATGAGACAGATCGACTTCGGTGCCCGTTACCTGACAGCTGCACTTGTGAGCGCATTCCTTTGCACAGCCTCGGCACATGCCCAGACCGTGCAGATCTCGGACGGTGTGGTTCGCGTCGGCGTGATCGAGGACATGTCGGGCGTCTATGCCGACATCACCGGCAAGGGCGCCGTGACGGGCGCGCAGATGGCGGTCGAGGATTTCGGCGGCAAGGTGCTCGGCATGCCGATCGAGGTCGTGTTTGCCGACCACCAGAACAAGCCTGACATCGCCGCCACCACTGCGCGAAAATGGTTCGATAATGATAAGGTCGATGCCATTCTCGACGTGGCGTCCTCGTCGCCGGCGCTGGCCGTCCTTGAGATCGCCAAAGAGAAGAAGAAGATCATCACGCTGAGTTCACCCGGCTCGACGCGAATCACGAATGAGGTGTGCGGTCCCTTTGTCGTTCACTGGGCCTATGATTCCTTCGCGATCGCCAACAGTACCGGAAAGGCGCTGGTCAGCCAGGGGTTCGATAGCTGGTACTTCGTCGTGGCAGACTACGCCTTTGGCGCAAGCCTCGAAAAGGACACTGGCGACGTCGTTAAGGCGGCCGGTGGAAAGGTTGTCGGCGCGACCAAGCATCCAGTCGGCACCGCGGACTTTGCTTCGGTCCTGCTGCAGGCACAGTCGTCCAAGGCCAAGGTGGTGGCCCTCGCCAATGCCGGCGGCGACACCATCAATTCGATCAAGCAGGCAGCGGAATTCGGCCTGACCTCGAGCGGCCAGAAGCTCTCGGCGCTGGCCGGCTTCATCAACGACGTTCACGGGCTCGGGCTGAAGGAAGCGCAAGGGCTGACGATCACCGAAGCGTCCTACTGGGACATGAACGACGAGACTCGGAAATGGTCGAAGCGTTTCTATGACAAAGTCAATGCGATGCCGAACATGCTGCAGACCGGCACCTATTCATCCGTGCTGCACTATCTGAAAGCCGTTCAGGCTGCCGGCACTGACGAGACCGAAGCGGTCATGAAGAAGATGCGCGAATTGCCGGTCGATGACGTGTTCTACAAGAACGGAAAAATCCGCGAGGATGGCCGCATGGTGCATGACATGTATTTGTTCGAGGTGAAGAAGCCGGCCGAGTCGAAGGCGCCGTGGGATTATTATAAGCTGCTTGCGACAATCCCTGCCGATCAGGCTTTCCAGCCGCTGTCGGCGTCGCGGTGCCCGCTAGTCAAGAAGTAACGTCCTGAGGCGCTGATCCCTGGGCCTGCGACAGCAACCAGGCGCGGAAAGCCGAGAGCAATGGATTCCCGGCTTTCTCCTCCGGAGAGGCAAAATAATAGGAGCCGACGCTTTTCAGCGTCAGGCTCGACAGCACGCGCAGTTTGCCGGACCTCAGCTGGTCGGAGATCAGGAATTCCGGCAGCAGCGCAACGCCCAGCCCGGAACTCGCTGCGCTGATCAAGGTCGATTGAATATCGAAGCGGGGCCCGCGGATCACATTGGTGCCTTCGAGCTGAGCCGCATCAAACCAGCGCCGCCATGCGTCCGGCCGTGTCACCAGATGCAGCAGCCGCAATTCGGCGACCTCGCGCGGCGGCAATTCGCCGCGTCTGCCGATCAGCGCGGGGGAGCCGACCGGCAGCAACACCTCATCAAACAGGTAATCGGCCTGGGTGCCGGGCCAGTCGGGCTGGCCGAAATACAGGGCGCCATCCAGCGCGGTCTCGCTGAAAAAGAAGCGCGTGTTGCGCGCGCTGACATTCACGGCGACGCCTGGATGCCGCGCGTAAAAATCTGGCAGGCGCGGAATGAGCCATTGGGTGCCGACGGTGGGCAGCGCGGCCACATCGAGCACGGTGCCGTCAGCCTCATAGCCCATGATTTCCAGCGCATCGCGTTCGATTTGCTCGATGGTCCGCGCCACACGGGTGCTGTAAGCCTCGCCGGCGCGCGTCAGCGTGATGCGCTTCTTGATGCGGTGGAACAGCTTGACACCAAGCTGGGTCTCCAGCTGTGCGATCTGGCGTGATACCGCGCTCTCGGTCAGCGCTAGTTCACTAGCCGCGCGGGTTACGCTGAGATGCTTGGCAGCCGCGCTGAAGGCCATCAGCGCGCCCAGGCTCGGGATTCTGCGACGCATAGTTCATTCCAAAAACGCAAGATATCTGCAGATTAAATTGTTTGCATGCCTAAGTGCAAGGCACATAGCTTCCGTCTCATGATGAAAGTCAGCAATGACGCGGACCTTTCTCCGCGATCTGGCTGACCGATCTGACCGCGCCGCGATGGCTGTGGTCCGATCGCCAATTGAGGTTGTGGACGAATGAGCGCGAAAAGGTATCCGGTCATTATTGCTGGTGCGGGCCCTGTCGGCATGGTCGCCGCCGCGGATCTGGTGCGGCAGGGCATTTCGGTTCTGGTGCTGGAAAAGAACACGGAATTGAGCGGAGAGTCGCGCGCATCGACCTTCCATCCGCCAACCCTCGATATGCTTGACGATCTTGGTTTCGCCAGGGAATTGATCGCGCAGGGGCTTAAGGCGCCAACCGTCCAGTATTCCTCCTCCGCCGACGGCGTTCTCGGAACATTCGATTTTAGCGCGATCTCGGACCTGGTGCGGCATCCGTTCCGCCTGCAGGCCGAGCAGTTCAAGCTGACGCGCATTATTCTCGATGGTCTGAAGGACAATCCACTGTTCTCCATCGTGTTCGGCTGCGAAGCGAAATCCGTGACGCAAACCAGCGATACGGTCACCCTGACGGCGACGGTCGGCGGCGAGGACAACACCTATGAATGCGATTGGCTGATCGGCGCTGATGGCGCCAACAGCATCGTTCGTCGTAGCCAGGGCATGGAATTCGAAGGCTTTACCTGGCCGGAGCGTTTCCTCGTCATGACGACGCCGGTGGATTTCGCCGGGCTGCGTCCTGGCGTGTCGTCCGTTAGCTATGTCGCCGACCCCGAGCGTTGGCATTTCCTGCTGCGAATCATCGGCGCGTGGCGCGTGATGATGCCGGTGCCGGCCGAAATGTCTGATGAAGAGGCGCTGTCAGAAGGCTACGTCACCTCGTCGATCCGCCGCGTCGTGCCCGTCGGTGTGGATGCGCCGATCACGCACACCACGCTCTATCGCGTGCATCAGCGCGTTGCTGCGAATTTCCGGAAGGGGCGTTCCTTCCTCGCCGGTGATTCCGCGCATATCAACAATCCGCTTGGCGGCATGGGGATGAATGGCGGCATCCACGATGCCCTAAATCTGACATCGAAGCTCGGTGCCGTGATCAACGGCAAGGACGATGAGGGCATTCTCGCCGACTACGATCTGCAGCGCCGCACGGTGACCATGCAGGCGATCCAGGGCGACACCATCCGCAACAAGAAGAATCTCGAAGCGAAGGACGAGGCTGATCGGGCCCGTTTCCGCGATGATATTCGCGCTGCCGCAGCCGATCCCGAAAAGGGTCGCGCGCTGCTGCGTCGTATTGCGATGCTGGATTCGCTCGAACGGGCGGGCGCATTGCATGTGGGTGGGCCGGCGTAATTGCGGTCACGTCCCGAGGCGAGGATCGATGGCAACCGACCGTCGGCTGAACAAGAATTGCGTGAGTGGAGGTGCCAAGGCCGTGGTTCTCGAAATGTCATGCAGGGTGTTCAGAATGCGAAATAATTTTTCGATGAAGTGGAAGACATTCATTCTTGCGGCGCTGATGGCGCCTCTCTCCGTCGGAACCGCCATGGCCGGCTTTCCGGAAAAGATGATCACGATCGTGGTCCCGTATCCCGCCGGCAGCACGGCTGATGCGATCCCGCGATTGGTGGCGCCGCTGATGCAGAAATCACTCGGCGTCAACGTCATCATCGAAAACCGCGGTGGTGCGAACGGATCGATTGGCGCGGCACGCGTAGCGACTTCGCCGGCGGACGGTTATACGATCCTGCTTGCGACGACCGGCATGATGGCGATCAATCCGTGGATCTATGAAAAGCCGGCCTACAATGCCGAGAAGGACTTCACGCCGATCACCAACGGTGCTTCGACGCCGAACATCCTGGTCGTTAATCCGTCGGTCAAGGCGAACTCGCTGAAGGAACTGATCGCGCTGGCCAAGGCCGAGCCTGGCAAGCTGACATTTGCCTCGGCAGGTATCGGCAGCACCAGCCATCTGTGCGGCGAGACGCTGAAAGTGCTCGAAGGCGTTGATGCTGTTCACATCCCGTATCAGGGCGCAGCGCCGGCACTTCAGGACGTCATCGGTGGCCAGGTCTTGATGATGTGCGACAATCTCTCGAACACGGTTCAGCAAGTGCAGAGCGGTCAGTTGCGTCCGATCGTCGTGACCGCGCCTGAAGTCAGCAAGCAGCTCCCGAATGTGCCGACGTCGCCGCAGGCAGGTTCGCCTGATCTGCTGGCTGGCAACTGGTATGGCTTCATTGCCCCGGCGGCGACCCCGAAGGATGTGATCGAGAAGCTCAATGCATCGATCGTCGAAGCACTGCGTGATCCCGTCGTAACGGCACGCATGGAAGGCCTCGGATTGACGGTGATCGCCGACAAGCCGGCGGAATTCCAGGCGACCATTGCCAAGGATTCAGCGCGGATGGAAAGCATCGTGAAGCGCGCCAAGGCCAAGATTTCGAACTGATACGCGCTACTCTGGAAGCCGAATTGCGGCCTTTGGCCAGCTCTAGAAAACAAAAGGGCCGTCGTTCCATTGATCGAACGACGGCCTTTTCTTGAAGGTTCGTTGGCGGATGCTCAGACGTCCACGTTGGCGCTGAGCGAATTGTCCTGGATGAATTCGCGGCGCGGTTCCACCACGTCGCCCATCAGCTTGGTGAAGATATCGTCGGCCTCGTCGACCTCTTTGATCTTGACCTGCAGCAGCGAGCGCTCATTGGTGTCGAGCGTGGTCTCCCACAGCTGGCCGGGATTCATTTCGCCGAGGCCTTTATAGCGCTGCAGCGCCACGCCCTTGCGGCCGGCATCGGTGACGGCCTCGAACAGCGTGACCGGGCCGTGAATCGCAAATTCGATGTCCTTGCGACGAAGAACGCCGGACTTCGGATAGGCCTCCTGCAGCCGGCTGGCATATTCATCGAGCTTGCGCGCATCGGCAGAACCGAGCAGCGCATCGTCGATGAAGGCAACATCCTTCACGCCGCGGATGGTGCGCTCGAAGAAGAAGCCTTCGCCCTCGCGGAATGCGCCGGTCCAGCCGCGTTCGACTTCGTCGGCGAGTGAATCCAGACGGCGCGCGATGTAGCTCGCAGCCTCGTTGGCGGTGGCGAGATCGCGCGTGACTTCGACATTGAGAACGCCAGCGATCGCCGCCTGCTCGACCACGTTGCGATTGTAGCGCGAATGCAGGTTGTTCAGCGTCGAGCGGATGATGCGTGCATCTTCCACCAGTGACAGCAGATCGCGGCCGGTGCGTTCTTCGCCAGCGGATGTGCGGAACAGGCAGTCGTCGAGGCCGGTCTCGATCAGGTAGTCTTCCAGCGCTCGCTCGTCCTTGAGATACTGCTCGGACTTGCCGCGCGTCACCTTATAGAGCGGGGGCTGCGCGATATAGAGATAGCCGCCTTCGATCAGCGTCGGCATCTGGCGGAAGAAGAAGGTCAACAGCAGCGTGCGGATATGCGCGCCATCGACGTCGGCGTCCGTCATCAGAATGATCTTGTGATAACGCAGCTTCGACAGATCAAAATCGTCGCGACCGATGCCGGTGCCGAGCGCCGTGATCAGCGTGCCGATCTGCTCCGACGACAACATCTTGTCGAAGCGCGCGCGCTCGACATTGAGGATCTTGCCGCGCAGCGGCAGTACCGCCTGGAATTCGCGGTTGCGACCCTGCTTCGCCGAACCACCTGCCGAGTCACCCTCGACGATGAACAGTTCGGACTTGGCGGGATCGCGCTCCTGGCAGTCGGCGAGCTTGCCGGGCAGGGAGGCGATATCCAGCGCCCCCTTGCGCCGCGTCAGTTCGCGCGCTTTTCGGGCAGCTTCGCGGGCAGCGCCGGCCTCGATCACCTTGTTGACGATGGTCTTGGCTTCGGCCGGATGTTCCTCGAACCAGGCGGCGAGCGCCTCGTTGATGCCGTTCTCGACCACGGGCCGCACTTCCGAGGACACCAGCTTGTCCTTGGTCTGCGACGAGAATTTCGGATCAGGCACTTTCACCGACAGCACGGCCGTGAGGCCTTCGCGGCAGTCGTCGCCGGTCAGCGCGATCTTTTCTTTCTTGGCGATACTTTCGGCATAGCCGTTGACCTGGCGCGTCAGCGCGCCGCGGAAACCGGCCAGATGGGTGCCGCCGTCACGCTGCGGGATGTTGTTGGTGAAGCACAGCACGTTCTCGTGGTAGCTGTCGTTCCACCACATGGCGACTTCAACCGAGATGCCGTTCTGTTCCGAACGCATCACGATCGGCACCGGCACCATCGCCTTCTTGTTGCGGTCGAGATATTTGACGAATTCCTCGACGCCGCCGTCATACATCATCCGCTCGTGCCGCTCCTCGGGATGACGGAGATCGGAGAGCAGGATGTTGACGCCGGAATTCAGGAAAGCGAGCTCGCGCAGGCGATGCTCGAGCGTGGCGAAGTCGTACTCCACCATCGTGAAGGTCTCGGCCGAGGCATAGAACGTCACCTCGGTGCCGCGGCGGCCATTGGCGTCGCCGACCACTGATAGCGGCGCCACGGCGTCGCCATGGGCGAATTCGATGATGTGTTCTTTGTCATTACGCCAGACGCGCAGGATCAGCTTGCTGGACAGCGCGTTGACGACGGACACGCCAACGCCGTGCAGTCCGCCGGACACCTTGTAGGAATTCTGGTCGAATTTTCCGCCGGCATGGAGCTGGGTCATGATGACCTCGGCCGCCGAAATGCCTTCGCCCTTATGGATATCGACGGGAATGCCGCGGCCGTCGTCACGCACGGTCACCGAGCCATCGGCATTGAGCACGACTTCCACGGCCGTCGCGTGGCCTGCCAGCGCTTCGTCGATGGCGTTATCGACGACTTCATAGACCATGTGATGCAGGCCGGACCCGTCATCGGTGTCGCCGATATACATGCCCGGCCGCTTGCGGACCGCATCGAGTCCCTTCAGGACCCGGATCGATTCCGCGCCATATTCGGCCGGAATGACGTACTCGGTTTCGGCGATGGGCTGCCGGGCTGGTTCAGTCATGAAATGCCTTCGAAGATGGTACCGAATCAGCGCGGGGAGCGACGTCTGATCACCGTCATTTGTGCCACGAATTGCGCACAGAACCTAGCGCAAAGTCATGCGCAGCAAGTTGTTGAATAGATGGAGTTTTCAGGCTGATTTTCAAGTCGCCAAACAGCCGTTTTGGAAGTCTGATTCCGAACCCTTCAAAACGCTATTTTTCGATCACTTTTGGCGGTTCGCTGCGGCCTCCACGCCGCGCGATCAGATGCGCGATCAGCACCACCGGCTCCAGCAACACCATGCCAAACAGGATGCCGAGCAGCCGCTCATAGCCCGGCGTGAGTTGGGCGCTGTCATAGTTGTCGGGCACCAGCACCACGACGAAAGCGAGCACGAATTGCAGTCCGGCATAGCTCATGGAAGGCGGCCCGTTCTCGATATGGCGGCCAATGACGACGCCAAGCACGAGGCCGATGGTCATCACGACCGGCGAATGCTGGCTCAGCAACAGGATCGCGCCGCCGAGGAAGCCGCCGGCAAGGCAGCCGACCAGCCGCTGCATCACGCGTGACGACACCGGGCTGAGGATCCCATCCGCCAGTGCTGCCGCAGGTACCAGCATGACCGCGAAAATGGTGATGGCAGACTGGCTGAGTTCCGGGATTTTGAAGGCCAGCCACACGGCGGGGATGAGCGCCAGCGCGATGGCGCCGGTCAGCGCATGCCGCGCCACCGTCGCCTGCCATTGTCTGGCCGGCAGGCCGACCGGCTTGGCGCGCAGGTTCCGGTCCGGGCTAGGCAATCGTCGCCGGATCGTCCAGGTCGAGATCGCGCTGACAATGACGCAGGCGATGGTGCCGGCCAGTACTTCGAGCACCCGCGTCGTGGCGAAGCGCTGGATCGGCTCACTTGCGTGTTCCATTGCCTCGATCAGCACCATCAGGAAGGTGAGGCCGGTGAATAGCCAAGCATAAGCCCGCTTGCCGACAATGGCGAAATACAGCGTCACGCCGCCCCAGACCATCAGGCCGAAAGCAAGCAGCCATGGCGACGGTAGCAGATAAGGCGCCAGCAGCAGTGCGCCACCGGCACCGATCAATGTGCCGACCACGCGCAACAGGCCACGGGTAAAACTCTCGGCCACATGCGATCGCATCACCATATAGCCGGAGAATGCAGCCCAGCCGACATTCTCGGCGCCGATCTGATGTGAGATCAGAATTGCAAGCAGCACCGAGCAGGCGCATTCGATCTCGTCGATCATGCGTGGGCCAGGCTTTGGCAGCGTGCGCATCTCGACCCAGACGGCGCGCGCGATCCGCGACAAATGAAGCAGCAGGAATGTCAGCATCGCCTGATGTTTGCCGTGGAGCGGAACATCGGGCAACACACAATCACTCATGCAGCCAAAGCGCGGCTGCGTGTCTCCGGCTCAGTAAAGCTGCAGCGGCAGGATGTCCCGGCCGTCGGGCGCCACCATCACGCCCCAGCTGTCATTGGCGGCAAGGTTGAGCTTTGCCTCATGCGTTGGTCGTCCGGCTGTCTGGATCGCCAATTTGTGTTCGCCCGGCGCCAGTTCCAGCGTCGGGCCGTTGCGGTCCTGCGGCGTGCCGGCGCCAGCCTTTACCTTGATCGTCTTGCCGGCCACGGTAATTGTCACCTCCGCATCGCCCATATTGCCGAACAACAGGCGCACTTTGCCCGGCGCTGGCAGGATGCCTGCTTTGCTGGCGACATCCGTATGCCGTTGCACGAGATGGACCGTGGTCTCGTTCTTGTCGCGACCCAGTAACAGCGTTGCCGGGCCGTCCTTAGTTTTGAAACTAAGCTTTATGCTATCGGCTTTGATCACCGCTTCGCCCGCAATTTCCTGCCACTGTAGCTTGCCGAGTTCGGTGCGATAAAAGCCGAGCACCGCATCGAGCCCGGCTGGGATGCTGGCATTGAGCTCGTGGCGGAACGGTGCGCCACCTGGCCAGCCGGATGTGCCGAGCACGCGCATGCTGCGCTGTTTGGGTGTCGGGAATGTCGGATCGCCATCGGAGTCCAGTGTCTGTTCGGCTTTGGCGACGCCCGTGGTGGCCTCGGCAGGCTTCGCTGCAACACCCGTCGATTTCAGGCCAGCGCCGCTGACACGCACCGTCGCCTTCGGGCCCATTTGCATGATCGTGAAAGCGAGGTCGCCTTTTGACTTGCTGAAATTAAGCACCACCATGGTCGGATTGTTGATGACCGACGGCCGTTCCTTCCAGCCCTGCGCCTTCAGCGCGTCGCGATAGAACGCCGCCAGCGATTTCACGCTCGCGCTGCTGCTGAAATCGAGCTGGCCCGACGATGCGTCATGATTGATCTCGCTCGCGCCATCGGGAATCGGGATTGGAATGCCCTGCGCGGGCTGTGCGGCAAGCTTCTCGGCGGGCGTCGTGGCCGCCACCGCGATCTCGCTGCGGCGCCGCTTGTCGTCGGCCGCGATCAGCGATTGCGCCTCGCTCAGCGCGTCCTGCATGAAGCGGTTCGAGGCTTCCTTCTTCGCGCGGGCCTTCGCTGCCAGCGAAGCCGCGGATTCCTGCGCCACCATCTGCACGATGGCGAGATCGTGCTGCCGGCCGATATGCATCCGCGCCTCGCCATCCGGCGAGGTGAATTTCATCTTCACCTCGTCAGCGGTGACAGCCGTATCTGTCGTCTCCTCGCGCCAGCCGCGCTTCTCCATCTCGCTGCGATAGAACGCCGTCACCGCCGGCAGGTCGGCGAGCACAGCCGCCTTGATCTCCCGCTGCGGTGAGTCTGACGCGCCGGTGCCGGAAGCACCGCGTGTCTGGGCCGGCCGCGGCAGGCCTGCCATGTCGCTGTCGGCTTCCAATGTCTGCGGCAGCGCAAACGGCGCCGAACGCATGTCGATCACCGTCTTGCCGTCGCCTTGCGAGGTCAGCGTCAGCTGGATCGGCTTGAGATACCGTTTGCCGGGATGGATGAAGAAGGCGCGCATGCCTCCAACGACAGGCTCGTCGAGCCGGGCGTCAGGCCAGCGCAGGCCTGCTTCGCTGGCCTGCAGCGGCTGCCAGCCTTCCTCGGCCAGTCCCGTGCGCAGAAAGCCGACGGTGGCGTCCGCCGCGCCTGATGTGACGCAGTTCAGATAAGGCCGCGCGGAATCATAAACGATGTCGGTTGCATCCGCGGGGATCGGCACATTGGTATCGATCCGCGACGCCGAGTAGGAGACGGTGGAGCGGTCGGCCTTGCCGCCGGTCATGGTGACCGAGACGATCAGAGCCTGCCGGCCCTTCTTGAAAAACTGTCCGGATACGCCCTGCTGATATGGCTGCACATAAGGCTGCCAACCATCGGCGATCAGCAGTTTGCGCACATTGTCCCGCGCCTGCGCCGCCGATCCTGCTATGCTGTAGTTCGTGCGCGAGGTGTCAGGCTTGCCGCGCGTGTCGCTCTCCACTGCGCCTTCGATCCGCGGCAAGGCAGTGGTATCCGCCAGGCCGATATCGGCGCGTGCCGTTGGCGCGCTGGCGAGAATGACCGCGAGTGCGGTGAAGGTCAGCAGCCATCGGCTGGTCGGGACAGATGCCCCGGTCATTGAACGAACCATAACTGTCTCCGGATCATGCAGCCCGGCGGGTCGCGTCATCGCGACCGGCGTCGAGTGCTAGTCTTGGAAACAGCCCGATTGGTTCAATCACGCCCGCCGTGCGATACGGCCCTGTACGACGTCGAACAGTTCGCCCATGGCGCCGAGATCGACGAAAGCAGCCGGGTCGGCGCCCGTCATCCAGACCTGCGCGCCGAGCGTCGCGAGTTCGCCGAACAGCGACCGGCGGCGGTCCGGGTCGAGATGCGCGACGATTTCGTCGAGCAACAGAAGGGGCGTGATGCCGGTCATTTCGGCCACCAAAGTCGCATGCGCCAGGATCAGGCCGATCAGCAGCGCTTTCTGCTCGCCGGTCGAGGCATCGCGCGCGGGCATGTTTTTCGGCGCGTAGATGACCTGCAGGTCGGTGAGATGCGGGCCGTCCAGCGTACGACCTGCAGCGGCATCGCGCGGGCGGCTGTCGCGCAGGATCGCGCGATAGCGATCCTCCACGGCCGTCGCCGGTTCACTCGTCAGTGCCTGCTCCATCCAACCGTCGAGCGCAATGATCGCCGATGGAAACGCCGAGGCCTCACCGCGCTTGTGTAGCATCGCAGCCAGTCGTGTCACTGTCTCGCCGCGCATGGCCGCGACCGCCACTGCGAGTTCCGCGGTCTCGCGTTCGACAGCGTCGAGCCAGTGGCTGTCGCTGCTGCGTTGTTCGAGCAACCGGTTGCGCGAGCGCAGGCTGCGCTCCAGCGCGGAGACGCGGCTGTTGTGATCCTTGTCGATGGCCAGCACCAGGCGATCGAAGAAGCGCCGGCGCTCCGATGCCGCACCCATGAACAGCTGATCCATCGCTGGCGTCAGCCACACCATGCGCAGGTGATCGCCGAATGCGGTGGCGGAGCCCACCGGTTCGCGATCAATGCGGCAGCGGCGCGTGATGGAGGCGCCTTCGATGGGCGGATCGATGCCGGTGCCGAGGGTTGCCAGGCCGACTTCGCCCTCGACAGTGGCAGAGACAGCCCAGGAACCGTCGCCTTCATTATTGGCGACATCTTCGAGCGTAGCGCGGCGCAGGCCGCGGCCCGGGGAGAGAAACGAGATTGCCTCGATGCAATTGGTCTTGCCGGCGCCGTTAGGCCCGACGAGCGCGACCATGTCGGCGGACGACTCCAGCGACGATGAGCGATAGGAGCGGAAGTTGGTCAGCGATAGGCGATGGATACGGGAGGCGGTCATCAGCAAAACTCTCTCGTCATGCCCGGCCTTGTGTCGGGCATCCACGCCTTTACCAACAGGCTCTAAAGACGTGGATGGCCGGGACATCCAGCGAAGCAACGCTTCGTGTTATGGCCCGGCCATGACGCAATTGAATGAGCGAGAGCGCGAACAGAAGTGCCTTACACCCGCATCGGCATCAGCACATAAAGCGCGCCCTTGTTGTCCTTGTCCTGTACCAGCGTCGGCGAGCCCGGATCCGCGAGCCGCAGCACGGCCACTTCGCCTTCAATCTGCGCGGCAATATCCAGCAGGTAGCGCGAGTTGAAGCCGATATCGAGCGCGTCCGAGGCATACTCGACCTCGAGCTCTTCCGTCGCGCTGCCTGAATCCGGATTGGTCACCGAGAGCACCAGCTTGCCGGCCGACAGGGCCAGCTTGACGGCGCGGCCGCGTTCGCTGGAGATCGTCGAGACGCGGTCCACCGCATTCTCGAAATCCTTCTTGTCGATGATCAGTTCCTTGTCGTTGTTCTGCGGGATCACGCGGCCATAATCGGGGAAGGTGCCATCGATCAGTTTCGAGGTCAGCACCACATTGCCGAGGGTGAAGCGGATCTTGCCCTGCGACAGTTCGACGGTGATCTCGGCTTCGGTATCCTCGATCAGGCGCTGGACTTCGCCCACGGTCTTGCGCGGTACGATCACGCCCGGCATGCCCTCGGCGCCTTTCGGCTGCTTGAGGTCGATCTGCGCCAGGCGATGGCCATCGGTGGCGACACCACGCAGGGTCGCAGCGGCAGCCGTACCGGCGGCATGCAGATAAATGCCATTGAGGTAATAGCGGGTCTCTTCGGTCGAGATCGCGAATTGCGTGCGATCAATCAGGCGCTTGATGTCTGCGGCCGGAAGCGAGAACGAATGCGTCATTTCGCCCGCGGCGAGATCCGGGAAATCATTCTCCGGCAGCGTCTGCAGCGTAAAGCGCGAGCGCCCGGCGCGGATCGCCATGACGGAGCGGTCGCCATCGCTCTCCAGCACGATCTGCGAACCGTCCGGCAGCTTGCGGACGATGTCGTAGAACATATGCGCTGGCACGGTGGTGGAACCGGGGGTGCCGGTTTCCGCTGCCAGCGTCTCGGTCACTTCGAGATCGAGGTCGGTGGCTTTCAACGAGAGCTGGGCATTTTCGGCGCGGATCAGCACGTTACCGAGGATCGGAATCGTGTTCCGGCGCTCGACCACGCGATGCACGTGGCTGAGCGACTTGAGGAGCTGCGCGCGTTCGACCGTGACCTTCATAACAAATCCGCCCGATTAACGATGGGAATTCCGGGCAGCCTGAACAGCGCCGCGGGGACCGCAAGGTGACGGTAAAGCGCGGGAAGTGCAAGAGATTTGGCGATGAATTGCTGTGCAGCTCCCCACGTTTATGGTCACAGGCCTGTCGTGATTTCCCGCACGCTCCTCGTCATCTCAAAATTCCGAAGCCTGAGTCATGTCTTGTCTGGGCTCAAGCCGAGGATGCCCGGCACGTGGCCGGGCGGAGAGTGCATGGGGCGGTTGGGCTTATTCCGCCAACTGGCGCTTCAGGCTGTCGACCTCGTCCTGCAGGGCCGTGTCCTTGCCGACCAGCGCTTCGATCTTGCGCACGGCATGGAGAACCGTGGTGTGGTCACGGCCGCCAAAACGCCGACCGATTTCCGGCAGCGAGCGCAAGGTCAGTGTCTTGGCCAGATACATCGCCACCTGGCGCGGGCGCACCACATTGGCGGTCCGTCGTGAGGATAAAAGATCCGAGCGGCTGACGTTGTATTGCCGGGCCACCACACGCTGGATGTCCTCGATCTTGATGCGCTTCGGCTCCATCGGGCGAATGAGATCGCGCACTTCGCGTTCGGCCATTTCCAGCGTTACCGCGGTGGCGTTCAGCTTCGAATGGGCGAGCAGGCGATTGATCGCGCCTTCAAGATCGCGACCGTTATGGGTGATGGTGCGGGCGAGATAGTCGAGCACCGGCTCCGGCACGTCGAACGAGGCGTGATGCGCGCGAGCCGCGGCGACGCGCGATTTCAGAATGCCGAGGCGCAGCTCTTCGCCAAGCGTACCCATTTCGACGACGAGGCCGCCGGCAAGGCGCGACCGGACGCGTTCGTCGAGGCTTTCGAGATCCGACGGCGGACGGTCGGCGGCGATCACCACCTGACGGCCGGCATCGATCAGCGCATTGAGCGTATGGCAGAATTCGGCCTGGGTGGTCTTGCCCTGCAGAAACTGGAGATCGTCGATGACGAGCACGTCGATGCCGCGCAGCGCTTCCTTGAAGGCGAGTGCTGTCTGCGTCTTCAATGCGGCAACGAAGCCGTACATGAATTTCTCGGCGGTGAGGTACAGCACCTTGCGCTCGGGATTCGAATTACCGGCCCAGGTCACGGCCTGCAGCAGATGCGTTTTGCCCAAGCCGACACCGGCATGAATATAGAGAGGGTTGAACATCACCGGGTCGCCGCGGCGCCCTTCGGCGACCTGACGCGCGGCAGCATGGGCCAGCGTGTTTGCGCGGCCGAGCACGAAGCTCGCAAAGGTCAGGCGCGGATCGAGTGGCGAGCCGCCGAGCGCTTCATGACTGGCGGACACGGGCGCGGTTGCGTTGCTGCGGATGTCTGCAGCAGGACGATTGCCGACGGATTCAGCACGGCGCGGCTCGGCCTGCGCCGCGACTTCCTTGGCCGGGGCGACATTGCGCATAGCTGAACGCACGGTGAGATCGACGCGCGACACCTTCGGCATTTCGGCGCGCCATGCATCGAGCACGCGCTCGGCATAATGGGCCTGGATCCAGCTCTTCAGGAAGCGGGTTGGCACGGAGAGGTGCACGGACTCGTCCTGCACGGCTTCCAGATCCATACGGGCGAACCAGCTCGAGAAAACATCCTCGCCAACGCTCGACCGCAGACGGCCCTTCACGCGAGTCCAGTGATCCTGTTCCATGTTCGACATCGTTTCAGCTTCTCAATTCAAATGTGGTGGCCGAGCGCAAGCGCCCATGAGCATGCGCGCCAAGCGCGCGGTGACCTCGTGTGGCTGCTTTCGGACAAAGCTCCGCCGTTCGGCGTTCACGCCGCGAACGGATCAGCTCTGTCGAAGAAGGGCCGGGTGAGGTCAGTGCGTACTGAGTGCTCTGTCAGGAACGCACGAAGGGGGGCGGGTGAAGATGGAAACCGAGGACTTTACCAAAGTCTTGGAGCCGGACGCTGATCGCAAAGAAGAATGCCGTGTGATCATGGATTTGCGCATAGAAGCTCCCCCGCTCGCCGCGGTCATCGCGGCAAGGTGTCAGTTTCGAATATGGTCCAAAGTCAGTGCGCAACGCTCAACGCGGCAAAGCGTTCAGGGTCGCATTGTCTTTCAGCCCGCCTCTTCACAGGACGATCCCCTTGTCTTGCCAGTGCACGATCTCTGCTTCGTATCTCTTTCAAAGCATCCATCATGGATGCTCGAGAAATTTCGACACAGAACGACCGCTCTCATATTGCTATGAGTTGCAACTCGCTTGAGACTTGGAAAGCATCGCCAAACCTGGAAACCGTCGCTGATCTTCAGGCTCGCCCTCGTTCCGAAATCGCTCTGATCTCAAGAACGGCGGGGCGCTGCGAATGATTTAGAAATACAGCACGGCCCGTTTCTCGCAACGGAATCATTTTTTCGCAGCTTCGCGAAAGCCGCACTTGCAGCGACTAATTTGTTGGTTCGTTTTTCAAACATATCGACAAGATTTTGAATCTGCGCACTGAATCCCATTGTGACAGTGGCGTTGCAAATTCGGTAAGCCGAAAAAAGAAATTCATATTTCATTTACGAAAGCACGGGCGGCATCCGCGGATTCGAACTGGTCGCTGTCGCTATGTGGATAAGTGATTATCGCGACGCGATTTTTTCTGTGCGCTGACTCAGGGTAACCTTGCACGTGGCGTCGGCTTCGGCATTGCGACGCGCTTGCTTTTTGAGAATCACGCCAGCGCAGGCAGAGTCTGCGCATTGACATCGGTTCGATGCTTGCCGTTCCCGCCGTGTCTTTCGCGCGACATGTCGTGAAGCGCATCGGTGCCTGATTTCATAGGCTTTTCGCGTCATCCAAATTTCTTGCTTCATCATCCGGATGGGTGATGCCCGCTGCACATAAAGTATGTCGCGCGCGACGTGACGCAAACAAAAAGCCCGGCGCGAAGGCCGGGCTTTTCGAAGTCGTATGCTTGATGTCGCTTACTGAGCGAGCTTCGCGATCTGGTGCGTCAGGCGCGAAACCTTACGGCTGGCCAGGTTCTTGTGAACGATGTTCTGCTGAGCGGCCTTCATCAAGGCGGGCTCGGCAGCCTTCATCGCTTCCTTCGCTGCGCTGACGTCGCCGGTCTTGATGGCGTCTTCAACGGTGCGGAGGGCCGAACGCATCTGGGTGCGGCGCGACTTGTTGACGATGGTGCGGCGCGCGATCTTGCGGGTCGCCTTCTTGGCGGAGGTCGTATTGGCCATTCTCAAATATCCTTCAGCAGCGACCCGTCCGGGCGCCGGGCTGATTGACGTTTGCCGCCCGATGCGGCCAACGCTGATCTGTTTCCGGGGTGTTCCTGAAATGCTATCCCCGGAGCGGCTATTCGCTCTTGAGGCGCGCCGCTCAAAGAACAGCGGCGGCGGGATCGCGCCCACCGCCTTTGGCGCTTCTTATAGAGGCCGTGTTTTGCAGCGTCAACGATTTCTCAAACCGCCAATGCGCGGCAAATGAGCTGTCTCGCCTCGTTAAGTGGCTGTAACGGTTGAATTTCTCGTTTCCAGCCATTATTGCCGAGAGGACGAGCGATGAGGGGATTCGGATGATCCGCGGTTTTTTCCGCCTGATTGGGCTTTTGTTGCTGGCCGCGGGTTTCGTATTCCTGGTCTATGACGGTGCTCGTTCGATCGCCGATCAGGCGCTGCGGCTGACCAAACTCGGCGAATTCTGGAACGATATCAATCAGGCCAGCCAGCGCAGCTTTCTTGCGATGATCGATGCCGATGCGCCGTGGCTGCGCGGCGGCCTGAAATTGCTGCTCGATCAGCCGTCCTGGGCTGTGATGGGAATCCTCGGCATTTTGCTGATGCTTTTGTGCCGTCCGCGCCGACCTTTGATCGGCTATTCGCGAAATTGATGCGGCCTCCTTGCGGCAGCTATGTGGCATCTCAGCGGCGTAACGATCTGCCATTTCTCGCGAAGATACCCATATAGGGTGAAGAAAAACGCAGGAGACGACCGATGCTGTTCACGCGCAAACCCGTCGCCATGGTTCCCGCCGCCGACGCTCTGCCCGGCCGCGCTACGCCGATACCGACCGCGACCACCCATTACGTTAACCGCAGCAAGCTGCTGCCGCCTTACCCCGCCGGTCTCGAGCAGGCCGTGTTTGCGCTCGGCTGCTTCTGGGGCGCGGAGCGCAAGTTCTGGGAGCTCGGCAATGGCATCTATACGACCGCGGTCGGCTATGCCGGCGGCTTCACGCCGAATCCGACCTATGAAGAGACGTGCTCGGGACTGACCGGCCATACCGAAGTGGTGCTGGTGGTGTTCGATCCGACGAAGATTTCCTACGAGCAGCTGCTGAAGACGTTCTGGGAAAATCACGATCCGACCCAGGGCATGCGGCAGGGCAACGATATCGGCACGCAATATCGCTCGGCGATCTACACCTTCTCCGATGCGCAGCTGAAGGCGGCGAAGGAATCCGAAGCCACCTTCCAAAAGGCGCTCGATGCCAAAGGCTATGGTGCGATCACCACGGAGATTGCACCGATCGACAAATTCTATTTCGCCGAGGACTATCACCAGCAATATCTCGCCAAGAATCCGGGTGGCTATTGCGGGCTCGGCGGCACCGGCGTGTCGTGCCCGATCGGCGTCGGCGTCAGCGCCTAAAGGGCAGATAAACACCGATAAAAAGCCCGTTTCCGAACCATTCGGAGGCGGGCTTTTGCGTGGCTTTGAGCGGTACTGACAACCATATGTTAACCATAAGGGCGCACAACCGGATGGTCTCTATGAGGGATGAGTCCAGTGCCCGTACTTCGCGCGTTACGCCTGCCATTGATCGTTGCCGCCATGGCCCTCGCCATGACCGGCTGCATGCGCCGACCTGGCCCCGTCGCCGTGGTGGCCGCGCCGGCGTCTCTCGACACGCTCGCTTATAACCGCTCGGGCCCGCCCGTCGCCTATGCCGTGCCTTCCTCGAAATATGATGCGCAGTACCAGCTCGATGCCGGCGACAAGCTGCGCGTCGTGGTTTACGGGCAGGAAGGCCTCACCAATTCCTATGCGATCGATGCCGGCGGCGCGATCACCATGCCGCTGATCGGCCGCGTGCCCGCGCGCGGCATGACGCCGGCGTCGCTGGCTGCCGCCATCACCGGCCGCCTGCGCAATGGATTCATCCGCGAACCGTCGGTGGCGGTGGAGATCGAGACCTATCGTCCGTTCTTCATTCTCGGCGAAGTCGCTGCTCCCGGCCAATATCCCTACGTGCCGAACATGACCGTCGAGAGCGCCGTCGCCATCGCCGGTGGTTTCTCACCGCGCGCCAAGCGCGATGCGGTCATGCTGACTCACAATCGCCCGGAAGGATCGTATCGCTCCGAAGTGCCGCTCGGCACGGCGGTCGATCCCGGCGATACGGTGATGGTCGGCGAACGCTGGTTTTGATCGTCGCAATCGCGTCGCGCGGATAGTGGCCTCGGCCGATCCGCGCGCCGATTCATGATCATGCAAAATCGCCTGCAGGGGGCATCCTGCAGGCGATTTTTTTATGGGATGGAATGGCTGACATCATACAGCAACAAAAATGCTGCGATGATTTCGCGCAGGTTCGCGTTTACGCGCAAGGTCCCGTTCCGAACCAAGTTTCTTCCTGTATGAAGACCTGAGCGAGATCACTCGCATGTGCGGACGCTTGTCCGCGCCAAAAACATTCAGGATGAGGGAAACGATGACGATCGCTTCGACGATGACCAGACGCGCGCTTGCCTTGACGATGCTGGGCGCAACCAGTTTGGTGATGTCCGCCTTGCCGGCCCAGGCGCAGGACGCCGTAAAATCCTATCCGGACAAGCGCATCAATTTTGTCGTCCCCTACGCGCCGGGCGGCGCCACCGATGTGGCCGCACGTCTGCTTGCGCAGAAGCTGCAGGAATCCTGGAAGCAGACCGTCACCGTCGAGAACAAGCCGGGCGCCGGCGGTGTGATCGGCAACGACTTCGTCGCCAAGGCGACGCCGGATGGTTACACCGTGCTGATTGCCATCACGCAGATCATCCAGGCGCCGAGCCTGATGTCGAAACTGCCTTATGATGCGTTCAAGGATCTCGCGCCGGTCACGCAGGTGGCGATCTCGCCCATCGTGCTGGTGGTGCCCGACCAGCAGCCGATGAAGACGGTGAAGGAACTGATCGATCTCGCCAAAGCGAGCCCCGGCAAATATCCGTATGGCACCTTCGGCAATGCCACCACCTCGCATCTCTATGGCGAGCTGCTGAAGAAGAATACCGGCATCGACATGACTCATGTGCCGTATCGTGGCGCCTCGCCGCTGCTCAACGATCTGCTCGGCAATCAGGTCACCGCGGCATTCCTCGATTTCACCACGGCGGGTCCGCAGCTCGAAGCCGGCAAGATCCGCCCGCTCGCTGTGGGCGGCGAGAAGCGCAAGCCGAAGCTGCCGAATGTGCAGACCATGGCCGAACTCGGCTATCCGGGCTTCGAGGCGGAAGGCTGGGTCGGTGTGTTCGTGCCGGCGGGAACGCCAAAGCCGATCGTCGACAAACTGTCGGCGGAGCTTGGCCGCATCATCAATTCACCAGAAGGCACCGCTGGGTTGCAGGCGGTGAATCTGGTGCCGGTGGGGGATAGTGCGGAGTCGTTCGAGAAGACGCTGAAGCGGGATTTCGAGCGTTGGGCGACTGTGGCGAAGACGGCTGGTGTGAAGGGGGAGTAAAACGCCCGCTTTCGTAATGCTGACGAACTGTCACCACCCGCGAAAGCGGGTGGTCCAGTGAACGCAGAATTGGCGATGAAGCACTGTCGGCCGAGTGTACTGGATCGCCCGGTTGAGCCGGGCGATGACAGTGAGTGGTGTGGAGCAGCGCAGCGCGCCGCTTACTTCAAATGCTTCGCCAGGAACGCCAGGCTTCGCTCGCGCGCGACATCCGCGCTTGCTTTGTTGTAGCTCGCCCGCTGGTCGCAATTAAAACCGTGTTCGGCGCCGTCATAGACGAACACCTCGACCTCTGGCCGCTTGGCCTTGATGGTCTCGACATCGCTGAGCGGAATGCCGTGATCGTTCTCGCCGAAATGCAGCTGCACCGGCACCTTCGGTTTGTCATCGGCAAAGCGCACCACGGCGCCGCCGTAATAGCCGATGGCGGCGCTCAGGCCGTCGAGCTTGGTCGCGGCCGCATAGGCGATGCTGCCGCCCAGGCAGAAGCCGATAATGCCGACCGGGCCGGCATCCTTCACCGCATCGATCGCGGCCTGCGTGTCACGCAGGAAGGCCGCCCAATCCGGATTGGCGACAAATTTGCGCGCGATGGCGACTTCCTCGGCTGAATAGCCTGACTGAAAATTGGGCTCGACGCGATCGAAGATCGACGGCGCGATCGCAACATAGCCCTGCACGGCGAAGCGATCGCAGATCGTGCGGATGTGGCTGTTCACGCCAAAAATTTCCTGAATCACCACCACAGCGCCTTTGGGCTTGCCTTCCGGCTGGGTGCGATAGGCGCCGAGCTTGAAGCCGTCCGATGCGGTCAGCGTAATGTCTTGTCCCACGGGCTTATCCATTTCGTTGTTGGTTGGGTGCGGTGTGTTTGAAGCGCGGGGCGGCGCGGGTCCACTCAAGATTTGGCGAGGGTGGGATGCAGGAACCGTAGGATGGGTTGAGCGCAGGCGCATCACGCCGGAGCGAAAACCCATCAGCGGAGTTCGCAGCATCGTTCGGTTGATGGGTTTTCGCTGCGCTCAACCCATCCTACGGGCACGGCTTGACAGTTTCCATATCACGCATCATATGAAGTTACATGAGACGAGATAGCCGCCTGTCCGGCGTCCTCCATGTGCTTCTGCACATGGCCGAGGACGATACGCCCAAGACCTCCGAAGCCCTGGCGCGGGCCATGTGCACCAATCCCGTTGTGGTCCGGCGGATCATGGCCGGTCTGCGCGAGCAGGGGCTGGTGAGTTCCGAGAAGGGCCACGGTGGCGGCTGGCGGGTCGCCTGTGACCTCAACAAGGTGACGTTGCGCGACATTTATGAGGCACTGGGTGAGCCGGACATCCTGGCCATGGGCAATCGCACGGACATGCCAGGCTGCCTGGTGGAACAGGCCGTGAATGCCGCGCTGGGCAAGGCTTTCGACGAGGCCGAGGAACTGCTGCTGCGCCGCTTCGGTGAAGTCACGCTCGCCATGCTGAGCGCGGATTTCAATGCGCGGTTCAAGGGGCAACGCGACAAGTTCAAGCTGGAGAAAGCACATGACGACTGATGCCATCATCGTGGGCGGAGGCTTTGCGGGCCTCGCTGCGGCGACCTATCTCGCGCGGGCGCGTCGCAATGTTGTCGTCATCGACACGCGGCAGCCGCGCAACCGGTTCGCGGATGCCTCGCACGGTTTTCTCGGCCATGACGGCAGCGATCCGCAGCAGATTCTCGCCACGGCGCGTCGACAGGTTCTAGCCTATCCCGGCGTGCGAATGATCGAGGGCGAAGCCACCAATGCGCGCGTCGCCGCAGATGGATTCTCGGTGGTGCTGGGCAATGGCGAAGCGCTGGCCACGCGAAAAGTGATCCTTGCCTTTGGCCTGCGTGACACGCTGCCGCCCATTCCCGGCATTCAGGAGCGCTGGGGCAAGACGGTGCTGCATTGTCCCTATTGCCATGGCATCGAATTCAGCGATCGCCAGCTTGGGGTGCTGTATCGCACGCCGATGTCGGTGCATCAGGCGTCCATCGTCGCGGAATGGGGACCGGTGACGCTTTATCTCAACGGGCATGAGCTGGATGCCGAAGGCGTGGAGACCATGGCGCGCCGTGGCGTGCGGGTGGAGGCGGCGAAAGTCATCGGATTAGAAGGCGAGCGCACGGCGCTGTCGGCGATCGCGCTGGACGACGGCCGGCGGAGCGCGGCGGATGCACTCTATATAGCGCCGGAGTCTTGCCTGTCGTCACCGCTGGCGGAGCAACTCGGTGTGATGATTGAGGATGGTCCGATGGGGCCGATGATCAAAACCGACGCGGACAAGATGACGACCGTGCCTGGCGTTTACGCCGCCGGAGATATCGCGCGGGCGCCGCATAGTGTGACCTGGGCAGCGGCCGATGGCGTCAACGCAGGAACCTCCGCGCATCGGGCTCTTGTGTTCGGCTGAATCATGAGCCTGACGCAGACATTCAACGATCCCGCGGCGGTGGCGGGCTATACCGAGCGCGCCAAGCGCCAGGTGCCGGGCTTCACCGATCTGCAGCGCATGGCGCAGTTGCTACTGGCGGAGCGCGTGCCGGACACAGCCGATATTCTGGTGCTGGGCGCCGGCGGCGGGCTGGAGCTGAAGCTGTTTGCCGAGGCGCAAAAGGACTGGCGACTGCTCGGCGTCGATCCATCGGCTGGAATGTTGGATCTGGCCCGTTCGACATTGGGGCCGTTGCAGTCGCACGCTGAATTGGTCGAAGGCACAATCGACGCAGCGCCGCTCGGGCCATTCGATGGTGCGGCATGCCTGCTGACGCTTCATTTCCTGCCGCGGGACGAACGGTTGCGGACATTGCGGGAGGTTCGGCGACGGCTGAAGCCGGGCGCGCCTTTCGTGGTGGCGCATCATAGCTATCCAAAAGGCGAGCAAGGGCGGCGCTGGCTATCACGCTTTGCGGCTTTTGCTGTGTTGAGCGGTGTCGAAGCGAAGCAGGCGGCAGCCATGCCAGCCGCGCTCGAGGAGCATTTGCCTGCGCTGTCGCCGCAAGAAGATGAGACACTGTTACGCGAGGCCGGGTTTAGCGATGTGGCGTTGTTCTACGCGGCATTGACGTTTCGCGGATGGGTGGCAAGGGCGTGAGAAGTTCGCAGCCGTAGGGCGGATGAGCGCAGCGTCATCCGCCGCGGAGTTTCAACCATGACTTCGGCCGGGATTACGGCTTCGCCTCATCCGCCCTGCGGCCACAGCTATACGTTACTCCCACATCCAGTTCTGGCCCCAGTCGCCTTTCCATCCGGTCAGGCGGCCCTTGCGAAACTGGAGAAACAGCCGGTCCTTGCGCGGGAACAATCCGCTGCCGCCGATGTCGCGATAAGCGAGGAATATTTCATCACCCGGCCGGCCTTTCAGATAGGTCAGCGGCACGCCGAGCGCGTGTGCGGCGGCATCTGCCGGCATGCCGAAGGCAAGGGGCGTGGTGTTGGACAGCGTCGCCGCGAAAGGCGCATCCACCGGCACCAATGGTTGCGCCGTGACAGGTGTGGTTGTCGCCATCACCCAGAGGGCGGGCAACGCTGCCAGAGACATGGCGGCCAGGTGGATGCGATGGGTCATGATGCCAGTGTCTCTGCGAATCCGTGTGTCGCGCAAGGCGGATCGTCTCAATTTTTATCCATCGCTTTGACGGATCGCTATCGATAACGGCGCGAACAGGCTTCGCAGCCGCCCTGATACCGATTGTTAACGCTAGGTTTTAAGCTTCGGGAACCGGATTTCGAGGTATCCCTGTCCCCGCTTGTGCAGCCGGACGCTGCAAGTGAACGAGGACAAATGAGCGTCGCATCCCATTCATCGCCCCGTCGCCGCCTGCTGCTGGCATCGGATAGCAATGACCAGTCGCGAGAACTGGCGCACATCCTGGCCACGGTCGGGGATGTCGACGTCGTGCCGACGACGCGCATTCCCGAGGCGCCGTCGCGCGATTTGTCGGGGATCGTGGTCGATATCAATCTGCGTTCGGCCGAAGCCGTGCAGCGCGTGCGCAACCGGCTGCGCCACAAGAATTATGAATCAATGCCGCGGCTGTTCGTGCTGGCCGATTCCATGCATCACGGCGCCATGCAGGCCTGGGCGCTCGGCGCCACCGACACCATTGCGCGACCGTTCGATGCGCGCGGCGTGCTGCAGCGTATTCGCGCGGCCTTTCCGGGGCCGCATGACGAAGACTTTGCCGCGCGCGGCAAGACGCTCAATCGTGGGGTCGAGGCGGCGCATGCGGTCATCGTCAAGATCTTCGAGAAGATTCCGGCCGGCGTGCCGCTGTCGTTCAGCGATGTGATGCAGGCGGAAAGCCTGATCATCAAAGCGATCAAGCGCTCGTCACTGCGCGAATGGCTGGCCGCCGTCGGACGCCATCACAATCACAGCTATCGGCATTGCCTGTTTGTCACCGGATTCGCCGTCGCCTTCGCGCAGCATCTCGGCATGCGCGACGAGGACCAGCGCCGGTTGACCCGTGCGGCGCTGGTGCATGACGTGGGCAAGGCGTTCATTCCGGTCGCCATTCTCGACAAGCCCGGCAAGCTGACGGAAGAAGAGACGCTGGAAGTGCGCAAGCATCCGCGGCTCGGCTTCGAGGCCTTGGCGGCGCAAGGCTCGTTCCCGCGCGAAATGCTCGACGTGGTGTTGCATCACCACGAATTTCTCGATGGCTCCGGCTATCCCGATGGCCTTGCCGGCGACCAGATCAGCGACATCGTGCGGCTGATGACCATCGTGGATATTCATGCCGCACTGGTCGAGAGGCGCGCCTATCGCATGCCGTTCACCCATGCCAAGGCATTCGAGATGATGGAGCAGATGGGCGACAAGATCGACCAGCAGTTGCTGCAGGCGTTTCGCCCGGTGGCGCTGGGGATCTAGCCCTTTCTGTCATCGCCCGGCTTGACCGGGCGATCCCGTAGACACTGCTGTCTGCGTTTGCTCGCCGAAATCTGCGTTTGCTGGATCCCCGCTTTCGCGGGGATGACGAGCGGAGCGCGGTGGCTAAGTCAGCAATTTCCGCAACTCCGCCTTCGCCACTTTCTCCAGGGTCGATCTCGGCATGTCGTCGACGAAGTGGATCTCGCGCGGCACCTTGAAATCGGCGAGACCGTTCTTGCAGGCGGACATGACGTTGTCATGCAGGGCCGGCGGACAATTCGTGACGCCCGCGTGCGGGATGATGAACACCACCGGCACCTCATCCAGCATCGGATGTTTCTTCGCGACCACGGCGGCTTCGCGCACGCCGGGCACGGTGATGACCACCTGCTCGATCTCCGACGCGGCGACATTCTCGCCGCCGACCTTGAGCATGTCCTTGGCGCGATCGCCGAATTTGATATAGCCGCGCTCCAGCAGCGTGACGCGATCGCCGGTGATGAAGAAGCCATTGGAATCGAAGCTGTCTTTCGTGGCAGCCTCGTTGTGCAGATACTCCTTGAACAGCGTCAGGCCCGGCGTGCCCAGGATGGTGAGATTGCCGGTCTCGCCGACCTCGACGGGCGTGCCGTCGTTACGGGTGATGCGGATGCCGTATTCGGCGGCGGTGCGACCGATGGCCATGGGCGTGTTGGGCTGGTCGACCTCGCCGATGATGCCGTGGGTGATGGTTTCGGTCATGCCCCACCAGCCGATGATCTTGATGCCGAATTTGGCAAAGGCCGGCGGATCGCAGAACGAGGCACCCCACATGCGGAAGTGATGCTGTTTCGGCACCTCGTGCTCGAGCAGCGCCTTCATGCAGAACGGGATGGTGGAGAGCCAGGTGGCGCGATGCGTGAGCGCGGTGGGCCAGAACCGGCTGGCCGAAAAACGCGGCTGCAGGATGATGGAGGCGCCGACCCACAGCGTCGCCAGCATCGAATAGGCCAGCGCATTGGTGTGGAACAGCGGCAGATAGGTCAAATGCGTGTCGGACGCATGCAGGTCCTGATGGGATGCATTGATCTTGGCGCCCCACAGCGCATTGGCATGGGTCCACAGCACGGCCTTCGGGCGTGACGTCGTGCCGGACGTATATTGCACGCTGCAATGCGCCCAGGGATCAATCGACCGGCGCGGGCGATCGGCGCTGTCGGCGAACAGCGCCTCAAAGCGCTCGGCCTTGATGCCGGAATCGGCAGGCGTGCCGGCATTGTGCGAGGTGACGGCGATCCAGCGCAGGTTCTTGCAATTCCCCGCGACAAGTTCGGCAAGGGATGGCTGGGTGATCGCGGCGACGGCGCCGCAATGATCGGCGAAATATTCGATTTCCGCGGCGGAGGAGCGGGTGTTGGTGGTGACGGCGATGGCGCCGAGCTCGACACAGGCGAACCATGAGAGGAGCTGCTCGACGCAATTGTCGAGATGGATCAGGACATAATCACCCTGCCTGATGCCGCGCTTCGCGAGGCCGGCGGCCAGCGCGCCGACCCGCTCGTGGAATTCGCCATAGGTCCAGGGCCGCGCGGGCGCATCGAAGGGCGACCAGATGATGAAGGGATGATCGCGCCGCGTCTCGGCGCGCATGCGCAGCAGCCAGGGCACATCCATGCCGTCGAATGGGCTGATCGAACCGGGCGCGAGGGCGGGATTGGGCATGTGTCCTCCTGCGGAAACCGCCGGGGCATGCGCGTCGCGGCTTCCTTGTTGTTTTTGTTTGTCGTGATGTTGTGCCATCGCGCGGCGCCGCAGGCAAATATCCGCGGCCGCCGCAGGTAATGCCGCACTGGTCGATAGTCGAATTGTTTGTTACAGACGGGTGTTGTCCATTCAACACACACGCTGACCGCGCGCCAAGTTGCGGCAGCTGGAGGGAATAAAAATCATGGCTTCTCGTCGCGCCGCGATCGGTCTGATCGCGCTTGGCTTTTCCGCATTCGTCTCATCCGCTCTCGTGCCCACCAGCGCCGCTCTGGCGCAGGCGTCGACCTATCCGAACAAGCCGATCCGCTTCGTCGTGGGCTATCCGCCCGGCGGCGCCACCGACATTCTGGCTCGCCTCATCGGCCAGCGGCTGTCGGAAAAGCTGGGCCAGCAACTCATCATCGAGAACAAGCCGGGCGCCGGCAACAATATCGGCACCGAGTCCGTAGTGAATGCGGAGCCCGATGGCTACACGGTGCTGCTGGTCAATCCGGCCAACTACATCAATGCCACGCTGTATTCGAAGCTGAGCTTCAACTTCGTGCGTGATATCGCGCCGGTCGCTGCCTTCCATCGCACGGCCAATGTGATGACCGTCAACAAGGACATCACGGCCAAGAACGTCGCCGAATTCATCGCCTATGTGAAAGCCAATCCGGGCAAGGTGAACATGGCCTCCTCCGGCAACGGCACCTCGGTGCATCTGTCGGGCGAGATGTTCATGATGATGACCGGCGCCAAGATGCAGCACGTGCCCTATCGCGGCGCTGCGCTGGCCATCACCGACATGACCGGCGGCCAGGTGCAGGTGATCTTCGACAATATGCCGTCGATCATCCAGCACATCCGCTCGGGCAATCTGCGCGCGCTCGGCGTCACCACCACGGAGAAGTCGGCGCTGCTGCCGGACGTCCCGACCGTCGCTGAAACCGTGCCGGGCTATGAAGCCAGCGCACTGTTCGGCATGGGCGCGCCGAAGAAGACGCCGCCGGAGATCATCGCCAAGCTCAATGCCGCGGTGAACGAAGTGCTGGCTGAACCGGCGATCAAGGCGAAGCTGATCGATCTCGGCGGTGATCCGCTGATTGGGCCGCCGGAAGCCTTCGGCAAGATGATCGCGGCCGAAACCGAGAAGTGGGAGAAGGTGGTCAAGGCCGCCAATCTCAAGGTCGATTAACTCCGGCCCTCATGGTGAGGAGGCGCCTCTTGGCGCCGTCTCGAACCATGAGATGGCTGGGCTCCGAGCGTACTGCCATCCTTCGAGACGCGCGCAAGAGCGCGCTCCTCAGGATGAGGGCGGAGTTTGTAGGTCTCAATCAAGAAGCCCGCGACCGAGGTCGCGGGCTTTCTTTGCTTTTAGGATTTCTTCTTGGCCGGAGTTGGCTTGCGCTTTGTCGGTGGTTTGCTCGCTACCCTGGCTTTCGCAACAGCAGGTTTCGCAGGTGTCGGCTTGGCTGCTTTCGCAGGCGCCATCTTCGGTTTGGTCGCCAGCCAGATCACGTGCCGGGCGCCGCCGCGGGGGCCGGCGGCGCGGATCGGAATCTCTTCGGTGGCGAAGCCGGCCTTGCGCAGCAGGGTGGTGAATTTCGGATGCGGGAACGAAGACCACACCGCAAGGACGCCGCCGGGGCGCAGCGCGTTGAGGCTCGCATGCAGGCCGGAGAGATCATAGAGCGCGTCATTGGATTTGCGCGTCAGGCCTTCCGGCCCGTTATCGACGTCGAGCAGGATCGCATCGTAGCTATCCCGTGCCGATGAGATCGCCTTGACCACATCGCCCTCGACGATGCTGACGCGCGGATCCGTGAAGCTGTCGCCGGTGAGCTCGGCCATCGGCCCGCGCGCCCATGCGACGATGGCGGGCAGCAATTCGACGACGGTGACCTTCGCCTTCGGCTCCAGCACCTTGAGTGCCGCACGCAGCGTGAAGCCCATGCCATAGCCGCCGATCAGCAGCTTCGGCGCTTTCGTATCCTTGAGGCGAAAACAGGTCAGTGTCGCCAGTGCCTCTTCGGAGCCGTAGAGACGGCTGCTCATCAGCTCGTTCTGGCCGAGCTTGATGGTGAACTCCTTGCCGCGCTGCATCAGGCGCAGCGGCACATTGCCATCGGGCACGTCGGTGGTGTCGATCAGTTTCCAGGGAAGCACGATGATCTTTCAGCAGCAGTGCGGGTTTCGTTTTTGTAGCAGCAGATTCGATTGGTTCCAGATTCGTGCAGTTGTCACGAAGTTCTTCAGCAATCAGCTACGAACAAGCTTGCGATGCGAGCATGTGACGCAGCATCGGCGCCAGTGCGCAGCGCGAACGCTGCTTCTTAACGGCCAGATAACTAACCGATGGAGTTGCGCAGCGGAACACGCTGATCGCAATTGCCAAAGGTAAAATGGGGTTCTATGCAAGATCGCAGACAAACGCACTTTCAAGTAGCAACCGTCGCAAACGGGAAGTGCATTGGTCGGGGCTGATGATTGTCTCCAATCAAAGAGGAATAGAATGACCAAGCTACTTCACGTCATGGCGGCGTGCCTTGTCGCCATGTTCATCGTTTCGACGCAGGCCAGTGCTGCGCCGATGATCGGCCAGAGCCTCGCTGTTGAAGCGCAGGTGATCCAGGTGTCCGGCGGCTGCGGTCCCAATGCCTGGCGCGGTCCGTGGGGCGGTTGCCGCACCACGCCGTATTACGGTCCGCTTCCGGGCGGCTACTATCAGGAAGCCCCGGTTGCCGGCAACGGCTGCCCTCCCGGCTACTGGCGCGGTCCGTGGGGCCATTGCCGTAACACGCCGTATCACGGCCCGCTCCCGGGTGGCGGCTACAAGCCATAAGTCGAGCAACCGACACACTGCGCTCGCACGGCGCAGGGTGGGATCGGCTGTCGATCGATCCATCAAGGCCAGCCGCGAGGCTGGCCTTTTTGTTGTGCGTAACCCGTCACTTTCACGCCCTTGAGCACCCGTTGTTAGGGATCCGGTGGCATGTTCCGGCGCCATGCAGCGCCTTGTCCGTTCCAACTTCCGCCATCCAAGTCCGCAGATCCGGCGCGAGCTGGTCGAGCTGCTCTATACGGCATTGCCACAGGTTGCCGCGATCAGCCTGACGTCGGTGATCGGCGGCGTTGCGCTCGCCTGGATGAGCGGCGATCTCGTCTATTCGATCATCTCGTTTTTCGTCTTCATCACCGCAGCATGCCGGATCGTCAGCCTGCAGCTCTACAAGTCGCGCGGGCCTGATGCCTCGGATGCCGGAGTCGTGCGCTGGGAGCGGCTCTACGGCGCGGGCGCAGCCGCGTTCGGCGCCTCGCTCGGCATGTTGTCATTCCGGGCGTTGCAACTCGGCGATGCGCCGGGAGCCTGGCTCGCTTTCGGCTTGGCGATGTCGTTTTGCGTGGGCATGGTGTCGCGGGCGGCGATCCGCCCCTGGATCGTGCTGCTGACGGCGGCCTTGCTGTTCGGGCCCATCGTGACCGGCGCGTTCATGCGGCCGGAGGCGTCCTATTCCATCGGCGCCACCATGCTGTTCCTGTTCTGGCTGACGCTGCGCGAGGCGTCGCGCCATCTCAGCACTGCCTTCATCGAGCGTCTCGAAGCCAAGCAGGCACTGGCGCGGCAGGCCAACCAGGACTTTCTCACCGGCCTGCCGAACCGCTCGGCTTTTGTCTCGGCTCTGCAAAATGGCAGCGGCCATGTGGCAATCGTGGCCATCGATCTCGATGGCTTCAAGCCGGTGAACGACCGCCATGGCCACCATGCCGGCGACGAATTGCTGCGACAGGTCGCCGCGCGGCTGGTCGCATGCATGGGCGATGACGGCATGGCGTGCCGCTTTGGCGGCGACGAATTCATGTTGCTGAAGCGGGTGCAGGGCGGCGATCTCGGCCGCGAAGTGGCGCTGTCCTTGGCGCGGGAAGCGGTGGTGGAGCTGTCGATGCCCTATCTGGTCGGCGACATCGCAATCCGTGTCGGTGCCAGCGCCGGCATTCTCGTGACCGCTGCGATGGATCATCCGGAAGCGACCACGTCGGACCTGCTCGAACAGGTCGATCGGGCGCTTTATGCGGCCAAGCGGGCAGGCGGCGGACGCTGGAAATGGTCGGATGAGGACATTGGCGGTGATGCCGGTGGCCATCGGGACGTCGGCTAGACGATCCAGCCCGTCAGTGTTGATTAGCCACGGGCGACATTGCTCGCACTGCCCTGCGCATTCGTTGGCAACTGCCTGCCGCGGGGTGTCAGCGTCAGATGTGCAACGGTGGTGGTCGTCTCCAGCTGCGCGCCCGAATAGGTGAAGGTGCCGGCGCCGGGCAGGCTGCTTTCCGCCGTTGCGTTGACGCCGGGAGCGGCGAAAGCGAAGCCGAAAGCGAGAATGAAGCTGAGGGTCCGCATGGCTGTCTCCATCTGAGGTCTGCGGCGATGTCCGCTGCGTCGTTGGATGGCTTGATAACCATGTCGGGTTTCCGGGCGTTGGCGTCGCAACCGAAAACGGCTTCGTCGATGCGGCCTTTTGTTTCGTGCTGACGCGGGAATGAAACAAAGGCGGTGTAAGCCGGTTGAAAATGCGTCATGCTTGGAGGCGGGCGCAGGAGATGCCGCAATGACGGCAGGGGACATCGCCATGAACCGTTTTTTTCGTCGCACCGCCTTGGGCGGTCGTACCGCTATTGCTCTGACTGTCAGCGCCTGTGCCGCACTGGCCATGGCCACGCCGGCCAAAGCCGATCCGCTGGCCGGCCTGCGCTGGAAGAGCCGTGTACTGGTCCTGGTCGCGCCATCGTCGCAAGACGGCGAGCTGCGTGTTCAACGCCGGAACCTGGAAGCTGCATCGGGCGGCATGTTCGAGCGCAATATCGTGCTGATGGAAGCGGTGGGCGACGGGCATCAAGCCCGCCAGTTGCGCAAGCGGCTCGCGACCGATGGCAATGAATTCCGTGTCTTCCTTGTCGGCAAGGACGGCAACACTGCTTTCGCCGCCAACGATCCGCTTGCCGCTCAGGACATCTTCGGCCGTATCGATGCGATGCCGATGCGCCGGGACGAGATGCAGAAGCAGAGCCGGGCCGGCGGCTGATTATTAGAGCGTTCTGAATTGAGACTACCACCGTCCTCATGGTGAGGAGCGCGCCCATTGGCGCGCGTCTCGAACCATGGCGTGTGTCGCCCATCCTTCGAGACGCCGCGCAAACGCGCGGCTCCTCAGGATGAGGGAGAGTTAGTGGAGAAGGTGCGTCGTCTTAAATTGAAAAGGCGCTAAGCCCCGCCATTCCCCACCAGCACGAAGGGCGCCCAGACGCTGGGATGTGCATAGGCGCCGCCTTTGCCGATCAGATTGACCAGCGAGCGGCGGAATGCCTCGGCACGGCCGAGATCGCGCTGGGTCGCCAGCGCATTGGTGGTCCCGGTGGTGATGATAACCGCAGCCTGCGAATTGACCGGCCAGTGGGTGACCAGCAGCGCGCGCGAGCCCGCATAGAAGAAGGCGCGGGTAAGGCCTGAAAAAGCCTCGCTATTGGCCTTGTCGCCGCCCGCGGTGTTGCATGCCGAGAGCACCACCCAATCGGCATCGAGCTTCAGGGCGGAAATGTCCGAGGATGACAGATAGCCGTCATCATCACGCGAGGTCTGTTGCGGCGGCGTCATGATCAGGCCGGGCTCGACGGTGCCGCGGACCTGGCCGGCCAGCGCGCCATGGGTGGCGAAATGCAACACGCGATATTGCGCGAGCTGTCCGCCAGCATTCAGCGATTTGATATTCGTCTCGGTAGCCGCACTGGCGAGATAGACGTCGCCGCGCACCGGCGAGAAGCGCTCGGCCACGGCGCAGAGCTCGATGGCTGTCTCCGGCAGCGGTGCGAGGCGCTTGAGCTGGTCGAGATCGGCAGTGCCTCCGGTGAGGGAGAAGGCGGCCTGCACCTTGCGCTGGGCAAGCTGGTCCTGCCGCGCCTCCATGATCGCCGCACAGCTCTGGAACTGGCGCGCCAGCTTTGCACGCTCGGCATCGCCGCCATCGAGGAGGGGATTGCCGATGCCGATATAGGGCTTTTGCGCGCGGCTCGATTTTGCCACCTGGCGCAGCGATGTCAGGCTCGACACCGACGGCAACACGGTGCTGGCAAAGCGCTTGGCGAGCCACGGCATATCGGCAAAGGCTTGCGGCCCATTCGGCGGGCGCTCGGTGAGCAACACCTGGAATGGCAGCGTCGCCAGCGGGCCGGATGGCACCAGGATCAGTTCCTTGCCGTCGATCTCCTTTGCGACCGGCTCGAGCAGCGCGTGATAGAGGCCATAGGCGCGGTCATTGTCGAACGGCAGCTGGCCGCCGCCCGGTGGCTTCTTCAAGCCGTATTTGTCCGTGCAGTCGCTGGCCTTGCCGAGCCAGGCTTCGTCATCGAGACCACAGCGCAGGATGCGCACGGTGTCGGTGAGCTGCTTTGCGCCGAGCGGTGCGGCATGCCAGCGGATATCGGATTTGGTCACCGTCCAGACGAAGGTGAAACGCTCGGTGGTGGTGAAGAGCAGCAGGGCTTCCTTCGGACCAAGTTGCTTCTGCACATCCGCCAGCGCAATCGGCGTGCGGGTGACGAATGTCGCGTAATCCGGGAATTGCGCGGCGATGGTGCGGTCGAGATCCTTGATCTGGCTCGTGATTGCTGCGGCACGGGTGAGGATGGCTTGTTCGGTCTGCTGATTGCGAGCGGACGCCGGCTGCGAGAGCGCTGATATCAAGAGCTGATCGTTGGCAACAGCCTGATCGGCGAGATCCTGTCGCTGCCGCACTTTGGCGGAGAGATCACCACCACCGGCCGCGACGCGGGCGGACATGCCGGCAATCGCCTTGGCCGCCTGTTCGTCGCCGATGCGTTGTGCGTTGTCGAAGGCCTGTGCCCGCAAGGCGACCTGCTGAGCCGGCGCGGCGTCGGCGAGCTGATAGGCGGCGACGATGGCACCGGGAAAGGGATTGGTGCCGTCCTTGAAACCGAGATCACTGCCGGGTGACGCATCGCCGGCATCGGTGGCGTTGCGCGCGATCAGGATCGCTGCCGAGCGGGCGAAGGCGTCGTTGGCCTGCTGCCAGTCCCTGACATCGAGATAATGGGCGCCGAGATTGTTGTAGCTGTTGGCGACATCGGGGTGGCCGTCGCCGAGGGTGGCGATGCGGATCTCCAGTGCACGCTTCAGCAGCGGTTCGGATTCATGGGCATTGCCGAGCGTATCGAGCACCACCGCGAGATTGTTGAGGCTGCCCGCGACGCGCGGATGGCGCGGGCCGAGGGCGGCTTCGCGGATCGCAAGCGAACGACGGGCCAAAGGTTCGGCCTCACTGGCACGGTTATCGTTCGTGAGCAGGTTGACGAGATTGTCGATGGCTGTCGCAGTTTCGGCATGGTCGCGGCCGGCGCTCTTCTCGCGGATGGCAAGAGAGCGGCGGAACAGCTCTTCGGCTTCTTTCTTCTGGCCGGCACCGGACTTGGCTTCGGCGAGATTGTTCAGCGCAATGGCCACATTGGGGTGATCCGGGCCGAAGGATTTCTGCTGGATCGCCAGTGCGCGGGTCAGCAGACCTTCGGCCTCGGTGGCGCGGCGCTGGCGGGTGAAAATGATGGCGAGATTGTTGAGGCTGGCGGCGACATCGGCGTGATCGGGGCCGAGGGATTTTTCGCGGATCGCGAGAGCGCGGCGGGCGAGGTCTTCGGCCTCCGGCAGGCGCTCCTGCATGCGGCGGAGTTCGCCGAGATTATTGAGCGTCGCGGCGACCTGGAGATTGTCCGGGCCGTGCAGCTTTTGCTGCAGCGCCAGGGCTTCGCGGAATTGGTCGTCGGCGATCTGCAGTTTGCCTTGCGCCTTGGCGACTTCGGCCATGTTGTTGAGCGCCACCGGCACCATGATCTCGGCTTGCGCACCGGCCGCCTTGAAGCTCGCCAGCGCTCGGCTGAAAATCTCGAAGGCCTCGTCCTCGCGCAGCTGGCGATGGCGGATATTGCCGAGCTGCATCCGCGATAATGCGGTGGCCGTGCTGTCGGCGCCGGAGCTGCGCTCATTGATGGCGACGGCGCGTTGCGCATAGTGCTCGGCGTCCGCCAGGCGGTCGCGTGCAAAGGCGATCTGGCCAAGCTGGCCGAGCACGGCAGCAACCTCCGCATGGGTCGGGCCCATCGCTTTTTCGCGGATGGCCAGCGCCTTGCGCAGATTGGTTTCGGCCTCGGTGAGTTCGCCTTGCGCCTGCAGGGCCTGCGCGAGCACGACATAAGTGGTGGCCGTCAGCGGCGATTGGCGGCCGGCGGTCTTTTCGGCCTCGACGGTGAGCTTGCGGGCCAGCGGAATGGCATCGCCATAGCGGCCCTCCTTGGCAAGCGCCGTGATGCGCTGCATGAGCGCCAGCATGTCCTGCTGGCCGGCATTGCCCGGCGGGATAGCTGAGAGGCTGATAGCGACGACAAAAGCGAAACGGATGGTCCGGCTGAATCGCATGCCTCGAACGCTCCCTTTATCTGCATTCCTTTCGTCATCGCGGTCATCTGAGGCCGCAACATGGCGCGAGCCATGCAACGCGGCGCGCCATGAGAGCGCGCCGCGAATGACGACAGTTGGATGAAAGGAGACGCTGCGCGATCAGCCAATCGCGCTCTTGATGACGGAGAGCAGTTCCTGGAACGGTTCGTCGCAAGGCGGCTCGGCAGGAAGCTGGCCAAGCACATCGTAGATCTTCGGCACCAGATTGACGGCCTGATCGAGTTCGGCGTCGCGGCCGGGCTGATAGCCGCCCATCAGGCGCAGGTCGCGCGTATCTTCAAAGCGTGCGATCATGGCGCGTAGCTTGCGCACCAGCGTCGCTTCCTCCGGCGACCACACATGCTGGCCGAGACGCGAGACCGAGGCGAGGACATTCACCGCGGGATATCGGCCCTGATCGGCGACATCGCGATCGAGCACGATATGGCCGTCCAGCGTGCCGCGCACGGTGTCGGCCACGGGTTCGTTGTGATCATCGCCATCCACCAGCACGGCGAACACGCCGGTGATGTTGCCCCGGCCTTCAAGGCCGGGACCGGACCGTTCGAGCAGGCGAGGCAATTCGCTGAACACGCTCGGCGCATAACCGCGGGCGATGGCGGGCTCGCCGGTGGCCAGCGCCACTTCGCGCGAGGCATGGGCGAAGCGCGTCACGGAATCGACGATCAGCAGGACGGATTCGCCGCGATCGCGGAAATATTCGGCGATGGTCATGGCCGTCTTCGGCGCCAGGCGCCGCATCATCGGGCTTTCGTCCGACGTGGAGACCACGGTGACGGCGCGCGTCTTGTGGTGCACCAGCGACTCTTCGAGGAATTCGCGCACTTCGCGGCCGCGTTCGCCCACCAGCGCGGTGACCACGGTGTCGAAGCCGGTGCTGCGGGCCAGCATCGAGAGCAGCGTCGTCTTGCCGACGCCGGAGCCGGCAAAGATGCCGATGCGCTGGCCCTTGCAGAGCGGCGTGAAGAGGTCGATCACCTTGACGCCGGTGCGCAAGGGGGCGGTGACACGCGCGCGCTTCAAGGCCGGCGGCGGATCGCTATCCGTATGCATCGCGCGGTCGCCCACCGGCATGTGGCCGAGGCCGTCGAGCGGTTCGCCGAGCGCGTTGATGACGCGGCCTTTCCAGCCGGGATGCGGTGTGAGCGCTTTTGGCGGCATGCGGAAGGCCGGCAGGCCGAGGCCGGCCGCGATATTCGATTCGAACGGTTTGGCGGTGACACCGTCGCTATCGATGCGCACGACCTCGCTGAGATGAACCCGCTTGTCGATCTCAAGTCCGATCAGTTCGCCGAGCTTGACGTGGCGCGCGAGGCCGGCCACGCGGAAATGCGTCGAGGTCACCTCGGAGACGAGACCTCCGACGCGGACCACGGGCACATCCTTGCGCAGCACCGAGATGGTGGATTCGAGCCGTTCGAGCGCGTTCATCTGAAACTCCCAGCCTTGCAGTCAGCGTCAGGCCTTGGCCGGATCGCCGAGGGTGCGAATGGCGTTCTGAACCGAGCTCTCGGAATCCTGGATCAGCGAACTCACATTCTGGAAGGTCTTTGTCGCCATCATCATCTGCGTGAGCTCGGAGAGCGGATCGACATTCGATCCTTCGACAAAACCTTGCTGGAAGCCGACGGTGACGAAATCGAGCGCAGCGGTGGCCGGCTTGTCCGGGATCACGCCGGAATTGCCGAACCGCTCCAGCTTCGCATCCGAGGCGATATCGAACAGGCCGAGCTGGCCGACCTGATTGACGCCCTGGGCGATGGTGCCGTCGCGCGCGATGGTCACCGGGCCGCCATCGGGATCGATCATGATCGGTGTACCGCCGGAGTCGAGCACAGGGAAGCCGGCGAGATTGCGGAGCTGGCCGTTGATGTCCATCTGCATGCGGCCGTCGCGGGTATAGACCGTGCCGGTGGGACCCTGGAACGCCATCCAGGTGGTGGCGCCGGGATCGGGGCCGCCGGGATAAGCGGCCATGCTGTTGCCGGCGATCGCGACATCAAGTGGATTTCCGGTCTGCGTGACGGCGCTTTCCTTGCGCGAGATGAAGTTCTCGCCGGGCGAGGAAAACGCGACCGGCTGGGTGGCGGCGCGTGACATCGCGGTCTCGAATTTTACGGCATCGGCGCGAAACGCCGCCGTTTTCATATTCGCCATGTTGTTGGCGATGGTGGTGAGCCGCTTTTCGAGCGAGACCTGGGCCGAAAGGCTGACATAGAGCGCAGATTGCATCTTGGATTCCGGGTTTCAGCTTCGCATGCGCGACTGGATGTGAAACTCGGCGAGCAGGCTTGTCCGGGGCTGGCCGGAACCGGCGCATGTCAGCCTCGTGCAAGCATCACTGCCTACACGGGGGCATCCTCAAATTGGAGCGGTGCGCTTGAACGTTCTCATTGGTGTCATCATCACACTCGCCAGTCTGATCGGCGGCTATGTTGCGATGGGCGGGCATCTCGCGGTGATCTGGCAGCCCTGGGAATTCGTCATCATCATGGGGATGTCGGCCGGTACCTTCGTCGTCGCCAATCCCTGGAAAACCGTGATCGACACAGGCAAGGCAACCATCCAGGCGATTACGGTCGATGTGCCCAAGCAGCGGCATTATCTCGATCTGCTCGGGCTGATGCACACCTTGATGCGCGAGGTGCGCAACAAGGGCCGCAACGAGGTCGAGGCGCATATCGACGATCCCCCGAATTCGGAAATCTTCACGTCGTTCCCGACCGTGCTGGCGAACGAGCCGTTGACGGCATTCATCTGCGACTATTTCCGCCTGATCGTCATGGGCAGCGCGCGCACCCATGAGATCGAGGCGTTGATGGACGAGGAAATCGAAACCATCGTTCGCAGCAAGCTGAAGCCGTACAACGCGCTGATGATGATCGCAGAGGGGCTGCCCGCGCTCGGCATCGTCGCCGCCGTGCTCGGCGTCATCAAGGCGATGGGCGCGCTCGATCAGTCGCCCAAGCTGCTCGGTGGCTTCATCGGCGCCGCGCTGGTCGGCACCTTCGTCGGCATCTTCCTGTCTTACGGTATCGTCGCGCCGCTGGCGCTCAAGGTGAAGATGGTGCGTGAGCAGCGCGCCCGGATGTATGTGATCGTCAAGCAGTCGTTGCTGGCCTTCATGAACGGCGCATTGCCGCAGATCGCGATCGAGCATGGTCGCAAGATGATCGGTCCGGCCGATCGTCCGTCCATCGATGTGGTGGAGAGCGAGACAATCAATGGCGGCCCGCCCAAGGCCGATGCGGCCGAGGCGCCAGCTAAAGCAGGAGCACGCGGTTGATGTCGGACGTCAAGGCAGGCCGCGATCAGGGATCAGACCAGCTTCTCGGCGCTGCGGGTATTTCCGTCGAACGCATGCCGATGCTGCATGTGATCTTCGATACGATGACAAATCTGTGCGCGGAAAGCCTGCGCTCGATGTCGCCGTCGCAATCGTACTTCTCGCTGATGAGCGTCGGCAGCGAGCGGTTGTCGGATATTCTGGACCGCCACGAGGGCGAGGCAATCGCCGCGGTGTTCTATGCGCAGGCATGGGACGCGCGCGTGCTGATCGGCTTCGATCGCGATTTCGTCTATACGATGATCGAACTTCTTTTCGGGGCCGATGGCGGCGAGCCGCCGCTCGACATGCCGCGTGTGTTCTCGAATGTGGAGCTGCACGTGGCGCAAGCGCTGTTCGAGCGCTTCGGCAAGGCGTTGCAATCCTCATTCGAGCGAGCGACCGAAGTCACCTTCAATCTGGAGCGCGTCGAAACGCGCATGGATTATCTGGCGATCGGCCGTCTCAACAATATGGCGGTCTGCTCCAAGATCCTGCTTCAGGGGCTCGATCGCGGCGGCGAGATGTTCATCGTCATTCCGCATGCGGCGCTCAATCCGATCCGCACCGCGATGTCGCAGATCGTCTCCGGCGAATCGGCATCGACCGATCCGAAGTGGAGCCGCCAGCTGCATAGCGAGATCAAGCGCACCGAAGTCACGCTGAAGGCGATCCTGGAGGAGCGGCAGTTTACGCTCGGCGAGGTCGCCAATTTCAAGGTCGGCCAGGTGCTGCAGCTGAATGCCACGCCGGACACGCTGGTGCGGCTCGAATGCAACGAGCAGCGGCTGTTCTGGTGCCAGCTTGGCCAGATGAACGGCGTCTATTCGCTGCAGGTCAAGGAGTCCGGGGATCAGAAGCGGGAGTTCATCGATGATATCCTCAGTCGTTGACATCATTCTGTTCGCCGCGCTGCTGTTCACAAGCGTCCGCGTCACCAAGATGCATCGTGAACTGGTGCGGTTGCGCGCGCATCACAGCGAGTTCACGGCTGTACTCGAGAAGACCAACGAGACGGTCGATGACATGGTCCTGATGGTGCGCGAATTCAGCTCAGACGGACGGCAGATGGTCCATGCGCTCGGCGACAAGATCGACGAAGCGCGACGGACGATCGCCGAGATCGATGCGCGCAACACCAATCCGGCTTGAGCTAGTCCGAATTCATTTTCAGAAGGCAGGGGACCATGAAGCAATCATACGAAGCAGATCCGGCGGCCACGGCGACGTCCGACGCGCTCGGTGTTGAGAATACGTCGTTCGGCAAGTTGGCGGATCTCGCTGCCCGCGCGGCCGAAGAGACCAGTCGACTGACGAATATCGAGCCGATCCTGCGTATTCCCGTCACCGTCCAGGTGCTGCTCGGCTCCGCCACCATGCCGGTGGCCGATCTGATGAAGCTTGGCCGTGGCGCTGTGATTCCGCTCGATCATCGTGTCGGCGAGCCGGTCGAGGTGGTCGTCAATGGCCGCATCGTGGCGCGTGGCGCCGTGGTCGTGGTGGAAGATGAAAATTCGCGTTTCGGCGTGTCGCTGACGGAAATCGTCGGTGGCATGGCCGGAGATCCGGACGCCTGATAGGTCCCACCCATGGCATTCAATGCACCCGTCAAGCGTAGCACCTCCGTAAAGCCTCTCGGCGGCACGGAGAAGGCTGCTGTGCTTCTGCTGGCCATGGGCCGTGACCTTTCCGGGGGGATCCTCAAGGAACTGGATCCCGACGAAATCAAGCTCGTAACGCGGGCTGCCGCGGAACTGAAGCCGATCTCGACATCGGAGCTGGAAGCGATCATCGAGGAGTTCGCGCAGAACTTCTCGCAAGGGCCGAATATCTTCGGCACGGTCGGTGAACTCGAGAAGCTTCTGAACGGCGTTCTGCCGCCCGATCAGATCACAGACATCATATCCGAAGTGCTGGGTAACAAGACCAAATCGGTGTGGGAGCGCATCTCGCTCGTCTCCGAAGGTCTGCTTGCAAATTACCTGCTGAAGGAGCATCCGCAGACCGCGGCGCTCATTCTATCGCGCGTCAAGCCGGCCTGCGCGGCGCGGGTGATGAGCCACCTCCCGCCTGATATCCGCCATGACCTGATGCGACGAATGCTCAGTCTCAAACCGGTGGTCGAGGATGCCATGAGCATCATCGAAAAGACGATGCATGAAGACTTCATGATCAATTTCGCCCGCAACCTGGCGTCCGATACCTATCCGCGCATGGCCGACATCATCAACAAGATGGAGCGCGCGCAGATGGAGGAGTCGCTGAAGAGCCTGACGGAATCGCGGCCGAAGTCGGCGGAAATCCTGAAGGGCATGCTCTTCACCTTCGACGATATCGTGAAGCTGACAGCAAAGGCGCGCATGCTGATTTTCGATCAGGTGCCGACCGATCGGACGGTGATGGCGCTGAAGGGGTCGGAAGCCAGTTTCCGCGAACTCATCCTGTCCTCGCTGGCGGGACGTACCCGCCGCCTGGTCGAGCACGAATTGTCGAGTGGAATTCCATCCAACCAGCGCGAAATTCTCGATGCACGTCGCGCGATTACGGATCTTGCGCTCGATATGGCCGGCCGCGGCGAGATCGAGCTCAATCCCGATCAGGACGACCAGCCATTTTTCACCTGAAGATAGATTGCAGTGTCCGAGGCGCCCGAAAAGGATAGCAAAACAGAAGAGGCGACCGAGAAGAAGGTCCGTGACTCCGTCGAGAAGGGGCAAATCCCTGTTTCGCGTGAAGCGCCGATCTTCGCCTCGATGCTTGCGCTATTGATCATCATGAGCTTCCTGATGTCCGACAATGTGCGGAAGCTCACTTATTCGCTCGCCAGACTGCTCGATGATCCATCGGGTATCCGCCTTCGTAACAGCGCGGATGCAGTTGCGTTCTTCTCGACAGTCGGAATGGCCATGGCGGAGCTGATCATTCCCATCGTCATTGTTCTCTTGCTGGCTGGTCTGGCGTCGTCGTTCCTGCAAAACGCACCGCAACTCGTGTTCGATCGTATCGAACCGAAACTCGAACGTATTTCGATCATGAAAGGCTTCGAGCGGATTTTTGGCGCACAGGGACGTGTCGAGTTTGCCAAATCGGTCTTCAAATTCATCGCCATCAGCCTGGTCGTGTCGATCGTCCTGCGCGCAGAGGAGGCCGTGGCCGTGAATGCATTGTTCAGCGATCCGACTGCCGTTCCGGAGCTCGTCCTGACGACGGCGATGCGTCTCGTCTCGGCGATCAGCATTGCCACCATCGTGCTGGTGTCGCTCGATCTGGTCTGGGCGCGCTTCCACTGGCGACGCGAAATGCGCATGACCAAGCAGGAAGTGAAGGATGAGTTCAAGCAGGCTGAAGGTGATCCCATCCTCAAGTCTCGCATGCGCTCGCTGGCGCGCGACCGTGCACGCAACACGATGCTGGCCGCGGTGCCCAAGGCAACTTTGGTGATCGCCAATCCAACTCACTTCGCAATCGCGTTGAAATATACGCAAGGCGAAGATGCGGCACCCACGGTGCTAGCCAAGGGGCAGGATCTGATCGCGTTGAAGATCAGGGAAATTGCCGAGAAGAATGACGTGCCTGTCGTCGAGGACAAGGCACTGGCGCGCTCGATGTATGACGTCGCGCAGATCGATCGCATGATTCCGGCCGAGTTCTTCCGTCCCGTTGCGGAGATCATCTACTTCCTGCACTCGCGCAAGCAGCAGAAGAAGAATGCATGAGCGTGTGCCCGGTCGCGCACCTCAAGCCCCAGACAAGTTTCCATCCGTAAACCAATACTAACGAATCTTGAACCGTGGGGACAATGTGGGACCCGTCTATCTAATGGACCTCGCCTCGTCGCATGAGCGATGGCTGTCACTGCGACAGGCCTCGGTCTCGGCGAATGTCGCCAATGCCAATACGCCGGGCTATCGTGCCCGGGATATCGAGCCATTCAACAAGATCCTCGATGCCAAAGTGGTGCCGGTGACGGTGACGTCGCCGATGCATATCACCACTGGATCGCGCGTCGAAGCGCAGGCCATGCGCAAGGAAAAGACCTGGGAGACGGTGCATTCCGGCAACTCGGTCAGCCTCGAACAGGAGATGCTCAAGGCGGGCGATATCAATCGCGACTACTCCTTGAATACGGCGATCGTGAAGTCCTTCCATCGCATGTTCATGACCAGCATGAAGTCCTGACGGAGAAAGCCATGATCGATCCATTGCAGGCATCGACTCAGATCGCGAGCTCCGGCCTCGAAGCGCAGTCCACGCGTCTGCGCGTCGTGTCGGAAAACATCGCCAATGCGAATGCGACAGGCCGCACGCCTGGCTCTGATCCGTATCGCCGAAAGACCACGACGTTCACGGCAGAAATGGATCGCGCGGCCGGTGTGCGCATGGTCAAGGTCAAGGACATCGGCACCGACCAGGCGCCGTTCCGCGTCGATTATGAACCCGGACATCCTGCGGCGGATGCGTCGGGCTATGTGAAGTTTCCCAACGTGAATTCGCTCATCGAGATGGGCGACATGCGGGAAACCAACCGATCCTATGAAGCCAATCTGCAGGTCATCAAACAAGTCCGCTCGATGGTGTCGATGACCATCGATCTCCTGAGGAGCTGAATATGCTTGATTCCGTATCGTCGGTTGTCAGCAGCGCTGGCGAACTCGCAAAGACGAGCGACGTCTTCAAGACCAGCAGTGCGGTGCCGACGGCGCAGCCCGCTTCCGCAGGCATGGGCTTCAACAATGTGCTGGAACAGGTCGCAGCGGATTCCATCGGCTCGATGAAGGCTGGCGAAGCCGCCTCGATCCAGTCCATCCAGGGTAAGCTCTCGGCGCAGAAAGTGGTCGAAGCGGTGATGTCGGCGGAACGGTCGTTGCAGATGGCGGTGGCTGTCCGCGACAAGGTCGTTCAGGCCTATCAAGAAGTCAGCCGAATGGCGATTTGAGGTTCGATCATGAGAGCACTTGCTATCGCTGCCACCGGCATGGGTGCGCAGCAACTCAATGTGGAAGTGATCGCGAACAATATCGCGAACATCAACACCACATCCTACAAGCGATCGCGGGCGGAATTCACCGATCTGTTCTACCAGATCGACCGCGCGCAGGGCGTGCCGAACCGCGCCGGCGAAGGTGCCGTGCCGGAAGGCGCCAAGCTCGGCCTCGGCGTGCGCTCCGCCGCCGTGCGAAAGTTGCACATCCAGGGTGCCATGGCGCAGACCGGCAACACCTATGATCTCGCGATCAACGGGCGCGGCTGGTTCCAGATCGCAGGTCCCAATGGGGAGACGCTCTATACGCGTGCCGGTGCGTTTAACCTGAATGAAAACCGACAGCTGGTGTCGCCGGACGGCTATCTGGTGAATCCAGCGGTCGTCGTTCCGGCGAATGCGGTGGATGTCATCATCAACGAGTCCGGACAGATCTACGCCAAGATCGATGGTGAAGTCGCGCCGGTTCAGATCGGGCAGATGCAGCTGGCGAACTTCGCCAATGAATCCGGTCTCGAACCGCTCGGCGGCAACCTTTATCGTGAAACGCTGTCGTCGGGCGTGCCGGTCGTCGGCTTCGCCGGGGACATCGGCTACGGCAAGCTGCATCAGCGTTATCTCGAGAACTCGAATGTCGATCCGGTGAAGGAAATCACCGAGCTGATATCGGCGCAGCGGTCCTACGAGATGAACTCCAAGGTCATCCAGGCCGCCGACGAGATGGCTTCCACCGTCTCGAAGGGCCTTCGCTAACGCATGATGCCGGAGCTGCGTCCGATGCGCGTCCTGAAGATCGTTTCCATCGTGCTCGCGGGCGCCATGCTCGCGGGCGATGCCGTGGCGGCGGAAGAGCCGGTCAAGTATCCGGTGCCGGCAACGACGATCTATCCAGGAGACGTGATCAAGGACGAGATGATCATGGACCGCAATTTCGCGCCCAATATCCAGGGCGCGAGCGCGTTCATCAACGATCGGGCCGCGCTGACCGGTCGCACCGCCCGGCGCACGCTACTCGCCGGACATCTCATTCCCATCAACGGGCTCGAAGACCAGAAGGCGGTCACCCGCGGCGCCGTTGTGAAGGTGCTGGTGGAAGACGATGGCCTTGTCATCGTCACCTATGCGACGTCGCTGCAGTCGGGCAGTCCGGGCATGGTGGTGCAGCTGCGCAATCTCGATACCGGCGTGACCATCCGGGGCATCGTCCAGCAGGACGGATCAGTGCGGATTCAGAACGGATGATGCTGCGTCTTCTTTGCGGGCTGCTTCTCGCGCTGTCGGTCTCGGCGGCGGAAGCCGCCGTACGTATCAAGGATATCGCGAGCCTCAAGGGCGTGCGCGAGAACCAGATCGTTGGCTACGGCCTGGTGATCGGCCTCAAGGGCTCCGGTGACACGCTGCGCAACGCGCCCTTCACCGAGCAGTCGCTGCAATCCATGCTCGACAATATGGGCATCAATATCCGCGGCACCCAGCTGCGGACGCGCAACGTCGCCGCCGTCATGGTGACCGCCGATCTCCCGCCCTTCGCGGCAGGCGGGTCGCGCATCGATGTGGCGATCTCCTCCATGGGCGACGCATCGTCGCTGCTCGGCGGCACGCTGGTGCTGACCCAGCTGCGCGGCGCCGATGGCGAGACCTATGCGGTGGCGCAGGGCGCGATCGCCGTCGGCGGCTACAATGTGGAAGGCGCCGCCCAGACCGTCAGCGCAGGCGTCGCGACGGCTGGCCGTATTCCGAACGGTGCGCTGATCGAACGCGAAGTGAAGGGCAATTTCAGCGACATGCATTCGCTGACGCTCGAATTGAAGAATCCGGACTATGCGACGGCCACGCGAATTATCGATGCAATCAACGCGCATGGCCGCGGTCGCTACCAGACGAATATTGCTTTCGAGCGCGACTATCGCACGGTCATGCTGCAGCGGCCGCGATCTGCACCTCCCGTGCGTTTCATTGCAGAGATCGAGGAGTTGCTGATCGAGCCGGATTCGCCGGCGCGTGTCGTGGTGGATGAACGTACTGGAACCGTGGTGATCGGCCGCAATGTGCAGATCTCCACCGTGGCCGTGACGCACGGCAATCTGTCGGTCCGCATCACGGAGGCGCCGATCGTCTCGCAGCCCAATCCGTTTGCGCGCAACGGCCAGACGGTGGTGGTGCCGCAAACATTCATCGAGGCGAACGAGAATGGCGCGAAGGTCGCCATCCTGCGCGGCACGGACCTGCAGCGCCTCGTGCGCGGCCTCAATCAGATCGGGCTGAAGCCGCAAGGAATCATTGCGATCCTGCAGGCGATCAAGGCTGCCGGCGCGCTGCAGGCCGAACTCGTCATTCAATAGCGGGCCGGGTCAGCGTCGCACAAGGCTGAAGGTGCAACGCTTGCTTAACCGATTCACGAGAGCACGAATGACGCGCGCCGTAACCTGGTCGATCTGCACCATCGCTGCAGCAGTCTCCTTGGATGTCGCACTGGCAGAGCCGGTGCAGCGATCGAAGCCGCTCAATCTTGCGGAATTCACACGCACGGCACAGCCACAGCGCCAGAAGCCGGCACCCAAGTCGGAGGTCGCGGCTAAACCAGAAACGGCAACCAAGCCTGAACCGGCTGCGAAGTCGCTGACCGAAGCGCCGCTGTTCACGGGATCGGTCGACAAGAAAGAAGCGGCAGCGCCGACACAGGAATCCGACGTCGCGCGCTTCTGCAGCAACATCACGGATCAGGCGCTCGACGCGCGCGTCGCCTGGCAGCAGAAAGAGCTCGAAGCGACGGAAGTGAAGCTGAAGCAGCGGATCGCCGAGCTCGAAGCGAAGCGCGCCGAATATGAAGAGTGGTTGAAGCTGCGCGAGGATTTCCTCAAGAAGGCCGAGGAAAACGTCGTCGAAATCTATTCGCGAATGAACCCGGAAGCTGCCGCCCAGCAGATCGCCAGCATGGCCGACGACACGGCCGCCGCGGTTCTCGCCAAACTAAAGGTCAGGGTCGCAAGTTCGATCCTGAACGAGATGGAACCGGCACGTGGCGCGCATCTCGCCGATACGCTTGCCGGCATGCGTCGTACCGACGACGGGAAACCCAGGAAATGAAGCTGCTGAGAGTTCTGCTTGTTGCTGTTGCGCTACCCGGTCTCGCCGGTTGTGCCAACAGGTTGGCCGAGATCGGCCAGGCGCCTAACATGTCTCCGGTCGGCCAAGGCCTGCAGGTGGATGCGCGCGGAATTCCCATGGAGAAGCGGGCCTATCGCGGCACGGGCCAACATTCGATCTGGAACGAGCGCAAGGATCTGTATCGCGATCCGCGTGCGACCCGCATTGGTGATATTCTCACGGTCAATGTCGTCATGAACGACAAGGCCATTCTGGACAACAAGACGGACAGGTCGCGGGATTCACAGGTCAAGCTCGGCACCGATTATGCCGCCGATGTCGCAAAATGGATCTCGGCTGGAAGTTTCGATGCCAATGTGAGTTCACAATCCTCCAGCAAGGGATCGGGCAAGATCGATCGTGCGGAAGAGGTGCGGTTCTCCATCGCAGCCGTCGTGGTCGACGTCCTGCCGAACGGAAATCTCCTGATCAGCGGGTCGCAGGAAATGCGCGTCAATTATGAGATGCGCATCGTCAATGTCGGCGGCATCGTGCGGCCTATCGATGTGGCCCGCAACAATACGATTCCTTACGAGAAGATCGCCGAAGCGCGCATCTCCTATGGTGGCCGCGGTCGCATCATGGAAGTGCAGCAGCCGAACTGGGGCCAGCAGGTCTACGATCAGGTCGCGCCGTTCTGATGAGGATCGACCATGGCTGATGTGGACAATGACGGGCAGGGACGCGGCAGTCTGCAATGGATTGTCGCGCTGGTGGTTGTGACCGGACTGTCTGCCGGTGCGGGAACGCTCGCCAGCTTTCATATGCTGGCGACCGTCGACCGCCTTGTCGATAGCCGGAAGGAAGTGGTCGAAACACCGGTGATTTCAGCATTCAATCCCAGCGACCGGTTACGCAAGATCGCGCCGGTGACGACGAATCTGGCGGCGCCTCCGGACTCCTGGATCAGGATGGAAGCCTCGATCGTCACCGATAAGCTGAATGACGAGGAATCACATGCGCTGACCGCAAAGGTGGGCGAGGATATTGTCGCTTATTTGCGCACCCTCACACCGAACCAGATCGAGGGGGCACGGGGGCTGCAATATTTGCGTGAGGACCTGAACGAGCGCGCGGTGACGCGGTCGGGCGGCAAGGTGCGTGAGCTGATTATCGAAACGCTGGTGGTGCAATGACGCGTGCGTTTCTGATCCTGGTCGCCGTGATGCTGCCGACGGCAGCCATGGCGCAGATTCCCGATCTGTCGACCCTGCTGCCGCAAGGCGAGGGAAGCGCCAGCGGTCGCATCATCCAGATGGTGGCGTTGCTCACGGTGCTCTCGCTGGCGCCGGGGCTGCTGATCATGGTGACCAGCTTCACCAGATTCGTGGTCGCTCTGTCGTTTCTGCGCACGGGACTGGGCCTGCAGACGACGCCGTCGAACATCGTGATGATCAGCCTGGCGCTGTTTCTCACTTTCTACGTCATGGCGCCGACATTTGATCGTGCCTGGCAGAACGGCATCCAGCCGTTGATGAAGAACGAGATCAGTGAACAGGAAGCCTATGGGCGTATCACCGATCCGTTTCGCGAGTTCATGCTGCAGCATGTGCGCGAGAAGGACCTGCAGACTTTCGAGAATCTCGCAGCGGAGAGCTTGAAGGTGAAGCTCGATGGTCAACGTATCGATCTGCGAATCATTATTCCGGCTTTCATGGTTTCCGAACTTCGTCGTGCCTTCGAGATCGGCTTTCTCATCGTGATGCCGTTCCTGGTAATCGACATGATCGTGGCGACGCTCACGATGTCGATGGGCATGATGATGATGCCGCCCACGGTTTTCGCGTTGCCGTTCAAGGTGTTGTTCTTCGTGCTGATCGATGGCTGGAATTTGCTCGCCGTCGGTCTCGTCAAATCGTTCTTGTAGTTCATCCGTTTGTCATCGAAATGAATCGATAAGGATGGACGCTGTTAACTATACCGCTGTTCGCCAACTTCAGCTTTGGGTAAGGTTTGGCGGATAGCGTGCAATTCACGACGGGTTGGGTCGATCAGACATCGACATTTCCAAAGGCATGATGCCGCCCTGTCGTACCGGTGAAAGTCCGGTATGTCCCCAGCAAACATTCAAATCGAATAAAGGGACATACGATGTCTAGCTTGATGACCAACTCACAGGCGATGACCGCGCTGCAGACGCTGCGCACGGTCAACTCCAACCTCTCCACCACGATGAACCGCATCTCGACCGGCTATCGCGTCGCGACCGCTTCGGACAACGCCGCTTACTGGTCGATCGCCACGACGATGCGTTCGGACGTGCAGGCTCTGGGCGCCGTTCAGGACGCTCTCGGTCTGGGTGCCGCGACCATCGACACGATGTATACCGGCCTGGAAGGCACGGTGGACGTCGTTTCGTCGATCAAGGAAAAGCTGGTTGCTGCCCGTACGCCGGGCGTTGACCGTGAAAAGATCCAGTCGGAAATCACCGAACTCCAGAAGCAGCTGAAGAACACCGCCGACAGCGCCGTGTTCAACGGTGAAAACTGGATCTCGGTCGACTCGCAGAAGGCCACCTACAACGCCCAGAAGTCGGTCGTGTCGTCGTTCTCCCGCGCCGATGGCGTGGTGAAGGTCGATACCCTGACGGTCGACCTCGACGCGATCAAGCTCTACGACAAGACGCTGGATGCCGACTTCATTACGGCTCACGGCAATGCCATCGACGCGACCCTCGCGTTCGATCCGACGACCGTTGGCGCTGCTGGCCCCCCGGCGACCACCACGGGCACGATCACCTTCACCGTCACGCCGGCTGGTGGCACTGCCGTCGCCACCACGATCAATGTTTCGCAGAATTCCAAGATCGAAGATATCGTTTCGGCGATCAAGGGTCTGGGTGTTGAAGGTCTCACCGTCGGTATCAACGCCGATGGCGAAACCATCGAAATCAAGAACGCCAGCGGAACGGCCGTTGACATCACCACCACGGATGGTGGCGTTGCAGCGACCAACATCGCCGGAATGGCTGCGGCCGACGTTGCCGTCAAGACCGAGAAGGGCGTTCTGGACAAGACCTACGACGTGTATCAGAACGGCGCCTGGGCTGAATTCAGCGTCGCCGACCTGGACATCTCGAAGTTCACGGACAGCCAGACCGACCTCGCCGCGCTGGAAACCTACATCTCCGGCGTGGACGACGCACTCGCCACGATCACCGATGCCGCCACCAATCTCGGCGCCATCAAAAACCGTATCGGCCTGCAGCAGGACTTCGTGAAGGTTCTGACCGACTCGCTCGATCGCGGTATCGGCCAGCTGGTCGACGCCGACATGAACGCGGAATCGACCCGCCTCCAGGCTCTGCAGACGCAGCAGCAGCTCGGCATCCAGGCGCTGTCGATCGCGAACGCAGGCAGCCAGTCGATCCTGTCGCTGTTCCGCGGCTAATCGCTCGCGCGCGCGACTTGGTAGAGGTGGCCGCGCTAGCAATAGCGCGGCCATTTCACGTTAAGGATCTCGTAACGCCCGGACAAGCTTCGCAATCGATGATCGCGTCGAAAGTACGGCAGAGGATTCGATGGTCAATCGCCAGCACGCGCAGAAGCTCTGGAACAATCTCCTGGAGCTCGGCACCAAACGTCTCATTCTGCTGGCGGTGATCGGCGTTGCCGTTTTTGCCGGAGTCGGCGGCGGTGCCTATTATCTCAGTCGACCCGAATACAATACGCTCTATGCCGGCCTTAGCCGGGAAGACGTCACGCGCGTCAGCTCCGCATTGCGCGATGGCAATATCGCGTTCGACATCAACGCCGCTGGCGACACCATCTATGTTCGGCCCGCACAAACAGCCCAGGCCCGCACATTGCTGGCGGACAAGGGACTGCCGAACAATACCAGCGGTGGCTATGAGCTGTTTGACAAGATCGGCTCGCTCGGACTGACCTCCTTCATGCAGGAGGTGACGCGCGTGCGGGCGCTCGAAGGCGAGATAGCGCGAACGATTCAGGTCCTCAAAGACGTCAAGGCTGCGCGCGTTCATATCGTGATCCCCGCGCGGGGATCGTTTCGGCGCGAACAATTGCCGCCGTCGGCTTCGGTCGTGCTGAGAACGGATGGTCCTGCCGATGCCCGCACGGCGCGGTCGGTCAGACACCTCGTGGCGGCCGCTGTCCCCGGCATGACGGCGGACAAGGTCGCCGTGCTCGATAGCAATGGCTCGCTGCTTTCCGACGATGATGGTGGTGGGCTCAGTGCGACACCGACCACCATGGCCAACCTTCAGCGCATCGTCAGTCGCTCGATCCAGGAGAACGTCAGCCGGGCGCTCACGCCCTATCTCGGTCTCGACAATTTCGAGGTCAGCATCGCGACCCAGCTATCGACCGACAAGAGACAGACGAACGAAACGGTCTACGATCCGGATTCGCGTGTGCAGCGGTCGGTCCGCGCAGTTCGTGAGAAGGAGTCGTCGCAGAGCCTCGATCGACAGCAGCCGACGACGGTCCAGCAGAATCTGCCTGATCAGCAGGTGAATGCGAATGGGGCCAAGAACTCCAGTGATGAGAAGCAGCGTCGCGAAGATATCACCAATTACGAAGTGTCATCGAAGACGGTGACCACGGTCAGCGATGGCTATGTGGTGAACAAGATGTTCCTGGCGGTGCTGGTCAATCGCCCGCGCCTGGTCGCCAGCCTCGGTGACAAGGCGAGCGATGCGGCGATTGAGGCCAAGGTTGCCGAGATCGCTCAGATCGCGGCAACCGCTGCGGGCATCGACAAGCCACGCGGTGATCAGATCCAGGTGTCTGCCGTCGAATTCATGGAAGGCGCGCGTGACATGGCGCCGGTACCGTCCATCACGTTCACGGAAGTGATGATGCGCCAAGCGGGCAGCCTTGTCAGCGCGATCACGATTCTCGCGGTGGCCGGAATGCTGATCTGGTTCGGTCTGCGTCCGGCGATCAACACGATCCTGGCCAGTGCCAAGACGGATGAGGCGGCGCAATTCCAGGCCGAGGCAAATGCGTTGCTCAGTGGTGGCGGCGTGGCGGGCTCGATGGCCGCTGCGCTATCGAACGAGCCTGCGCCCAATCTCGTTCAGGATGTGACACTCGGTATTCAGAACGCCCCGCAGAAACGGCTGGAGCAGATTATCCAGCTCGACGAGAAGCAGGCTGCAGCAATTCTCAAACAATGGATTAGGCAGGAGGAGGCGGCATGAGCGCAGAGAAGGTTGCCCGACTGATCGCGGACTTCGATCGGCCTGAGACCGGAAAGCCGCGCAGCCGCGTGGTTCCGTTCGATCAGTTGCACCATTCCGGCGGGCGCCCGCAGTATCAGCCGCTGGTGGAGAAGCAGCCGCGTCCGTCGCAGCCACAGCAACAGCCACTCCAGGCAGTCGTCCCCGAAGACGATGGTTACGAGCGCGGCGAGGCAGATGGTTATGCACGCGCGAAGGCCGAGTTCGAGCAGCAACTGGATCAGCAGCGACTGGCGCTTGCAGAGCAGGCAGCCGAGGCGCGTCTGCAGCTGCTCAATGAGACTGCGGCGAAGCTGGTCGTTCACGTGACAGAGACCGGTGACGAACTGCAGAGCAGGATTGCCGGTGTTGCGGCGCGGATTCTCGAACCGATCATCCTCAATGCCGCGCAAAAACAGGCGGTGAGCAGCTTCGTCGAGCATTTGTCGTCGATCACGACGGACGTGCGCCGCCCGGTGCTGCGTCTGACCGGTCCGTCCGAACTCCTCGATCTGATCCGCACCAAGCTTGGCGTGCGCGCCATCGCCATCGAATTGCGTCCGGGCCCTGAGGTCGAGGCGTCGATCACCATCGATCAGGTGGTGCTCGAAACCCAGCTGAAAGCCTGGGCCGATCGATTGAAGCTGGCACTCCAGAGTTAAAATGGCCGATCAGCAACCAACAGAAATCCTAATCATTCGTCGCCGCAGCTCGCTCGATGCGGCCGAGACGAAGAACAGCGTCTGGAAGATCGCCTATGCCGATTTCATGACGGCGATGATGGCGTTCTTCCTGGTGATGTGGCTGATCAATGTCACCAGCCAGGAGGCACGCGAGAGCGTCGCGACCTACTTCAATCCGATCAAGCTGACCGACTCGACACCGGATCGCAAAGGCATCAACGATGCGCGTCGCGTCGATCCAGGCAAGGCCACGGAGGGCAGCAGCAAGTCGCCATTGCCGGAGCCAGGTGAGCCGACGACCGAGGTCACGCAGCCGCAGCAGCCGCAGCCCCGCTATGGCGATGCCGTGTTGTTTCGCGATCCCTATGCCGTATTGACGGAGATTGCTGGCGGTCCGCCGCGTGCCGGACAGGCCAGCGGCGCGCTCGATCCGGCGCGTAAGGAAGGCCTGAAGGGCGGAGAGGCCTATCGCGATCCCTTCGATCCGATCAACTGGCCGATGGCATCGATTTCCGCGCTCGAAAAGAAGCCCTCGGGGCGCAAGGAGGCGGGCAGCCTGCCTTACGGCGAGGATATCGCCGCCATCACCGAAGGGCAGGAGCAGCGTCCGGCTGATCCCAAGCCGGATGCAACGGGAACGCCGGTACCTGAGATGTCCGGCACCAGCGAGACGCCGCCGAAGGCTGACAAGCCCGCTATACCGAAGCCGGTCGGTCTTTTCTCCGATGATGCTGCGAAGCCGAATGCCACGATTGAGCAAAAGCAGGCCGCGACGGCAGACAAGCCCGTCACGGTGTCCGACAAGCCTCAAGCGCAGAGTGCCAAGACCACACAGGCCGATGCAGCGAAGCTTCAGTCGGCCATCTCCGCGGTGCTCGCTACGCTCGGCGCAGCTCATCCTGTTGCCGAAGTGCGCGAAACGCCTGAAGGGCTGCTCATCAACCTGACCGATGATGCGAATTACGGCATGTTTGCCAATGGTTCGGCCGAGCCGACGGCTGGCCTGGTTCGCACGCTGGACAAGATCACGCCGATGATCGCCCAGAATCGCGGCCAGGTCGTCCTACGCGGGCACACCGATGCGCGTGTGTTTCGGACTGCTGAATACGACAACTGGCGGCTCTCCACCGCGCGTGCCCATATGGCCTATCACATGCTGGTCCGTGGTGGCCTCGATGCGGCGCGCGTGGAGCGGATCGAGGGCTATGCCGATCGTCGCCTCAAGAACCAGAGTGATCCGCTGGCAGCGCAGAATCGGCGGATCGAAATTCTGATCCGTGCACCGACGCTATGACCTCATGCCGGACCATCGCGGTGGCGTTGACGATGTGCATTGGCAGCGCCCATGCGCAGCCGGCTGCTGAGGCGGTCCGCGAGCCGTATCAGATGGTAAGGTCACTGCAGATGTTGCAGGACCAGATCGCGCGCGGCGATCTTGAGGCGCATAATGCGCAGCCTGCGCTTCTCAAGCGCATCGGCGAAAGCTTCCTGAAAGCCGATGCCGCGCTCTGGAAGGAGCCGCGCAATTCGCGCGCAGCGGTGACATATCTATTGAGCGGCGGGACGCCGCAAGTGATCGCCTCGCTTCGGTCCCGCAATGTGCTGAATATCGATGAAGCCATCGTCGATGGCGCCCTTGCTTATGTGGATGGCCGGACCGATGAGGCGAAAGCCAAGCTTGGCCAGATCAAGCCGCGCAACATGCCGGCCACGCTCGGGGCGGAGCTTGCGCTGGTGCAGTCGGCATTGGTCGCGCAGGACGATCCGAAAGCCGCAATCGCATTGCTCGACGACGTGCGACTGATGATGCCCGGTACGCTGGTGGAAGAAGCAGCGTTGCGGCGGGAGATTTTCATCGTCGGCCAGGACGACGATTTCGATAAGTTCGAGGCACTCGCCGTCCGCTATTTCCGCCGCTACCGCTATTCGATCTATGCGGGAAATTTCCGCCAGCGTTTTGCGCTCTCGGTCGCCCGATTCAGTTTCGCGCAGCGGCCAGATCGGTTTCCGCGCCTGGTTGCGGTGCTTGATCATCTCGATCCAACCGCCCAGCGTGGGCTGTATCTGCTGATCGCGCGCACCGCGCTGATCCGGGGCAAGCCGGAGATGGCCTTGCTCGCAGCCAAGCATGTTGCCCTGTTGTCGGAAGAAGGCAGCCCGGAGCGCCTTCGTGCCCATCTCTATCATGCTGCTGCTCGCGTCGTGACGCCCGATCACAGCCGGGCAATTGCAGAGCTTGAAAAGATCGACAAGAGCAAGCTCTCCGAGCGCGATGTGGAGATCCAGGCGGCTGCGCTCGCGATTGGTCTCAATGTCCGCAAGGCGCTGCCGGAGGCTGCAAAAACCGTTAGTGACACCGGTCCAATGACGGTGATGCGGCCGCGGATCGATTTCACCAAATCGCTCGCCGTGGTCGATCAGGCACAGAAGCTGCTCGATCAGTCGCAAGAACAACTGAAGGAGACGACACGATGAAGCAGGCCGATATGCTGACCGCAGCGTTTCGCCAGCTCGCATCTGCAAAGACGGGCGGGAAGGGCGGCTTGGCCAATGCGCTGCATGCCAAGGACGGGAAAGAGAAAGCCGAGCATTTTCGCGAGCAGATGCGACAGGTCGCCAAGGAGCCGTCGGCTGCTGTCACCAAAGTCGACAAGAATGCCAGCCATGTAACGACAGCCGCCACGCCAGTGTTGGAAGCGGCGGCTATTCTGGCTGAACTCACCGGCAACGCCAAACCTAAGCCGGCGACGAGCGAGAGCGTGGAGAAGGACGAAGACGGCGCCAAGACCGCTGACGAGGGCAAGCAGGCATCACCGACGGCCCAGGATTGGCGCGATCCAACTGCGGCCATCGGCGCGGTGATGTCCAGGCTCGATCAGGCCCAGCAGAATGGCGCGCAGGGTGAAAAGTCAGCGGCGAAGACCCTTGCGCCGCAGATCGATGCGAGCAGCGATCAGTTGCCGGATCCAAAAGACATCGTCAGTGCGACGGATATCGATAGCTCAGAGATTGATCAGCCGGGATCGAAACGGTTCACCGTCACTGTTGAAGCTGCCGATGCGAAGCCGACGTCGATCGCGAAAGCTGTCGTTCGCGAGCAGGAGACCCATTTCGAGCCGGTGCAGCAAGTGACGACGCTGCAGAAGATCGTTGATCGCATGGCGAGCGATCTTCCGGCCGTGGCGGCGCCCGAAGGTGCGCAGGCCACCGAAACACCGTCGCATGACGCTGCGAAAGCGGCGGAAAGCCGCCCGGTGCGCATGATGACATTGGAGCTCGACCCACCAAATCTCGGGTCGGTGACGATCAAGATGCGGCTCGCCGGCGATTCCGTCGAGGTTCACCTGACTGCCGATCGCCTCGAGACCACGCAGCTTCTGCGCCAGGAGCGTGGTGCCCTGACCGATGCGATGCAAGCTGCCGGATACAGCTTCGATATCGCCGCCATCGATCATACGCGCACGCCCGACGGCAGCATGAACAACGGCCAATCGCAGTCGCAGCAACAACAGACATCGTCCGATCAGCGTGGCTCGATGCAGTCGTCGAATGGCTCGCAGACGGATGGTGGATCCTCGGGACGGTCATCCGGTGACGGCCAAAGCGGTGCGCGACAGAACAGGCAGGATCATGACCAATCTCACGCGTCGGCCTCCGAACGCAGCCAGGATCAAGCTGGTCGCAACATTCGCAGCAGCACTGTTTACCTCTAGCATTTCGGAAGCCGCGCGAGCAGAAGGCCCGTGCGAACGCGAAATGGCGCGCGCCGCGAGCCGTCACAGCGTGCCGCTCGGTGTCCTCTACGCGATCGGTCTCAGCGAGACCGGGCGGAAGGGGAGGCTCAATCCCTATGCTCTTAATGTCGACGGAAGAACCGTTCTCGCCACCGACACGCGCGATGCTGTCGCACGCTTCATCGACGAGAAGCGCAAGGGCGCCAAGCTGGTGGATCTCGGTTGCATGCAGATCAACCATCACTATCACGGCGATAAATTCTCCAGTCTCGAAGCGATGCTGGATCCAGCTCGTAACGTCGATTACGCCGCGCGCTTTCTCAAGGAACTGCGCAACCGCGAAGGCAACTGGACGATGGCTGTCGCCCGCTACAATGCTGGGCCGAACAACGTCATCGGTCAAAAACGCTACATTTGTAGCGTAATCGGCAGTCTCGTTGCGAGTGGCTTTGGATCATGGACGAGCAATGCACGCAGCTTTTGTGCGAACCGAACAGCGGCGCCGCAGCCTGTGGATAACCGCCAGCCCCGCACAAGCAATCTCCACTCTAATACCCCCACGTCAAACGGAGGATGATCGATGAGTCTGTATGGTGTTATGCGCACGGGTGGCTCCGGCATGAACGCGCAATCGAACAAACTCGCGACGGTCGCTGATAACATCGCGAATGTGAATACGACCGGCTACAAGCGCGCCTCGACGGAATTCTCGTCGCTCATCCTGCGCAGCGGTAGCGGCAACTACAATTCGGGCAGTGTCGAGACGCAGGTTCGCTACGCGATCTCCGATCCCGGAACGATGAATTACACGACGTCGGCGACTGATCTCGCGATCCAGGGCAATGGTTTCTTCATCGTCAGCGATGCAGGCGGTACGCCGTTTCTAACTCGCGCGGGTTCGTTTGTTCCGGATGGTCAAGGAAATCTCTACAATACGTCCGGCTATTATCTGATGGGCTATAATGTCCAGAATGGAGCGGTACCGGATGTCGTGGCCAACGGCCTCGGTAATCTGGAGGTCGTCAACATCGCGCAGCAAACGCTGGTCGGTAATCCGACCACTCAGGCCAAGCTTGACGGCGCCAATCTGGACGCCAATGCGGCCATCACCGCTGGCGCGCCAAACTTCACGTCCAAAACATCGCTCATTACCTACGACAATATCGGCAACGCCGTGAAGCTGGACATGTACATGTTCAAGACGGCCGCCAATACCTGGGACGTGGAAATCTACAACAGCGCTGACGCTGCAGCTGGTGGTGGCTTCCCTTATGCCGGCGCGCCGCTATCGACGGAAACCTTCACTTTCGACGTCAGCGCAACGGGAAAGGGCAGGCTCGATGCTGCCAGCGCCAACTCGATGACGTTCACCATTCCGGGCGGCTCTGCAGTGACGTTCGATATGGCGAATCTCACTCAGGTGGCCGAGGAATTCCAGTTCAAGGCGACCACCAATGGCAATGCGCCAAGTGGTCTCGATCGCGTGGAAGTCGCATCCGATGGCACGATGTATTCGATCTTCGATGACGGCACCCGGCTTGCGACCTACAAAATTCCGCTCGCCACTGTGCCGAGCCCGGACAATCTTTCGCCGGAAGCTGGCAACGTCTATTCGGTCAGCATCAATTCCGGCAACATCCAGGTGGATTTTGCCGGCCGCAGCGGCCTCGGCACCATCAAGCCTGAAGCGCTCGAAGCATCAAATGTCGATCTCGCCAACGAGCTGACGTCAATGATCGAATCGCAGCGCGGCTACACCGCGAATTCCAAGGTGTTCCAGACCGGCGCCGACCTGCTCGACGTTCTCGTCAACCTGAAGCGTTAACCGTCGCTCGTCAATTCTGACGGAGGTCCACGATGTCACTCACGATCGCGCTCAGCTCGGCCCGCTCCTCGCTCATGGCCGCGGGTGTCCAGTCCTCTGTTATCTCGCGAAACGTGGCGGGAACGCAGCAGGAGGGCTATTCGCGCAAGAATGCGATGATCGTGTCGCAGCCGGGAAGTGGCGTCTATGTCAACGGCATCCAGCGCGCTGCCAGCGCTGGGCTGTTCAACAATGTGGTCAAGGCTGTCGCCAACACGGCCCAACAGGACGCGCTTTACAACGGTCTGCAAAAAGTCGCAGCGGTCACGATCGATGATCCTGAACTCGATCAATCCGCTGCTGCGCAACTCGCCAAATTGAAGAGCGCCCTGCAGCAATACACATCGGCGCCGGACAATGTGACATTTGCGCAGTCAGCCGTGCAGGCGGCGAAGGACGTCGCCGTTGCGCTCAACGATTCAACGACAACCGTGCAGAAGGCGCGAGCCGATGCAGATGCGGAGATGGCCACGTCGGTCAGGACCATCAACGAGTTGCTGGCGCAATTCGAGCAGGTCAACACGGCGATCGTGAAGGGAACGACTGCCGGTGCTGATGTCACCGACTATCTCGACACCCGTGACAGCATTCTTTCGAAACTGTCGCAGGAAGTCGGTGTTACGTTCGCCACGCGCAGCAACAACGACATGGTCATCTATACCGATTCCGGCGTGACTTTGTTCGAGCGAACGGCGCGAACGGTCGCGTTCGAGCCGACCAATTCCTACACGGCCGCCATGACGGGCAACGCGGTCGTCATCGACGGCGTTGCAGTCACCGGACCAAATTCGGTGATGCCGATCAGCTCGGGCAAACTGGCGGGTCTTGCGACGCTGCGCGACGACAAGATGGTCACCTATCAGAACCAGCTCGACGAAATTGCGCGCGGTGTGATCGAGATATTCGCCGAGCGGGATCAGACGGGTGGCGGCGGGCCGGATCGCACGGGTCTCTTCACCTATGGCGGCGGCCCGGCCATGCCGGTGGCGGGCACTATCAATCCCGGCCTTGCTGGCACCATTCGGGTCACGGATCTCGTCGATCAGGCTCTGGGAGGTGATCCCACACTGATCCGAGACGGCGGACTCAATGGCGCCGACTATGTCTACAATGCCGGCGGTGAAGCAGGTTTCTTCGCGCGTATCCAGGGTCTCGTGGATGAGATGGGCGCCGTTCGCCCGTTCGATCCGAATGCCCTTGGCAAGCCCAGCGGCACCCTGATCGATTTCGCAGGCTCATCCGTGAGCTGGCTTGAAGCCGAGCGCAAGACCGTGGCCGCCGAAGCGAGCTACAATCAGACGCTGCTGGAACGCAGCGCCGATGCACTGTCGAACGTCAACGGCGTCAATATGGACGACGAGATGTCATTCATGCTGCAGGTCGAGCGCACATATTCCGCAACGTCAAAGCTGATCGCGACGATCGACCAGATGCTGCAAAATCTTCTCCAGGCGGTGAGGTAACTGAAATGGCTGCGACATTCATCTCGTCGAATTCCATCGCGACAACGTTGCGCATTTCGGCGTCCAAAAGCCAGGTCGCCATCGCGAAGGGTGTCAAGGAAGCGACCACCGGCCGGCTCGACGACGTGGGCAAGGAACTTGGCGCGCTGACCGGACGAAATGTAACGCTGCGCGCAGAACTGCAGGAGATCGACAAGCTGGTCGATACCAATGTGCTGGTTGGTGCGCGGCTGGAGGTCGCACAGGAGCGCTTGTCGCAGACAATCGAGATCGCGCAGAATTTCCAGAAAGATCTGCTGGCCGCGCGAAATTCGGCGAATGGCGGCGGCATCATCGCTCAGTCGGCCACGTCGAACCTGGAGTCGTTGCTGGCGACCTTGAATGTCTCGATGGATGGCCAGTTCCTGTTCGGCGGCATCAATTCGTCGCAAGAGCCAATGACGCCGTATGAGAATGGGTCGGCGACCAAGACGGCGATCGATGCGGCGTTCACCGCAGAGTTCGGATTTGCGCCGGGCGCGGCGGGGGCCGAAAGCATCCTGCCAGCGGACATGGAAACGTTTCTCGACAACGCATTCGCGACCGAATTTGCCGATCCCGCCTGGGGGACCAACTGGTCGGTCGCCTCGGATCAGGTCATGCGCAGCCGTATTTCCACGACCCAGACGATCGATTCATCCGCCAGCGCCAATGATGTCGCGTTTCGCAAGCTGGCGATGGCCTACACGATGCTGTCCGGCCTCGGTGTCGAGCAGATGAATCAGACCACGTTCCAGACGATCACGGACAAAGCCTTGCTGCTCGTGGCCGGCGCTGTCGCGGATCTCGCCAGCGTCGGCGCGCGGCTCGGTACCTCGCAGGAACAGACCACCAACGCCACGAGCCGGCTGAAGGTGCAAAGCGATATTGTGATTAAGCAGGTCAACGCGATGGAGAATGTCGATCCGGAAGAGGCGTCGGTCCGGGTCACCAGTCTTCGAAACCAGTTGGAAATGTCTCATGCGCTGACCGCGCAGATCCAGCGGCTCAGCATCCTGAACTATCTTTGATTAGTATTATTGTTCCACCAGCAGCGGGTTGTCGTTCGATATGACATTGGCAAGTTACGACGCGGAAATCGAGGATAGCGGATTCGAGGCTCGCTCGCGCGAGCGGAGGGCGCTCAATCACGGCATCGTCTTGCTGGAGAAAATGCAAGCCGGCCAACTCTCGCTGCCTGAGCAGACCGATGCGTTTCTCTATATCCGCGATCTGTGGTCGTTCTTCGTTCAGGATCTGTCGAATCCCCGCAATGGCCTGCCCGAGCAGTTGCGCGCCCAGTTGATCTCGATCGGTCTCTGGGTCGTCAAGGAGGCAGAGCGCAATCGCGAAGGGCAGCTGAGCGATGTCGCCGATCTCGTCGCCGTGAATGTCGCGATCCGGGATTCGCTCGGATGAAGAAGCCCATGTGCATCTCGCTGCGTTCTGGCGAGAAGATCTACGTCAATGGCGCAGTGCTGCGTGTCGATCGCAAGGTTACGCTGGAATTGATCAACGACGTGACATTCTTGCTTGAAAGTCAGGTCATGCAAGTCGAGGACGCAACGACACCGATGCGTCAGCTCTATTTCGTCGTGCAGCTGATGCTAATGAGCCCGGGCGATCTCGAACAGGCGAAATCCGTTTTCGGGCATCAGCGCTGCGCGCTCTATGCGGCGGCCGACAATGCCGAGCTGCTGAGCGGCCTGGATAGCGTCGAAACGCTGGTCGAAGCCAAGCGCTACTACGAGGCATTGCGTAAAATCCGGTCACTGTTCGAGATCGAGCAGTCGATTTTGACCAGCGCAGAGATGTTGCTCCCAGTGGCAGTCGCCTGACAACGGAGAAGCGGATATGGAAGTCAACGGCGTCAATACAAACAGCTCCACGACGAACACGACTGCAACGTCGTCGTCCAAATCGGCGGGGATGATCGATTACAACGGATTTCTGCAGCTCCTGATTGCCCAGATGCGCAATCAGGATCCGACAAACCCGACCGACTCGACCGAATATATGAGCCAGCTGGCGCAGCTCTCGACGGTCGAGCAGGCCGTGCAGACCAATGCCAAGCTCGACAGCCTTCTGTCATCCAGCGCCATCCAGCAGGCGGAGGGCCTGATCGGTCGCACGGCATCGTTCACCGATGAGAGCGGTCAGACCACCAGCAGCAAGATCAAGGAAGTGACCATCATTTCGGGCGGCGCGGTGGCGACGCTCGAAAATGGCGTGAAGGTCGCCCTCGGCGCCGGCATTACGATCAGCTGAGCCATGAACGAGCGCGACGCCCTCGATATCGCCCAGCAGGCGATCTGGACCATCATCGTCGCTGCCGGGCCGGCTGTGGGCGCGGCGATGTTGGTCGGCATCATCATTGCGCTGCTGCAGGCGCTGACCCAGGTGCAGGAGATGACGCTCACCTTCATCCCGAAGATCGTGGTGATGCTGATCGTCTGCGCCGTGAGCGGTACCTTCATGGGCGCGCATATCTACGCGTTCACCGAGGTGCTTTACGGCCGGATCGAACGGGGCTTCTAGCCACGCTTCTCCCCACCATCCCCGCGCAAGGTCGGCGCTGCAAAATGCAGCAATGATATTTGCGCAGGAAGCGTCATGGCCGATGTAACGATCTCCGTCCTCCCGAGCGAACGGCGAATCGGTACGGATGTGGCCTTTGCTTTCGGCATTGTCGCCATCCTGGTGATGCTGGTCCTGCCGGTCCCGACCTTCCTGATCGATGTCGGGCTTTCTTTTTCCATCGCATTATCAGCCTTGATCCTGATGGTGTCGCTATGGATCCAACGGCCGCTGGATTTCTCGGCCTTTCCCACGGTCCTTCTGATCGCCACAATCCTGCGTCTCGCGTTGAATGTCGCCACCACGCGCGTCATTCTCTCGCATGGCGGCGAGGGCGAGCATGCGGCGGGCTATGTGGTGGCGGGCTTTGCCAAATTCGTGATGGGTGGCGACTTCGTCATCGGCCTGATCATCTTCGCGATCCTGGTGACGGTGAATTTCGTCGTGATCACCAAGGGCGCGACCCGTATCGCCGAAGTCGGCGCGCGATTCACGCTCGACGCCATTCCCGGCAAGCAGATGGCGATCGATGCCGACCTCTCAGCAGGCTTGATCGACGACAAGGAAGCGCAGGCGCGCCGGCGTGAGCTGGAAGAAGAGAGTTCGTTCTTTGGCGCCATGGACGGTGCATCGAAATTCGTCCGAGGCGATGCCATTGCGGGTCTGATCATCACGGCAATCAACATTTTCGGCGGCATCATCATCGGTGTCACTGATCACGGCATGCCGCTGTCGCGCGCCGCCGACGTTTTCGTCAAGCTTTCGGTCGGCGATGGTCTTGTCTCGCAGATTCCCGCGCTGATCGTCTCGCTGTCTGCCGGCTTGCTCGTCTCGAAGGGCGGAACGCGCGGATCGGCTGAGCAGACCGTGTTGAAGCAGCTCGGCAGCTATCCGCGTGCACAATCGGTTGCGGCGCTGATGATGTTTGCGCTCGGTCTTCTGCCGGGATTGCCATTCCTGCCATTTGCGTTGCTTGGCACCATCATGGGGTTCCTGAGCTTCTCGCTGCCGCGCCAACAGGCGGCGCGTGAGAAGCTGGAACAGGCGAAGCGTGCCCAGATTCAGGAAAAAGCGCAGATCGAAGCCAAGGATTCGGTCAAGGAACTGCTCAAGACGTCCGACGTCGAACTCTGCGTCGGCAGCCAGCTGGCCATCCAGATGCTCAATGCGCATGGCGAACTGGCACATCGCGTCGCCAAGGTTCGCCGACGTTTCGCGTCGCAATACGGGTTCGTTGTCCCTGAAATCAAACTTACCGACGATCTATCGATCGGGGCGAAGTCGTATCGGATCAAGATCTACGGGACGATCGTGGCGCATCACGAACTGCGCATCGGCGAATCACTGGTTCTGTTCGACGGCGATCGCCGGCCTGACGTGCCGGGCGACGAGACGATCGAACCGGCGTTCGGCATGAAAGCGATGTGGGTGCCCCAGGCTTTCGTGGACGAGATCAAGCAGGATGGCTTCAAAATCGCCGACAATATCTCGATCGTGCTGACACATCTCAGCGAGGTCGTCCGTAGCAACCTGGCTCAGCTGCTGACCTACAAGGACACACGCGCGCTGATCGATCGTCTTGACCCCGAATACAAGCGGCTGGTCGAGGATATGGTGCCGTCCCAGATCTCGTATTCCGGGCTGCAGGCGGTGTTCAAGATCCTGCTCGCCGAGCGTGTCTCGATCCGTAACCTGCACCTGATCCTTGAGGCTATCGCCGAGATAGCTCCGCATGTGCGGCGCTCGGAGCAGATCGCCGAACATGTTCGCATGCGGATCGCGCAGCAGATCTGCGGCGACTTTGCCGACAATGGCGTACTCAAGGTGTTGCGTCTCGGCAATCGCTGGGATCTCGCTTTTCATCAGAGCCTCAAGCGCGACGGCAAGGGGGAGATTGTGGAGTTCGACGCGGATCCGCGACTTGTCGAGCAATTCGCGGATGATGTCTCGGTCGCGGTGCGCAAGGCTGCGAGCAATGGCGATACCGCTGTTCTCGTCGCGCCGCCCGACGTTCGCCCCTATGTGCGGATGATCACCGAACGCATGTTCCCGACACTGCCGGTGCTCTCGCATGTGGAGATCGCGCGCGGCGCAGAGGTCAAATCGCTCGGGGCCGTGTCTTGATCGCCAGCATCTCCGTCTCGATTCTGGCGACCTTTCTGATCTTCTGCCGTGTCGGGACGTGCATGATGGTGGCGCCGGGCTATTCGCGCGTCAATATCCCCACCCAGGTGCGCCTGTTCCTTGCCGTCAGCGTGACACTGATGCTGACCCCGCTGCTCGAACCATCGGTTCGTCCTGCGGTCGAAGGTGCTGCGGCGTCGGATCTGATCCGGTTGATTTGCTCGGAGCTCTTTGTCGGCCTCGTGATCGGCCTCACCGCGCGCATGTTTTTTGCCGCACTCGAAACCATGGCGACATTCATGGCATCAGGCATCGGCCTGACCATGCCGAGTGTCTCTGATGACAACGAACATGTTCCCGCGCTTGTGCCGTTGATTACACTGACTGCAACGGTGATCTTCTTCGTCACCGGGCAGCATTGGGAGCTGTTGCGAGGCTTGATCGGGTCGTACCAGATCTGGTTGCCAGCCACCGGGATCAGCGCGGAGGGCGGGCTGGCGCAACTGGTCGATCATCTGTCCCAGGCGTTCACGCTGGCGCTGCGGGTCGCTAGCCCGTTCGTCGTCTATGCCGTGATCGTCAATTTCGCGGTCGGCCTCGCCAACAAGCTGACGCCGAGCATCCCCGTTTACTTCATATCGCTGCCATTCGTTCTGATGGGCGGTCTGATGCTGCTTTATCTCACATGCCGCGAATTGATCCTGCAATTCAGTATCGCATTTGCAGCCTGGCTGGCGGGCTGAGACATGATGCAGAAGCGAGACCGCAAGATCCGCCGCATCGCCGCCGTCCAGGCGCGGCTCCATCGCATTGCCGAGTGGCACCTGATGGAATGCCAGGCCCGCGAAACCGAGCTCGAGGACAAGCAGCGACGTATCCTCGAAGCGTTCAACGACGAGAGCAAACTTCCGGATTTGCTGGTTCATACGGCGGGCCGCAGCCTGCGTGCCGCAAGCGTCGAGCAAGGTGCAGTCGCGAAAATGAAGGATCGGCTGGCCGAGTATGCCCGGACCGAGGGACGCAAACTGAAGCATGTGGAGCGCCTTGTTCACGACGCTGCGACCCATATGTCGAAGGAAGACGAAAAGCGCCTGCTCGACGAGATCGACAAGGCGGTTCGTCGTTCGTTGCGGACTACATGATTTAACCAGATTTGATTGGAGCACGAGATGACGGTCGCCGCAGTCGCAAACGATCTGATTACGGATGTCATCAATGCGGCCGATCCGGTCGCCCAGCGCAGTGCGATTCATCGGCTTGAACGCATGACGCCGGCACAGCAAGACGAATTCGCATCGACGCTGAAGGGTGAATTTACGGCGGGCCAGGCGCAAGCGTCGGCGATTCCCGCGGGCGAACCGGTCCCGACGACGCCTGTCATTCGTCAGGCTGAGGGCAGTCACGGCGTCTATCGGAAGTTTGAAGCGTTTGTCCTGCAGATGTTCGTTGAATCGATGCTTCCCAAGGATGCGGAGCAAGTGTTCGGCAAAGGCAGCGCCGGCAATATCTGGCGTTCGATGATGGCCGAACAGATCGGCAATGAGATGGCGAAAGGCAAGGGCATTGGCATTGCCCAGCAGCTGGCGAAATCACGCGCGGTCGCAACACCGGGCACTGAAGCATAACGGCCGATGATGGCCATGACAGCAGGTCAAGACATGGAACAGATCAATCAGCAGGATGCATCACTGGCTCTCACAGGGCAGACACTCACGCGTCCGGATTCCGAGGTGCAAGCGGCAATAGACCCTCACGTAGAAGAGGCGGGCACGCCAGCCGATTGGCTCGGCACGCAAAGTAACGCACTCATCGCGATCGAGCGCCTCAAGGCGACGATCGACGAGGAGACCTCGAAACTCGAATCGCGCGCCGTTGTCGACTTCGACACGTTCAGCCAGCGCAAGAATCGCGGTCTGCTCGAACTTACGCGCGCAATCCGGTTGACCTCTGACGTCAAGGTCGATCCGCGCGTGACGCCGCAACTGACGCATCTGCGAGCCAGTCTGATCCGCAATCAGGCCGCGTTGCAGATCCATCTGGATGCCGTGCGCGAAGTATCGGCCATCATTGCGAAGTCGATACAGGACGTCGAATCCGACGGCACCTATTCGCGCGCCTTGCCGGGGATCCACTCATGATGAAGCTGCTGGTGACGGGCGTCTGGGCCTGTCTGGTGACCGTCGGAACGAGCCTTGGCATTTCGTACTGGAAGGAAAGTGCGGCAGCGTTGCCAGCGAAGCAGGAACAGCCTGAAGGGCTCGTCTATGAAAAAGTGAAGGTGATCAATGTGCCGATGATCGCCGAGGGCAATGTGCAGGGATATGTGATTGCCCAGCTCGTTTTCACGGCCGACGCGAAAGTGTTGCGTCAGCTGCCCGTTCCACCAGAGCCGTTCGTCGTCGATGAAGCCTTCCGCACGCTCTACAGCGATCAGAAGCTCGATTTCAAGAACCTCGCTCGCTACGACCTGGCGCAATTCGCGCGGGCTGTGCGCATGCAGGTCAATAAACGGCTGGAGGTCGATGCTCTTCAGGAAGTTCTGGTGCAGGATTTCAATTATGTATCGAAGGACCAACTGCGCCGCTGACGATCGACAGCGTGCCGCATGGCATCCAATGGATGATCGAGTGGTCTGATGTGATATAGCGTGGTATTTGTGTGGTACTTCTCTTCGCGCAGATGTCTCCCAACCATCAGCGGGAGTTGGAGAGGCGGCGGTGGACGCCAACGCCGGTGGTCGGCGTCCTCTTGCGCGGGAGGCTTGAGCCTCAGTTGGCTCTTGAGACCGGCATCTCGCCGATGGCGCGAGACTTCATGTCGTCGAGCCGATAGCCCATGTAGCGCTTCGATTCGATCGGATCGAAACCGAGGTGATCGCGCAGTTTCTTGCGCAGTTTGCTCACATGGCTCTCGATCACGTTCTCATCAAAGCTCGCATCGAACAGACCATAGACCGCGTTGAAGAGCTGGGTCTTGGTCAGCCACTTGCCTTGATGGCCGACCAGGTGTTCGAGAATGCGCAATTCGCGGCGCGGGAGAGCCAGCGTCCGTCCAGCGATTTCCGGATCGCGTCCGTCGAGGAAAACGCGGATGATGCTGGTCTGGGCTGGTTCATTCTGATCAATGCTGCGGCGGCGGATCACCGCCGTGCGCGCCATGATCTCTTTGACGTGGACTGGTGCATGGACGACGTCGTCCACGCCGGCTTCGAATAGCTCGATGGTCTGCTTGAGGTGCTTGAGACTGTTGAGCGCAATGATCGGCGCGCGCGATCGATTGCGAATGCTCGACGGGATGCTCGTGCGATCCGGGCAGTCGCCGAGCAGAAAAGCGCGGATGGCAGTCAGATCATTGCCAACAGCGCCTTCGAGCCAATCGCGGAAGTCGGTGGATGTAAAGCCAATAGAAACGACGCCTTCGCGGTCAAACCCGGCCGCGTAGCCTTGCGTGACGCCCTCTCGGTCATCAATCACAACAAACATTTTAATCCCCTGCGTGTTCGCCTGAATGTCGTCATGGGGTCGAATTAGGCGTACTCGCCCCATTTTTGTCTTGAAGACGCAACACAACAGTTACTTGGAGATCGAGAAAACTCTGTCGAGAGGCGGGCCGACAATGCTCCGAAGTCCGGGTCGCTTTTACCGGGTTAGGAGCAAATGATGCGGTCGGCTGCCTGCTCTCGATTGTTAGCTCGATCGGTCTGAGAGCTCCCTCTCATTTGAAGGGCGTGAGATAACGTCTCATGCCCCGGCCTCGTCAGCATATACAAAGGTCGGGCGAGCGATCGTTGTCGCCAAGCGAACGGCTTGGCATGTGTAGCGATCTTCCGATCCGAACCGTGCAGGACTCACTTCACTCAATACGTCAAGATGGTACCTCATCATCAAGTAATTGACCCGCGAAGATTTGCAAAGAGTCGTCAATGCCGATCGTGCCCTTTGCTTGAATGAATAAGTGGATAATTCATTTCGGATGCACGAAGTGGCGTGATGCGTAGCAACGCATTCCCAGAAATCGACGGTGGATAGTTGATGTCAGAGTCACACTCAAAGACGTTATGCTGATGAGCGCTCGTCCATGCGTGATTTGCAGTGGAGAGAAACGGACATGATGTCGCGCCGATCATTCGTTGCTCACGAAATGTCGCGCAATGCGCAGATGTTATGATGCATGGCTGCTGTTGCATGTATCGCAGAGGCCATGCTGCGGGCGCTTACCGTGCGGACGGTCGCGACTGAATAGATGCCGTAAGCGTCGGCATCATGCTTATTTTTCATTCCATGCATCGCTAGCGTCCTGCCTGTGCGTTGCGTTTTACTTGTAAATAACGGCGTCTGGCTCATCGGCCGAAGACGATTCCCTTGCTCGTTATGACTTGCCAGTGGCCATCGTCATTCTTGATTTCCTGAATCCGACCGAGTGTCGGAACGTCCTGTCCTGGCGACACCTCGATAACTCCGGATTTTCCTTCAAGCACTGCCACTCCTTCATAGACGCGACGAATGTACCAGCCTTCGATTGTGCCGCGTGCGGTGCTCGTCGTCTGTGCGATGGCGGTTTGCAGCGACCCCGTGAATTCGGGTGTGTGGTTGGGTGATGCGTTTGTGAGAGCGTCGTCAGGAGCGCGTGTGGTCCTCGTGCGTTGCGCCGGTGGTTCCCGCTCGACATCGCGGACTGCAACACGTTCGACAGTCGGCTTCGATGCGTTCGCTGTGCGGATTGCTGCCGTGCTGGAGGATAGGTCTGCGACTTGCCGACGCAATTGAGTGACGGAGTCGCGCAGATTGCGGAGTTCGGTTTCAGAGACGTTACGGGCCATCTGTGGGCGCAGGAACAGATAGGCGAGTCCGCCCGCGGATATCAGCGTGGAAATGCCCACAACCATGGCCAGCGAGAAGAACGGTGCTTTCCAGGCAGGTGATTGTAAAGGTTTTGCGACAATGCGCGCCGGTGGCACGTTGATGCGTATCCTCGCTTTGGGTGGTTCTTCGCGCAGTGCTTCGCGTGTCCGTCGAAGACTCGCGCGAGCTTCATTCGCGAGAAGTTCGTCGATTGCTGCGGCTGCCGCAACATGCGGTCTCGTCGCCGGCGTGGTGCGCGCTGACGAACTCGCCGCTTCGTTTTTGTCCACGGTCTTTGACCGGAGATCGGATGTCGTTCGAGACATCATTATATGGCTTCTTGCATTGCCCGCGACCGACAGATCGCGATGCGGTAGCATTGATGTATCAAGCGTAGCTTGTGTGGAGCAGTTGAGGGTGGCCACACGAAAGCGAAAAGCGTCTGCCTGCAAGCAGCGTGAAGCAGCTCAAAATTGGTGCAGACGACGCAGAGTGTTGACTGGCGTTCGCGCGCGGAGATGCGTCAAGATAGTGAGGTCATGCGTGAATTTTGTGTGGTATATGTGTGGTCTTCACCAGTCGCGTGACGCTGGAGGTGAAATGCCAGAACTGTGTGAATAGTTGGACTGATACGATCAACGTGGTTCTTTTCAATCAAATCTAATTTTCGGAAAACAAAATCGATTGCGATCTTTAAAAGGCCATCCGGCGCGGATGGCATCGTTTGAAAACCTACCGAATCGCGTCGTGGTTCAAAACGTTGAATCTAATCTGCCAAATCACGATAACGAGTTGGCAGGATCTATTCATCGAACAGAGAAGCGACGTATTAATAAACGAACCTTATTGCCGGGCTCATGAGTATCGATCTGGAACGTTTGCGCGATTACGTGAAATCGCTGAAAGCCGAGCGGCAGGATTCGCCAATCGGAAAAGTTAAATCAGGTGCGACCAAAATTATTCGGAGGAATCGCCATGAACTGGAACGCATGCATCGCGAGGATGGTGCGACATGGACCGAAATCGCCGCGGGTCTCGCAGCGCAAGGTGTGACGCAAGGGGATGGTCAGCCGATTACCGGGCGGCGGTTGACGGCGCTCATGCATAATATCCGCGTGCAGGAAGAGCGACTTCGCAACAAGGAAAAAAGCGCCCACGAGTTGCCCGACGAGGGGCCCATCGATCAGTCGTGACGTTGAGCGCGTTGCGAACGCGCCTCTGGTGGAGCGCGGGCGCCCAGGTGCCGCGCGGCCGGGCTATTGCTTGGCGCTGGCGATCGTTTCGATGGCCAGCATTGCACGGGGGCTGGCAAGCCATTGATAGTCTGGTGGATCGGCAATTGTCGCTGATCTGAAGCAGTTCTTTGAGATGCGTTCGAGGATCGCAATACTCTGGGCGCGTGGCTCTCGTGAGCGTGATAGGCCGATTTACAACAGAGTTCAGTCGCTGCTTTCGGAGTGATCAAATACTTCTAAGGTCGATAGGGCTCGGTGAAGATATGCCTGAGGCCGGGCCTTTTGCATGATTGTGGCTGGTAAAGGTCTCGACAACCTTGGCTTACACGACCGGATGGACAACCTGTCGAAAGCTTATGCAGCGCCACGCTGGAAGAAGTCACCGCAGGGACGCATCGCTGATGCCGGTATTCGCGGTTTTGAAAGCGAATGGCGCACCCGACACGATTCGAACGTGTGACCTTTGCCTTCGGAGGGCAACGCTCTATCCAGCTGAGCTACGGGTGCGATTGGCCATGATGTAGCCGATCGGATGCGCAGCGGCAACGGCCGGCCGGGCTTCCAGAGGTCAAATTCTGGCTGCCTATCCCCTTCAGGTGGGCGCTGCAGCATGTTCTCGCTTTGCGTGTCGCAGGTAGGCGATAGATACGAAAAATGGCGCCGTAGGGCGCCATT
>NZ_JBIIOT010000157.1:0-7006 GCF_044336785.1 Tardiphaga sp. | reverse complement strand
TGCTGGAGCTGCAACTCGACGCCAATGGCGCGCCGCTCAAAAGCGCGGAGATTGAAACCCGCTTGAGCGCGTTGCTGCAAGATTTGCGGGTGGAGCATCTGCGCCAATCGTCTGCCCTGTCTTTGTCCGGCGGGGAGCGCCGCAGGGTAGAGATTGCCCGCGCACTGGCTGCGGACCCGCGTTTTATTTTGCTGGACGAGCCCTTTGCGGGCATTGACCCGATTGCGGTGATTGAAATTCAGCGCATCATTAATTTCTTGAAAAACCGTGGCATTGGGGTTTTGATTACCGACCACAACGTGCGCGAAACGCTGGGTATTTGCGACCACGCCTACATCATCAGCGAGGGGCGTGTTTTGGCCATGGGCACGCCCGCAGAAATTATTAACAATGCCGAAGTGCGCCGCGTCTACTTGGGCGAGCATTTCAAGATGTAGCGCCATGGCCAGCCTGCGCAGCCCCCCGCTTGTGCTACGCATCTACGTGGCCGCGCCCGCAACCGCCGGAGGTACGCCATGAAAATCGGGCTCTCCATGCGGGTCGCGCAAAGCCTCACACTCACCCCGCAACTGCAACAGTCAATCCGCTTGCTCCAACTCTCTAGCATAGAGCTGGAGCAAGAGGTGGCGCAAATGCTCGCAAGCAACCCCTTTCTAGAAAGCGCCGATGCCCAGGCCGAAGGCGAAACGCCGGACTTGGCTCAGGCCGACACCGCCATCAGCGAACAGCGAGGGGACTTGGAACACGAAGCCCACTCCCCCGCCACGGCAGACCTAAGCCCCGCGCAGGCCCCAGACCACGCAATCAACCCTGCAACAACGCTCGAAACAACGCTCGAAACAGCGCTCGAAACAGCCCTCGAAACAGCGCCTGCAAGCGACTTCGACACGCCATACAGCGCCAGCCCCTCACTCAGCCCCTCATCCAGCCACGACACCGCAAGCCCCGCCGAGGCCCCCGCGCAAGACGAGCTGCAAGCGCCCAACTGGGAAGGCGATGGCAGCGCCGACCAGGTCTATGAAGACGGTGAAAATGGTGAAAATGGCAATGGGGCGGGCGAATCCGGCAACGAAGCCCCGGCGCGCAACAACGGCAACAGCAGCCCCAGCGACGACGATGCCATTGACCTGGCACGCGCCCAAGAGCGTTTGAGCGACTTTTTACTGCGCCAAGTGTGCGGCCTGCGCATCTGCGCCGAAGACCGGGCTGCGCTGGAGTACCTGATTGGGTCGCTCAACGAAGACGGCTATTTAGAAGACTCTTTAGAAACGCTGGCCCAAGCGCTGGGCCCCGAAAACGAGGCGCAACAGCTCGAACTGCTGCACCACCTCACCGTAGCGCACAGCCTGTTGCTGCATTGCGAACCCACGGGCATTGGGGCGCGCAACCTGGCCGAGTGTTTGCAGTTGCAACTGCAAGCGCAGCAAGCCACCCCCGCCACGGAGCCGCACACACAGCCCATCATCGCGGCTGCGCTGCGCATTTGCGCGCAACCGCTGGAGCTTTTGGCCCGGCGCGACATTAAACAATGCGTACAACGCGGCGTCGGCAACGCGGCGCTGGTGCGCTTGGCGTTTGCCCATATTGCGCGCTTAGAGCCCAAACCGGCGCGGCAATTTGTCGATGTGCAACGCAACATCATCGTGCCCGATGTCTTGGTCCGCGCGCGGCGCAATGCGCGGGGCTTGCAACAAAGCGGCTTCGAGGTGCAACTCAACCCAGCGGTCATGCCCCGCCTGCAAGCCAACAGCCTGTACGCCAAAGTGCTGCAAGAGCACCGTGGCAGCGCCACCAGCAGCGCCCATGCTGCGAATACCGCCCATACCGCCCATACCGCCCATACCGCCCATGCCACCCATACCGCCGCCGGCCGGCATCGCCGGGGCTGCTTCCTTCGGCAGCTCGGCGACCATGGCTTCGGTGGTGACGAGGAGGCCGGCAACCGAGGCTGCGTCCTGCAGTGCAGTGCGCACCACCTTGGCCGGATCGATGATGCCCTTGGCGACCATGTCGACATAGGTTTCGTTCTGGGCGTCGAAGCCGAAGGTCTCGGACTTCTCTTCCAGGATCTTGCCGACCACGATCGAGCCTTCCACACCGGCATTCTCGGCGATCTGGCGGATCGGAGCTTCCAGCGCCTTCAGCACGATGTTGATGCCGGCCTGCACGTCTGCGTTGGCATTCGTGATCTTGCCAACGGCCTTCTTGGCGCGCAGCAGAGCGGTGCCGCCGCCGGGGACGATGCCTTCCTGAACGGCCGCACGGGTCGCGTTCAGCGCGTCATCCACGCGGTCCTTCTTTTCCTTCACTTCGACTTCGGTCGCGCCGCCGACCTTGATGATGGCAACGCCACCCGCAAGCTTGGCCAGACGCTCCTGCAGCTTCTCGCGGTCGTAGTCCGAGGTGGTTTCCTCGATCTGCGCCTTGATCTGGCCGACGCGGGCTTCGATCGCCGGCTTCTTGCCAGCGCCGCCGACGATGGTGGTGTTTTCCTTGTCGATCACGACCTTCTTGGCGCGGCCGAGCATCGCGAGCGTCACGCTCTCCAGCTTCATGCCGAGATCTTCCGACACCAACTGGCCGGCGGTGAGGATCGCGATGTCTTCCAGCATGGCCTTGCGGCGATCGCCGAAGCCCGGCGCCTTGACGGCCGCAACCTTGAGGCCGCCGCGCAGGCGGTTGACCACGAGGGTGGCGAGCGCTTCGCCTTCCACGTCTTCCGAGATGATCAGCAGCGGCTTGGTCGACTGCACCACGGCTTCGAGCACCGGGAGCATCGCCTGCAGGCTGGAGACCTTCTTCTCGACGAGGAGGATATAAGCATCCTCGAGCTCGGCGGTCATCTTCTCGGCATTGGTCACGAAGTAGGGCGAGAGGTAGCCGCGATCGAACTTCATGCCTTCGACGATGTCGACTTCGGTCTCGAGCGACTTGTTCTCTTCGACGGTGATGACGCCTTCATTGCCGACCTTCTGCATCGCCTGGGCGATCATCTTGCCGATGGCGGCATCGCCATTGGCCGAGATGGTGCCGACCTGGGCGACTTCAGCGGACGAAGCCACCGGCTTGGCGCGCTTCTCGATGTCCTTGATGACGGCGGCGACGGCGATATCGATGCCGCGCTTCAGGTCCATCGGGTTCATGCCGGCACCGACTTGGCGCCTTCACGCACGATCGCCTGGGCGAGCACGGTGGAGGTGGTGGTGCCGTCGCCGGCATTGTCGTTGGTCTTGGAGGCGACTTCGCGCAGCATCTGCGCGCCCATGTTCTCGAACTTGTCCTCGAGCTCGATCTCCTTGGCGACGGTGACGCCGTCCTTGGTGATGCGCGGGGCGCCGAACGACTTCTCGATCACGACATTGCGGCCCTTCGGACCGAGCGTGACCTTGACGGCGTTGGCGAGGATGTCGACGCCGCGCAGCATGCGGTCGCGTGCGTCGCCGGCGAATTTAACGTCTTTGGCTGCCATGTGAGATGACTCCTGAAATGGGAAACTGGAAGGTTGCGCTCTCACTGTCGTCGCCCGGCTTGACCGGGCGATCCAGTACACGGCGCCGTCGCGGTTCAATCACCGGCGACAGTGTCTACTGGACCACCCGCTTTCGCGGGTGGTGACAATCAGAGAGTGGGGAAAGTGAGCCTCAGCCCACCACGCCCATGATGTCCGACTCCTTCATGATGAGGAGTTCTTCGCCGTCGAGCTTGATCTCGGTGCCCGACCACTTGCCGAACAGGACCTTGTCGCCGACCTTGATGTCGATCGGGATCAGCTTGCCGGCTTCGTCGCGGCCGCCCGGGCCGACGGCGGTGACGAGACCCTCGGAGGGCTTTTCCTTGGCGCTGTCCGGGATGATGATGCCACCCTTGGACTTTTCTTCAGCGGTGATGCGCTTGACGACGACGCGGTCGTGCAGCGGGCGGAATTTGGTCTTGGCCATAGGGAAATCCTCTGGTTGGTTGTAGTGTACACGGCCTTGGCGAGGGCGCCTTAGCAATCCCGCGCCGAGAGTGCTAATCAGGCGGCTCGGAAATATGGCCGAACGCCGGATGAGTCAAGCAAGGCCCGCATCGGCCTCAGGCCTTAAGCCTCTGGCGAATAAAGAGGGTTAAGGCCTTGGTGAGGCCAATATGCAATGGTCTGGAAACCATGTCGGCATTACGCCGTAATGACAGTGCGGTCCGGTGAGATCGCTGTTTTGACAGGTATTTTACGCTTCGCTGCTTGGGACGGGCAGTCGGGGATGTTGTTCAGGGGATGATATGATCAAGTCACGCACCACCCGCCCGGTCGCCAAGCTGGCGGCCATTGCCGCCATGGCCCTGATGCTGGGTGCCTGTTCCACCGGCGGAGGCATGGGTGGCGGGTTTGGCGGCATGTTCGGCAGTTCGGAACCGCCGCCGCCGGCAGAACCCCCGCCGGCACCGGAACTGCCGGCCTCGATCCGCTCCGAGGAGATCGTCGGCCGCTGGGGCCTCGCCTCCTACATGAACCCGAACGACCGCGTCCGCACCGAAAACGCCGCCCGCGGCCAGTGCAAGAATCCCTATATCATCGGCGCCGGCGCCTCCGGCGGGGTCATGATGCATCTCGCCGACGAAGCCACCCCGCAGGAACTGCGCCTGAAGGGCTCGCCCAGCGGCAAGAACTATATCGGCCCGCCCGGTCCCGCCGCCGGTCCGCAGGACCGCGAGATCGTCTCCTTCGATGGCCGGATTCTGGTGACCAAGTTCATCGACAAGGATGCCGCCGTTCGTTACGGCAACATGGTCTATGTCCGCTGCGCGCCGAGGGCGTAAGCGCAGGATGTAGGATGGGTTGAGCGCAGCGATACCCATCACCACATGCGCCCGTCGTGATGGGTATCGCTGCGCTCAACCCATCCTACGAATGCCGCGCCCATTCATGGCGTCAACGCAAAACGCCGGGCACTGGGCCCGGCGTTTTTGTTGCGAAGAATGTAGGATGGGTTGAGCGCAGGCGCGGAGCGCCGCAGCGATAACCCATCAGCGGAGCCCGCCGCATCGACGGAATGATGGGTTGTCGCGAAGACGCTCAACCCATCCTACGCATTCCCTTAATTGAACAGCGCGTCGATATCGTCCTGCGAGGCGTGGCCGACATCGCCGTCGAGCTTCGGGCCGTTGAGCAGCTTGTCGTCGTCGCTGCGGTCATCGACCTTCGGCGGCGCATGCGCCTTGATCTCGTCGACGCCGCCCCAGATGTCCATCATCGCGGTGATGCGATTTTCGATGAACTTCATGGTGGTCATCACCTTGCTGATGCGCTGGCCGGTGAGGTCCTGGAAATTACAGGCCTCGAAGATCGACACGACATTGTCGCTGATCTCTTCCAGCAGCTGCTTCTGCTGCTCGGGCGAATTGACCTTGCCGGCCGCCGCCGCGGCATTGTCGATGGCTTCGGCCGCCGCCAGGATCTGCTGGGTGGCTTCCTCGGTGCCGCCGACGACCGCGCCGAGTTCGCCATTGACCTTGGCCATCTCGTCGCCATCGAAGCTCTTGCCGTGCAGGACAGCAATTTCCTGCTTGGTGCGGGTGATGGCGTCGTGGATCAGGTCGAGCTCGATCTTCAGCTTCTCGCACTGCTCGATCTGCGCGCGATAGGTCGCGAGCAAAGCCTGTGCTTCTTCGATCTGCTTCTGTGCGGCAGCGCCGACTTCTTCCGTCACGGCATTATGTCCCGATGCAGCGGCGGGGGCTGCCATCTGTGCGCGGATGGCGCGCAGTTCGGTCATGATCTCGCGATGCATCGGCATCGGCTCACCACCGTCATTCTCAGCAACGGGTGAAGGCGTGCCGAATACTTCTTCAATACGAAATCGCTTGCGACGAACAGACATCATGTCCCCCAACTCAACAAATATTCCAACTGTCTTATATCAACGAGTTTTAACGCGGAGTTCACGCGGAACATCTGGTTGTGTAGTTCGGATCACCGCGCGCGAACCACTGATTAACCATGGCCGCCCGGCATTCATGCAAAAGTAACGCTATGGACGAGAACCGCTGCCATTGGCGACGTGGTGAATCCAAACGGCGATTCCGTTTACCAAAGCGAGGCGATTTTAACCTTAACTCGCCGCGTGACAGGCGCCGCTCCGGTGAGGGCGCACGACGAAACAGTAAGAGTACGTCGATGTTCAGACAGTTGACCTGCGCGTTCCTCGCGAGCGCATCCTTTGTCGTTGTGAATGCAACTCCCGCGGCGGCGATCGATGCCGTCACGCCCTATGCCCAGCCCGAAGTCATCTATGGCGCGCCCGCACAGCGTCCTGCTCCGCAACGCGTCGCTTCGGCGCAGCGCGGCGGCAATATGGGCGGCGGCTTCATCGAATTCCTGTTCAGCGATGGCGCGCAAGGCTCGAACTATGGCTCGAACTATGGCCCGAGCTATCGGCAGTCGGATGAACGATCCTATGATCCGCGCCGCCGCATGCTGCCGCCGATGGAGCCCGAGCAGCGCGCTGCCTATCAGCGCGACGAGCCGATCGATCCCGCGCGTCCGGCGATGGATCCGAAATTTCTGCCGCAGACCGTGGCCTATGACGGCAAGGAAGGCGCCGGCACCATCGTCGTCGATACGTCGAACAAGTTTCTCTATCTGGTGCAGGATGGCGGCAAGGCGATGCGCTACGGCATCGGCGTCGGCCGTCCCGGCTTCACCTGGCAGGGCGTGAAGACGATCACGGCCAAGAAGGAATGGCCGTCATGGACGCCGCCCAAGGAAATGCTGGCGCGCCGTCCGGACCTGCCGCGCTTCATGGAAGGCGGCGAGTCCAATCCGCTCGGGGCGCGTGCGATGTATCTGGGCTCGACGCTGTATCGCATCCATGGCTCGAACGAGCCGTGGACGATCGGCACCAACGTGTCGTCGGGCTGCTTCCGGATGCGGAATGAGGATGTGATCGACCTGTATGGCCGCGTGAATGTCGGCGCCAAGGTGGTTGTGATCTAAAGGCGCGGCGCTTCCCTTAACCTCTCCCCGTTC
>NZ_JBIIOT010000106.1:0-16563 GCF_044336785.1 Tardiphaga sp. | reverse complement strand
TGAATAAATCCACAGTGCCTGTCGGCACTGGCGATGAGGTCGAGCGCATCATTCGCGAAGAAAATCCCGACGCCGAATTCGCCGTCGTCTCCAATCCGGAATTTTTGCGCGAAGGTGCGGCGATCCGTGACTTCAAGCATCCAGACCGGATCGTGATCGGATCGAGCGATGCACGCGCCAAACAGGTGATGGCCGAGGTCTATCGTCCGCTGCATCTCAACACATCGCCGATTCTCTACACGGATCGTCGCACGGCCGAACTCACCAAATATGCCGCAAACTCCTTCCTCGCCACCAAGGTCGCCTTCATCAACGAGATCGCCGATCTCGCCGAGAAGGTGGGTGCCAATGTGCAGGAAGTCGCGCGCGGCATCGGCCTCGACAACCGCATCGGCGCAAAGTTCCTGCATGCAGGCCCCGGCTATGGCGGCTCGTGTTTCCCGAAGGATACGCTGGCGCTGATCAAGACCGGCCAGGATCACGAAGCACCGCTGCGCATCGTGGAGACTGTCGTCGCCGTCAACGACCAGCGCAAGCGCGCGATGGCCCGCAAGGTGGCACACGCCTTCGGCGGCAATCTGCGCGGCAAGACGATTGCCATTCTCGGCGTCACCTTCAAGCCGAATACCGACGACATGCGCGATGCGCCGTCGATCCCGCTGATCACGGCCTTGCAGGACATGGGTGCGGAGATTCGCGTCTATGATCCCGTCGGCATGGAGCAGGCCAAGAAGGTGTTCGAGAATGTGACCTTCTGCGACAGCGCCTATGATTGCGCACGCGGCAGCCATGCGGTGACCATCGTCACCGAATGGGAGCAGTTCCGTGCTCTGGATCTGAAAGAGATGGCGTCGATCATGGCGTGTCCGGTGATCGTCGATCTCCGCAACATCTATGCGCCCGAGGAAGTCATCCGCAATGGCTTCCTGTATAGCGGCGTGGGGCGACCGCAATCAGTGGCGTATTGAGCACAATATCCCCGCGAAAGCGGGGACCATACACGCTGTCGAGATAGTGTAAGCTCGATATAGCTATATCGTTTTAGCCAGAAGCTCGGAGGCTATGGGTCCCCGCTTTTGCGGGGACGACATTATTGCGTGGCTTCGGTCGTCGGCGTGATTGCGCTCTCGACGGAGACGGCGATCTGATCATCGACGCCGTGGAACAGAGCTTCCAGGCCTTCGCCGCCGAGATACCAGCTGCCGAAATAATAGGTCGCTCCGACGATCGCGGCGGCCATGATAAGGCCTCGGCCTACGGAAATGACGATATCGGCCTTGGTAAGTTGGTGCATCAAGCTATCCCGTTGAGGGCCGTCATCATCTGACGCGGCGGCGGTCCCGAACGTGCCGAGGAACTCGACAACCAGTAACAGCGCGATAAAGCCTGCGGACAATAGCGAAATTGAGACGAGCTGACGGTGGCCGAGGCCAAATTCGTCCATCGCAAGCGAGCCCATCGAATAGGCGAAGAGTGCGGCGCTGCCGCCGCCGATCACAATGATCGCCATCAATTCCAGTATCCGTCCCATGCGCGACCATCTCTGCTGGGGATGACGGATTCAACCGTCGCATTTGCGACAATTCACCCCAGTTTAAGGCGCCACTCGGACACTGATCGATACAATCAGTCACAAATGCGCGAAACCAAGGTATAGTATGACAGTTGCATATGAGTTGGCGGATCGGAACCTTGGCGCGGGGCAGCATGATGCGGTCTAAGGGCGTGATTGTCGCACTAGCAGTTTCGCTCGCATCGCCCGGATTCGCCAATGAGATCGACCAGATGGCGTCGAATCTCGAAAAGAGCTGCTCGAATCATTTTCGTAAGCGCCCCAACCGGACTTCGAACGATTCAAAAAAGTTTTGTAAGTGCTTCGCGGCCGAATTCACCTCCATCATATCCCTGCGCGAGATCGACAGTGCCGCTGGCTCCGTAACGCCTGAAATCCACGAACAATTCCAGCGCGCAGCGGATCATTGCGGTCGCGATATCGCGGCGGATGTGGCGCAATCGGGCAGGGTGTGGGCTACGCAAGACAACTAGGCGTCGGTGCTCGGACGTCTCACGCCGTGACACTGACTCACTGTCGCCTCATTTGATGCGGAGTTTGTGGCTGTCGGCGCATTGGGGACGACATCGCGCTGGCATTGGGGACTGTTCAATTGACGATATCTCGCTCCAAGCCGCCGCCCGCGTCGCGCATGCCCGTATCCGGGCTAAAGCAAAAGGCCGGGCCAGCAGTCGAAGCCGTATCGATCGCTTGCGCCCATTTGTTTGCGGTGGCGGCCATGGTCGTCATCGCCGGTCTGGTTATTTACGCGAGATAGACGTGATGCGTTTGATTTGGTCCGGGCTGTCTGCAGCAGCCCTTACGCTTTTGATGGTGGAGCCATCGGCGGCGCAGCGGGTGTTGTCCTTTGAGCCGTTGGCAATGGATCCGTATTCCACCGTCTATGTCGACAATGGCTCGTGCTCACCCGGCAAAGTGCTGAAGGTGCAGGGCGCGCCAAACAACCAGCGTCGCAAGAAGAGCTGCGTGCCGCTCTCAGATGTGCGCGGCCCGAGCGGCGCCATCCGCACCAAGTAGCGCGCTAGGTCGCAGCTTTCGGCAACGCCGATGGCCGCGCGGCGACATAGGTGTTGATCGCTTCCAGCAGTTTGCTCTTTACCGCATCGGCATCGCCGGGTTCGGTGGTCGCGGCCACGGTGAGTTCGACCACGCCATCGCCATCCGCAAGATTGACCACCTTGGACACTTTGGCCTGCGGCGCCTGCACGCGAGAATCAGCAGCGAGATCAGCCACCAGCTCGCGGCTGATGGCCTGCGCCTCAGCACCTGCGCGCACGGGGAAACTCACTTCGACCTTGCCGGCATTGGCGCCGGGATAGGTCGACTTGTTGATGATGGCAGAACCCCACACCGAACCGTTCGGCAACAGGATCTGCACATTCTCGCCGGTCTTCAACTCGGTCATGAACAGCGATAGCGATGTCACGGTGCCGGCTTTGCCGCCGACCTCGACGGTGTCGCCGATCTTGAACGGCCGAAACAGCAACAGCATCACGCCGGCCGCAAGATTGGTGAGCGTGCCCTGCAGCGCAAGGCCGATCGCCAGAGATGCAGCACCCAGCACGGCGACAAGACTGGCCGTCTGGATGCCGAATAGCTGCAGCACTGCGATGCCGACCACGGCCAATACGGCATAGCGCGCCAGCGAGGCGACAAAGTTCGACACAAGCGGATCGATGCGGCGCGCATGCGACAACGCCCCCGTGACGATGCGATCGGCAGCACCGGAGAGATAGAAACCGATGGCTAGCAATGCGCCGGCATAGATCGCGTTCAGTCCATAGAGCAGAAGTGACGCCCACAGCGTTTCAAAATTGATGGTCACGGAAAAATCCCTCAAGCAGTCTGATCGGGGGCCAACGCATGGGCGGATCGATTGATCCCGCTTTTTGGCTCCCGCGCGCCGTCAATCGGGACGAAAATACCGATCTTCCTGACAAATCCCGCCGCCATTGCTAAACTCGCTGAGACCGGCTTGCATGCCACTGCCGGTTCCGAATCGAGATTGGATCAAGAGAAGTGAAACACGAGACCTCCGCTCCGGTTGTAATGCAGAGCGGTCTCGCGGCGTCGTATGTTAATATGACCGAGGACGAGGCTGTCGAACTGGCGCGCACGCATTTCGGCATCGATGGCAAGCCCACCCGCTTCGCCACCGAAAAGGATGACACGTTTCGCATCGCCCCGGCCATTGGCCCGCGTTACGTCCTGAAAGTCGCCAACCCCACCGAAGACGTCGCGGAGATTGATTTCCAGATCCGCGTGCTCGAGCACATCGCGACGCGTGCGCCGGCGCTGCCGATCCCGCGCGTCGTCCCGAACAAGGCCGGCGAGGGTCATTTCGCCTATCACGATCGCGCCGGCCAGCGCCGTCAGGTCAGGCTGATGTCCTTCGTCGAAGGGCAGCCGCTCAGCGAAGTCGTTGTTGACGTGCAGGGCCGCGAGGAAATCGGCCGGCTGCTGGCGACGTTGCGTCTGGCGCTCGCCGATTTCAGCCATCCCACCGAAACCCGCATTGTGCCGTGGGACGTCAAAAACCTGCTGACCTTGGCACCTCTGTTGCCGGAGATCACTGACGCCGCATGGCGCGCCAAGCTCGAAACGGTGCTCGAACGCTTCGCCTCCCTAGCGCCACGCCTGCAGCTTTGCCGCCAGCAGGTGTTGCATAACGATTTTACCCGCTCCAACATCGTTGCCGATCCCAAGCTGCCGACCTTCATCAGCGGCATCATCGATTTCGGCGACACCGTACGCACGGCTATCGCCATCGACGCCTCCACCGCGCTGCTCAACCAGCTGCCGGAGAAAATGGAGGGCGAGATTTTTGCGCACGGCCGTGATCTTCTGCGCGGCTATCTGCGCATCGCCGATCTCACGGAAGAAGAACTCGCGCTGATCCCGGCGTTGATCATGTCGCGCCTCACCACCCGCATCCTGCTCTCCACCGCCATGGCCAACCGTGTGCCGTCGGTGGCCGACTATGTTCTCCGCAACAATCACATGACTTGGGGCCAGATCGACTGGTTCCTCAATCGCTCGATGGACGATCTAGGCACGCAGCTGATCGACCTCGCGCGCTAACCCATACGAACGCATCACAGGAGCATCACCATGTCAGTGACATCAGCCCCACGCGGCAAGATGGTCAACGGTTTCGATCCCGCCAACGCATCGAACCTCTCCCCGGAAAGCCGCAAGCTCGTCGAGCGCCGTATCGCTCTGCTCGGTCCGGCCTATCGCCTGTTCTACAAGGACCCGGTGGAAGTCGCGCGCGCCAACGGCGTGCTGCTCTATGACTCAGAGGGCAACGAATATCTCGACGCCTATAACAATGTCGTCTCCATCGGCCATTGCCATCCGCGCGTGGTCGAGGCCATCACCAAACAGGCGCAGACCATCTGCACCCATACGCGCTACATTCAGAAGGGCATTCTCGATTACGCCGAGCAGCTGCTCGCGACCTTCGACGGCCCGGCGCGCCACGCGATGTTCACCTGCACCGGCTCCGAAGCCAATGATCTCGCCGTGCGCATGGCCAAGCATCACACCGGCAATCAGGGCATCATCATCACTGATGAGGCCTATCACGGCAATTCCGAGCTGACCGCCGGCTTCTCGCCGTCGCTGGGCCCGTATTCGCCGCTCGGCACATTCGTACGCCGTGTGCCGGCGCCGGACAGCTATCGCATCGCGCCGGAAAACATGGGGAAGTGGATGGCCGAAAAGGTCTCCGAACAGATCGTCGATCTGCAGCGCCGCGGTGCGGGCGTCGCCTGCTTCATCGCTGACTCCATGTTCTCGTCGGACGGCATCTTCTCGCATCCGACCAATCTGCTGCAGCCGGTTGTCGATGTGATCCATAAGGCGGGCGGCATCTATATCGCTGACGAAGTGCAGTCCGGTTTCGGCCGCAGCGGTGAGAAATTGTGGGGCTACCAGCGCCACGGCATCACGCCGGACATCGTCACCATGGGCAAGCCAATGGGCAATGGCTATCCCGTCGCGGCTGCGGTGATGTTGCCGGAGATCGTCGAGAAATTCGGTCGCGACAACCGTTACTTCAACACATTCGGCGGCAACACCGTCGCGATGGCCGCGGCGCAGGCGGTGCTCAATGTCATCCAGGACGAAAAGCTGCTCGATAATTCGCTGAAGGTCGGCAAGATCCTGCGCGAGGGTTTTGAAGCACTGGCGAAGAAGTATCAGGGCATCGGCGACGTCCGTGGCTCCGGCCTCTATGTCGGCGTGGAAATGGTCAAGGACCGCACCAGCAAGGAGCCGGACGCAGCCGCGGCTGCCGCCGTGGTCAACGGCCTGCGCGCGCGCCGCGTGCTGATCTCGGCCACGGGCGCAGCCGCCAACACGCTAAAAATCCGTCCGCCGCTGGTGTTCACCGCGGCGCATGCCGATCGCCTCCTTACCGAGGCCGATGCCGTGTTCGCGACGCTCTGATGTCCCGCGAACAAGCCATCGCGCGGATCGACGCGCAATTCGAGTCCGGTGAATTTCTCGCTGTGCTCGATCGCATGATCGGCTACAAGACCGAGAGCCAGAGCGACAAACGCGGCGCGGAGCTGCAGGCCTATCTCGACAATGAGCTGGTGCCGCAGTTCACGGCGCTTGGTTTTGCAACGAAGATCGTACCCTCGCCATCGGGCCGCGGGCCGAACCTGCTCGCGACCTATCACGAGAGCGACGACCTGCCGACGGTGCTGATGTATGGCCATGGCGATGTCGTGCCCGGCATGGAAGGCGAGTGGCGCGACGGGCTCGATCCCTGGCGCTGCACGACGGTCGGCGACCGCGTCTATGGCCGCGGCACCGCCGACAACAAGGGCCAGCACGCCATTAATATCGCAGCCCTTCGCGCCGTGCACGAGACACGCGGTGGCAGGCTTGGATTCAATGTGAAGTTCATCATCGAGATGGGCGAGGAGATCGGCTCGCCCGATCTGCCAAAAGTGTGCGAGAGCCTGCGCGACGAATTGAAGGCGGATGTCTTCATAGCATCGGATGGTCCGCGGCTGTCGGCGGAGCGGCCGACGATCTTTCTCGGCTGCCGCGGTGGTCGCCGCATCCATCTCGATCTCAAGCTGCGTGATGGCGCGCATCACTCCGGCAATTGGGGTGGTTTGCTCGCCAATCCCGCGACAATCCTTGCATCGGCCATATCAACGCTGGTCGATCGCGACGGCCGCATCCTGCTCGATGCGCTGAAGCCGCCGCGCATCAGCAACCAGATCCGCGCGGCGCTCGCCGATGTGGTGGTGTCGCCGACGCCGGATGAGCCATCGCTGTCGGAAGGATGGGGCGAGGAGGGGCTGACGCCTGCCGAGCGGCTTTATGCGTGGAATACGCTGGAAGTGCTGGCCATCAATGCCGGCAATGTCGGCAATCCCGCCAATGCGATTCCCGGCGAGGCGCATGCGGTGCTGCAGCTCCGTTTCGTCGTCGGCACCGACATCGAGAATGTCGTTCCGGCCATCGAGAAACATCTCGCAGCCACCGGCTATGGCGACATCAAGGTGAGCCAGTCGCAGTTCTTCAACGCCTCGCGCACGGATATCGACAATCCCTGGGTCGGCTGGGCAGTGGAGTCCGTGCGCCAGACAACGGGCAAGGCGCCCGCCATGCTGCCGAATTTCGGCGGCTCGCTGCCCAATGACGTGTTCACGGATATTCTCGGGCTGCCCACCGTGTGGGTGCCGCATTCCTATCCCGGCTGCTCGCAGCACGCGCCTGATGAGCACATCCTCAAGCCGGTGACGGCCGAGGCACTGCGCATCATGGCGGGGCTGTTCTGGGATCTGGGGGAGAAGAAGTAGCGGCGTAATTCCCTCGCCCCGCTTGCGGGGAGAGGGTGGCCGCGCGCAGCGCGGTCGGGTGAGGGGACTCTCAGCAAGCTCGGAGCCCGTGGAGGCTCCCCCTCACCCGACGCCCTCATGCTTCGCATGCGGACGTCGACCTCTCCCCGCAAGCGGGGAGAGGTTAGAAACTCAGCCTTTCACAAAAGCCAGCAGCGTCCCATTCGCATTGGCCGGCGGTACGACCACGCCAACATCCGTCTTCGCACCATGCGCGCCCACGGCCTTTTCCGCAGCCGCCAGATCGCCCGCGATAAACACCAGCGCCACGCCGCCACGCTCCGGCGCGCCGTCCAGCGACGTGCCCGGAAAACGCTTCGCCAGCACGTCCTTCGTCAGGAACACGAAATCCGCCCGATCGCCGCCCGGGGGCACGGCCACGGCACCGTCGCTCTCGTTGCGCGTCGTGCCGTCGATCAGCTTGGCCATATGCGCGGCGTCCTTCGCCGGCTCCGTCGTCACGATCAGCACCTGCTTCATCCGCTTGGCGGTGTTGGCATGCTGCATCAGCTCCGGAATCCACACCGTCTCGCGCGTCTTGTGCTGGCAGGCGAAGATGCGCAGTCCGCCGGGTGCTTCCGCGATCGGCCAGTGAAACACACGAAACTTCGCGGCGCTCACGGTGCCATCCGGCAGCGTCACCGGGCGCTCGAAATCGGTGGGGCCGAGGGCCTGGTAGCCACGTGCGGTGATCTCTTCGGCGCCGGCGGCTGAATCGACCGCAGTAAATGCAACGCGCTCGATGCCTTCGCCGCGCTCGGCGAGAAACTTGCGCATCGGCGCATTGTGCTCGGTCTCGGAGATCACGCCGAGCAATTCCACATAATCGGGATCGAGCATGATCGTGTAGTTGCCCGAGCCCATCTTGGCGCTGTGGGTGCCGCGCGGCGACAGCGTGAAGCCGAGATTTTTCCAGATGCCGGCTGCGGCATCGAGGTCTTTGACGGAGACCACGGCATGGTCGATTCCGATGATGTTCTTCAGGGTCACGCGAGCCACCTTGCATTGGATTGGGCGCGTAAACTATGCAGAATGCGGAACCGCTGCAAGGCAGTGGATCAAGTGATCTGCCCTGCGTTTCGCTATGATTTTGCCGTGCAAGTTGAGATTTGAAAGGCTGACGATGGAAACCGCAAATGCGCCCTGGCCAAAATCGCTCTGGGCCGCCGTCACGCCTGCCGGGCCTGCTCTGCCGGAACTGAAGGGCAGCGTCGAGGCCGATGTGGTTGTCATCGGCGCCGGCTTCACCGGCCTCTCCACGGCGCTGCATCTGCGCGAGCAGGGCATCGATGTCGCGGTGGTGGAAGCCGTCGAGCCCGGCTGGGGTGCCTCCGGCCGCAACAATGGCCAGGTGATCCCGACGCTATCGCGGCCCGATCCCGAGGACATCATCAAGCGCTATGGCGCCGCCGGCGAGCGCCTCGTCGGCATCATCCGCGACAGCGCCTCGATCCTGTTCGATCTGGTCCGCCGCTATCAGATCCAGGCCGAAGGCGAGCAGAGCGGCTGGATCCAGCCGGTGCATTCGCCGGGCCGCATCAAGATCGCCGAACGCCGCGTGCGGCAATGGTCGAAGCACGGCGCGCCGGTGGAGCTGCTCTCCTCGGACGAGATGCGCAAACTGCTTGGCTCCTCCGCCTGGCATGGCGGCTTCTGGAACAGGACCGGTGGCCACATCAATCCGCTGGCGCTGGCCCGCGGCCTCGCCCGCGTGGTGCTGGAGCGGGGCGGTCGCATTTTTGCGCGCTCGCCGGTGGAGAGTTTTGCGCGGCAGGGCGATCGCTGGATCGTCAAGACGGCGCAGGGCCAGATCAGCGCGCGTGCGCTGGTGGTGGCGAGCAATGCTTATACGGGTGAGTTCTCGAAACAGCTCTCGCCGGGCATCGCCAGCGAGGTGATGCCCGTGCTGTCCTGGCAGATGGCGACGCAGCCGCTGTCGGAGCAAGCACGCCAGACGATCATCCCCGGCCGTCAGGCGGTGTCGGACACCCATGGCGAGCTCTATTTCATGCGCTACGACGCGCGTAACCGCCTCGTCACTGGCGGCAATGTGATCGGCTTCGGCGACAAGACCGGTCGCCTGAAAGAGATGGTCGGCGCCCGCCTGCAGCGGCTGTGGCCGGAGATCGGTGAGGTCAAGTTCGACTATGTCTGGAACGGCTATGTCGGCATGACCACGGATTTCCTGCCGCGCATGCACAAGCTCGGCCCGAATGCGTTCGGCTGGACCGGCTGCAACGGCCGCGCGGTGGCGCTGTCGATTGCGCTCGGAAATGAGTTTTCGAAGGCGGTGCGTGGCGTACCGGATGAGGAACTGGCGCTGCCGTTCTCGGAGCCGGTGCCGATCGCGGCGCATGGTCTGATGCGGCTGTTGGCGCCGTTCATGCTGCTGGTGTATCGGCGGCGGGATAAGAAAGAGATGGCGTAACGCACGCGCCACACGCGCCATCCCTCATCCCGAGGAGCGCGCAAAGCGCGCGTCTCGAAGGATGGCCGCACACTCTGGAGCCAGGCCATCTCATGGTTCGAGACGGCGCTACGCGCCTCCTCACCATGAGGGACTGAGTTACACCGTCAACGGCTCTTTCTTCCTCGTAAAATCCCCACCCGGAATCGAAGCCAGCAGCGCCTGCGTATACGGATGCTGCGGTCTGCCGAACACCTCGCCGGCCAACCCGTGCTCCACCACTTCGCCGTCCTTCATCACGGCGACGAGATCGCAGATCTGTGCCGCCACCCGCAGATCATGGGTGATGAACACGATCGACAGCCCGAGCCGCTCGCGCAGGTCGTGCAGCATCTTCAGCACCTGTGCCTGCACCGACACATCCAGCGCCGACACCGCTTCATCCGCCACCAGCACGTCCGGCTTCAATGCCAGCGCACGGGCCAGCCCGATACGCTGACGCTGGCCGCCGGAAAATTCATGCGGCAGGCGGTCCATCGCGGAGGGATCGAGCCCGACCAGACGAAACAGCTCTTTCGCCTCGGCCCACGCCTGCGCGCGCGGCACGCCATGCACGATCGGCCCCTGCGCCACCAGATCGCCCGCCTTGCGGCGTGGATTGAGCGAGGCATAGGGGTCCTGGAACACCATCTGGATGTGTCTTGTTTCCCGACGCACTTCGTCGCGCGAGAGTTTTGCCCAATCCTTACCTTCCAGCACGATCGATCCATCATCGGGATCGATCAGCCGGATGATGCAGCGCGCCAGCGTCGATTTTCCCGAACCGGATTCACCGACAATGCCCAGCGTCGCACCGCGCGGTAGATTGAGCGAGACCGACTTCACCGCATGCGTCACGCGCGCGCCGCGGCCGAGAAAACCGCCATTGCGATAGGTCTTCGACACATTCTCCAGCGTGAGGATGTTTTCGTCGTTCAACTTCCGCGGTGGCGGCGCGGCCAGCGGCGGCACGGCGGCGATGAGTTGCTGCGTATAGGGATGCTGCGGATTGTGCAGCACATCCTGCACGGGGCCTTGCTCCACCACCTTGCCATGCTGCATCACCACCACGCGGTGCGCGATCTCGGCCACCACGCCAAAGTCATGGGTGATGAACAGCACCGCCGTCTTGCGACGGCTCTGTAGCTCGCGAATGAGCTTTAGAATCTGCGCCTGCGTCGTCACATCCAGCGCTGTCGTCGGCTCGTCGGCAATGAGTAGCCGCGGATCGAGCGCGAGCGCCATGGCGATCATCGCACGCTGGCGCTGGCCGCCGGAGAGTTCGTGCGGATAGGCGCGCGCCGCCTGGGCGGGATCGGGAATGCGGACATCGCCCAGCAGCGCCAGCACGCGCGCCTTGATGTCCTTCTTCGAGAGCTCGGTGTGGATCTCGAACATCTCGCCGATCTGGTCGCCGATGGTGCGCAGCGGATTGAGCGCCGTCATCGGCTCCTGGAAGATCATGGCGACGCCGGCGCCGCGCACCTTGCGCATCTCGGCATTGCTGGCGCTGGCGAGGTCTTTCCCTTCGAACAGCACGCGGCCGCCATCGATGGCAACTTCCGGCGGCAGCAGCCGCATCACGGCATTGGCCATCACCGATTTGCCGGAGCCGGACTCGCCGACCACGCAGACGATCTCGTCGGCCGCGATGGACAGCGACACGCCGCCCAGCGCGTGGGTGCGATCCGCGCCTTTCGGCAGCTTCACGCTGAGGTCGTCGACGGTGAGGATGGTGTCGCTCATCGGCTCTTCAGTCTCGGATTGAGCGCATCATTAAGGCCCTGGCCGACCAGCGAGACGGCGAGCACCGTGAGCAGGATGGCGATGCCGGGGATCGCGGAGACATACCACTGCACGCGCAGCACGTCGCGGCCGAGGCCGATCAGGTTGCCCCAGGACGCGACATTGGGATCGGACAGCCGCAGGAAGGCGAGGGCGCTTTCCAGCAGGATCGAGACGGCCATCACCACGCTCGCATAGACGATCACGGGCGGCAGCGCATTGGGCAGTATCTCGCCGAGAATGAGCTGGATGTCCTTCATGCCCAGCGTGCGCCCGGCCTGCACGAATTCGCGGCTGCGCAGCGACATGAATTCGGCACGCGTCAGCCGCGCCGGCGCCGGCCACGACACGATGCCGACCGCGATGGTGACGGTGGTGAGCGTCGAGCCGAACACTGCGACCAGCACCAAGAGCAGCACGAAATTCGGCAGCGTCTGGAACGCTTCGGTGATGCGCATCAGGATCGTGTCGACCTTGCCGCCATAGAAGCCGGCAAAGGCGCCGATCAACACGCCGATGACAACGGCGATCAAGGTTGCGACGCCGCCGATCAGGAGCGAGATGCGTGCGCCATAAAAGATCTGCGCCGCGATGTCGCGGCCGGAATTATCGGTGCCGAGCGGAAAACGTGGATTGGCGAACGGCCACACCAGCGGCCGGCCGGCGAGCGACAGCGGATCGTTCGGATAGAGCCAGCCGGCGCTCGCCGCCATGGCGACTACGATCAAGAGCAGGAACAGGCCGACGATGGCGGAGGGGCTGCGGAAATAGCGTTTGACTGCGTCCATGCTCAGCCCTCCGCCTGGATGCGCGGATCAAGCCGGGCATAGAGGAGATCGACCAGGAAGTTCACGAAAATCACCAGCAGCGCTGAGACGAAGACGATGCCGAGCAGCGTGTTGAGGTCGCGCTGGATCACCGATTCATAAGCGAGCCGGCCGAGGCCCGGCAGCGAGAACACGCTCTCCACCACCACGGAGCCGCCGAGCATGGTGCCTGCCTGCAGGCCGATCAGCGTCACCATCGGCAGCAGCGCATTGCGCAGCACATGCTTGGCGACAATGCGGGTCTCGTCGAGCCCTTTGGCGCGCGCGGTGCGCACATAATCGAGGTTGAGCACTTCCAGCATGGATGCGCGCATGATGCGGAGATAAATGGCGAGAAAGATCAGTGCCAGCGTCAGTGTCGGCAGCACCAGATGCGCGGCGATGTCGAGCGTGCGCTCCAAGCCCGTCTGCACCGCGCCGATATTCTCGAAGCCGCCGGCTGGCAGCCATTGCAGATAGATCGAGAACACCACGATGGCCATCAGGCCGAACCAGAAGGACGGCGTGGCATAGAAGATCAGGCCCAGCGTCGAGATCAGCGTATCCGGCCAGCGATTGACGCCGCGTGCGGCGATGACGCCGAGCACGAGGCCGAAGAAGAACGCGAAGGACAGCGACGCCGTCATCAACAGCAGCGTCGCCGGCAAGCGCTCGAAAATCACGGTGGCGACGGGCTTGCCATAGATCGAGGAGAAGCCGAGATCGAACTGCGCGAGCCGCCAGAGATAGTTGCCGAGCTGCACCGGCACCGAGAGATCGAGCCCGTAGAATTTGCGCAATTCGCGTGCGGTATTGGCATCGCCGCCGCCCATCTGCGCCATCATGGCATCGACGGTGTCGCCCGGTGCCAGTTGCAGCAGCAGGAACACGCCGATCAGGATCAGAAAGAGCGTCGGGATCGAGGCGGCGAGCCGCCGCCCCGCGAGTGATAGGATGCGCATACCGCTATTGTGTCGCGTTTTGCGTCAGGCCGAAAGCCAAAGATCGTGCCAGCTCGACGAGCCCCAACGCGGATTGTTGGAATGGTTACGGGCCTTGGCGGTGATCACGGTGACGAAGATCTGCTCGATCGGCATCCAGACCGGCAATTCGGTATTGGCTTCCTTCACGAACTCCGCATAGAGCGCCTTGCGCTTCACTGGATCGATTTCGGTGGCGGCGTCGTCGATCACCTTGTCGATCTGGTCGTTCTTCCAGTCCCACTGATTGGTCCAGGGCGCGCCGACGGGCTGGCCGGAGCGATACCACACGGTGGTGGAGACCGCGGGATCGTTGCGATATTGGTGCCAGCCGGTGGCGAGATCGAAGGCGTGGTCGGCATAGACGCCCTTGAGGAAGCCGCCGCCGTCATTGCGCACGATCTCGACGGGAATGCCGACTTCCTTCAGCGACTGCTGGATGAAGGTTGCCCAGAGCGAGATGTCTTCACCCCAGGGGGCGGGGAGCAGGCGCAGCGAGAAACGGGTGCCGCCGGCGCCGGGCTTGAAGCCGGCTTCGTCCAGCAGGGCCGCGGCCTTCTTCTTGTCGAATGGATATTGCGGCGTGTTCGGGCCGGGGAAGAAGTCGGTGGAAACTGAGGGGATCGGGCCGCTGCCGGGTTTGGCGAAGTCGCCAAGGAAATTCTCGATGAAGAATGGCACATTGATCGCATGCGCGATGGCGCGGCGGACGCGGATATCCGCCAGCTCCTTGCGGCGGAAGTTGAACTCGATGGTGTTGGTGCGCGCGTTGCCTTCATTGCCCTTGGTGGAGACGACGAAGCGCTTGTCCTTGCCGAGGCGGGCCATGTCGGAAATGGTCAGGCCCGAGAACGGCGAATACTGGATGTCGCCGGCTTCCATCTGCGCGGCCGCGGCGGCGCGGTCGGTGACGACCTTCCAGACGATGCGGTCGAGATAGGGCAGGTTCGGGCGCCAGTAGTTCTCGTTACGCTCGGCGATGATGTACTGGCCACGCTCATATTGTTTGAACTTGAACGGGCCGGTGCCGACCGGCGCGAGATTGGCCGGATTGGCGCGGATGTCGCTTGAGCCTTCATAGATGTGCTTGGCCGAGATGTAGCCGAGATCCGGCAGCGCGCGCAGCAGCAGGCCGAGCGGCATCGGGCGCTCATATTTGAACACGGCGGTGTGCGCATCCGGCGTATCCACCGCGGTGAGGAACAGCTGCAGCGTCGATCCGTAATTCAGGATCTTCTTCCACATATTCATGGCGGTGAAGGCGACGTCGGCCGAGGTGAACGGCTTGCCATCGTGCCAGGTCACGCCCTTGCGCAGCTTGAAGGTGATGGTCTTGCCGTCCGCCGACGACTCCCAGCTCTCGGCCAGCACGCCGACCGGCTGGCCCTTCTCGTCGAGATCGACGAGGGCTTCCTGGATCTTGCCGCCGATGATGTAGACGCCGGTGGAGGCTTGCAGGCTCGGGTTGAGCTGGCGCTGTTCTGCACCGTAATGGACATTGAACACGCCGCCCTTGCGCGGCGTCTCCTGCGCGAAGGCGCGAAACGGATTGGCGACATTGGCTGCGATGGCGGCCGAAGTCAGCAGCGCGGCGCGGCGGGTCATTTCAAGGCGGGTCATATGTCCAAATTCTCCTGCGTCTGCCTGCGCATAGCGGAATGGCCGGGTTCCACGCAAGCTACGGCAGAAACTTGGAGGAAGTCATGCGCAAATCCGCGTCTGAAGGATAATTGTTGCGGCATTGGCACGTTCCATAGCAATAATTTCTCTGATTGATTTCCAGCCTAGCTTGCACGCAAAGCCATTTCCGCGTGACGGTCGCGACTTTGGTGCGTCTTCATCTCAACGCTGGGCATTGCTAGACATTATTACCGTCGCTGATCCCCTTGGAGTTCGCCCGCGCATGACCGCCCTCGATCCGAACCTGCCGGCCTTGCAAGACATCGCGACCCCGGCGCTGGTGGTCGATGGCATGGCGCTTCAGCGCAACATTGTTGCCATGGCGGATTTTGCGAAAGCCAGCAACATCGCGCTGCGTCCGCATGCAAAGACCCACAAGTCGCCGCGCATTGCACAGTTGCAGATCGAGGCAGGCGCGATCGGCATCTCCTGCGCCACCGTGGCGGAGATGGAGGCGATGGCCGAGGCCGGCATTCCCGGCTTGCTGTTGACCACGCCGGTGGCCGATCGCGTCAAACTCGCCCGCATCGCTGCGCTGGCGGATACGACTGACATTTCATTGGTCGTTGATCATGCTGATCAGATCAACGTTCTGCAGACGCTGCTCGATACGGGCAGCCGCGTGCTCCAGGTGCTGATCGATATCGATGTCGGCCAGCGCCGCACCGGTATCGTTCATCCCGCTGCGACGCTCGCGCTGGCTCAACTGATTGAAACAACGCCCGGCATGACGTTCGGCGGCCTTCAGGGCTTTGCGGGCCACGTCCAGCACATGATCGATTATGAGGAGCGGAAGGCGGGCGCGGCGACCGTGCGCGGCATTCTCGATGATCACCTGCGTGTGCTGGGTGAAGCGGGCATCAAGGCCCCGATCGTCACCGGCAGCGGCACCGGCGCCTGCGCCTTCGACATTGCGGGCACCTTCACCGAGTTGCAGGTCGGTTCCTACCTCTTTATGGATGCCGATTATGGCCGCCTGCAAGGCGAGGCCGGTGGCGCACTTCCCTTCGAACCGAGCCTGTTCGTGCTGGCCACGGTGACGTCGGTAAATCGCGCCGGCGAATTCACCGTCGATGCAGGCGTCAAGGCGATGGCGTTTAACGGCCCGGTGCCGTCATTGATGCTCGGCGTGCCTGAAGGATCGACCTATCGGTTCGGCGGCGACGAGCACGGCATGATCACGCTGCCCGCGGGCAGCGAACCGCCGAAGCTCGGCAGCCGCGTGCTGCTGATCGCGACGCATTGCGATCCCACGGTGAACCTGCATGGGAGTTATCAGGTGGTCGGGCATAATAATGGGGTGGAGGTTTGGCCGGTTGCGGCGAGGTATGGAAGCTGACGCTGGCGCCGTTTACCTCTCCCCACCGGGGAGAGGTCGCGCGCACTTGCGCGCGGGTGGGGGGCTCTTGACGTCGGCGCGTGGGGCGCG
>NZ_JBIIOT010000134.1:0-10819 GCF_044336785.1 Tardiphaga sp. | reverse complement strand
TCTCCCCAGAGGGGAGAGGTGAAGCAAGAGCTAATGCCCGCCGCCTAGAAACGCTTCCGATAGCGCCGGATCATTGATCAGTGCCTCCGCCGATCCCGACGTCACCACGCGGCCGGTCTCCAGCAGATACGCCCGATCCACGATCTTCAGCGTCTGTCGTGCCTTCTGCTCAACCAGAAGCACCGTCAGCCCCTCATCGCGGAACTGACCGATCATCTGGAATAGGCTCGCCGTCATCAGCGGCGCCAGACCCAGCGACGGCTCATCGAGCAGCAGCAGTCTCGGCTTCGACAGCAGCGCGCGGCCGATGGCCAGCATCTGCTGTTCGCCGCCAGACAGCAGGCTCGCGAGCCCGTCGCGGCGTTTGCCGAGGATGGGGAAGCGCTCCAGCATCTTCTCCACATCAGCGGCGGCTGCCGCCTTGTCGCTGCGGGTGTAGATACCCATCAGGAGATTCTCGTGCACTGTCATGCGCGCGAGAATGCCGCGGCCTTCCGGCACCAGCGCGATGCCGCGGCGCAGGTTCTTCTCGGCGGTCCCCGGCGTCAGTCTCTCGCCTTCGAACGAAATCTCGCCCTGAAACGGCAGCAGCCCCGCGATGGAGCGCGCAATCGTGCTTTTGCCGGCACCATTGGCGCCGAGCAGTGCGACGATCTCGCCTTGCTTGATCTCCAGATCGACACCACGCACCGCAGTGATCGCGCCGTAGCGGACTTCGAGGCCCTTGATCACGAGCATCAGTCGTCCTTTCCGAGATAGGCGTCGAGCACGACCGGATTGGCGCGAACTTCATCGGGCTTGCCTTCGGCGATGAGCACGCCGAAATCCAGCACATAGAGATAGTCGCACAGGCGCATCACGAAATTCATGTCGTGTTCGATCAGGAGAATGGAGAGGCCGGTGTCGCGCAGCCGCAGCATCAGCGTGCGGATCTCTTCGGCCTCATCGTGGTTCATGCCGGCGACGGGCTCGTCGAGCAGCAGCAGCTTGGGCTTGGCGGTGACGGCGCGGGCCATCTCCACCTTGCGCTGGATGCCGTAGGGCAATGATTTTGCCGGCCGGTCGCGGAACTCGGTGAGGCCGAAAAATTCCAGCACCTCTTCGGCGCGTGCCTGTGCGGCCGGATTGGCCCAGGCGATCGGCAGCAGCCGGCGCCAGGCTGCCTCGCTATGCGGCTGCGCGACCAGCAGATGCTCCCATACGGACATGGAGCCGAACAGGCGGATGTTCTGGAACGTGCGCGCAATGCCTTCGCGCACGATGCGATAGGACTGCCATTGGGTGACATCGACACCCTTGAGCAGGACTTCGCCGGCATCGGCGCGATAGGCACCGGTGATGGTGTTGAACAAGGTTGTCTTCCCGGCGCCATTGGGACCGATCACGCCGATGATCTGTCCCTCCGGCACCTCGCAGACCATGTTGGACAATGCGTGGATGCCGCCGAACGTCTTGGTGACGCCGGTGAGTTGAAGCAGCGCCTGGCTCATGCTGCAGCCCTCCGGAAGGTGAGCGTCCGGATCAGCGAGCGATCGAGAATGCCCTGACGTCGCACCAGCAAGACAAGCACCAGCAGCGAGCCGAAGGCGGCAAGCCGCCAGTCGGCGATCGGCCGCAGGAATTCAGGCAGGAAGATCAGCAGCAGCGAACCGACCAAAGAGCCCGGCGCGACTGTCGAACCACCGAGAATGACGGCCAGCACGAATTCCACCGACCGTTCGAAGCCGAAATTGGCCGGCTCGATATAGACATTGTGATGCGCGAACAGTCCGCCCGAAATCGCGGCCACGGCCGCACCGACGGCGAAGGCGCCGATCTTGGTGACGACCGTGTTGAGGCCGATCAGGCCGGCGGCCGTCTCGTCGTCATGCACCGCCTGCATTTCCAGCCAGACGCGCGAACGTTCCAGCAGCATCACGGCGATCAGGATGCCGCCGGCCCACAGCCAGACATAGCCGACGCCGATGTGCTGCATGCCGCGGAAACCGCCGCTACCACCCATGGTGTCGAAGTTGAGGAAGAAGCTGCGCACCATTTCGCCGAAGCCGACGGTGGCCATCGCAAGATAGATGCCCTTCAGCCGCAGCGCCGGGAAAGCGACGATGGCACCCATGACACCGGCGACGATGGCGGCGATCACCAGCGCCAGCGTCAGCGGCACATTCATCGTCACGGTCAGCCACGACGACAGATAAGCGCCGATGCCCATGAAGGCGCCGTTGCCGAGCGAGAGTTGGCCGGTGGCGAGGATGATATAGACGCTGAGGGCGCCCAACAGGAGGATGCCTGACTCCGCGAGCAGGCTTGCATAGTAAGTCGACATCAGACGCGCTGCCCCTGATCGGATCGCGCGCCGCCGAGAAGGCCCTGCGGACGCAGCAAGAGAATGAGGATCATGAAGCCGTAGACCACGAAATCGCGGATCTGCGAGCCGCCATAAGCGACCGTCAACACTTCGGCGATGCCGATCAGGGGACCGGCGACCAGTGCGCCCCAGATCCGCGTGGTGCCGCCGATCACCATCACGGCAATCGCCTTGAGGCCGATCTCGACGCCGAGATAGGGCGTGATGGCACCGTAATGCAGCGCGATCAGCACGCCGGCAACGCCTGCCAGCGCGCCGGAGAGAATGAAAGCCAGCATCATTAACTGGTCGGCCTTGACGCCGAGAATGCGGGCGACCTCACGGTTTTCGGCAACGGCGCGCAGCGCGCGGCCCATTGATGTCTTCTGCACGATGTAGGCGGTCAGCGCGACCAGCACCACGGTGGCGCCCAGCACGATCATTTGCATTTCGCCGATCGACACCGGCCCGATCTGGTACATCTCGCCGAAGATGGACAGCTGCAGCGGATCCGAACCCCAGATATTGGTCGCGACATTCTGCAGGATGATGGAGAAGCCCAGCGTGGACAGCATCGGCGTCACCAGCGGCGCATCGCGCAGCGGCTGGTAGCCGATCTTCTCGACGATGATGGCGATCAGCGCCGCGCCGGTCATGCCGCCAAGCACGGCGACGGGCAGGGGATAGCCGGCATCGATCAGCGTGAAGCCGATGAAGCCGCCGATCATGAACAGTTCGGCAATCGCCAGGTTGAGAATGCCGAGAATGCCCATCACGAGCGAATAGGACAAGGCGAGGAGCGTGTAGACGGCTCCCAGCGTCAGTCCGTTGACGAGTTGCTGCAGCAGCATGGGGATCGCAATCGTTAGTAGTTACGTCGGTTCAGTGGTCGTCTTCATGACTGCGGCCGGGAGAACGTCCCGGCCGCTGCCGTAAATCGTAGGGCGGATTAGCGAAGCGTAATCCGCCGGCCGATTTCGTGTGGCGAAGAACGGCGGATTACGCCTTCGGCTCATCCGCCCTACGCGACTTCACGATCAGCAGGCCGGGTGACCCGGTGCCGAGCTGCAGCCATTGACCTTGGTTTCCCAAACGCCCTTCTGGCCCTGCAGCACATAGAAAGCCTTGATGGCGTCGCCGTCGTCATTGAAGCCGATATGGCCGCCGAGACCGTCGAAATTGGCCAGCTTGGCCAGATGATCGCGGATCTTGGTGCGGTCGGCTTCGAGGTCTTCCGGCTTGCCGGTGACGCCGGTCTTCTTGATCGCGTCGATATACATCGAGACGATCTCGTAGATGTTGGCGTCATACATTGACGGCTCGATTTCCTTCGGCAGACCCGATTCGGCGCGCAGCAGCGGCGTCAGCGACGCGGTGAACTTCTCCGGAACGGCGCCCTTCATGGTGGCGTAGAACGTCGCCGGCGCAATGATCGGAATTTCCGGCGCAGCCTTCAGCACGGCTGACGAGATGATCTGCGTCGAGCCGACGATCGGCTTCATAAAGCCCTGGCGCTTCATTTCGCGGATCACGGTGATGGCCTGGCTGTAGTCGGCGCTGACCACCACGCCATCGGGATTGAGCGACTTCAGCTTGGTGACCTGGGCCGAGACGTCGAGATCGCCGGTGTTGAACGACAGCGGATCGTTCTCGTTGACGATGGCGATCTCGTTGGCCTTGAGCACGGCCGGCATCACCAGCTTGCCGACGGTGCCGGCAGTCGCGTCCTTGGCATCGAAGATGATGCCGACAGTCTTGATGTTGTAGGCCTTCTTGTAGAACGGCACGACCGTCTTGGCGAGCACGCCTTCGTCGATGGTGTTGCGGAACGCCCATGGACGGTTGAGCTTGGCGACGCCCGGCTTCGACGAGGCCTGTGAGGTCGAGACGATCTTCATCTCATTGGCGACCGGGAAGGTGACTTCCGCAGCGCTCGAGGTCAGCGGGCCGGCAACCGCCAGCACCTTGTCGTCGCCGGCGAGCTTGCGCAGCGAGGTCGCGGCCTGGGCCGGCTTGGCGGCGTCGTCGAGGATGGTTATCTTCAGCTTGGCGCCATTGATGCCGCCGGCATCGTTGGTCTGCTTCTCCAGCATCTTCAGGGTGACGGTGTTGCTGCGGCCCCATTCGGCGAACGGGCCGGAGCTCGGCACCACGGCGCCGAGATTGATTTCGCGAGTCTGCGCCTGGGCCTGGCCGGCCAGCATGGCCGAGAGCGTCACCGCTGCGACGGTGCCGAGCACGCGTGGCAAGTTGGATTTAGTCCGCGACATCGAAATGGTCCTCTATTCCTGTGATGCTAGGCCGCGATGCGTCGCGGCTTCGTTCGTGATGGTCGGTCCATCTACTCCAAAACAGTGCATTCCGTCTGCCATCGCCGGATATGTCGGCGGTGTGACATCGGCAGGAGGGATGGTCCGATAATTTTGCGTCTTTGACAATCCGCAACCAGAGTATCTTTATAAAATAGTTCTCTTTGGAAGCTAATTTATGCGGCAGTCGGGGCCCACAAATGCGGCACGCGACAGTGCGATTGCGCTACGGCCGGGCCGTAGCGGGCTGTTGAAGCAATGACTTGAACCGTTCGAAGAACGCGATGGCCACCGCTGTTCTGCACCATGCGAGCAAAATGTCGCAGCCGCGCCTGTGCGATGCAGCAAGGTGCGCTGTTATGCCTTGCGCGATTTCGCAGGCTTGGTCGCGGACATCAGCTTGGCCTCCGGCGACAGCGCCTTCACCTTGGCCTCGGCGAGGTAGCGCTGCAGTGCGATGGCACGGTCGCTGGAATCGACCAGACGCTGCACCATGTCGAGCAGCTGATGGAATTCCTTGGCGGTCAGGGTGCCGAACTGCACATCATTGACCTGCTGCTGGGTCGGCGCCAACCGTTCCAGCAATTCAGCGCCGTGCTGCGTCACCACCAGGCTGATGCGGCGGCGATCACCGGGATGTGAGGTCTTGGTGATCAGTCCCTTGGTTTCCAGCTTGTTGGTGACCGTGGTGACGAAAGCGCCGCTCAAATGCAGGTGATCGGCAACGGCGCGGACGTGCACATCGCCTTGGGCGGACAGATGCCGGATCGAGATCAGCGTGGTGTATTCGATGCCGGCGAGGCCGATTACGGCCGCGTGGCCCTCGCGCAATGTCTGATGCCGGACCAGGAAGCCGAACAGACTGTGCACCAGCCGACGGAATTGCGCATCCGACCCGTCGACCAATAGCTCCGGGCGCGAAATCGTCAGCGCTGCGCGCGCGGCCGGCCGGCTGGCAGGCTTCTTGCTGATTTCCGATTTGCCGCTGTCCGACTTGTGGGTGTCCGCTCTGTGAACAGACGTTTTGTGCGTTGCGGAGGAAGGGCGGCGGCCGGCGGACTTTGCCACGTGACGATTCCATCATGAGAGGGTGTCTGAGCTTGGCGTCTTCGCGGCGCAATTGCAATTGCGACGAAGGACGCAACACGGGCGCTAGCAAAACGAGAACCGCGCTTGACAAGGATTGTAAAATAGCTTCGGATGAAAGCTATCAATGAAGGCGACGTCATGGTCGCCGCGATTCAGGACGGGATGAGGGCGGCGATGAACATGGCAGTTGGATCTGGTGCGACCGTGGGAACGGTCAAAGATGGTGCCCAGCATATCGCTGCCGTGCGCGATGGCCGGGCCGTCTATCTCGACGGCAAGCGTGTCGATGACGTCTCGACCCATCCGGCCTATCGCCATGCCGTCGCGTCCGCCGGCGCGCTGTATGACTATCAGGCCGATCCCGCCAATATCGAGCGCATGACGTTCGATATCGGTGGCGGCCGGCGTGCCAATCGCGCCTGGCAATTGCCGACGAGCTATGCGGAGCTGGTCGAGCGCCGCAAGGCGCTGGTGGAGTGGGCTGAACTCACCGGCGGCTTCATGGGCCGCTCGCCCGACCATGTGGCATCCTCCATGTCCGGCATGATGATGGGCATCGAGGTGTTCGACGCCTATGATCCCAAGCGCGCCAATGCATTTCGCGAATGGTACGATCACGCCCGCAGCAGCGATCTGTTCCTGACCTATGTGATCAACAATGTGCAGGGCGACCGCTCGAAGGCCTTTGGCGACCAGGGTCCGAATGCAAAGGACATGGTGGCGCGCATCGTCGATGAGGATGCGTCCGGCATCACCATCCGCGGCGCCAAGCTGTTCGCCACCTCGGCCATCATGGCCAACGAGATCTTCGTCGGCTCCGGTCAGCCGCTGAAGCCCGGCGAGGAGGATCTGGCGTTCTCTTGTGCATTGCCCATGGGCACCAAGGGCATGAAGATGCTCTCGCGCAAGAGCTTTGAGGCCCACGCACTCAGCGAATACGACAATCCGCTCGCCTATCGTTATGACGAGAACGACGCGCTGGTGTTCTTCGACGATGTGAAAGTGCCATGGGAGCGCGTGTTCCTGCTGCGCAACACCGATATGTGCCGCGCCCAGCTCCATGACACGCCGGCCCATGTCTATCAGAACTATCAGGCGCAGATCCGTCTGTCGGTGAAGTTGCGCTTCCTGGTCGGTCTCGCCCGCGGCATCGCAAAAACCATCGGCACCATCAATTTCCCGCCGGTGACGGAGACGCTGGGCAAGCTCGCCTCGCAGGCGGCGCTGATCGAGGGCATGGTGCTCGGCATGGAAGCCGGCGGTGCCATGCGCGGCGATTACTTCCTGCCTAACAAGCATCTGCTCTATGCAGCGCAGGTGCAGTCTCAGGAAATGTACGGCCAGATCATCGCCACGATTCGTGAACTGGCCGGAGGCGCGCTGCTGATGTTGCCATCCTCGGTCGAGGATTTCTCCAATCCGGAGATTGCAGAGATCATCAAACTCACCCAGGTCTCGCCGGCGATGTCCGGCCAGGATCGCGTCAAATTGCTCAAGCTGACCTGGGACGCGGTGGGTTCCGAATTCGCCTCGCGGCATCTGCAATACGAGATGTTCTACGCCGGCGCGCAATTCGTGACGCGTGGCCACAGTTATCGCACCTATGACTGGGATCGTGCGACTAAAGTATCGGAGCAGATGCTGGCGAAGTATCAACTGCCCGGCACTTAGCCATGCGCGCGGCGCGATTGCGCGCAGCGGAATAGCTTGATCAGAAAGATATTTGCTTGACGTCCTGTCGAGGGCGTCGCACATCTGGACGATCAAGCTTGTCCGGAAAACGTATGTCACGTTCCAGGGCGGTGCCGCCTGCCTCCGCGTCGGCCCCGCATCGATCGAAATCGAAACTCCCGGCGCCGCCGCTGACGACGTCGCGCGGCGCGTTGCTGGTGAACGGATCGGATCAGGCGTTTCGCCAGCTGGTGCACACGCTGCTCGCCTTCCTGGCCCGGCACGACACGGTGCGTGACGGCCATGCCGCCGCAATCGGCCTGTCCGGAATCGAATATACGGTGCTGATCTCGGTGCAGTCGCTGAGTGCCGAGGGGCAGGTCAGCGTGCGCGAACTCGCCGCGCATCTGCATTTGTCCGGAGCCTTCGTCACCACGGTCTCCAACAAGCTGCAGCAGATGGGCTTGCTCGACAAGCTCACCGATCCGGAAGACCGCCGCCGCCTGCGGCTGGTGGTGACGGGCGAGGGCGAAGCACTGCTGGCACGCCTCGCGCCGATCCAGCGCCAGGTCAACGATGTCCAGTTCGATTGTCTGGGTGCCGGTGATCTCGGCCGGCTGCTGGCCAGCGTAGACAAGCTGGTGGAGTCCAGCGACAAGGCCATCGCTTTGCAGAAATATCTCGCGCCGCGATAGGTCTAGCCGATAACCCGGCTGGTGTCTGGCAGCTGCACATTTGTATCAAATGTGACGCAGCGACGATCGATCACGTCATAGGCATATGCGTGGCGAACTTGATCCATCTCAATCCTGCCGCGGCCAAATGCTCCGATGATTTGCAAACCGCGTCGATCGACGCAACGCTGCATAACGGGAGCAAGCTCATGGCCAAGATGAAAGCTGCGATATTCGTCGAACCCGGTCGGATCGTCCTCGACGACAAGCCGATCCCGGATGTCGGGCCGCTCGATGCGCTGCTGCGCGTGACGACCACGACGATCTGCGGCACCGACGTCCACATCCTCAAGGGCGAATATCCAGTCGCCAAGGGACTGACCGTCGGCCATGAACCTGTCGGCATCATCGAGAAACTCGGCAGTGCGGTGAGCGGCTATCGCGAAGGCCAGCGGGTCATCGCCGGTGCCATCACGCCGAGCGGCCATTCTTATGCGTGTCTGTGCGGATGTTCGTCACAGGACGGCGCCGGCACCAAGCACGGCTTCAAGGCGACGGGCGGCTGGCGCTTCGGCAACACCATCGATGGCGCCCAGGCCGAATACATTCTGGTGCCGGATGCCATGGTCAATCTCAGCCCGGTGCCCGATGCATTGACCGACGAGCAGGTGCTGATGTGCCCGGACATCATGTCCACCGGCTTTTCCGGCGCCGAGCGCGGCGGCATCAAGATCGGCGACACGGTGGTGGTGTTTGCGCTCGGGCCGATCGGCCTCTGTGCGGTTGCCGGTGCAAAACTGATGGGCGCCACCACGATCATCGGCGTCGATACGGTGCCGGCGCGTATCGAGGTCGCCAAGCGGCTCGGCGCCGATCTTGTGGTTGATTTCAAGAACGGCGATCCGGTGGAGCAGATCATGGCGCTCACCGACGGCCGCGGCGTCGATGTGTCCATCGAGGCACTCGGCACGCAGAACACTTTCGAAGCCGCGCTGCGCGCCTTGCGGCCGGGTGGTACGCTGAGCAGTCTCGGCGTCTATTCGACGGACCTGAAAATTCCGCTCAGCGCCTTTTCGGCCGGTCTCGGCGACAACAGCATCGTCACCTCGCTGTGTCCGGGCGGCAAGGACCGGATGCGGCGATTGATGAATGTGGTCGCCTCCGGCCGCGTCGATCTCACCCCGCTGGTAACGCATCACTACAAGCTGGACGACATCGAAGCTGCTTATGAGCTGTTCTCGCACCAGCGCGATGGCGTGCTGAAAGTCGCCATCACGCCGTAAAATCCGGCCTACGCCTCGCTCAATACCCGATCAGACTCCGATTCCATGTCGGGCTGATCAGCACCTCGTTGATACATACATGCGCCGGCATGCCGGCGATAAACGCGATCGTCTTGCCGAGATCGTCCGGCTGCAGCATCCGTGCCATTACCTCGGCGCTTGGCGGCACCGGGCGGTTCTTCATGATGTCGGTCGCCACTTCGCCTGGCGACAGGCAGCAGGCGCGCAAACCGTTCACGCATTCGTCCATGTTGAACGAATGCGTCAGCGCAAGTACCGCGTGCTTGCTCGCGGTATAAGCCGGCCCCGTCATCTTGGAGACGATGCGGCCAGCCCAGGAGGCCACATTGATGATGCAGCCATCCTTCTGCGCGCGCATCGCCGGCAGCACGGCGCGTATGCAATACATCAGGCCCTTGAGATTGATATCGACGATCTGGTCGAAGCCGTCTTCGGTGACGTCCTGCCAGCTGCGTTTCGGCAGATTGATACCGGCGCTGTTGACCAGCAGATCGATGCGGCCGTGCTTGGCGAGAATGACATCGGCCACTTTCTTTGCGTCGGCAGCATTGCTGACATCGAGCGCAATGGCCTCGATCGGCTTGCCACCGGCACCGAGTTCCTTGACGACATCGTTGAGCACCTCGATGCGGCGGCCGGAAATGATCACCGTCCAGCCGTCGGCCAGCAGCGATTCCGCGCCGGCCTTGCCGATTCCGGTGCCGCCGCCGGTCACCCATGCGATTTTCTTGTCGGTTTTTTGGGCCACTTCATTCTCCCTGATCGTTTCTTGCTCGATGGCGCCGGGAGTGTTCACCAATTATACTGGCGACACCAGCCCACATCGCGCGAGTGACCTTCGTTGAACAAGCCAGCCGACAGCAAGCCGCCCATCGATCAGGACCGTCTCTGGGACGATCATATGGCGCTGGCCGCCATCACCGATCCTGACAAGCCCTGGACACGGCGCTCTTTCTCGCAGCGTTTTCTCGATGGGCGCGTTTGGCTGAAGGCGCAATATGAGGCCGCCGGCATGACCGTGCGCATGGATGCCGGTGCCAATGTGATCGCGCGCCTCGAAGGCAGCGTCGAGGGGCTGCCGCCGATCATGCTGGGCTCGCATTCCGACACTGTGCCATCCGGCGGCCGCTTCGACGGCATTTCGGGCATCCTCACCGCGCTGGAAGCCGTGCGCGCATTGCAGGCGTCCGGCTACAAGTCACGCCACCCCATCGAGATCGTGGATTTTCTCGCCGAGGAGCCTAGCGAATACGGCCTGTCCTGCGTCGGCAGCCGCGCCATGGCAGGCGAACTCGATGCGAAGATGCTGACCTATACGAATGCCGCCGGCGAAACGCTGGCTGCGGCGATCAAGCGTGTCGGCGGCGATCCCGACAAGATCGCGACGATGCAGAAGCCGACATTTGCCGGCTATCTCGAATTGCATAT
>NZ_JBIIOT010000084.1:0-21562 GCF_044336785.1 Tardiphaga sp. | reverse complement strand
TCGCTTCTTCTTCGTCAGAATCACTATTACCTCGGATCTTACACATCAAACGGGGTCGTGATCGTAGCCGGGCCTGGAATAGATATTCTGAGGGGCAGCCCAAATGATGACTATCTCCTCGGGGGAGACGATGAAGATACACTCACTGGATTCCTCGGAAAAAACTATCTCGACGGCGGGAAAGGCAAGGATACCGTTCGCTACGACGATTTGAATGGCGCGACATTCGAATTTGACGGAGCGAGCGGCGCGCCGAACAGCCAAGTTTCATCGGGTGGGAGCGACCCATACTTCGGAATTAAGCGCAATGGGCAAACGGATATACTGCATTCTATAGAGGAATTGTACCTCTCCGACGGTGCTGACACGATAGAGGTAAAGTCGACTGTGAACCTTTCAAAAGCGCCTTTATTTAATGGCGGCGCTAATCCAAGTGGCACTTCAGACGTTTTAGATCTTTCCGCCTTCACCGCACCGTTAGTTATGAAAGATAGCGGAGTGACCGGAGCAACCGGAACTCTGAAATTTAAGAACTTCGAGAAATTTATTGGCTCGGCTAAAGCTGACAATCTAAGCGCCGCCTCATCGTCTCTGCAAATTGTCGATGGTGCCGGAGGCAACGACACAATTACTGGCGGGGCCACAAAAGTCGCTTTGATAGGCGGCGACGGAACGGATCAATTATTCGCCGGTAGCGGAGGCGCGGTCCTTGATGGCGGTGTCAGCAATGGTGAAGGTGATCGTTACGTCGGCGGCAAAGGGGCAGACGTCTTCGTCATCGGCAACGGTACGCATATCAAGCAAGGGACCGACGCGAAGTTCAACATCAGCAATGCTGGAGACGATGATCGACTGGTATTACGCCTAGCAAATACAGTCGGCGCGAGCGACGCATCCGCTCTGACAAGAGGCATTGTCCTAACAGGAGGTATCCAGCCGCTTGACTGGAGTTTCGACGGCGTCATTTACGATACTCCTAAGGTCAAGGATAAGGACCACGTCAGAGCCGTATTCTCGACATCTGCCGTCTCGGCCACAATCATCAAGGTGGTCAATCCGGGAAGTCCAGCCGACTCAGCTGTCGTCACCAACCGAAGTCTGTCTTCGCTACGCTCCGATATCGGTGACTTTACGGTCGAGTACGACTGGGACAAGAAGGCCAACACGCTCGATGTGAAGATCACGACGGCGTACGGGGACTTCCAGGTTCACGTCGATGGCTACCAGAACGGTCAACTGGGACTGACGTTCATTAACAAGAACGAACCTATGGACTCGGTGGGCTTGATCAACCGGGATCCAGTCGGGCCGCTGCAAAGCGCTTGGGACGGCTACAAGGCTGCCATGCAGGGCCTTGCTACAGCGGCTCAGTTGATCGACCTGCCTTCGCCCGGAGACCTCGCCGATGGCAATGCCGTGAAGGTCGAGCCAACGGCTCCAAGTAGCGGATATCTTCCGAATTATGGCAGTACATTCGATCCGGCTGAAGGTAAACAATTCGACACCGGCAATCCACATGACCCTAAGGGGCCGAAGAAGTCGCCGATCAACAGCGGCAAAAGTCCTTTGAAGACGAGCGATCCGATTGTGCTCGATCTCACAGGAAACGGACTTCACCTCACCGATGTCGAAATGTCCGAAACATACATCGATTTCAGCGGCTCAGGCTTCGCCGAACGGACTGGCTGGGTCGATCAGCAGACCGGCATTCTGGTCGACGTCAACGCGCCGACCGCTTCGGCAGCAGGCGCAATCCTGGGTGCTGCCACGAACGACGGCTTCGGTGCCCTTCAGGCGTTCGACACGAACGCGGACGGCCGGGTCTCTCAGGCAGACGTGGCGTCCGCGTCATTGCGCGTGTGGGTCGATGCAAACGGTGACGGCAGGATGGATTCTGGCGAGTTGTTGACGCTGCAGGAAGCCGGTATCGCTTCCATTAATCTGTCCCATCAGCAGTCATCGAACAGCATCAACGGCAATAGCGTGACGGGGACCGGGTCTTTCACACGTGCCGACGGCTCCATCGGCGATCTCTTCCAGGTGGCGTTCAAAACGGATACCCTACTCACGCGCGCGGTCGTTCCGCCTGGCTTCACGATCTCGGCAGCCGCAGACACGCTACCGGCACTGACGGGCTATGGCCGGGTCGCCGACCTGAAGATTGCAATGACACTCGATCCGGCCCTACTGATGGCCGTCAAAACCCTCATCCTCGATTCGGGGGCGATGTCCGGTCAGGCCTTCGACGATGCCTTCGAAGGACTGGTCCAGACGTGGGCAGGTGTCCGCAGCGTGGATCCGGCGGGGCACGATCCTCTCGTGAATGCGCGCCATCTGGCGATGGTAGAGAAGTTCTTCGGGCAGAGTTTCGCCGAAGCAAACGATCCTGGGGCTGAGCTGGACGAGCAGACCGCCGCTCGTATCGAACAAGCTTACTGGACGATTATCGATGCCATGAAGGTTCGTTTCGTGGCTTCCTTGCCGGAAGCCGCCTTGGCCAATGGTATGTCCCAGGCTGCGGTCGCGCAGCATCCGCTTGCGGCGATCGCCGCGGCGATTCAGTTTTTCACGACCGACGACGCGATCACTGTGAACTTTGCGAGTCTGCTGCAATCGACATTCGCCGCGGCTCCGACGAATGGTCCTGGGAAGCAGGCTTATTTCGACTACGTGTCGCGTGTAATCGGTGCTTTGAGCGGAGACCTCTTTGGGTCGGACCGTCAGGCGCTTGTCCAAGCCCTTCAGTCCGCCGCGTCCTCGGCCGGGCTTCCGAGCGGTTGGGTCACCCTCGTATCAGCCGGAATATTAACCGGCAGGTCGCTGACGGCTTCTGGAAGCGGAGTGATCGGCACCGGTGGCGATGAGATCATCTTCGCGGGCGCTGGCAACGATACACTCACCGGCGGCGGTGGCGCCGATCTTTTCGTATACTCTTCAGGAGATGGTAACGTCGCGATCATCGACGGCTTCGGTGCATCTGGACTTCTGCTGACAGACCTTTCGCAGTCTGATGTCGCCTACGCTCGCGTCGGTGACGACTTAGTCCTTCACGTCACCGCGACCGGCCGCACGATAACGCTAACCAATCAGTTCGGCGGCAACGGTGTACAGAATGTGTCGTTCTCCGACGGCAGCGAACTCAGCCAGTGGCAACTGGCGGCTTTGGCAGGGCAATCCGGCTATTTCGTTGGTACGGCAGGCAACGACGTGATCCTGCAGCCAACATATACCGGCGAGACCTACACTCTGGGGCATGGTGACGATCTTCTCCAGGATGGTTCCTCCAGCGGTAGCACGTTCGTTTATCGGTTGGGTGACGGCAATGACACCTACGACGTCACGGATACGGGGCCATCGACCAATCGAATCAAGTTGTCGGACCTCGGATCATCGGACATCACCTTCGCCCGCGATGCGGACGATCTGATCATCACCGTGACCTCGACGGGTGAGACGATCACGGTGAAAGCGCAGTTCGTCGACGATGCCAGCGGCATCGGTGCGCTGGAGTTTGCAGACGGCACCGTCTTGACTAGGCAAACCATTAATGAGACCGCTCTGACTTCCACGCCGGGCTATCTGATCGTGCTCGATACGCACGATCAGACGATCTACGGCGACGGGCGCCCTCACTCGTATCTTTACGCATCGACCAGCGGTAACGACGCGATCTATTCGGCGGAGAGCTCTTCCAAGATCGTGTTCACCGACATAGCATCCACCGCCGTCACGCTGTCGCGGCCGGATGGAGGACGGGATCTCGTCCTGACGGTCAATTCCACCGGCAAGACGGTCACCCTGGGAGGCAAGTTCGGCTACAGCGGGGACGGTTCGTTCGAAGAGATCCGCTTCTCGGATGGCATCGCCTGGACAACTGCCGACATCAAGGCGGCGCTTCTGGCGCAAGGAACGTCAGCGCCCACGGGCTCTATCTACGGGTATGACGGCGAGGACGACACCATCGTTGCCGGCTCGGGTGACAAATACCTGAACGGTAAGGGTGGAGCCAACACCTATGTCTATTCATCCGCGGGCGGCAACGATGTGGTCGACGATGCGAGCGGCGCGAACTCGCGTGTCGTCTTCGCGGACATCGCATCGTCGGAGGTTTCCTTCCTTCGCCAGGGCACGTCCAACGATCTGTCGATGACCAACACGACGACGGGACGCGGTGTCCTCGTTCGTGGCGCCTTCTACCCCTGGAATTCGATCAAAACGATCCAGTTCTCCGATGGCGTCACCCTATCGATGAACCAAATCCAGGATAACCTTCTCGCACAGGCGAGCGCGGCGGTCAGCGGATACGTCTATGGCTATGGCGGCCGCAACGACACGATCGATGCCGGCGCGGGCGACAAGTATCTGGACGGTGAAGGCGGGCGCGACGTCTACGTCTACGCGGCCGCGACCGGCGGAAACGTGGTCATCGACGACGGAGGCGTCGCCTCTTCACTGAGGCTGACGGATCTCGACGCGACCGATGTTACCGTTTCCCGGCCCGATGACGGTTCTGATCTTGTGATATCGATCGGGGCTACCGGGAAGACCATTACGATCGTTGGCGAATTCAGCGACTCTGGATTCGGAGTTTTGAAATCGATCGACTTTGCCGATGGCACTTCATGGATGAAGTCCGATGTCATCGCGGCATTGTCAGCGCCCAACGTCATGACTGGGACCATAGGGAACGACAACCTTTCATTGCCCGCCACGGGCTACACGATCACTCCAGGCAAAGGTGATGATTATCTCAACGTCACCGGTTCGGGCGCCGACCGGATCGTGTTCGCGCGCGGGGACGGCCACGACGTGCTGGACAATTCCGGATCCGGGTATCAACGTGACGATACCCTGGTCTTACGGGGGGTAAACCCAGGCGACGTAAGTCTGACCAGGTCAGGAGACAAACTGATCATCTCGGTGCCGGCGACAGGAGACTCCTTCACGGTCAATTCGCAGTTCTACAACGGCGGGACATCCGTCTACGGCATCAACCAGATCGCTTTCGCTGATGGCAGCACATGGGATCGGGCTGCCATCTCGTCGGCGGCCAACGCCGTGCATTTCGGTAGAGGCCAGGGACAATTGACGATCGCTAACACGACCAGCCAGGTCGTGTTCGGACCCGGTATCTCCCGCAGCGATCTGATCTTCCGTCCGTATGGCAGCAATGGATTGATCATCGCGCTCCGGAATAGCGCGGACACAATCACGATTCCCGACGCGCTGACGCAGAACGCATGGGGAGCTTCGAGCTCCGTTGGAATCCTCGGCTTTGCTGATGGCTCGACAATGGTCCTCGGCCAGCCTTCGCCGGGACAAGGTTCGGCGATCCCGTTCGAGATTGCGGCGACCCAGCCCGGACAGTCGCTGGTTGGCAGCAGCCACGGCGACAACGTGTTCACCGGCGTAGTCGGCGGCGACATCACGTTTGGTCAGTTCGACAACACGGTGAGTTTTGCGGAACTGCCGCGGAATACCAGCATTCATCTGAACGGCGGCCATGGAGCTATGCTGTTGCCTTTAGGGGACGCTACCGCCGTCTATTATCAGTCTAACGGGAACGGGGACCTGTTCATCCGCTTTGTGGGCTCAGATCAGTCGATAACCGTCGCGCAGGCTCTGGCGGCTAACCCGTGGGGCGTTTCGAGCAGCATCCGCTACATCGGACTAGGCAACAACTACATCCCTTTGGGGCAGCCCTTTGCAGGCCAAGGGCTCCCGATGACGTTCACCTGGTATGCGGAGGGCAACAACTTCAACCTCGGAGGAAGCAATTTCGGCTCGAACGTGTTCGAGATCATTGCCGGCGGCGGCGGCATCTCGTTCGGAAACCGTCCGGACACGTTCAACACCGTTTATTACCGTCCCGGCGCCGGCAATCTCGATATCAACGTGAACAACGGCGTCGGCGGCATCACCATGTTCGGTTTCTCGATGCCGGATGTCTATTGGCAGGCGAACGACTACGGCGATCTATCTGTCAGGATTCGCGGAAGAGACTCTTTCGTTCTGGTACATAATGCATTGAGCATCGATCAGAGCGGTCAGGTCCAAAGTGCCGTCGAATATGTCGCGACGACGGACGGCCAGAAGGTCTATTTTGGCGAGACCGCGCCGCAAGGGCAGGGCGCGATCACCTTTACTTGGCTGGGCAACGGCAACAATTACTATCTCGGCGGCAGCAAGTTCGGTTCAAACGTTTATGAATTGACCGCGGGCGCCGGCGGCGTCCGTTTTGGAAACGCCGGCGTGCTCGGCACGAATATGATCAAGTACGGCAATACGGCCGGGTCCGCCGATGTGGACCTGAACGGCGCAACGGGGAGCATCTTGCTTGACGGCGGTTTTTCTGTCGGCGATGTCTACCTGCAGGCGAACGGGTGGCATGACCTCTTCGTGCGGTTTCGAAGCAACCCAGACAAGCAGATACTCGTCCACAATGCGCTTACAAGGGATGCCGCCGGCCACGTGTTGAGCGGAATCGAGGCGCTGTCCTTCGCCGACGGCACGATCCTCCAACTCAGTCAGACAGCGTCCCATCCTGCTCCAATCACGTTCACCTGGCTCGGAAGCTCGAACAACTATAATTTCACCGGAAGCGCCGATGGTCGTAACGTATTCGAGCTTACCGGCGGCAACGGTAGCCTGACACTCGGCGCCTCAGGCGGAAATACTCTTCGGTACGAGGCCAGCGCCGGCTCAGCGGACGTACAGGTCAATAACTCGGTTGCGGAGATCGAGTTCGGTAGCGGGATCGCAGCGGGTGACGTGTATTTGCAGGCGAACGGCTATCGCGATCTGATGGTGCGGTTCAGGAGCAATCCCGACAAGCAGATACTCGTCCACAACGCTCTGACGACTTCCCCCGATGGTCGGGTCGTGTCGGCTATCGATGAGCTGTCGTTCGCGGACGGTACCGCCCTTCACCTTGGGCAGGACACCACACATTCAAGTCCGCTCACCTTCACGTGGCTGGGCAACGGCAATAATTACAATCTCACCGCCAGCAGCCAGGGGTCGAACGTGTTCGAGATCACGGCTGGGGGCGGAAGCGTCACTCTGGCCAATCTGACGGGGGTGGCGGGCTCTCCGGTGAACCGTATCATCTACAATTACACGGCCGCTTATGCGCACGTGAATCTGAACGGCGGTCAAGGTCTCCTGCAGTTCGGTCAGGGCATCACTGCCCAGGACGTCTACCTGCAGGCCAATGGATACGGCGACCTGACGGTCAACTTTCGCAGCGACGGATCGAAAGGTCTCAACTTCCACAACGCTCTCAGCACGGGGCCGTCTGGAACAACAAGTGGCCTCACTTCAATCAATTTTTACGACGGGACAGTCCTCACTTTGGGGCAAGGTGCGCCCATGCCTTTCACGTGGATCGGCGGCCAGTACGCCAGCATGTCGGGCAGCAATTTTGGGTCGAACACGTTCGAATTCGGCGCGGGACCGGAAACGGCCTCGGGCGGCGACATCGAGAACCGCTATCTCGTTGGTTCAACCAGCGGGCAAGCCTCGATCTACGCCAACCAGACGAACGGCTCGGTCGACAAGTTGGACTTCTCGGGGAGCATCGAGCACGACGATCTCTGGTTCAGGCAGAGTGGCAACGACCTGCGGATCGACGTCGTCGGGAGCAACACGAATGCCACCATCAAGGACTGGTTTGCGGGAAGCTCCCGCGAGCTCGACGAGATCAAAGCCGGGGGGCTCACGCTCGACAATCAGGTTTCCCAGCTCGTACAAGCGATGGCCTCGTTCACGTCGACACACCCGTCGTTCGACCCCACATCGACATCCGCCTCTATGCCGCAGGATCAGTCTGTCCAGAGCGCCATAGCGGCGGCTTGGCACGCCTGATCCAAGATCGCCGCTCGAAAAGGCGCCGATCGGTTGCGTTTGCAGCCGATCGGGCGCCGGAGATGCAACCATCGTCGAGGTCGTAACGGGGCGAGACGCGTGGCGGATGCCCGCTGTTCATTGTAGCCAAGGCTTCCAATGAAGGGTTTCGATCTTCACAATTTTGGAGCGCCAGGCGACCAGGCAGAGAAGCCGGCTTGCGCGGGGAGGTTGTAATGTGGCGCGTCAGAGCGGCTTCTCCTTGCTTTCGCGGCAGGCCCGGCGCGCACGCTCCGGCATCCCCCGGCGCCTCGGGCTCTCGTTAAACGCCACGACATGTCCGACTGAGCGCCGAAGCCTTTCGTCATGCGCTCCCATCGTGGACCGGGAAATCCGATCGTCGCCCGGTCGTGTATTCAGACCACCAAAGTGATGGGCATCCACCGCCCGTTTCGAGCGGGGGAGAGAACGATGGGCCGCGATGGACGGTGAACGTGACAGGTCTCGCCGTCAGGGCGCGGCCTTCAGCGAGGTGCGAGGCGGCTGGAAAGCGATGGCTCCTGTCGGCAGACGGCTTCACCAGCGGGTCTCCGATTCGCCGCTTGGGGGTGGGGCAGCGAGGGACGCTCCGGCAGTTGTCACGGCGCATCTTCAACGCCAGGCATTCTCGCTCGACGGTTCCTTGGAGCGACGCCCAGCGTCTTGGCGTGCGGACCGCTGGGGTGCCGTGTAGCTCGCCTGGCCCGTCGTGTGGATCGATCGCCCGCTGGCGCGAAGCGTCTCCGAGACAGGACGGTCTCGCGATAGCGAACGAAGTCCGAACACCTGTGCCAAAACTGTGCCAGCTGACACAGAGCTTCACGATCTGTTCTGGTCGAAACAGCTCAATCTGCTTGAAACTGACCTCAGCGAAGGCCGCGCAGAAACCTCGATAAGTGTATGTTTAAGCTGAGCATTTTCTTCGAAGGGAATGGTGCTGCCAGACAGGATTGAACTGTCGACCTCTCCATTACCAATGGAGTGCTCTACCACTGAGCTACGGCAGCGTGCTGGTTGCGGGAATCGGCCCTGAGGGCGGCCCACCAAGCGAGGCGTTCTCTGCCACACCCTCTTCCATGGTGCAAGCGCGGGACGGCATTCGGCGGCATCATTATGAAGGATTTGTACGGGACAGCGTTTGTCACCGGTTCCGGCTGCCGGCTTTTCCGGCACGACGCGCGAATGAACGCGGCTCGTTCAGACCGGCGAGGGATGCTAGAAGAGTATCCAGATCGCTGAATTCCCCACTGTTCTGTAAAGCCGCTGCATGGCCGACCGTCCACCCCAAAGCCCGAATGAGCGCGATCAAGCCCGCCAGGCGCGCCTGCGTCAGGCGCTGCGGGACAATCTGAAAAAGCGCAAGTCTCAGCTGCGCGGCCGGGCCGATCTGGCCGCGGCAGAAGCCGGGGTGTCATCGGAACCGGATAGAGCTGCGGACGATCGTTCAAGATCGGACGCGCCCGACCGGGAATAATCGGCCCCATTCAGCAGGTAGGCGAGAGTCCATGGACCCGAACAACATCCCCGAACACAAAAAGGTGGCGATGCTGACGCCGCGCTATGACCAGACCTTTCCGTCGCTCACTGCTGCCGAGATCGAGCGGATGCGCCGGTTCGGCGAGATCGCTCTCTATAAAGATGGCGACATGCTGTTCGAGACCGGCAAGCCTGGCCCTGGCATGTTCGTGGTGCTGTCCGGCCATGTCTGCGTCACCCAGCGCGACGGCTTCGGGCGTGTCTCGCCGGTGGCGGATCAGTGCGCCGGGCAGTTTCTGGCCGAAATCGGCCAGCTGTCCGGCCGCATGGCGCTCGTCGATGGCCGTGCCGAAGGCGATGTCGAGACGCTGCTGATTCCCCCGGAGCGACTGCGCGCATTGCTGGTGGCCGAAGCGGATCTCGGCGAGCGCATCATGCGCGCGCTGATCCTGCGCCGGGTCAATCTGTTGCAGGGTGGCGTCGGCGGTCCGGCGCTGATCGGCTCGGCCACGGCTAGCGACATGGTGCGGCTGCAGGGCTTTCTCACCCGCAACGGCTATCCCTATCACCTGCTCGATCCGCAGGTGGACAAGGACGCCGGCGACGTCGTGGCGCGCTATGCGCCGTCGCCGCAGGAATTGCCGCTCGTGGTGGTGCCGGATGGCTCGGTGCTGCGCAATCCGACTCTGTCGGCACTGGCGCATGCCATGGGCATGCTGCGGCCGATCGACAGGGACAAGGTCTACGACGTCGCCGTCGTCGGCAGCGGTCCTGCCGGTCTGTCGACGGCCGTGTATGGCGCGTCCGAAGGGCTCTCCATCGCGGTGTGCGATTCGCGCGCATTTGGCGGGCAGGCGGGCGCCAGCGCGCGGATCGAGAATTATCTCGGCTTCCCCACCGGCATTTCCGGCCATGCGCTGACGGCGCGCGCCTTCAATCAGGCACAGAAATTCGGTGCCGATGTGATGATTCCGGTCACGGTCGGCCAGCTGGATTGCTCGCGCAAGGATGGCTTGTTCGGCCTTGCGCTGGATGATGGCGAAGTCCTCAAGGCGCGGTCGATCGTGATCGCGTCGGGCGCGCGCTATCGACGACCGGAGATCGACCGGCTCAAGGATTTTGAAGGCCGTGGTGTCTGGTATTGGGCGTCCCCCATCGAAGGGCGGCTGTGCAAGGCGCAGGAGGTGATCCTGGTCGGTGGCGGCAATTCGGCCGGGCAGGCGGCGGTGTTTCTCGCCGGCCAGGCGGCCAGGGTGCGGATGGTGATCCGCGGCGGCGGGCTCGCGGCCTCGATGTCGCGCTATCTGATCGACCGCATCGAATCCATGGCGAATATCGAACTGGTCTTCAACACCGAAGTCGTCGCGCTGGATGGCGATCCCGAGGCCGGCCTGTCGCGGGTCACGCTGCGCAGCCGCCTGTCAGGCCAGGACGAGACGTCCGAGATCCGCAATCTGTTCCTGTTCGTCGGCGCCGATCCGGCCACCGACTGGCTGGCCGATTGCGGCGTGACGCTGGATCGCGGCGGCTTCGTTCTCACCGGTGTCGCCGCAAATGGCCGCGCGGTGCAGGCGCTGGAGACCTCGGTGCCGGGCGTCTATGCGGTGGGCGATGTGCGCTCCGGCTCGGTCAAACGCGTCGGCGGCGCCATCGGCGAAGGCGCGCAGGTGGTGGCGGCACTGCATGGCTTTCTCGGCGATGCGTCGCGGCCGACTTTGTAGGAGAAGCGAGCGATGACGATCCGCTGCACCCATGTCTCCGGCATCCGCGATGTGACGCCGAGCGCGCTCGGCTGCGAGGACTGCCTCAAGATCGGCAGCACATGGCTGCATCTGCGCCTGTGCCGGACCTGCGGCCATGTCGGCTGCTGCGACCAGTCGCCGAACCAGCACGCCACCAAGCATTTTCACGCGACCAGGCACCCGATCATCGAAGGCTATGATCCGCCGGAAGGCTGGGGCTGGTGCTATGTGGACGAGGTGATGTTCGACCTGTCGGACCGGATGACGCCGCATAACGGACCGATCCCGCGCTATTATTGAGGCCCCTGGTGCGAATGGCCGTAAATTCGTGCAAGTGCCATTCGCTTCACCGTTGCTAAATATCAAGTCCGCACCCTAGATTTGAAGCCTTCCAAGGCAGGGGGGCATTATGGTTCTGGGTATGAGTCTTGCGACGTTCACGCTGCTGCATGTGGTGATCAGTCTGATCGCCATTGTCACCGGCCTCATCGCCATGGTTGGTCTGCTCAAATCCCGGCCGATGCCCGGCTGGACCGGCATCTTCCTGCTGACCACGATCCTCACCAGCGTCACCGGCTTCTTCTTTCCGGTCGACAAGCTGCTGCCGTCGCACGTGATCGGCATCATCTCGCTGGTGCTGCTGGCGATCGCCTGCCTCGCGCTCTATGGCCGCGGTCTCGCGGGATCCTGGCGCTGGATCTATGTGGTGACCGCGATGACCTCGCTCTATCTCAACATCTTCGTGCTGATCATCCAGAGCTTCCTGAAGGTCCCGCCGCTGCACGCGCTGGCGCCGAGCGTGCCGCCCTCCGAACCGCCTTTCGCGATCGTGCAGGGCATCGTGCTGGTGCTGTTCGTTGCGGCAACCTTCCTTGCGGTCCGGAAGTTTCGTCCGCTGCAAGGCGGTTTGGCCTGAGCCCGGTCAGGTTTTGCTCCCTGGCGCGGGCGATTCATCGAGGATCGCCCGGATCTCGGCAAAGGTGCGCCTGATCAGTTTTTCCGGCCGTTCGCCGGCATCCTGCGCCAGCCAGATCTCGCCGCCGATCCGCATCGCGCCCGTCGTGATCATGGCGACCAGCCGCGCCTGCAATGGTCCGGAGGGCCCTGTGGCGCGATCGCCGAGGGCGGCCGCGATGGCGCGCTCCATCTTCTCGTATTTCACATGATCGCGCGCGCGCAGCGACGGCGTGCCGTGCTTCAGGCGCGCAATGGCGATTGCCTCCGAGCTCTCGAGCTGCTGCGCCATCGACAGCAGCGCATTCTCGGCCGCCAGCAGCATTGGCTCGTCGGCAGGGCGGGCGGTGATCGAGGCGACGAGGAAATCCGTGCTGGCGTCCTGCCAGGCGAGAACCAGGTCTTCCTTCGACGCGAAATGATGGAAGAAGCTGCGGCGTGAGATTTCTGCGGCCGCGGCAATGTCGTCCAGCGTGGTTTCCTCGAAACCGCGCTTCAGGAACAGCTCCATGGCGACCTTGGTCAGCCGCTCGCGGGTCTGCTGGCGCTTGCGCTCGCGCAGCCCGGTCGGCGGCGTGGCAGCGGCAATCGCCGATTTCGCCTGTGTTGTCTTGGGCTTGGCCGGCTTCCTGGCAGTCACGACAATCCTCGATCTGCACCTATTGCAAGTTTGCACTGAGTGCATATTTATGTCCGGCGGCTGCACCGCGCAACACTTCTCGTTCGTGGAGATATAAGCATGACGGACTGGAGCATTGACCACATTCCGCCCATGGCCGGCAAACTCGCCGTGGTCACCGGGGCGACCGGCGGGCTCGGCTTTGAAACCGCGCTGGCATTGGCCGGGGCTGGCGCCGAGGTGGTGCTGACCGGGCGTAACGACGCCAAGGGCTCTGAGGCGATCGACCGGATCTGTGCCCGTTATCCCGACGCGATCATCAGCTACGAGCAGCTTGATCTCGCCAGTCTTGACTCCGTATCGGCCTTCGCGCGCCGGTTCGGCGCGATGTACAAATCGCTCGATCTCCTGATCAACAATGCCGGCGTGATGGCGCTGCCGGTGCGGCAGACCACGGCCGACGGTTTCGAAATGCAGTTCGGCACCAATTATCTCGGGCATTACGCGCTCACCGCGCGCCTGCTGCCGCTGCTCCGCCGCAGCAAGGCGCCGCGCGTCGTCAATCTCAGCAGCCTCGCGCATCGCACCGGCATGATCGATTTCGACAATCTGCAAGGCACGGTGTTCTACAAGCCGATGCGCGCCTACAGCCAGTCGAAGCTTGCGATGCTGATCTTTGCCATCGAGCTTCAGCGTCGCAGCGACGCTGGCGGCTGGGGCATCATGAGCAATGCCGCGCATCCCGGTTATGCGCGCACGGATCTCATCGCCAACGGTCCGGGCCGTCGCGGCATCCTGTGGCAGGCGAGCAAGGTATTGCAGCCTCTGGCGAGCCATTCCGCCGCCGCTGGCGCCATGCCGACCCTGTTTGCGGCGACATCGCCCGATGCCGATATTGCCAGCTATTACGGACCCAAGCGGTTCTTTGAAATGAAAGGTCCTCCGTCGCCGGCCAAGATCATGCCGCAGGCGCTGGATGCTGCCGTCGCCGCTCGGCTGTGGGATGTCTCAGCCGCGCTTGCGGGTGTGTCGTTCGATCAACGCGCGATCGCGGCGTGAGGTCTGCCATGAAAGTCATTGTCTTCGGTGCGACCGGCATGGTCGGGCAGGGTGCGTTGCGCGAATGCCTGCTGGATCCCGGCGTCGAGCGCGTGCTCGCAATCGGCCGCACGCCGACGGGGCAGCAGCACGCGAAACTGCGCGAGATCACGCACAAGGATCTGTTCGACCTGTCGGCCATCGCGTCGGAGCTGACAGGCTATGACGCTTGCCTGTTCTGTCTCGGCGTATCGTCGCTGGGGATGAACGAAGTGGAGTATCGCCACATCACCTATGACATGACGCTGGCTGTCGCGGACAGGCTGGTCCGGCTCAGCCCGGCGATGAGCTTTGTCTATGTCACCGGACAGGGCACCGACTCGTCCGAGCAGGGCAAGGTGATGTGGGCGAGGATCAAGGGCAAGACCGAGAACGACCTGCTCAGGCTCCCCTTCAAGTCCGCCTACATGTTCCGTCCCGGCGGCATCCAGCCGCTGCACGGCGTCCGCTCCAAGACGGGGTGGATTCAGGCGATCTACAATGTCACCGCGCCGCTGTGGTCGCTGCTGAACCGTATCGCGCCGAATTACGTCACCTCCAGCGAGAAGCTCGGACGCGCGATGATCCGGTCGGTGCGCAACGGTTATCCGAAACCCGTGCTGGAGACGGCCGATATCAACCGGCTTGGGGCATAACGGGCCGATTCGGCCCTTTCTCCCCAATCCGGTTCCCATCGAAAAGCCGCAAATGCGAAGCTTTTGCGCAAACGGGTCTGTTAGACCCGGGGCCATTGGCTCTATATTCCGGGGCTCAGCATTCAGCGGGAATCAGTATGGATCGCATTCGCATCGTCGGCGGCAACAAACTCAATGGCACGATCCCGATCTCGGGGGCGAAGAACGCCGCGTTGCCGCTGATGATCGCCGCCTTGCTGACCGACGAGACGCTGATCCTCGACAATGTGCCGCGTCTCGCCGACGTCGCGCAGGTGCAGCGTATTCTCGGCAATCACGGCCTCGACATCATGTCGGCCGGCAAGCGCCCGGGCGATCATGAATATCAGGGGCAGACCCTGCATATTTCCGCTGCCAATATCATCGACACCACGGCACCTTACGAGCTGGTCTCGACCATGCGCGCATCGTTCTGGGTGATCGCGCCGCTGCTGGCGCGCATGCACGAGGCCAAGGTCTCGCTGCCCGGCGGCTGCGCCATCGGCACCCGTCCGGTGGACCTGTTGATCATGGCGCTGGAAAAGCTCGGCGCCGAGCTGGCCATCGATGGCGGCTATGTCATTGCCAAGGCGCCGGGCGGCCTGAAGGGCGCCGAGATCGATTTCCCCAAGGTCACGGTGTCCGGCACCCATGTGGCGCTGATGGCAGCGACACTGGCCAAGGGCACCACGGTGATCACCAATGCGGCCTGCGAGCCGGAGATCGTCGATGTCGCCGATTGCCTGAACAAGATGGGCGCGCGCGTCAGTGGCGCCGGCACGCCCACCATCACCATCGAGGGCGTCGCCAAGCTGCATGGCGCCCGTCACACCGTGCTGCCGGATCGTATCGAGACCGGTACCTATGCGATGGCGGTGGCGATGACCGGCGGCGATGTGCAGCTATCCGGTGCACGGCCGGAATTGCTGCAGTCGGCGCTCGATGTGCTGGTGGAAGCCGGTGCCACGGTGACGCCGAACAATGAGGGCATCCGCGTGACCCGCAACGGCGCCGGCATCAAGGCCGTCAATGTTGCAACGGCACCGTTTCCCGGTTTCCCGACCGATCTGCAGGCACAGTTGATGGCGCTGATGACGACGGCCAAAGGGTCGTCGCACATCACCGAGACGATCTTTGAAAACCGCTTCATGCATGTGCAGGAGCTGGCCCGGTTTGGCGCGCGCATCCATCTGGATGGCGAGACCGCGACCATCGACGGCATCGGCAAGCTGCGCGGTGCGCCTGTGATGGCGACGGATCTGCGCGCATCGGTGTCGCTGGTGATCGCCGGCCTCGTCGCCGAAGGCGAGACGATGGTCAATCGCATCTATCATCTCGACCGCGGCTTCGAGCGGCTGGAAGAAAAGCTCTCGGCCTGCGGCGCGCAGATCGAGCGGATCAGCGGATAGTGTTTTGAAGGGGACATCGTGACAGGTCGACGCAAACTCATAGCCTTGGATGCGGACGACCTCGCGGTGATCTCTGCGCATGTGCAGGATGCCGAGGTCGTCGTCAGCGATATCGTCTGGCGGCCCGGTGAAAAGCGCCTCGTCATCGGCCTGAACCGGCTCGACTGGGACCAGTCGATCTCCGGCGACGTGACGTCGCGCCGGCTGCTCTCCGCACTGCGCTTCGACCGCGTGCTGGCCTGTAAATCCCGCGATATCGATCTCGATGGCGGGGATGTGACGCTGAAGCTGCTGGGTATCGAGTTCAATGAAAGCGAGGCGCCGGGCGGCAATGCCCTGCTGCTGTTCGACGGCCGCGGCGCACTGCGGCTGGATGTCGAATGCCTCGAATGCGAGCTGGCGGATCTGGGGCCGGATGAGCTCGGCGGTGAGGAAGAGGCGGGGCTGGAAGCGTAGCGCGGATCCTTTCCCTCCCCCAAGCGGCGAAGCCGCGCAGCGGGGAGGGTGGATCGAAGCGAGCGTTCAGCGAGCATCGAGACGGGTGGGGTGCTTCCGCAAACTCTGACGTCACGTGGGGACCCCCACCCCGGCCTTCGGCCGACCCTCCCCACAAGGGGGAGGGTTAAGAAGCCCCAGCCGTGACGCCACCGACCACCCGCGCCATTGAGCAGGGGAGCCGCTTTCAAGCTCCGCCGGGATACCACAATGCCACTTCGCCTCGATGCCGCCAGCGCTGATTTTCCTCAGCGTTTCAAAGCCTTCCTTGCCATGAAGCGGGAGGTTGCCGCCGATATCGAGGCGGCTACCCGGGCGATCGTGGATGATGTCGCTGCACGCGGCGATGACGCATTGCTGGAGGCCACCCGGAAGTTCGACAAACTCGACCTGCAGGCATCGGGCCTGCGCGTCACGCCGGCCGAAATCGATGCCGCCGTCGCGGCGTGCGACGCCGAGACCGTGGACGCGCTGCGCTTTGCGCGCGACCGCATCGAGCTGTTCCATCAACGCCAGATGCCGAAGGACGAGCGCTTCACCGATGCGGCGGGCGTCGAGCTCGGCTGGCGCTGGAGCGCCATCGAGGCGGTCGGCCTCTATGTGCCCGGCGGCACCGCCGCCTATCCGTCGTCGGTGCTGATGAATGCCATTCCGGCCAAGGTGGCCGGTGTCGATCGCGTGGTGATGGTGGTACCGTCGCCGGGCGGCAAGCTCAATCCGCTGGTGCTGGCCGCAGCCAAGCTCGGCGGGGTCTCGGAAATCTACCGCGTCGGCGGCGCGCAGGCCGTGGCGGCGCTGGCTTACGGCACCGCCACCATTGCCCCTGTGGCGAAGATCGTCGGCCCCGGCAATGCCTATGTGGCCGCTGCCAAGCGACAGGTGTTCGGCCGCGTCGGCATCGACATGATCGCGGGCCCGTCCGAGGTGCTGGTGGTCGCTGATGACACCGCCAATGCCGACTGGATCGCCGCCGATCTGCTGGCGCAGGCGGAACACGACACCAATGCGCAGTCGATCCTCATCACCGACAGCAAGCGCCTGGCCGATGATGTCGTGCTGGCCGTGGAGGCGCAGCTCGCCACGCTGCCGCGCGCCGACATCGCCCGCGCCTCGTGGGAGGAATTCGGCGCCATCATTCTGGTCGACCAGCTCGATGCTGCGGTGCCGCTGGCCAATGCGATCGCGGCGGAACATCTCGAAGTCATGACCGCCGATCCGGACGCGTTCGCCGCGAAAATCCGCAATGCCGGCGCCATCTTCCTGGGCGGTCATACGCCGGAGGCGATCGGCGATTATGTCGGTGGCTCCAACCATGTGTTGCCCACGGCGCGCTCCGCCCGGTTCTCCTCGGGCCTCGGCGTGCTTGACTTCATGAAGCGAACGTCGATCCTGAAGTGCGGGCCGGATCAGCTGCGAGCGCTGGGACCGGCTGCGATGACGCTGGGCAAGGCCGAAGGTCTGGATGCCCACGCACGGTCCGTTGGGTTACGTCTCAATCTGCAATGAATGATTCCTCCGCAGCCGGGAACGACACCAATAATCGCATCGTGGCGGTGACGCTCGATGAGGAATCGATCGGTCGTTCCGGGCCGGATATCGAGCATGAGCGCGCGATCGCGATCTACGACCTGATCGAGGAAAACCTGTTCGCGCCGGAAGGCGCGGCGGCGGGTCCGTTCACGCTGCATATCGGCATCACCGGCAGCCGGCTGATGTTCGACATCCGCAAGGAAGACGGCACGCCCGTGGTTGCGCATCTGCTGTCGCTGACGCCGTTCCGCCGGATCGTGAAAGACTATTTCATGATCTGCGACAGCTACTACCAGGCCATCCGCACCGCGACGCCGGACAAGATCGAAGCCATCGACATGGGTCGCCGCGGCATCCATGACGAGGGTTCGCGCACGCTGCAGGAACGGCTGTCCGGCAAGGTCCGCGTCGATTTCGAAACGGCGCGGCGGCTGTTTACGTTGATCTCCGTCCTGCACTGGAAGGGTTAAGCATGGCCCGGAAAAGTGGATGCCGGTTTTCCGCAAAGGCCATGCTTTCTTCAAAAAGGGCGTAGCCCGTGTCGGCGCCGCCTGTTGTGCGAACGCCACAAGCCGTGTTGTTCGCCTGCGGGCAGAACAGCGTCCGCTCGCCGATGGCGGCGAGCCTGCTGCAGCAGATGTTTCCGCAGAAACTCTATGTCCGCTCCGCCGGCGTGAAGAAGGGCGAACTCGATCCGTTCGTCGTCGCTGTGATGGCCGAGATGGGGCAGGATCTGTCGAAACATCGTCCCATGACCTTCGAGGAGCTCGAGGACTGGGAGGGGATGAATTTCGATCTCATCATCACTTTGTCCCCGGAGGCGCATCACAAGGCGCTGGAGCTGACGCGGACCATGGCGGCGGATGTGGAATACTGGCCGACGGTGGATCCCACGGACACCCAGGGCAATCGCGAGCAGAAGCTCGCCGCGTATCGGGAGGTGATGGACGGGTTGTCGATGCGGATACGGAAGCGGTTTGCGCGGCCGAAGCCGTGAGGGGGCTTGCTCCGAGTTCCTGGTTGTCATCGCCCGCTTTCGCGGGCGGTGACAGGTGGAGTTGACGGCTGGCAGCGGTTGCCGCCGCCCACCCCTTCCGATACGTTCCGGCCGCAATTTCAGGATCAACATCCCCGCATGCTCGGCCGTCCCAAATTCGTTCTCGCCTCCGGTTCGCCCCGCCGTGTCAGCCTGCTCAATCAGGCCGGTATCGAGCCCGATGCGCTGCGTCCGGCCGATGTGGACGAGACCCCGAAGCGCGGTGAACTGCCGCGCGCCTGCGCCAATCGCCTGGCCCGCGCCAAGGCCGAGGCGGCGTTGAAATCGGTCCAGCTCGATGACGAGCTGCAGGGGGCCTTCATTCTGGCCGCCGATACGGTGGTGGCGGTCGGTCGCCGCATCCTGCCCAAAGCGGAACTGGTGGACGAGGCCTCGCAGTGTTTGCGGCTGCTGTCCGGCCGCAATCACCGCGTCTACACCTCGATCTGCCTCGTCACGCCGAAAGAGGGGTTTCGCCAGCGCCTGGTCGAGACCCGCGTCCGTTTCAAGCGGCTCAGCGAGGACGATATCTCGACCTATATCGGCTCGGGCGAGTGGCGCGGCAAAGCCGGTGGCTATGCGATCCAAGGCATTGCGGGGTCCTTTGTGGTGAAACTGGTCGGCTCCTATTCGAGCGTGGTCGGCCTGCCGCTGTATGAAACCACCGCTCTGCTCGGTGGCGAGGGTTTCCCGATCCGTTTCGGCTGGTTGAATGCAAGCTAAGGCCCCAGGCGCGGTCCGCGCCGCAAAACCGTGCCCGATCTGCGGCGAGCCGTCGATCGAGGCATCAAAACCGTTCTGCTCGGAGCGCTGCCGCGACGTCGATCTCAATCGCTGGCTGTCCGGCAATTACGCGATTCCGGGGCGTCCGGCCGAAGACGACGACGGCGAATAGGCCCGTTGCCGCGGGCACGGGCTTCCGCCTTGTTTTGTCGGCAAAATTCTCTCTGTAAAATCGCTGTCATGCGGGTGGACAGCGCCGGTTTGCCTGACTATAAACCGGCCGCTCACCCGGCCTTGCCGGGTCGGCGCCCAGGTAGCTCAGTTGGTAGAGCATGCGACTGAAAATCGCAGTGTCGGTGGTTCGATCCCGCCCCTGGGCACCATCGGCTCCTCAAGCCGGTGTCTTGCTCCATGCACTCCCCTGAATTGCACCCCAACGACCCCTCCCTCCGTTCTTTCATCGCGACTGATCCGGCATCGGATTTTCCGATCCAGAACCTGCCTTATGGCGTGTTCTCGACAGCCGGCACGCCGCCGCGGGTCGGTATCGCTATTGGCACATTCGTGCTGGATCTGGCGCTGCTCGAGGCCGAAGGGCTGGTCGATGTCGGTGGGCCTGTGTTTGCGCAGCCGTCGATCAACGCTTTCATGGCGCTGGGCCCCAAAGCGTGGACCGCGACACGGGCGCGGATCAGCCAGCTGCTGCGCCATGATCATCCGGAACTGCGGGACAATGCCGGGCTGCGCCAGCGCGCGCTGCTGCCGCTGGCCGATGTCACGCTGCATCTGCCGTTGCAGGTGGCCGGCTTCACCGATTTCTATTCGTCGAAGGAGCACGCCAGCAATGTCGGCGTCATGTTCCGGGGCAAGGACAATGCGCTGCAGCCGAACTGGCTGCATATGCCGATCGGCTATAACGGCCGTGCCTCCACGGTGGTGGTCAGCGGCACCGAGGTGCATCGCCCGCGCGGCCAGCTGAAGCCGGCGGATGCGGCCGTGCCATCCTTCGGCCCGTGCCGGCGGCTCGATTTTGAGCTGGAAATGGGCGTGGTGGTCGGCCAGCCCTCCGCCATCGGCGGCATGCTCACCGAGGCGCAGGCCGAGGCGATGATCTTCGGCTTCGTGCTGCTCAACGACTGGAGCGCGCGCGACATCCAGCAATGGGAGTATGTGCCGCTCGGCCCGTTCCTCGCCAAGGCCTTTGCGACGTCGATCAGCCCGTGGATCGTGACGCGCGAGGCGCTGGAGCCGTTTCGCCTCAATGGTCCGGTGCAGGACCCGGTGCCGCTGCCGCATCTGCAGCAGCACAGCGCGCAGAATTACGATCTTCAGCTCGATGTCGATCTGCGCGCGTCGGGCGCATCGGAGCCGGCGGCGCTCTGCAGCACCAATTTCAAATACATGTACTGGTCGTCGGTGCAGCAGCTGATGCACCACGCCTCGAGTGGTTGCGCGATGACTGTCGGCGATCTCCTGGGCTCCGGCACCATCAGTGGTCCCGCGCGGGATCAGCGCGGCAGCCTGCTCGAAATCTCGTGGAATGGCGCCGAACCATTCGATCTGCCCGGCGGCGGCCAGCGCACATTCCTCGAAGACGGCGACACGCTCACGATCCGCGGCTGGTGCCAGGGCGACGGCTACCGCGTCGGTTTTGGCGCAGTCGAAGGGACGATCGTCCCGCCGAACTAATCCACGAGGCTTATTTCAGACGACCACTGTCCTCATGGTGAGGAGCGCGCTTATTGGCGCGCGTCTCGAACCATGGCGTGTGTCGCCCATCCCTTGCGAATGGCTTCGCCATTCGCTGGGAGACGCCGGGCAAACGCGCGGCTCCTCAGAGTCTGACTCATAAAGCGATGGGGTATTTTTGGCTGGACTTGCTCGGGACAGTAATCCCAGCTCGCTTCTCCGTCCCTCATCCTGAGGAGCCGCGCAGCGGCGTC
>NZ_JBIIOT010000040.1:0-44578 GCF_044336785.1 Tardiphaga sp. | reverse complement strand
CCATTCGGCTTTCACCTCGGGCAGTTCTGTGGAGCTGGTGAAAAAACGGCGGGTGATGCGTTTCCGCTGCATGATCGCCAGCGCAACATTGTCGGCAACGGTGAGATTGGCAAACAGCCGCGTGGTCTGGAACGTGCGCACCAGACCGCGACGGACTCGCTCGGGAATGCTGAGCCCGGTGATATCATCTCCGGTCATGAAGAACTGGCCTTCGCTCGGTGCGATATCGCCTGTGATCAGATTCACCAGCGTCGTCTTCCCGGCGCCGTTGGGGCCGATCAGCGCCACGCGATCGCCGGCTGCGAGCTTGAAATTCACGTCGCGGGTGACGTGCAGGCCACCGAATGACCGGGAGACGCCACGGGCTTCGAGGAGATCGGTCATGCCGCCTCTCTCCTGCGCGCGAACTTCACCCAGAGCGACATCACCGGCGCGATCAAGCCACGCGGCGCGAACACCACAATGAGAATGAGCAACAGGCCTACAAGGGTCATCCAGTGAAACGGATTGGCCGCAGCGACGATATGCTCGAAGATCATGAAGATGACCGTGCCGGCAAGCGCCCCCCAGAGATGCCCGGCGCCACCGAGCACCAGCATGACAAGCACTTCGGCCGAGCGTTCGAAGCTGACACTGTCGAGGCCGACCACGCCGGTGCTCATGGCCGTCAGCGCGCCGCCAAGGCCTGCGACGGCGCCTGAAATACCGAACATCAGCACCAGCCGCGGATAGATCGAAACGCCGATCATCTTGGCGCGGAGATCGTCGTCCTTGATGCCGCGGCACATCAGGCCGAATGGCGAATTCACCAGCCGCTGCAGCAGCACGAAGGTGATGACCAGAACACCGAGCGAAAACAGGAAGGCGGTGCGGCTATACATATCGAAACCGAATATGCCGAACACCTTGCCGGGCGTGACACCCGACAATCCATCGCTGCCGCCGGTCAACCATTGCAGCTTGTTGGCGAGGCCCGCCACGAGTTGGCCGACCGCAATCGACAGCACCAGTTGCGGCAGCGCCCGGAACCGGGTGATCAGCGCGCCCGAAATCAGGCCCATCATCGCGCCCGCCACCATGCCGATGAGCAGCAACGCGACCGGATCGGTGATGCCACGGACGCAGCAGATGCCGACGGCATAGGCGGCAACGCCGAACTGCGCCGCATGGCCGAGGGTCGCAACACCGCAATAGCCGGTGACGAGATCGAGCGAGAGCACCAGGAAGGCAATTCCGATCAGGCGGGTGAGAAATGCGAGATCGTCCGGAAACATGAAATAGCCGAGCGCGCCGATCGCAAGAATTGCCAGCGCGCTGGCGAACTCACGCGCGAATGGAATAGCGCGCTTCGTGGCTACCTGCGGAAAAGCGAGATCGCTCATGCGTGCGCCTTTCCGAACAGGCCATGGGGGAACAGGAACACGATGACGATGACCGCAAGATAGAAGAAGAACTCGCCAAATTCCGGCGCCAGATATTTGCCGGTCGTATCGGCAAGGCCGAGCAGCATGGACGCCGAGAGCGCGCCGAAAATGGAGCCGGCGCCGCCGACCGAGACCACCACAAGGAACGTCACCATATAGCGCAGCGCATAGAATGGCTCGATCGGCAGGATTTCAGCGCCCACCACACCGCCGAACGCACCGAGGCCGATCGCCAGCGCGAAGGTCGCCGCATAGATGATCTCGGTGCGGATGCCGAGCGCATCGGCCATGCCGCTGTGATCCACCGATGCGCGCAGCTTGATGCCGAATTCGGTTTTCTCCACCAGCCACCACAGCGACAGCGCAGTGACGACCCCGCAGGCGACGACAAACAGGCGATGGGTCGGGATCGACCGGAAGCCGATATCGAGCGGACCATTGAGCAGCGGTGGCAGCGGGATGGGCTTCAGGGTGGGACCGAACACGAAATTGACGACGCCGATGATGAAGAAGGTGATGCCGATGGTCATCAGCACCTGGATCAGCGGATCGGCATTGCGATAGATCCGGCGATAGAGCAGCAGTTCGAACGGGATCGATACGATGATGGCGCCGACCACCGCGATCAGGATCGCCACGCTATAATGCACGCCGAGATCGCGCAGCGCATAGGAGGCCAGATAGCCGCCGATCATGGCGAAAGCGCCGTGGGCCAGATTCACGACACGCATCAGGCCCATCATGATGGACAGGCCGATGGAGATGATGAACAGCACCATGCCATAGGCCAGGGCATCGGACAGGATGCTGAAGATGATGCTCATGCCGTTTCCCTTGCCGAACCCGTAAGCGCGTCCGGCACTTGCTGCGCCAGAGCGTCATGGACGATCTGGCCGCGCACGATCGTGAGCAGAACCCGCATGCCCTTGAGTGCCGGCCCATCGGCCACGAAAGGATCGCGGTCGAGCGCGATGAGATCGGCAGCCATTCCGGGCATCAGCGTGCCACGCCAGCTCTCCTGCTTCATCGCGATCGCACCGCCGACCGTATAACTGTGAATGGCTTCGCGAATATCGATCGTCTCCGCAGGCCCGATCGCCGGGCCACTGTCAGACGCCCGATTGACTGCATCCGCAATGCCATCCCACGGCGACCACGACCCGGTCGGCGCATCCGAACTGGCGATATAGGTCACGCCGGCATCGATCACCGAACGTCCGGGATAGCAGCGCTCCGCGCGCGGCCCGAAGGCGCCGGCGATCGAGCGACGCATGCGGGTCAGAAAGCTGGGCTGCGTAACGACCAGCGCGCCCAGCGCCTTCATGCGTTCGAGACCGCCCTTGGGCGGCACGAAGTAATGCTCGATCCGATGCCGTGCATCGTCGCGCGGCGACGCCGCCTGCGCCATCTCATAAGCTTCAATGATACATTCAATGCCGCGATCCCCGGTGCAATGCACGGCGACCTGCCAGCCGGCGGCATGCGCGTCAACGATCACGCGCTGCAGCTCGGCCTCGTCGCGCATGAACATGCCGCGCGAGGGTGTATCGAAAAAGTCTTCGCTCACGGCCGATGTCCGCGCACCGACAATGCCATCAGCGAAATATTTCAACGTCATCGATTGCCAGTCGGCATCCCGCGTTGGCGTCAGACCGCGCTCGGCTGCTTCGACCGGATCGAGCTGGTTCATGAAGCCAAGTCGCATCGGCGATGCGCCCCCCTGCTTCAGCTCTTTCCAGATGGCGTATTCGTCGTCGAACCCCACCGTGAACCCGACAGCCGCCTCGACAGCCGCGACCAATCCCATTGTCGCGCTCTCAGCGATGCTGGCGCGCAGTGCGGCGACCAGATCGGCGCGATCAAGCGGCGGCACCGCGCGAAAAATCTGTTCGGCGGCACTTTCCAGCGCGCCGCCATCTAGGCGCCCCGCAGCATCGCGGCCGAAACTGCCGCCCTCGGGATCGCTGACGGAATCGTCGATCCCAAGCAGCTGCAGCGCCGCACTGTTGACCACGGCGACATGGCCGCAGAAGCGGCGAATGAGAACGGGGTGATGGGGAATGACCGCGTCGATCTCCGCGCGTGTCGGCAGGCGACGCTCGGTCAGGCCGTTCTCATCGAGGCCTGCAGCATAGACCCATTTGCCCGATGCAATGGCGCCCGCTCGCGCGACGATCAGATCCAGCACCGCAGCGATCGTTGTCGCATCGCGCGGCGTGACCGGCACCTGCAGCCGCGCATGGGCAATGGCGAACAAATGGATATGAGCGTCTGTCAGGCCGGGGATAACCGTGCGGCCACCGAGATCGATGACCTCGTCGGCTGTCAACGCGTCAAGGCTGGTGCCCAGCGCAGCGACCTTGCCATCGCGAAGCAGGACGTACTCCGCAGGCGTGGTGTCCCACGCCGAACGATAAATTCGACCATTGGTGAGAAGAAGGGAGCGTGTGGACGGATTCATCGACAATCATTTCGGGTGTCCCGTTCGCATGCGGCCAATGCCGCACGCGAACGAGAACGACGCGGGGTTTTCTTACTGCTTGCTCAGCGCCCAGTCGGGCTGATCGGCGAAGACCTCACCGGTCTCCTTGTTCATCAGCTTGCCATCGACTTTCTCGACGGTGCGCAGATAAACATTCTGACGAATGTGACGCGTGTCGGGATCGATCGACACCGGACCGCGGGGGCTGGTCCACTTCATGCCCTTCACTGCATCCACCGCCTTGGCCGGATCGCGCTGGCCGTTGGTAGCCTCGATCATCTTGTAGATGACGCGCGCACCGTCATAGGCGGCAATGCCGGTCATGCCCACATCGTCCGGACCTGCGCCGGCCTTGGTCATCGCCTCGAGGAACGCCTTGTTCTCCGGCGACTGGTGCGACACGGCATAGTGATAGGTCGAGAGCACGCCGAGGCTGCTATCGCCGATGCTCGGCAGATCGATTTCGGTGACGATATCGCCGGTCGACATCAGCTTGACGCCGGCGGCCTTCAGGCCGTTATCGATATAGGCCTTGAAGAAGCCGAAGGTCGGCGGGCCGGACGGCAGGAAGCAGAAGATAGTGTCGGCACCGGCCGCCTTGATCCGCTGCATGATCGGGCTGAAATCGGTGGTGTTGAGCGGGATGCGGATCGCTTCGACCACCGCGCCGCCATCGGCCTCGAAAGTCTTCTTGAATGCGGCTTCGGCATCGATGCCCGGACCGTAGTCACTGACGGCGATCGCCACCTTCTTCGATCCGTTTTTGATCGCGGTCTTCGCAGCCGGCACGGTGTTCTGCCACATGGTGAACGAGGTGCGGACGATATAGGGGCTCTTCTCGACAATGGCCGAGGTCGCGGCATTCATCACGATGAGCGGCGTCTTCGACTCTTCGAGCAGCGGCGCAACGGCCATCGCGTTCGGCGTGAAATAGATGCCGGCGAGATACTGCACCTTGTCCTTGACCAGCAATTCCTGCGCAAGCGCTTTCGACTTGGCAGGGTTCGGGCCTTCCTCGTCCTTGTAGACGAATTCGACGGTGTGATTGCCGACCTTGTTGCCGTTCTGCGCAACCCAGGCATCGATGCCCATTTTGAAATTCTTGCCGAACAGCGCGTAAGGACCGGAGAACGTGCCGATCACGCCGACCTTGATGACGTCGGCGGAAGCTGCCCCGGTCATCAGGCCGAGAACGGCCAGTGCCAGGATCGATGATGAGCGTTTGGTCATGTCGTTGTCCCCGTTACGAAGTTAAAAAGCTATGCGGCAAACCTGTATTCAATAAACGTGCCGAGTTCAGAGATTCGACAGCGGGTGTGCGCTATCGCCACGGCACATCGAGAATCAGAACATCTCGAAATATTCGCGCTGCTCCCAGTCGGAGACCTCCGCCTGGAAACGGTCGATCTCCGCATTCTTGATATGCGTGTAATAGTCGACCATGGTCGCCCCCATCTTCTCGCGGAAGAACGGATCTTCCTTCAGCGCAAAAGTCGCTTCGCGCAGCGACTTCGGCAGCAGATCGGCATTGGTCTCATACGGCGTATCGGCGGACGGACCGGGATCGAGCTTGCGATCGACGCCATCGAGGCCCGAGAGAATCTGCGACGCCATATAGAGATACGGATTTGCCGCGGGCTCACCGACGCGGTTCTCGATGCGCGTGGCCGAGTCGTTCAGGCCGCCCAGGACACGGAGCATCGCACCGCGATTGTCGCGGCCCCAGATGGCACGGTCCGGCGCCAGCGAATAGGAGCGGTAGCGCTTGTAGCCATTGATGGTCGGCGTGGTGAACACGGTCGCCGCGCGCGCATGCGCCAGCAAGCCGGCAAGATAGCCCTGCCCAAACGGCGACAGCGGCTGCGTACCTTCGGTCGGCATGAACGCGTTAGCGCCGGTGGCGCGCGATACGATCGATTGATGCAGATGCCAGCCTGACGACACGACATTGGGAATCTTCGGCCGGCACATGAAGGTGGCGTGATAGCCGTGACGGTGTGCGATCTGCTTCACGGCACTGCGGAACAGCACCATGCTGTCGGCCGGCGTCAAGCCCAACGTCGGCTGAAAGGTGAATTCGCACTGGCTCGGGCCGTATTCGACCTCGACCGAACGCAGCGGCAGATTGAGCGCCAGCACATCGCGCCGGATGATTTCCAGCACCGGCTCCATCTGGTCGTAGCGCTGCTCGGTCAGATAGTTGTAGCCATGCGAGAGCAGGCTGACCTCCGGCGGATTGCCGGGCTGGCCGGCATCTTCCGGCTTCATCCGCTCATTCTCGACACGGAAGATATGAAACTCGACTTCGAGGCCGGCGATGAAATCATAGCCGCGGGTTTCGAGCTCGCCGAGCACCTTCTTGAACAGGTTGCGCGTCGCGAACGGCACCGGCCGGCCATCGGCGAAATGCACGTCGCACAGAATCCAGCCCGTCTCCGGCGCCCACGGTAGCACGCGGAATGTGGAGGGATCGGGGATCATCAGGACGTCAGCGGCGCCCTGCATTTCCGGGATGCCAAACCCACCCCCCGCGGTGAACACCGGAAACACCGTCTTGTGCGACGTATCCTTGGCAAACATCGTCGTGGTGATGGAGCAGCCGCTTTCGAGGCAGCGCAGTGCCTCGCTCGCGATCAGCGTCTTGCCGCGCAGGATGCCGTGCTGATCGGGAAATGACAGCCGGATCACTTCCAGCTTCTGCTCCTCGACAATGGCGCGAAGCCGCTTCGCTGCGTCCTTCTGCTCTGCGGACCACAAACCGTGACGTTCAACGAAGCTCAACGCGCTCTCCCGCGAATTTCTGGAAACTTACTCTGCCGCCGGCAGATGAACGACATTCGAGCCGGGCTCGGTCTGATCGAGTGGCACTTTTGCCATCCACGGCGCGCCGCGGCGACGGGCAACATCGACCTCCATCCAGTAGGTTTCCCAGCCCTTGCTCGGGCCGATGCCGTCCATGGTGCCGGGGCCCTGGATACTGCGCGCACTATCTGCATCGAGGAACAGCAACGGCTTCTGGCCGCCGGCGACTTTCTCGATCTCGGCGCGCAACAGCTTGCGATAGGCGATGATCGCCTTGTCGCTCTGGCCGAGATGCTCGCGGGTGCGATCCTGGATCTTGCCCATGGATTCCACGGCCCACTGGTCGTGCACGTTGATATCCGCACCCATGCCCGTATAGGTCTCGTGCTTCTGCTCGTGCGGATCGAAGCCATAATCGTTGCGCTTGTTCTTGCGCGAGGTGTAGTTCGGCAGCTCGTAGAGTTCGAGCCGCTGGTCCGTCATCTTCTTCTTGTCCACTGGCTTGGTGTAGCTGGTGAAGATTGCATACCAGTAGCAATTCTCGTCATCGACCGGCACATGCCACTGGGTGATCGTCATTTCCGCGCTCATGGGAATGACAAAACCATGCGGGAACAGCTGGTTGGTGACGCGCACATGGGTGCGCTCCTCGTCCAGCTCGCGCAACGCGATCAGGCGCAGGCCGTATTCGGTGGATTCCACATTGATGATCGGGCGATCATATTCGCGCAGGATCTTGGTCATCGGCACTTCCGTGCCGGCCGAGGCGCCACGGAACTGCTTGCCATAGGACGCCTTGACATCCTCGTCCTCGAAGAAGCGGTGCAGGAACGAGGCGTGGGCGGGATCGATGCCGACCTCCAGCGCCTGCAGCCAGTTGCATTCGAACAGGCCCTTGAAGGCGAAGGTGTATTGTTCGGGCGCTGCGAAACAATCGATTTCCGGGAAGGCCGGCGGCTCGCCTTCGCCGAGATAGGTCCAGAGGATGCCGCCCTTCTCCATCACAGGATAAGCGCGTTGCTTGATGCCCTGGCACAGGCGCGAATTCTTCGGCTCCGCCGGCGTCTCCAGGCACTTGCCTTCGACGTCGAACAGCCAGCCATGAAACGCGCAACGCACGCCGCCGCCTTCGAGGCGGCCGAAAGCGAGATCGGCGCCACGATGCGGGCAATCGCGATCCAGCAGGCCGTAGCGGCCCTGCTCATCGCGGAAGAGCACAAAATCTTCGCCCAGGAGACGCACCGGGCGGATCGGCCGCTCGCCTTCCAACTCGGCGGTGAGCGCGGCCGGCTGCCAGTACATGCGCATCAGCTTGCCGGCGGGCGCCTTGGGTCCGATTCGAGTGATCAGGTCGTTTTGCTCTTGGCTCATCATGGCAAGATTTCCTTTGTGACTCTGGCGATGCGCCGCTTAACGCTGAAATACAATCTTGCCGCCGACCATCGTCATATCGGCGGTGATGTCCTTGATCTGGTCGTCTGGCACCGTCATGAAGTCGGCGGAGAGCACCACGAGATCAGCAAGCTTGCCAGCCTCCAGCGTCCCTTTCCGCGTTTCCTCAAACATGTAGCGCGATGCCGCGCTGGTATAGAGGCGAAGCGCCTGCTCACGCCCGATCGCTTCGGACGCGCCGTATACCTGGCCGGTGGGGTCCTTCCGTGTCACCATGATATACATCGTGAGAAACGGGTTCAGTGGATTGACCGGAAAGTCGGTGCCGGCACCGAGATTGTCCAGTCCCATTTTCTCGATCAGGGTGCGCGTCGGCACCGCCCGATCCGCTGTCGGCCTGCCGAGAAAACGCGCCACCGTGGCCGCCTTGTCCCACATGAAGGCATTCTGGAAATCGATCCGCGCGCCGACGCGGCGCGCTCGCTCCATCTGTTCGGGGCGGATCAGGCTGGCATGGATCAGAATGAAACGGCGATCCTTGATCGACTTTTCTTTGTCGGCGGCTTCGAACGCATCCAGCACCTGATCGACGCCGAGATCGCCGACGACATGGACGCCAACCCGCCAGCCACGAAGATTGGCAATCGACACCAGTTGCTTCAGCCGCTCGGGCGTGACCTGCGCAATACCATGATAATCGTCATGCGAGTCCGGATAGGCGTCTCGCATCATGGCCGTCTTCAGGGTCATGCCGCCATCGTAGAAGATCTTGATGCCGCCGAGCTTCAGCCAATCGTCGCCAAATCCCGAGGTGGCGCCGTTGCCGCTCATGATGGCATCCCAACCGGCGGAATCCGCGGGAGGCTCCGGTCGAAACATCGTTCCGACCCGCACCGTGGCCTCCCCCGCCACAGCGAGCTTCTGCAGAATCTGCGTGTCGCGTGAACTTGTCGCCCCCTCGACGACGCTGGTGATGCCGAGGCGGTTGAGCGCGGCTTCGGCAAGACGATACTGCCGCAACTCTTCTTCTTCGGTGTAGGGCGGCACGATATTCTCGACCAGCGGGATCGCCGTCTCGACCAGCACGCCATTGATGTCGCCGCTGGCGTCCCGCTCAAACGCGCCGCCGGCTGGATCCGGCGTGCTCTTGCCGATGCCCGCCTTCTGCAACGCCAGTGAATTGGCCATCGCAAAGTGACCGACGGTCCGCAGATAGACCGGATTGTTCGGAGAAACGCTGTCCAGCTCCTGCCGGGTCAAATAGCGCTTTTCCGCAAGCTGCGACGGCGGATGCCAGCCGCCGGTCGTGATCCACGCGCCGGGCTGCTTCTTCGCGACGAACGCCCTGATCAGCTCAAGCGCGCCGGCCACGTCCTTGGCGCCGCCGAGATTCACCACGTAGTCGCCGAGGCCAGCCGCCTTGAAGTGAGCGTGGGTGTCGATCAGGCCGGGAACGACCGACTTCCCGGCGAGGTCGATCACCCGCGTCTGCGATCCCGCCAGCAGCTTGATCGCGGCGTCGCTGCCGACCGCGAGGATCTTGCCGTCGCGGATGGCCAGCGCCTGCGCAACGGTCGATTGGCCGTCGAGGGTGAGGATCTTGCCGCCCATCATGACGACTTGGGGGGCGTTCGGGTCAGACTGTTGCGCCACAGCCGGCAAGGCCGAGACAGCAATGGCAAATGCGCCCGCAAGGATGGATGTCGCAACCAAATGCATTTCGCCACTCCGCCCAAATTGTTCAATAGACGAACGTATGTGCGAATATTATCGTTAGACTAATTCCAAGCAAGCGAAATTTTGCAGCAGCATGTGCTGTGTGAGTGAGCAACTGCAGCAAATATCGCTTAAAGCATTGGCTTGCGGCTAGCGAACACTTGTTCAATATACGATGTCAGCCAGGAGGTTGTGATGCTGAAGATCTTGAACCTGTTCGCCAATTCAATCGCCGGAATCCGCGCGTGAGCGGCCTTGTCATTGTCGGCGCCTCTTATGCGGGCGTCCAGGCCGGCATCAGCGCACGCGAAAAAGGCTATCAGGACCCGATCTGCATTGTCGCCGATGAAATCCACCTGCCCTATCAGCGCCCGCCGCTCTCGAAGGCGTTCCTGTCCAGCGACTTCGCCCACAACAGCCTCTTCCTTCGCGGCGACGACTACTTCAAGGGCCAGGGCATCGACATGGTGCTGGGTCATCGTGCCGTCGCACTCGATCGCGCGGCAAGCCGCATCACGCTGGAAGGCGGCGACAGCCTGCCCTTTGAGTCTCTCGTCATCGCCACCGGCTCGCGCGCGCGGCGTCTGACGATTCCGGGCCATGAGCGTGACGGTATCGTCTATCTGCGGACGCTCGACGATGCGCTGACGCTGAAGCCGCGCCTGGAAGCCGCGCATGATGTCGTCATCGTTGGCGGCGGATTCATCGGCCTCGAAGTCGCCTCCACCGCCGCCAAGACCGGCAAGAAAGTGACGCTGATCGAAGCGCAATCGCGGCTGCTGGAGCGCGCGGTCTCGCCGCTGATTTCGCAATTCCTGCTCGACATCCATCGATCCCATGGCGTCGATATCCGCTTCAATGAGTCCGTCGTCGCTATCGACGGCAGCGATGCCGTGCATGAGGTGGTCACATCGAGCGGTCTTCGCGTGCGCGCCGATCTCATCGTCGCCGGTATCGGAGGCATCGCGAATGATGAGTTGGCTACGCAGGCCGGCATCGCTTGCGCCAATGGCATCGATGTGGACGAGCATGGTCGCACCTCAGCGCCGAACATCTATGCGGCGGGCGATGTCAGCAATCATCACAACAGTTTTGCCGGCCGCCGCGTGCGTCTCGAAGCCGTGCAGAACGCCACCGATCAGGGCAAGGCTGTGGGCTCCATGATTGCCGGCAAGCCGGAAGCCTATGATGCCGTGCCGCGCTTCTGGTCCGATCAGTATGACGCCAAGCTGCAGATCGTCGGCCTCTCGGCGCCAACCGATACGGCTGTCGTGCGCGGCGACATGACAGAGGGCAAGTTCTCCGTCTTCTATTATCGCGATGGGAAGCTCACCGCCGTGGACAGCATCAACAAACCCGGCGACCAGATGATCGCACGCCGCCTGATCACCGCCTCACTGTCGCCAACGCCGGAACAGGCGGCCGATCTCGCTTTCGACCTCAAGAAATTTGAAGCGGGCAAATAGCTCGGGACAGGCGCCATGCCGAAAATCAAGCGCCCCGACGACGAGCGCGGCAATACTGACTTCATCGAAAGTCTTGATCGCGGCTTGCGCGTCTTCGAACTGTTCGGCGCGCAGTCGCGGCCGATGACGCTCAGCGATGTCGCGAAGGCAGCAGACCTGCCGCGGGCCACCGCGCGGCGCATTTTGTTCACGCTTGAACATCGCGGCTATGTGGTGAGCGACGGAAAACTGTTCGCACTGACGCCGCAGGTGCTGGCGCTGGCCGGCTCCTATATGACGTCGAACCAGGTCGTCACGATCCTGCAGCCGGTGCTCGACCAGATCTCCAGCGATGCGCAGGAGATTTCCTCGCTCGCAGTGCTGCAGGGCCATGACGTGATCTTCGTCGCGCGGGCGAGCCCGGCGCGGGTGTTTTCCGCTGGCATCGATCTCGGCTATCGCCTGCCCGCTTATTGCTCCTCGGTCGGCCGTGCCATGCTCGGCAAATATGCGAATGACGACCTGACGGATGTTCTCGACAACATGACGCTGACCGCGATGACGCCGTTCACGGTGACCGATAAGGAATCGCTCAAGGCTGCCATCATCACCGACCGCGAAAAGGGCTACTCGCTCGTGGACCGCGAAGCCGAGCCGGGTTTCCGCTCGATCTCGGTGCCGGTGCGGCGTTATGATGATGTCATCGTTGCCGCGATCAATATGGGCGCCCATGTGGACCGCGTCTCCACCGGCGAAATGATCGATCGCTTCCTGCCGTTGTTGCGCGACGCCGCAGCAACCGTGAAGCCATTGCTGCTCTGATCAACTAGGGACCGCACCATGCCGCATCTCGTCATCGAATATTCCAGCGACGGCCATGGCGGCCTGCTCGACATCGCCAAACTGATGGAAGCCGTGCACGACACCGCAGCCGACACCGGCGCGATGAAAGCTGCTGATATCAAAGTCCGCGCGACAGCCTATTCCGAATATCTGGTGGCACGGCAGAAGGACGGTTTCTGCCATGTGTCGGTCTATCTGCTCGAAGGCCGCACCTATGCGCAGAAGATCAATATCAGCGAGTCGCTGCGCGAAACCCTGGCGGGTCTGTTGCCGCACACAAAGAGCCTGAGCGTCGATATCCGCGACATGGATCCGACCGCCTATCGCAAGCGCCTCAAGGATTGAGGCCATCCGATACGTTGCACTGCACCATCATTACCATCTAGACACGCAGCCTCCCATGGTTACCATTTGCTTGAAGCGCCGCCCTCAGATGCGGTGCAAGTAAACGATTGGGAGAGACGATTGACCGTTCAAGGAAAGACCGCGCGCAAGGGCCCGGACGAAGCAACCATCATCGGCTGGAGCCTGTTCGGGTTCGTACTGGTATCGGCCGTGACGATGATGGGCCTGTATCTCGGATTTCGGCATTGACCCGCCGCGCGTGATCTGACGATCCCCCGCAAAAGCCCGCCTGGATCATCCGGCGGGCTTTTTCTTGGGCTGAGCGGTTCCGAAATTGGCAAGAGGCCGCCCGGTGTCCGCCGAGCGACCTCTCTATCGGATACCGGCCAGGAAGGCTCCGGTGCCACCGCATGTGCGAGAGGCTGGGCCGACGTGGTTAACAGGGGGTTAATGGCGATGCAGACGCCGAGCTGAGCCAACCACAGTCCTGAGCAGAATGCTGTCCAAAAACCTTCGGATCACGAATGCATCGGCCGAGCAGGGTTGGGTTAAGAGTCCTCAGTGCTCGTTGACCGCAACGCCGAGCTTGATCAGGCTCAGCGTGCGGTTCGCGGTCTCGCGCAGGCGGCAGTAGCTCGCGCTGCCCCGGTAAATGCCGGGCTCGATCTTGTCGAAGACCGCACAGAAACGATCACGCGACGCGGCGAAAGTTTCCTGCGAATCCTTGACCGCCTTGATCACGTCGGCGAACCCACCGGCCTGAACCTTCTTGAGCGCCTTGTCGGTTTTCTGCGTCCAGATGGCGAGTTCGCGCGCCGCGCACGCCTTCCAATTGTCGACGTCGCCATTCACGCCCGCTGCTGCTTTGATGCATGGGTCGGCGACGAGTCCGACGCATGCGCCACCGAAACCACCGGTTTTCTCCGCGGTCTTCAGGCAGGCATCGATCACCGTAACGTCGGCGGGTGCGGGGCCTTGTGCGAAAGCCATTGATGCGAGCGACAGGTTTGCAGCGAGCATCACAGCGGCGAGTGTCAGCTTCATGGGAGACCTCCGTTCGCAACCTTGGTCTTCGAAGGCTCAGCCTTGGTTCACCTGAACGCGGACTATGACGACGGCCTCGATCAAGGCGCGCGCCTGCGCGCCATCAGCAACGCTGACTTCATGCGACTTAGAAGTTGAACAAAAGCCCCGTTAGGATCGACCAAGGTGACATGAAACGTTTTGTCATTTACCCGGCTCTCTTTCCGCCTCTCGCGTTGGTCATGTTCACGGCGCCCGATCGGTTCAAGAACCTTCTCGATTGGATCGTATCGGCTTACGCGATCGCAGTTATCCCGGCCTTGCTATTGGCTTGGGTCGATTGGGGCTTCTCCGCAAAGCCACTCAGAGTCTTGAAAACCGCAGCCACAGCAGCACTCGCTGCAATGTTAGTTATGCGTTTTATGTGGGGAGGATTCGGCGAGCTATGGCCGGTCTTGATGGTGGGGCTTGTCGCGGGCGTCCCGGCCGCCGTGTGTTCGTGGCTATCAGATACACGAAGATCACGCGTGGACTCGCAAGCACAACCAGAACCACGTTGATGGCCGATTTCAGAGATTGATGAGCCCGCCCCATGCAGTTTTTCTTGCATGACATCGTCGCCCGCACCGTTGCTGCCTATTTGTGCTTCGACACCTGTCGCACGCTCCGCCGCGGTCTTAGCCACGGCAGATTCGTGCCCTTTGAACCCGATGCGGTAAACTGGATTCTAGACTCATTCAGGAACACAGCTGCACTGACGGTCCGTCGGGACACCTCACCGATGCGGTTTTGGATATCTATCGGGCTAGAAGCGCTGCTTCTCCTCGCCTGTATCTATGTCGCTGTGTTCGGTTGGCCGCAGAGCGGCATTTCATAAAATGCCGCTCGTCAAAACAGGATCGCGCCACTCGCGGCGGCGTTCATGACCCCAAAACCCCACGCAATCGTCTGCGACCTGAAAGCCGCTGTCCAAATCAGGAGGTTTTACGGGGAGACCTTACGACGGATCGGGATAAGACGCCAAAAAGGTCAATGATTTCATGGTCGGAGTGGCAGGATTCGAACCTGCGACCCCTGCGTCCCGAACGCAGTGCTCTACCGGGCTGAGCCACACTCCGACAAGAGCCGGCTGTATAGCGACGGGTTTCGCAGACCGCAAGAACCCCTGTATCAAGCAGGCGACATTTTTATTAAGAACCTGCCATGCAAACCGCCCTCACCACCCGGACCATCAACGCCACAGATATCGCGCAGGCAGCTGCCTGTCTGCGCGCGGGCGGGCTGGTGGCGTTTCCAACCGAGACGGTTTACGGGCTCGGCGCCGATGCGGCCAATCCGCGGGCCGTGGCGGGGATCTATGAGGCCAAGGGCCGGCCATCTTTCAATCCGCTGATCGCCCATGTGGCCGATCTCGAAGCCGCAAAACGGATCGCGCGGTTCGATTCGCGCGCGCTGGCGCTGGCCGAAGCATTCTGGCCGGGGCCGCTGACGCTGGTGCTGCCCAAGACCGACAACTGCCCGGTCTCCGATCTCGCCACCGCAGGGCTGGATACAGTCGCGATCCGGGTGCCGGATCATCCCGTCGCACACGCGCTGCTGATGGCCTTTGGGGGCGCTGTGGTGGCGCCCTCGGCCAATATTTCCGGCCATGTGTCGCCAACCACCGCCGCCCATGTGAAGGCCGATCTGGATGGCCGCATCGACATGATCGTCGATGGCGGACCGGTGGACGTCGGCGTCGAATCCACGATTGTTGCCTGCTTCGAGCAGCCATTGCTGCTGCGACCAGGCGGACTGCCACGCGAGGCGATCGAGCGCGTGCTCGGCATGGCGCTGGCGCGACCGCCGGAAGATCCCGCAACTGACAATCATCAACCGCTGGCGCCAGGCATGCTGGCCTCGCACTACGCGCCACGCACGCCGGTCAGGTTGATGGCGAGCGATGTGCAGCCCGGCGAGGCACTGCTTGCTTTCGGTCCGTCCTTGCTGCCGGGTATCGAGGACGCAAAGGCCGTTCTGAACCTGTCGAAAGACGGCGATCTCGGGGAAGCCGCCGCCAATCTTTTCGGCTATCTTCGCGCCCTCGACGGCGCAGGCGCCACGGGCATCGCCGTGATGCCGGTGCCGGCTCACGGCCTCGGCGAAGCCATCAACGACCGGCTGCGCCGCGCTGCCGTCTAATCGGATTCAAGATCAAGAAACGCGTTAGGGACTTTCCATGAACTTCATCCCGCCGAAGCCGCAACCGCTCTCGCCCGACATCATTGCCCGCTTCGCCGCTATCGTCGGCGACAAGCAGGCCCTCACCGATCCCGCCGACGTGCATTCCTATGTCACTGAAGAGCGCAACCTGTTCACCGGCACCTCGCCGCTGGTGCTGCGACCCGGCTCGACCGCCGAAGTCGCGGCCATCTGCAAGCTCGCCACCGAGACCCGCACCGCGATTGTGCCTCAAGGCGGCAATACCGGCCTTGTCGGCGGCCAGACGCCCTATGGCGGCGAAGTCGTGCTGTCGCTGAAGCGCATGGACAAGATCCGCGATCTCGACACTTCCTCCAACACCATGACCGCCGAAGCCGGCCTCGTGCTGCAGATCGCCCAGCAGCGGGCTGCCGATGCGGATCGCCTGTTCCCGCTGTCGCTTGGCTCCGAGGGCAGCTGCACCATCGGCGGCAACCTCTCCAGCAATGCCGGCGGCACCACTGCATTGGCCTATGGCGTTGCACGCGAAATGGCGCTCGGTCTCGAAGTCGTGCTCGCCGATGGCCGCATCCTCAATGGCCTGTCCAAGCTGAAAAAGGACAATACCGGCTACGACCTGCGCAACATCTTTATCGGCGCTGAAGGCACACTCGGCATCATCACTGCGGCAACGCTCAAACTGTTTCCGAAGCCGCGCGCGGTGGAGACGGCTTTTGTCGGCCTCAAATCGCCGGCCGACGCGCTCAAGCTGCTCGATATCTCGCGCAGTGCCGCGGGTGGCAATCTCACCAGCTTCGAGCTGATCGCGCATATCGCGGTGGATTTCAGCGTCCGCCATGGCATCGGCATCCGCGATCCGCTCACCAGCAAGCATGACTGGTACGTGCTGATGGAGCTGTCGTCCGGCCGCGACGATGCACGCGCCACGCTGGAGTCCATTCTGGAACGTGGCTTCGAAGACGGGATCGTCGATGACGCCGCCATCGCCGAGAACATGACCCAGCGCCAGGCCTTCTGGAAACTGCGCGAGGAAATCTCGCCGGCGCAGAAGCCTGAGGGCGGCTCCATCAAGCATGATATCTCGGTGCCGGTCGCTGCCGTGCCGGCTTTCATCGCCGAAGCCAGCGCGGCCGTGGTGAAGGTCCTACCGGGTGCACGCGTGGTACCATTCGGCCATCTCGGCGACGGCAATATCCACTACAATGTCAGTCAACCCGCCGAGACGCTGGGCGACAAGAACGGGCGCGAAGCATTCCTCGCGCGCTGGCACGATGTCAGCGACGTCGTGTTCGAAGTCGTGCTGCGCATGGGTGGCTCGATCTCGGCCGAACACGGCATCGGCCAGCTTAAGGCTGCTGACTTGCCGGCGGTAAAAGACCCCGTCGCCATGGAACTGATGCGCAGCTTCAAGGCGATGCTCGATCCGCTCAACATTCTCAATCCCGGCAAGGTGCTGCTGCCGGTGCAGCCATGAACATCACACCGATTACAGATGCGGATGTCCCTGTCGTCATCGATCTCTGGCAGCGCTGCAATCTCGCGCGGCCGTGGAACGACAGCGGTGCCGATATCGCGCTCGCGCGCCGCGACGAGAATTCCGACATTCTGATCGGCCGCGACGGCGACAGCATCGTCGCCTCGGTGCTGGTCGGCCATGACGGCCATCGTGGCTGGGTCTATTACGTCGCCGTCGATCCCGATCATCAGGGCAAGGATCTCGGCCGCGGCATCATGGCGGCGGCCGAAGATTGGCTGCGCACGCGCGGCATCGAGAAGCTGATGCTGCTGGTGCGCTCCGACAATACGCAGGTGCAGAAGTTTTACGAGAAGCTGGACTATGTCGAGCAGGATCGCGTGCTCTATGCGAAGTGGCTCGATGGACGGCCGATGACGCCTTAACCCGCTCCGCCCCTCATGGTGAGGAGGCGCGTAGCGCCGTCTCGAACCATGAGTTGGCGTGGCTCAGAGCCGTGTGGCCATCCTTCGAGACCGCTATGCGGCTCCTCAGGATGAGGGCCGGAACAGGCAAAAGCCCGCTCAGAACAACGATCCCTGCCCGTCATCCTCCGGCGGCGCCACGGCCTTGCGAACCTTCTTCCGCTCTGGCTGCTCCGCCTCGCGCATCTCGTCGTCCGAGATCGGCAAAATCAATTGCGGCTCGTCCACCGCAACCCGGCCCACAACCGGTGACACCGGATGCCATGCAAAGGCGCCGTCCGCCGGCGGCACCAGAAACTCCATCACCTCGTCGGCGCGGTCGCTGCGGCAATCCAGCCATTGGTCAAAGTGGTCCGCCGCGATCGTCACCGGCACGCGATGATGCAATACCGACATGCCGGTGGACGCTTCCGCCGTGATGATGGCGACGCTGTCCATCTCCTCGCCATTCGGCCCCATCCAGGTTTCGGCGAGGCCCGCAAAGCCGATCGGGCCGCCCGCGCGCGGATAGATAAAATACGGCTGTTTGCGTCCACCGATGCTTTGCCATTCATAGTAGCCATCGGCCGGAATCAGGCAGCGCCGGCGCCGAATTGCGTGTTTGAACGCTGGCTTTTCTTGCACGGTTTCGGAACGTGCATTAATCAGCAACGTAAACTTGCGCGGGTCCTTCACCCAGGATGGGACGAAGCCCCAGCGCATCAATCGAAAATGGCGGGCGCCGTTGTCGTGGATGACGACAGGCACAGGTTGGGTCGGGGCAATATTATAGCGCGCCGGGAAATTCGGCTGTTCAAGATAGCCAAATACCTGTCGCAACGCTTCCGGCGCCGATGTAATGACGAACCGTCCACACATTCAGATCGCAATACCTCGACTCTTCAGGTCGTTTTAACCCGAAACGCCAACAGTGGCGACTATGAGCATGACGGCCCTGCAACCCGCCCAAGACGATCGCCTCGATTGGGAGAGCGCCAGCACGGGCCTGCCGGCATCCGCTGAGGTGCTGGCTGCAGCCAATATCAATCCGCGCACCGGCCTCGCCACCGATTACCTGAATCACTTCAACGAAGCGATCATGCTGCTCGAGCTGATTCCGGACATGCCGGATTGCTATGAGCTATTCCTGGAATGGCAGCCGCTCAGCTATGCCGAACACTTCATCAAGTCGAATTTCAAGGGCCGCGATCTCGCCATCGCCGCCTATGAAGCCGCCCGCCCCGCTATCCGCAGCGAATTCGATGCGCTGGTCGCGAAGATGACGCAGATCCTGTCCACGGTCGGCGACGCCATGCGCACCGTGCAGCAGGATGCCACGCGCGCCAAACTGGCCGAACAGGCGGCCGGCTGGGTCAAGCCGATGATCGGAACCGCCGGCGGCATCATCAATGGCCGCGACGAGCAATCCGACGTCGATAGCATCATGGCGCAGTAAGGCCGTTCCCGTGTCCCAGCCCACCCATCCGCAGCTCGCCACCAGCGCCGCGATTTTTCGCGACGGCAAAGTTCTGCTGGTCCGCCGCGCCCGCGCGCCCGGCAAAGGCCTGTATTCCCTGCCCGGCGGCCGGGTCGAATTCGGAGAATCGCTGGCCGAAGCGCTGGCGCGTGAGGTGATGGAGGAAACCAACCTCGTGATCGACCTCATCGGCCTGTCGGGCTTTCGCGAGATCCTGCCTCAAAACGGCGTCGGCGGGCATTACCTCGTCATGTCCTTTGCCGCCCGCTGGGTGGAAGGCGAGCCCGAACTGAATGACGAGCTGGACGATTTTGCGTGGGTCGATCCCGCGGATCTCGGCCAATACAAGACCACCGACGGTCTGGCCGCGATCCTCGCCATGGCGCAGGATCTCGCCGGGGGCTGACAGGCTTTACCACCTCTGCGGCTTCGCCTTGCTTCGGCCTCCTCCAGCGGGCATATCAGCCGGGTTCCCGGACCCATCATGCGCAAGCCGTTCCTCACCCTTCTGATGATTGCCGCCCTCGGCGCCACGCCTGCGCTAGCGCAGGACGGCGCGGCGCCGTTCGATGGCGAGTTGCAGCGCATGTCCGAAATTCTCGGCGCCCTGCATTATCTGCGCGGCATCTGCGGCAATAACGAAGGCAACAAGTGGCGCAGCGAGATGCAGGCGCTGGTCGATGCCGAGACGCCCTCCGGCGAGCGCCGCGCCCGCATGATCGCGGCGTTCAATCGCGGCTATAATGGTTTCCAGCAGACCTATCGTAGCTGCACACCGGCGGCGAATACAGCGATCCGCCGCCATGTCGAGGAAGGCGCGCGGATCTCGCGTGACCTCACCGCGAGATATGCCAATTGATGCGCAACATCGACACCATCTTCTTCGATCTCGACGGGACGCTGAGCGATCCCAAACCCGGCATCACGGGCTCGATTCAATATGCGCTCGAAAAGCTGAACATCCCCGTGCCGACGCAGGATGAACTGACCTGGTGCATCGGCCCGCCGCTGCGCGCGAGTTTCGTGGCCCTGCTCGGCGGCGAGGACCATGCCGATCGCGGCGTCGAACTCTATCGCGAACGGTTTGGCACCATCGGCCTGTTCGAGAACACGCTGTATGACGGCATCGTCCCGGTACTGGCGGCGCTGCATGGGTCTGGCCGCAAACTCTATGTTGCCACCAGCAAGCCGCATGTGTTTGCCGATCGCATCATCGATCACTTCGCACTGCGTCAATATTTTACCCGCGTGTTCGGCTCGGAGCTGGATGGCACGCGTGTCGATAAAAGCGATCTGCTGCGTTTTGCGCTGGATGAAACGGACACCGATCCGGCCCGCGCGATCATGATCGGCGACCGCAAGCATGACGTGATCGGCGCTGCGAACAATGGTATCTTGGCGATCGGCGTGATCTACGGCTATGGCGGACGCAGCGAGCTGACCGAGGCCGGTGCGAAGCATCTGGCAACGACGCCGGCGGAGATTGCGGGATTTATCGACTGAGCTGCTGCCTACCCCGCCCCTCATCCTGAGGAGCGCACATCGCGCGCGTCTCGAAGGATGGCCAAGAGCTCATTCTGAGCCCTGCCAACTCATGGTTCGAGACGGCGCTTCGCGCCTCCTCACCATGAGGGCGGGGATAGCCTAATGCTTCCCCGCGCCCATATATCCGAACAGGAAGCCCGCCACCTTGCGCTTCTGGATTTCCTCGCTGCCTTCGGTGATGCGATAGCGGCGATGATGGCGATAGATGTGCTCGAACGGCTTGTGGCGCGAATAGCCCATGCCGCCATGGACCTGCATCGCGCGATCGGCGGACTCGCAGCACAGCCGGTTGGCCCAGTAGTTACACATGGACACCTTGTCCGACAGCGTATGCTCGACCTGCGCCTGCGTCAGCTGATCCATCTCCCACGCCGTCTTGCGGATCAGGAGACGGAGCATCTCGGCCTGCGTGGCCAGTTCGACCAGCGGAAACTGGATACCCTGATTGCGCGCCAGCTCCTCGCCGAACGGTTTTCGCTCGCGCGCATACTTTACGCTCTCATTGATGCAATAGACCGCGGCGCCGAGTGAGCTGGCTGCCTGCCGAATGCGGTTCTCATGCACGAAGCATTGCGCCAGTGAGAGGCCCCGCCCGATCTCGCCGAACAGCGCATCCTCCGGCACGAACACATCGGTGAACGACACCCGCGGATGATCCGTCGGCATGTTGAAGGTCCACATATATTCCTCGACCTTCACGCCCGGAGTCTTCGCCGGGACCAGGAAACAGGTGATGCCGCGTGCGTCGCCATCGTTGCCCGAAGTGCGTGCGAACACCGAGCAATGCGTGGCCACATGCATGCCCGTGGTCCACATCTTCTCGCCATTGATGAGCCAGCCCTTGACGCCATCGCGCGTGGTCTCAACCGCCGTGGTCTCCATATGCGTGGCATCGGAGCCATGCTCGGGTTCTGTGAGGCCAAAGGTGATGCGATATTTGCCTGTGATGGAGCCTTCGATCATCTCCTTCTGATCATCGCGCCCGTAGCGATCCAGCATTGTCACCAGCGGCAGATTGCCGACGATGGAGTGCTCGTTCTGCAGATCGTTGTGCAGGCCAAGCCCCTTCGCAGCAAAGTGCTCGCGAATGACAGCCATCCAGAGATTGCTGCCATCCTTGCCGCCATAACGTTTCGGGATTGCGAAGCGCAGATGGCCGGCTGCATCGGCCCGGTTCTTGGCTTCGCGCAGCAGCTTCTCCCATTCATGGCGCGGCAGGCCACCATTGTCGAAATCGGTGCGCGCCCATTCCCGGCGGTGATCGAAGAAACGGATATTGTCATCTTGTTCTTCGAGGGGCTTGATCTCGCGCAGGACGAACGCATCGAGTTCGGCGAGATAGGCGACCAGATCGGCCGGCAAGGAGAAATCCACGGCGCTGCTCCCGATGTTTTTGTCGAGCTTTGTTGCTCTTGTTAATCGGGCGATTAAGATGGCATCGCCCGGTCAAGTCAAGCGCGGCAACTCCACGCTTATTCTGCGCAACGAAAAACACTGCAACAATGGGAGGCCACAATGGCCCTGCAATTCTCCACCGTCACCCGCAAGGGCCCGATCACCATCGTCACGCTGTCGCGCCCAGAAGTGTACAACGCACTGCACACTGACGCGCATAACGAGTTGCATGAGGTGTTCAACGATTTCGCCAATGATCCCGAGCAGTGGGTGGCCGTCGTCACCGGCGCCGGCGACAAAGCGTTTTGCGCCGGCAACGATCTGAAATGGCAGGCCGCCGGCGGCAAGCGCGGCTGGAATACGTCGGGCTTCGCCGGCCTCACCGCGCGTTTCGATTGCGACAAGCCGATTATCGCCGCCGTGAATGGCGTCGCCATGGGCGGCGGGTTCGAGATCGCGCTGGCCTGCGACCTCATCATCGCTGCGGACAACGCGACTTTCGCACTGCCTGAGCCGCGCGTTGGCCTCGCGGCACTCGCTGGCGGCCTGCAGCGCCTGCCGCGCCAGATCGGCATGAAGCGTGCCATGGGCATGATCCTCACGGCGCGCCATGTGAAGGCGCAGGAAGGCTATGAACTCGGCTTCGTGAATGAAGTGGTGCCGCAGGGTGAAGCGTTGAACGCTGCTTTGCGCTGGGCCGAGACGATCTGCCAGAACTCGCCGATGTCGATCCGCGCCTCGAAACAGGCGATCCAGAAGGGCATGGCGGTGTCGCTCGAACAGGCGATCACCGAACAGCGCGAGTATCCGGCCGTGAAGGCGATGGCGGCTTCGGAGGACTATGTGGAAGGCCCGAAGGCATTTTCGGAGAAGCGCAAGCCGAACTGGAAGGGGAAATAATTTCCTCCGTCATTGCGAGGAGCAAAGCGACGAAGCAATCCAGCGCTTGGCTTTCTGGATTGCTTCGCTGCGCTCGCAATGACGAGCTATTCCGTCTCTCTCTTGTACGCCGCGTAACCAGGCTGATCGACTTTAAGCTTTGCCAGCGTCGTCTGCCAGAGATGGTCTTTGAGACCAGCGGACGCCAGATCGAGATTGCCGCTGCGAATGCCATCGGCGAGGTCGCGGTTCAGCTCACCCAGCTCGCCATGGACACCGAGCAGCATCGTGAGACTGTGCAGTTCGGCTGCGTCGCTATCGCCCGACAGCGTCAATTGCCGCGTCACGAGATCCAGCGCATTGATCGCCACGCGCAGCTTGAAGCCGGCATGTCCTGATATCTGCCGTGCGATATCGTTGCGCAGAAAATCCGCGACGGCCTTGACGAGTTCATCCGGCCTCGGTTCGTCCTGCATGTCATGACCTCCGCGGCGCCAGCAATCGTAACAGATCAATCTCGGTCTCCGACGACCGCCGCCCGATCATCGCGCGCTCCATCGAATGGTCCGGCCCGATCCGGAACCGCTGCATCATGCCGACACACATCACGCCCCAGCGCAACGTGCCCATCACTTCCCAAAACTTCACACGCGCCGCATCGACCTTGATGCCGCTCGCAGTCTCATAGCCCGCGAACAAATCCTGATAGGTACCGAAGCCGCCGACGGGCTTATCGATTCCGCCGAAGCGCCAGGAGTTGACGCAGATCCAGCCGAGATCCTCCATGGGATCGCCGAGATGGGCGAGCTCCCAATCGAGCACCGCACGCACGCCGTCTGCGCCGATCATTAGATTGCCGTGGCGGAAGTCGCCATGCACCAGCGTGGTGCGCGCGGATGGGCCAGGGTCGTTGTCGCGCAGCCAGCGCAAAGCGAGTTCGAAAACCGGCCGCGGCCAGCCGAAATGATCGATCTCCTGCTGCAGTTCAGCGATTTCCGTTGCGGCATCCATGCGTCGGAGTTGCGGCAAGGCAGAGGCAGGCAATCCGTGGATGCCGGCAAGAATTTCTCCACATTGCCGGGCCAGTCTTGGTCGCGCTGACGCGAATTTATCGTCGCGGAGAATTTTGCGCGGAATCGTTTCACCAGCGACTCGCTGCATGATGAAACCGGTGCCGAGCTCATCGGCAGCATCCAGAACATGCAGCACCCTTGGCGACGGCACGCCTGCGTCATAGGCCAGTTGCATCAGCACGGCTTCGGCATCGAGCCCCGCGGCCCGGCCCGGTGCTGCGCCATAGCCCGGCGGCGCGCGGCGCAAGATCGCGCCAATAACGCCATCGGGATGCGTGATGTCGAAGGACCACGTCTCCTGGCTGGCGCCGCCGGACAAACGCGTCGCATCCCCCACGCCAGTGGCGCCGGGGCACCATGACGTGACGCTGCACGACAGCAGCTCAGCGACTGATGCTGAGCTCAAGGCTTACTTGCCCGTGAATTTTGCGGGCCGCTTTTCCAGGAAGGCCGCAACGCCTTCCTTGAAGTCCGGTGAATTGCCGGCGATGCGCTGAGACTTCACTTCAAGGTTGATCTGATCCTCGAACGAATTCTGCGGGCTCTCCCAATACAGGGTGCGGATCAGCGACAACGCCACCGTCGGACCATTGGCGAGATCGTGGGCGAGCTTCATGGCTTCTTCCATCAGTACCGCATCGTCATAGACGCGGTTGACGAGGCCCCATTCCAGCGCTTTCTCAGCCGGCAGCTTTTCGCCGAGCAGCGACAGTTCGACCGAACGCGCCTTGCCGATCAGGCGCGGCAGGATCCAGGTCGAGCCGCAATCCGGCACCAGTCCGATGCGGCGGAACGCCTGCAGGAAGTAAGACGACTTCGCACACAGAATGAGATCGCCCATCAGCGCGAAGCTCATGCCGGCGCCGGCGGCGGGGCCGTTCACCGCGGTGATGATGGGGCAATGCAAGCCCTGCAGTTTGCGCAGGAACGGATGGAAGGCGGTCTCCAGCGAGGCGCCGGCGCCATTGCGTTTCGTCACGCTGTTGTTGCGGCCCTGCAGATTGGCGCCGGTGCAGAAGGCACGGCCAGCGCCGGTGATGACCAGGCAGCGCACATCGTCGCGGCGTTCGTCGATCTCCGCCAGCGCCTCGGCAAGACCGCCAAGCATGTCCATGGACACGGCATTCATCACCTCCTGATGATCGAGCTTCAGGATGGCGACATTGCCGTCGAAATCGAGCGTGACGTGTTTGAACTGCATGGTTTCCTCGCGAGGTGGTCCGCGTGTTTATTCCGCGGTGTGGGCGCTATCAGATGTCGGCCGGCATATTTGATTTTTCGGGCGCGCTTGTCCATGCTTCCGATTGGAAAGCTGATCAACCAAGGATGCAGGCATAACCTGCGCCACACGAGGAAATCCCCATGAGCAACATCTTCGATCTCTCTGGCCGCGTGGCGGTCGTCACCGGCGGCAATGGCGGTATCGGCCTCGGCATCGCCCAGGCGCTGGCCGCCGCCGGCTGCAATGTCGCGATCTGGAGCCGCAATGCCGAGAAGAACAAGGCCGCAGCCGCAAGCCTCGATGGCCTTGCTGGCAAGGTACAGACGCAGATCTGCGACGTCACCGACACCGCCTCAGTGAAGGCCGCGATGGATGCGACGCTAAAAACCTTCGGCCGTGTCGATGGCTGTTTCGCAAATGCCGGCATCGGCGGCGGCGGTCGGCACAATTTTATCGATCGCACCGAGGAACAGTGGCGGACCATGTTCGCGACCAATCTGGATGGCGTCTTCCATGCCTTCCAGGTTGCGGCGCGGCACATGACCGAACGCGCGGAGGCGGGCGACAAATTCGGCCGGCTGGTGGCGACGTCGAGCCTCGCCTCGATCTTCGGTACCGCGCGCAACGAGCATTACGCGGCGACCAAGGCGGCGATCAATGCGCTGGTGCGTGCGCTGGCTGTCGAACTGGCACGTCAGGGCGTGACGGCCAATGCGATCCTGCCGGGCTGGATCAAGAGCGACATGACGGCGGGCATCATGGGCAATGACAAATTCGTCGCCAATGTAATGCCGCGCATCCCGACACGCCGCTTCGGCGAACCGTCCGATTTCGGCGGCATCGCGGTGTATCTGATGAGCAAGGCGTCGTCGTATCATACGGCAGATACGTTCGTGATCGATGGCGGCTATACGGCGTTTTGAGCACTCGCCGTCATGCCCGGCCTTGTGCCGGGCATCCACGCCTTTGGTGCTCGGGGAAGAAGACGTAGATGGCCGGGACAGGCCCGGCCATGACGGAGCCTATGATGCAATGGCAGTCGCGTTCGACGCCGCCCCTGCCCCCATCTCAAATCCCTCATATCCCTTCGCCGCCACCTCGTCGCAGATTTTGCGATAGACGCCGACGCCGCCGATATAGGGCATGAAGATGCGGGGCTTGCCGGGGACATTGGCGCCCATGTACCAGCTATTGGCCTGCGGATAGAGCGTCGCCGACGCCACCTCATTGACGTGATCGACCCACTTGTCTTCGGCCGCGCGCGTCGCTTCGATGGTCCCGGCACCGCGCTTGCGCATGGATGCGAGGCAATCGGTGATCCAGTCCACATGCTGCTCGATGGAGACCAGCATGTTCGACAGCACCGATGGCGAGCCTGGACCTGTGATGATGAACAGGTTCGGGAAGCCTGCGCTCATCAGGCCGAGATAGGTGCGCGGGCCTTCCGCCCATTTGTCGTTCAGCGCCTGACCATGGCGGCCGCGGATGTCGATCTTGGCGACAGAGCCCGTCATCGCATCGAAGCCGGTGGCCAGCACCAGCGCATCCATTTCATAATCCTTGCCGCCAGAGCGCACGGCATGCGGCAGGATCTCCTCGATGGGATGGGTCTTGATATCGACCAGCTTCACATTCGGCCGATTGAAGGTCGCGTAGTAGTCGGTATCGACGCAGATGCGCTTGGTGCCGACCGGATGGCTGTTGGGCTGCAGCAGCCGGGCCGTCTCGGGATCCTCGACGATGGCGGCGATCTTGTCGCGGATGAAACCGGCGGCGGTGTCATTGGCTGACAGATCGAGGCCGAGATTGTTGTAGACGCCCATGAATGTCAGGCCGCCCGACGTCCAGCGCGCCTGATACTTTTCGCGTCGGGTGTCCTCGGGATCATCCAGCGCGCCACGATCGGGGACCGGCTGATAGATGCCGTTTTTCATCTCCTCGCGTGCAACGCGGCGGATCTCCGCGTAGTTGTCGCGAAACTTCTGCCGCTCGGCATCGGTGAGTTTTGCGTTGCGCGCGGGCACGCTGAAGTTGGCGGTGCGCTGGAACACAGTGAGCTGCTCGGCCTGTTCGGCGATGAGCGGGATCGACTGGATCGCCGACGAACCGGTGCCGATGACGCCGACACGCAGGCCGGTGAAATCCACCGGCTCATGCGGCCAGCTGCCGGTGTGATAGACCTTGCCCTTGAAATCCTTCAGGCCTTTGAAATCCGGCGAACGCGCATTCGACAGGCAGCCGGTGGCGAGCACGACATGTTGCGCGACGATGCTCGCACTATCTGATATTTTCACCGTCCAGCGATTGCTGTGCTCATCGAAGTCAGCGGATTCGACCCGGGTGTTGAAGGTGATGTCGCGGCGCAGATCGTAGCGCTCGGCGACATGGCTGGCATAGCTGAGAATCTCGGGCTGCGGTGCGTAGCGCTCGCTCCAGTCCCAGCTTTGTTGCAGGTCGTCATCAAACGAGAACGAATACTGCATGCTTTCGACGTCACAGCGCGCGCCGGGATACCTGTTCCAGTACCAGGTGCCACCGACATCACCGCCCTGCTCGAACACTTTCACGGTGAGACCGAGGCCACGGAGCTTGTGCAGCAGATAGAGACCGGAGAAACCGGCACCGACGACCACGACATCAGTCTGTGCCGGGTGGGCGCTGCGGGTTTGGACGGATTGCGGCTGCGCTGCGGCCATCATTTCACTCCCGGATTTTTTGCTTTGCTTGTTGTTGGCAGCATTTCCCGTGAGGCGCGAAAGCGCAAGAATGAAATGGGAAGGGTATTTTGCGAGGCGGAATGCATGGACTGGATGGCGCCTTATGTTCCAACTGTCATCCCCGTGAAAGCGGGGATCCAGTAGACACTGCAGGATGAGCTTCGTCTCAACTGACGCCGTTTACTGGATCACCCGCTTTCGCGGGTGATGACAAGAGAGTTTGCGTCATCCCTCTCATCCGCTAGCCTCCCCATCAACGCCGCCACATGAAGCGGCCATTCGGGAGACGCCCATGAAATCCCCCATCTGCGACATGCTCGGGATCGATTTCCCCCTGCTCGCCTTCAGCCATTGTCGTGATGTCGTCGCCGCCGTCAGCCGCGCTGGTGGCTTCGGTGTGCTCGGCGCCACCGCACATTCGCCGGAAACGCTGGAGCAGGAGTTGAAATGGATCGACGATCATGTCGATGGCAAGCCTTACGGCATTGATGTGCTGATCCCGGAAAACATCTCCACATCGGGCGAGAAACACGTCACCTGGAAATCGCTGGAAAGCCGCATCACGCCCGCGCATCGCGATTTCACCAAAGGCCTGCTGAAGAAATACGGCGTCGATCTCAGGATCACCGATGTCTCTGCCGATCAGCCGCAGCCTTTCGATGGCGAGACGGCGCTGCATCTGCTCGACGTCTCGTTCCGGCATCCGATCCGCCTGATCGCCAATGCGCTCGGCGTGCCGCCGACGGCAATGATCGAGATGGGCAAGGCGCATGGCGTTCCAGTGGCGGCGCTGGTGGGCGCCAAGGAACATGCGATCCGGCAGGTCGCCGCGGGCGTGGATATTCTCGTCGCGCAAGGCACCGAGGCCGGTGGTCATTGCGGCGAGGTCTCGACCATGGTGCTGGTGCCGGAGGTGATCAAGGCGATCAAGCCGATCCGCGATGTGCCGGTGCTGGCAGCCGGCGGCATCATGACGGGCAGGCAGATGGCCGCATGCATGGCCATGGGCGCGGCCGGCGCGTGGACCGGCTCGGTGTGGCTGGCGACCACAGAATCCGAGACATCCGAGATTTTTCGCGAGAAGATGATTGCTGCGTCCTCGCGCGATGCGATCCGCTCGAGGGGACGTACGGGCAAACCAGCGCGGCAGTTGCGCTCGGTATGGACCGACGCCTGGGATCGCGGACCGGACAGCCCCGGCGCGCTGCCGATGCCGCTGCAGAGCCTGATCAGCCGCGACGCCTTTGCGTCGATCGATCGATCCGCCGCAGCCGGCAATGCGCAGGCGCGCGATCTGGTCAGCTATTTCGTCGGCCAGGGCGTCGGGCTGATTGACAGCGTCAAGTCTGCGGGGGCAGTTGTGCAGGAGTTCAAGGAGGACTTTGCCGAGGCGGCGGAGTGCTTGAATGGGCTGGTGAGTGAATAAACGCAGCCCTCATGGTGAGGAGCGCGCCTCTTGCGCGCGTCTCGAACCATGGCGACGGAGCTCCATTGTCATCCTTCGAGATGCGGCCAAGAGGCCGCTCCTCAGGATGAGCGACTGAGTTGAAAGCGAGAGAGAACAAGAAAATGACCGTGCAACCTGAAGATCGCATTCCCGTCATCGTCGGAGTCGGTGAATTCTCCGACCATCCGAAGGAGCTCGTGCAAGGGCTTGAGCCGCTCGATTTGATGATCGAGGCGCTGAAGCGTGCCGAGCAGGATTCGGGTGGCAAGCTGCTTGCGGACATCGACTCCCTCGACATCGTGAATTTTCTCAGCTGGCGCTACACCGCACCGGAGAAACAGCTCAGCGACAAGCTCGGCATCAGCCCGAAACATTCCTATTACGGCCCGGTCGGCGGCGAGAGCCCGATCCGCTACATCCACGAAGCAGCCCAGCGCATCGCGCGCGGCGAATCCCAGGTGGCGGCGATCACGGGTGCGGAGTCACAGGGCACGGCCACCAAGGCCGAGCGCGCGAAGATCGACCTGCCCTGGACGCCGTTTGCGCATGATGCGCCGGAGCCGTTGCGCGGCTCCAACTATCAGAAGCCGATGGCCGTGAAGCTCGGCGTCAACAAGCCGGTCACGGTCTATCCGTTCTATGAGGCCGCCTCCGCGGCGCATTGGGGACAGACGCCGCGCGAGGCGCATCGCGAAAGCGGCGAGCTGTGGTCGCGCTATGCCGGCGTGGCCGCCACCAATCCGGAAGCGTGGAACAAGAAGGCGTTCACGCCGGATGAGATCACCACGCCGACGGCCGACAACCGGCTGATCGCCTGGCCCTATACCAAGCTGATGGTGGCCAATCCGATGGTGAACCAGTCATCGGCGATTCTTGTCACCAGCCTCGCCAGAGCGCGTGCCGCGGGCGTGCCGGAGGATCGCATGGTGCATATCGTCGGCGGCGCCTCGGCGGAAGAGCCGCGCGATTATCTCGACCGCGACCAGTATGTGGAGAGCCACGCGCAGAATGCCGTGCTGAAATCCGTGATGGCGCTGGTGGGTGGCTCGGGCAAGGCATTCGATGCCATCGAGCTCTATAGCTGCTTCCCCTGCGTGCCGAAGATGGCCCGGCGCACGCTCGGGCTTGGCGGCGACGTGATGCCGACCGTGACGGGGGGCCTCACCTTCTTCGGCGCGCCACTCAACGACTACATGGCGCATGCGGCCTGCGCGATGGTGCGCAAGATCCGTGCAGGGACGAAGACGGGCCTGCTCTATGCGCAGGGCGGTTTTGTCACCAAGCATCACGCGCTGGTGGTGGCGAAGGATGCGCCGGGCGCACCGATCGCCCAGGAGATCAGCGTGCAGGCGGAAGCGGATCGCAATCGTGGGCCGGTGCCGGTCTATGTCACCGAGGCGTCAGGAGATGGCACGGTGGAGAGCTTTACGGTGATCTATGGCCGCGGCGGCGAGATCGAGCATGGCGTGGTGATTGTGCGCACGGCTGCGAATGAACGCGCGCTGGCGCGGGTGCCGGCGGGTGATGCCGGGACGCTGGCGGTGCTGATGGATCAGGACCGGACGCCGGTGGGGGTGAAGGGCCCGATCAGCACGGCGGGAGATGGGGTGCTGGAGTGGAAGGTGGCCGGCTGAAGAACTGCGGTCCTCTCCCTCCCCCAAGCCGCACAGCGGCGCCGTGGGGAGGGTGGATCGAGGCGAGCGTTCAGCGAGCATCGAGACGGGTGGGGTGTTTCCACAAACTCTGACGTCACGTGGGGAGAGACCCCACCCGGCGCCACCCTCCCCACTGCGCGGCTGCGCCGCTTGGGGGAGGGAGACCATCGGCCCCTACCCCTTCACTTCCTTCTTCTCCGTTTCCGCCGTCGGCTTGCCGTTCTTCGCGGCCGGGCCGCCGCTCACGCGCACCTTGTCGCCGTCGTTCAAACCATCCGGCGGTGCCGTCACGATCCGGTCATCGGCGGCCAGGCCTGAGCCGATCTCGATCTCGCGGCCGAGATCGCGGGCGATGGTCACCGTCTTGAACGCGATCTTGTCATCCGGCGTCACCGTTGCGACCCGCAGCCCCTTCTCGCCAAAGATCAGCGCGCTGGCCGGAACATGCAGCGGTGCCGCATTGCCCGTCAGTGCCAGTTTCACATTGGCAAAACCGCCCGGCATCAGCTTGCCGTCGGAATTGTCGAGGCCGAGCTGCATGCGCGTGGTGCCGGAGCCGACATCCACCGACTTCGAGGAGGCTTCCACCGTGGCTTGGAACACCTCGTTGGGATGATCCGGCACCGTGATGGTCGCCTTGTTGCCGATCTGCACCGAGGGCGCGAAATTCTGCGGGACTTCCACATAGACGCGCAGCTTCTTGATGTCCGAGATCACGAACATCGCGGCACCCGTGCCGGTGCCGCCCGAAATCAGCGCGCCGACATCGGTGTTGCGCTGGGTGACGATGCCGTCGAACGGCACGGTGATCTTCTTGTAGTCGGCCAGCGCCTCGAGGCGTTGCACATTGGCCTCGCCGGATTTCACGGCGGCGCGCTTGTTGTTGAGGTCGGCGGTGCGCTCGTCGATTTCCTGAGCGGAGACGAAATTCGACGCCACCAGGGTCTTGCGGCGGTTCAGGGTCGCTTCCGAGAGTTTTGCGCTGGACTGCTGGCTGACCAGATCGGCGCGGGCCTGCAGGAGCTGCTGGTCGAGATCCGGGGCATCGATTTCGGCGATCACCTGCCCGGCTTTGACCTGGGCGCCCATATCGGCGTCCCAGCTCTTCAGATAGCCCGAGACGCGGCCGAAGATCGGCGCGCGCGCATAGGCCTCCAGGCGGCCAGGAAGGTCCAGCGTGGGCTTCAAAGGCCGGCTGCCGGGCAATGCTACGGCAACCGACGGCACCGCCTGTTCGGCCGTCCAGCTCTTGAGTTCCGTTTCAGTCTTGGCGCGGGCCATGATGCCGGTGACGACAACGCTGCCGGCGACGACGAGGCCGACCACACCGGCTACGCCGAGTTTGCGGCGGGAGACCTGGGATGTCTGCTCAGTGGGCATGTGAAGGCTCCGAAGCGGCCGGATGGGCCGGCATAGGCGAGTGATCGGACTGCTGTTTCTTGTGCACGAGGCTGAACACGACCGGCACGAACATCAATGTGGCGATAGTTGCAAAAATCAAGCCGCCAATGACCGCGCGACCAAGCGGCGCATTCTGCTCGCCGCCCTCGCCGAGGCCGAAGGCCATGGGCGCCATGCCGATGATCATGGCCAGCGCCGTCATCAGGACCGGGCGGAACCGGGTAAAGCCAGCTTCCAGCGCCGCCTTGATGGGGTCACCATGCACCGCATAGCGCTCGCGGGCGAATGAAATCACCAGCACGGAATTCGCCGTGGCAACGCCCATGCACATGATGGCGCCCGTCAGGGCTGGAACCGACAGCGTGGTCTGGGTGGTGAACAGCATCCAGACAATGCCGGCAAGCGCCGCCGGCAGCGCCGTGATGATCACGAACGGATCCGACCACGACTGGAAGTTCACCACGATCAGAAGATAGATCAGCACCACGGCACCGAGCAGGCCGAACAGCAGGCCGGCAAAGGACGAGTTCATGGTCTCGACCTGGCCGAGCAGCGCCACCGTGGAGCCGCGCGGCAATTCGGCCTTGGTGTCTGCCATGGCCTTGTAGATGTCGTTCGAGACCGAGCCGAGGTCGCGGCCCTGGGTGGTGGCGTAGATCTGCACCATGGTCTGGATGTCGTATTGCGACACCACGGCATTGGTAGCGGTGCGCTTGATATTGGCGATGCCGCCGAGAATCGGCGAGCCCTGCGCGCTGGCCGAGGTGATCGGCAGCGTCTGCAGCGCGTTCAGCGAATCCATCTTGTATTGCGGGGTCTGCATCACGATGGAATAGGAGATGCCGTTGTCCGGATTGAGATAATAGGTCGGCGCCACCTGCGAGGAGCCGGCGAGATTGACCACGAGGCTGTTGGTGACGTCGCGCTCGGTGAGGCCGACGAATTGCGCGCGGGTGCGATCGACATCGATATTGAAGCCGGGATTGTTGGGCGACTGCTGGATGCGCGCGTCCGCAATGCCGGGGATCTGCTTCACTTTGGCGAGCAGCTTGTTGGCATAGGCAAAGTTCTCGGCCGTGCGATTACCACGGATCTGCAGATCGATCGGCGCCGGCGCACCGAAATTCAGGATCTGGCTGACGATATCGGCCGGCAGGAAGGCGAAGCTGGTGCCGGGGAATTCGCGCGGCAGTTTTTCACGCAACTGCTTCACATAGTCTTCGGTCGGCTTGTGGCCGTCACGCAGCTTGATCTGGATATCGCCATCGGCGCTGCCGAGCACGCCGGTGTTGTTATAGGTGAGATTGATGCCCGAGACGGGCAGACCGATATTGTCGGTCATGGTCTCGATCTCAGAGGCCGGGATGATGTTGCGGATCGACTTCTGGATGTCGGCGAGTTGATTGGCGGTTTCCTCGACGCGGGTGCCGACCTGCACGCGGACATGCATCAGGATGCTGCCGGCATCGACCTGCGGGAAGAAGTTGCGACCAAGGAACGGCACCAGCGCGAAGGATGCACCGACGAACAACAGGAAGCCGATCACGAAGATGGGCCGGCGCGTCAGCGCCAGATCAAGCAGGCTGTAATAGACGGCACGGAATTTCTCGAACCGGTTTTCGAAGCCGCGCTGGAACTTGACCAGCGGATTGCGCGTCGGTGGCTTTTCGCCGTCGTGATGCACATGCGGCTTCAGCAGATATTTCGCCATGGTCGGCACCAGCGTGCGCGACAGGATGAACGACCAGATCATGGCGAACATCACCGACATGGCCATCGGCACGAACAGGAATTTGGCGATGCCATTGAGGAAGAACATCGGCACGAAAACGATGCAGATACACAGCAGCGACACGAAAGCCGGCGTCACGATCTGCGCCGCGCCGTCCATGATGGATGTCTCGACATCCTTGCCCTGTTCGAGATGGTAATTGATGTTCTCGATGGTCACTGTCGCGTCATCGACGAGGATGCCGACGGCGAGTGCGAGGCCGCCCAGCGTCATGATGTTCAGCGTTTCGCCGAACATCGACAGCATGATGATGGCGCCTAACACAGCGAGCGGAATCGAGACCGCGATGATCACCGTGGAGCGCCAGCTGCCCAGGAACAGCAGGATCATGATCGAGGTCAGCGCCGCCGCGATGACGCCTTCATGCGCCACGCCCGAAATCGCGCCGGCGACGAACATGGACTGGTCGCCGATATAGGCGATCCGAAGCGCGTCCGGCAGCGCGGGGCGCACCTCCTCCACCTTCTTCTTCAGGCCGGCAATGATGTCGAGGGTGGAAACCGAGCCCGCCTTCAGCACCTGCATCAGCACCGAGCGATTGCCGTCCACATGCACGATATTGGTTTGCGGCGAGTTGCCGTCGCGCACCGTGGCGACATCGCCGACATAAACCATGGCGCCATTAACCAGCCGGATCGGCAGATTGGCGAGTTCGTCGATCTTCAGCGGCGAGTTGTTGAGATTGATCGTGTATTCGAACTGGCCGATCTTCTGCGAGCCGACCGGCGTGATCAGGTTCTGTGCGGCCAATGCATTGGCGACATCCTGCCCCGACAGCCCGCGCGCCTGCAGGGCGCCGGGGTTGAGATCGATGGTCACCTGCCGCTGCTTGCCGCCGAACGGGAACGGAATTGCCGCGCCGGGCACCGTCACCAGCGAGGTGCGCAGCTGGTTGAAACCGATATCCTGCAATTGCTGTTCGTTGAGGCCGTCACCTGACAGAGCGACGTTGATGATCGGCACCGTGGAGGCCGAGTAGTTCATGATCAGCGGCGGCGTGGCCCCCGGCGGCAGCTGCCGCAGCAGGGTCTGCGAGATCGCCGTGACCTGCGCATTGGCGGTGCGGATATCGACATTGGGCTGGAAGAAGATCTTGACGATGCCGAAGCCGTTATAGGAATTGGCGACGATGTGTTCGATGTCGTTCACCGTCGTCGTCAGCGAGCGCTGGAACGGGGTGGTGATACGGCCGGCCATCTGGTCCGGCGGCAGGCCGGTATAGCTCCACACCACGCCGATGACGGGGATGCGGATTTCCGGGAAGATATCCGTAGGCGTGCGCAGTGCGGCGAGCGGTCCGACGATCAGAAGCAGCAAGGCCAACACGACGAAGGTGTAGGGCCTGGTCAGAGCAATACGCACCAACGAGATCATGTAACGACGGTCTCCGGGCCAACCGCTGCTGCGATGCAGCGTAAATAGAGGCGCGCGATGATGTAGCTCAACTTCAAGGGTTTAGCTATGGAACGAAGGCTCATGGGCCTTCACTTCGTCGCTATTGTTAATCGTTTAGTAGCTCGCCGTGGCGCCGCGACAACAGTTTTATGCTTAAAAAGACGAGGTTTCTGCAATCGTCACTGCGCCGTCATGACGGCGGCAAGATGAACGATTTGTAATGCATAATGCAACGGCAAATGCCTGCTCATTCAGGCAGCCCTCCGCCCGTTACATGAGCCGGAGGCGCGAACAGCTAAGGCATCAGCTTCAAGGCATCCGCGAAGAAATCCGGGCCGCCGAAATTACCGGACTTCAGCGCGAGAAGCATCTCGCCATCTTTTGCGCCGACGGCGCGCAGCACGGGGACACCCGCCGCGATCTCCGCGCCCACCAGAAAGCCGGGAATGCCCAGCCGATCGACCACCGCGCCCGCCGTCTCGCCGCCGGCGACCACCAGCCGCCGGACGCCGGCGCCGACCAGTGCCTCGGCGAGGTCGGCCATGGCCTGTTCGATGGCGTGACCGGCCGCCTCGCGGCCATGGCGCTTCTGTAGCTGCGCAACTTGGTCAGGCGATGAGCTGCTCGCAATCAGGATCGGGCCCTTGGCGAGATGCTCCTTGGCCCAGGCGATGGCACGCTGGACCTCATCCTTGCCGGCGACCACTTTATCGGAATCAAGATGCAGCACAGGCATCGCCTGCGCCGCCTTTGCGATCTGCTGCAAGGTTGCCTGCGAGCAACTGCCGGCAAGACATGCGGCTAAGCCGCCGACACGCTTTTCGGCCAATGATGTCGCAACTGCCGTCTTCACACGTCCCGATGCAATGAGCCCGCGTGCGAGGCCAAGACCGAGACCGGAGGCGCCGACGGAGACGCGATGATCGAGCGCGACCATACCGATGGTTTCAAGATCCTTTGCGAACACGGCATCGATGATGGCGGCGCCAAAGCCGTTCTCCGACAATCCATCGAGATGCGAACGCACTACATCCGCGCCGCTTGCAACGATGCCGAGATCGACAAGGCCGATATTGGTCTCGCTTTGCCGTGCCAGCACGCGCACCAGACTGGAATCATGCATCGGATTGAGTGGATGATCTTTCAGGGGGCTTTCATTGAGCGGCACGGTGCCGACGAACAGATTGCCCTGATAGACTGTGCGCCCGGTCTCCGGGAAAGCCGGCGTGACCAGCACGATATTGTCGCCGGCATCCTCGCGTAGCGCGTCCATCACCGGGCCAATATTGCCTTTGTCGGTGGAGTCGAAGGTCGAGCAAATCTTGAACAGCACATGCGATGCGCCGCGGCTGCGCAGCCACCTGTCGGCGGCGCGCGATTTCTCGACGGCGACGCTGGCCTCGATGGAGCGGCTCTTCAGCGACACCACGACGGCATCGACCTCGGGCAGTTTCAAATCATCGGCGGGAATGCCGATGGTCTGCACGGTGCGCAGCCCGTTGCGCGTCAGCGTGTTGGCGAGATCGGACGCGCCGGTATAGTCGTCGGCGATGCAGCCCAGTGCGAGCGTCATACCTTCACTCCCGCATAGGGCTTGAACCAGTCGAGGCCCGCCACCGTGTCCCCGGCGGGACGATACTCGCAGCCGACGTAATTGTCGTAGCCGAGGCGATCGAGTTCGGCGAACAGGAACGGGTAGTTCAGCTCCTCGCCCGCCGGCTCGTTACGCGACGGCACGCTGGCGATCTGGATGTGACCGATATGCGGCAGCATTTCGCGCAGGCGGATGGTGACGTCGCCATGCAGGATCTGGCAGTGATAGATGTCAAATTGCAGCCCGACATTGGGGATGCCGAGATCGACGATGATGTCGCGGGCGAACATGAAATCGTTGAGGAAGTAACCGGGCACGTCGCGGCCATTGATCGGCTCGATGACCACATCGATGCCGTGATCGCCAAGGAAATCCGCGGCCCATTCCACCGACTTCCTGAATGCATCGACAGCCTTGGGATCATGGCGATCGGCAAGGCCGGCCATCATATGCAGGCGCCGCACGCCAGTGGCTTCGGCATAAGGCAGCGCCGTGTGCAGGCTCTGGCGCAGATCGTCGAACTTTTCGGGGCGCGCAGCAAAGCCCTTTTCGCCCGCATTCCAATCGCCGGGCGGGAGATTGAACAGCACTTGCTTCAGGCCGTTGCGCTGGAGACGGGCGGCGATCTCTTCCGGGGCGTGTTCGTAGGGAAAGAGGAATTCGACGGCCGTGAAGCCGGCCTTGGCGGCGGCATCGAAACGATCGAGGAACGGGTGTTCGTTGAACATCATGCTGAGATTGGCGGCGAAACGGGGCATTGATGGTCTCCGGCTTACTTCTTGTCGCCCGGGAGCGTCGTCCCGGTCACTTGCGCATACATGCGCGCCACCGATGCGTCGTCGTCGCGGCCCATGCCTGCAGCAGATGTCATCAGGAACATCTGCAACGCCGCCGCCGAGACCGGCACCGGGAATTTCGCCGTACGCGCCATGTCCTGGATGATGCCGAGATCCTTGACGAAAATATCCACCGCGCTGCGTGGCGTGTAATCGCCATCGAGCACATGCGGCATGCGATTCTCGAACATCCACGAATTGCCCGCGGAGGCGGTGATCACCTCATAGACCTTGCGGATATCGAGCCCCTGCTTCGCGGCGAAGGCGATGGCTTCGGAGGCCGCGGCGATATGCACGCCGGCAAGCAGCTGGTTGATCATCTTGAACGCCGCGCCCTGCCCGGCGGCATCGCCGAGTTCATAAAGCTTTGCGGCCATGGCATCGAGTGCGGGACGAGCCTTGGCGAAGGCCGCATCGCTGCCCGAGGCGAGAATGGTGAGCTCGCCCTGGGCCGCGCGCTGCGCGCCGCCGGAGATGGGTGCATCGAGATAATGGCGGCCGGTGGCTTCAAGCTCGCCAGAGAGGCGGCGCGCCACATCGGGATCCATGGTGGCGGAGGAGATGAACACCGCGCCTTTTGCAAGCGTCCCGGCGACGCCATCCTTGCCGAACAGGATCGCCTCGGTCTGCGCCGCATTGACCACCACGCTGACGACGATATCGGCGGACTTGGCGGCTTCCGCCGGGGTCGCGGCGCCCTTTCCGCCTTCGCCGACAAAACGTTTCACGGCCTCGGCGCTGACGTCGCATCCGGTGACGGTAAAGCCCGATCGCTTGAGCGACAGGGCCATTCCATAGCCCATGGAGCCCAGACCGATGACGGCAATATCGGGTTTGTCGGGTGCAGATGACATCGGGCAGTTCCTCGGACGTTCCAGCTGGCCGCTCTGATCGGGCCTTGTCCTCTCGGTAACACGGCTTGGCCTTGCTGCCAAAGCATGGGACAACGCGGCGGCGAGGAAATGGCAGGGATAGCCAGTGACTGACACACGGTTGCGTGACGATATCTGCCGGCTCGGCCGCTCGCTGTTCGAGCGCGGCCTGACGCCGGGCTCTTCGGGCAATATCAGCGTGCGCTGCGACGATGGCGGCTGGCTGGTGACGCCGACCAATGCTTCGCTCGGCTGGCTCGATCCGGCAAAGCTGTCGCGGCTGGATGCGCAGGGGCGCCTGATCTCCGGCGACAAGCCGACGAAGGAAGTGCCGCTGCATACAGCGCTGTATGAGACACGCGGCACGGCGCAGGCGATCGTCCATCTGCATTCGACCCATTCGGTCGCGGTCTCGATGCTGCCGGAGGTCAATCCGCGCGCGGTACTGCCGCCGATGACGCCCTATTACATGATGAAATGCGGCGCGACGGCGCTGGTGCCCTATTATCGGCCGGGCGACCCCGCGGTGGCGGATGCCATCAAGGGACTGGCTGGGAAGTATTCGTCAGTGCTGCTTGCCAATCACGGCCCGGTGGTGGCGGGCGACAGCCTGGAGGCCGCGGTCTATGCGATGGAGGAACTGGAGGAGACGGCGAAGCTTTATCTGCTGCTACGGGGGCTGAACCCGCGGCATCTGTCGCCGGAGCAGGTGAGCGATCTGGTTGACGTGTTTGGGCTGACGGTGCCGGAGCATGGGCACGATCACTAACAGCCGTCATTGCGAGGAGCGAAGCGACAATGAAATCCAGTCTTCGCCTGTGGCCCTCTGGATTGCTTCGCTTCGCTCGCAATGACGGGGGATAGGATGGTGAATTGTCGCGAAGGGGGACGCGATGAAAGAGCCTTGCGTTTACATGATGGCCAACCAGCGGAATGGGACGCTTTATGTAGGCGTGACGAGTGATTTGCTGAAACGCGCACACCAACATCGTGAAGGCGTGGTCCGAGGCTTCACTAAAACCTATGGCTGCAAACTTCTCGTCTGGTACGAGGTGCATGAGACCATGGAATCCGCCATTCTGCGAGAAAAACAGATCAAGGGCGGCAGCCGGGCAAAGAAGCTGGCGCTAATTGAATCGATCAACCCGGAATGGAAAGATTTGTACCCAAGCCTGTTCGAGTAACTCCGTCATTGCGAGCGCAGCGAAGCAATCCAGAGCCGCTTGTCTGGAAAGAACTGGATTGCTTCGTCGCTTCGCTCCTCGCAATGACGGCTGCGATTTACAGCCCCAGATACGCCTTTCGCACATCCGGATTGCTGGCGATCTCCGAGGCCTTGCCCTGCATCAGCACGCGGCCGGTCTGCAGGATGTAGGCGCGATCGGCGATCTCCAGCACTTCGGCCATGCGTTGCTCAACGATCAGCACGGTCATCCCGGTATCGCGGATCTTCTTCACCGCCTGGAAGATCTCGTCCACCAGTTTTGGCATGATGCCCTGAGAAGGCTCATCCAGCATCAATAACCGTGGACGCGTCATCAACGCGCGGCCGATGGCGAGCATCTGCTGCTCGCCGCCGGACAGGGTTTCGGCGCGCTGCTCCAGCCGTTCGGACAGTCGCGGGAACAGCTCGAACACGAATTCCAGCGGCTTCTCGCGATCGGCCTGGCTGCGATACATGTAGCTGCCGAGCTTGAGATTGTCCTCGACCGACAGCCGCGGGAACAGGCGGCGGTTCTCCGGCACATAGGCGATGCCGCGCGCGGTGATGAGATGCTGCGCCATGCCGTTGATCTGCTGGCCGTCGAAAGTCACCGTGCCCGAACGCGGGCGCTCGGCGCCGGCGATGGATTTTATCAGCGTCGATTTCCCCGCGCCATTGGCGCCGCAGACGGCGACGACCTCGCCCTTGGCGACATCGATCGTCACATCCGAAATCGCGACCAGGCCCTGATAGGCGGTGGTGACGTCACGCACCGACAGCATGGCGATCCCCGAGATATGCACTGATGACTTCTGGATGCCGGACGACATCCGCGGGTTTGCCCTCGACGAGCTTCTTGCCGAGATTGAGCACGATGGCGCGATCGACCAGCGGCATCACGATTTCCATGACATGTTCGACCATCAACACGGTGACGCCGGTGTCGCGCACCTTGCGCACCAAAGCAACGCCGGACTGCGCTTCGAGCGGCGTCAGGCCTGTGAGACATTCATCGAGCATCAACAGCTTCGGCTCGGTGGCAAGCGCGCGCGCCACTTCGAGGCGGCGCTTCTCTGACGGGATGAGTTCGCGCGCCAGCTTGTCAGCACGCGGAGCGAGGCCGCAGAATTCGAGGACGTCATGGGCCTTGCGGCGAGCGTCCTTCATCTTGTCATTCCGGATCAGCGCGCCGACGATGACATTGTCGATCACCGTCATCGTCTCGAAGCTCTTCACGACCTGGAAGGTGCGCGCGATGCCGAGCGCACAGCGCTCGGCGGCGGGCATGTGGGTGACATCCTTGCCGTCGAACCAGATCGAGCCCTGGGTCGGCGGCAGCACGCCGGCGATGAGATTGAACAAGGTCGACTTGCCGGCACCGTTCGGTCCGATCAGGCCGACGATCTCGCCACGGCCAACCGAGATCGAGACATCGCTATTGGCGATCAGGCCGCCGAAACGTTGCCAGACGCCACGGGTTTCCAACAGAGGCGCGCTCATTGCGGCACTCCTTTCGAGGCCGGACGGCGCGAGAACAGGCCGATCAGGCCATCCGGCCGTGCCAGCGAGATCAGCACGATGACAGCGCCATAGAGAATGAGATCGACGCCGCGGCCGGAGCCGCCGATGAAGGAGCGGGTCAGTTCGGTCATCGGGATCAGGATGACGGCACCGAGCACTGGCCCCCACAGCGTGCCGATGCCGCCAAGCACCGCCGGCAGCGCCATCAGCAGCGAGAACTGGAAGGTCATGACGCTTTCAGGATCGATATAGGACACGAACTGCGCATAGAACGCGCCACCAATGGCGGTGAGAAACGCAGAGACGGCGGCCGCGCCCATCTTGGAATTGAACACGACCACGCCGAGGCTCTCGGCCGCGTCGGGATTGTCCTTCACCGCGCGCCACCAATAGCCCCACTTGGAATCTTCAAGCCACCAGGTGATGAACCAGGCGACGCAGCAGAACACGAGCGCGAAGTAATAGAACGGCAGCTTGCTGCGGGTGAACTGGAATTTGGCCCAGCTGTCGCCGCGCACGGGGATGTCGATGCCGAGGGCAGCACCTGCGTAGTCCCAATTATGGAACAACAGGAAGCCGATTTCGGCGATGACGATGGTGGCGATGACGAAATAGTGGCCGCGCAGGCGGAAGGTGGGATAGCCGAGCGCCAATGCGATCACCGAGGAGATCGCCCCGCCCGCCAGCATGCCGAACCAGGGCAGCACACCGAATTTGGTGAACAGCAATGCCGTCGTATAGGCGCCGAGGCCGAAATACAGTGCATGGCCGAGGGAGATCTGGCCGCAATAGCCGCCAAGGATATTCCAGGCCTGCGACAGCGCCGCATACATCAGGGTCAACACCATGATGTTCTGGACATAGACATCCTTGACGAAGAACGGCACGCAGGCCGCGATCGCCGCGAGCACGGCGGCAAGGATGAGGTCGCGGCGGCGGCGTTGGGTGAAGCTGTCCATCAGATCGATCCGAACAGGCCGCGCGGGCGGATGAAGACGACGAGGAGATAGACGGCATAGATGCCGACCGATTTCAGCGACGGCGGCAGGATCATCGCCGTGGTGGCCTCGACCAAGCCGACGATGATGCCGCCGGCAAAGGCGCCGAACACGCTGCCGAAGCCGCCGAGTGCCACGGTGACGTAAGCGATCAGCGCGAAGGACGCGCCGACATCGGGATAGATGTAGAAGAAGATCGCCATGACGCCGCCGGCAAGGCCGATCAGCGCCGAGCCGAGACCCCAGCCGAGCGCAAACACCTTGTTCTTGTCGATGCCGACCAGCGCCACCGCACCTGCATCCTCACGCGTCGCTTCCAGCGCACGGCCGAAATCGGTCTTCTTCATGAAGAAGTAGAGCGCGCCGAAGGCGGCGATGGAGATCAGCGCACCGACCAGCTGCGGCACCGGCAGGAAGACGCCAAAGAACGAGATGGTCTTGCCGCCCAACATAGAGGCCGGGATGCTGCGGTAGTCCGGTGTGAAGAAATACTGGGCGAGGCCGCGCATCAGGATGGCGAGGCCGAAGGTCGCAAAGATCTGCACCATGCCGATATTGGCTTTGGCGCGCATGGCGAAGCGGATGATGATCAGATAGATCACCGCGCCGAACACGAACATGCCAGCCGCGACGATGGGAATCGACAGCAAGGGATCGACCGCCCAGAACATGAAGAGGAAGAAAGTGAGGTACATCGCCAACATCAGGAATTCGCCATGGGCGAAGTTGGTGACGTCCATCAGCCCGAAGATCAGCGCGAGGCCGACGGCGAGCAAGCCGTAAAGCAGCCCCATCAGCAATCCGCTGGCAAGGCTCTGGATGATGGTCGCGGCGGTCACGGATTGATCCTCTCTGTCCGTCGTCCCCGCGAAAGCGGGGACCCATAACCACCGACATCACAATAGAAGCGATGTCGGCCGGGCCAGGTGCAAACCAATCCTTCGGAGGATATGGATCCCCGCTTTCGCGGGGATGACACCGGAGTGTGCAACGACGCCGTCGGGTCCGACGACGTCACGATCGCGTCTGAAAACGCGGCTTACGGCATCGGCCAGATTGCTTCCGCCACGGCGGCCTGCGGCGGGAAGATGGTGACGAACTTGCCGCCGGTATATTGCAGCAACACCGGGTCGGCATTGTTGTTCTGGCCCATCTCGTCGAACTTCACCTTGGCCCATGGCATGATGGTGCTCTCGCCCGGCATGTCGGTGGCGACCAGCGCTTCGCGGATCTTGTCGCCATCGGTGGATTTGGCGCGGTTGATGGCGTCGGCCATCACGATCAGGCCCATGAACTGGCGCGACGAGTAGTCGTTGAAGTCCTTGCCGGACTTCTCCTTGAACATGTCGTTGATCTTGCCGACCATCGGACGCTTGGCCGCGAGATCGATGGAGAACGAACCGCGCGAGATCACGCCCGGGATCTTGTCGCCGACGGCGTCATACAGCGCCTTTTCGGAGAATCCGGCGTCCTGGGCCACGATGTTCTTGGCCTTGTAGCCGAGCTCGCCCATCGTCTTGATGAGCAGGATGCCGTCGGTGGTGTAGCTCGACGGCATCAGCACGTCGGCATTCGCCGCCTTGAGCTGCTGCACTTCGGCGGTGAGCGAGGGCGAATTGGCGCGATACTTGATGTCGGCGACGATCTTATAGCCGCGATCGGCGGCAAGCTTGAGCTGCGCATTTGCCGAGTCCGTGCCGAAGATCGTGTCTTCGTGGAACAGCGCCAGCGTCTCGATCTTCTGGCCCTTCTTCTTCAAGGCATCGAAGAAGTCGAACATCGCGGTGGAGAACATTTCGTCATGCGGTGCTGCGCGGAAGTAATATTTCAGACCGCGGCGATGCAGGCTGGGCGACGAGTTGTCGGCCGACAGAAACGGGATCTGGTAGCGTTCGCAGATCTGGCTGACGGTGACGGCCACGGCGCTCTGATAGGTGCCGACGATGGCAGACACCTTTTCCTGG
>NZ_JBIIOT010000057.1:0-34128 GCF_044336785.1 Tardiphaga sp. | reverse complement strand
CGAGGCGCACCTTGGCGCCACCGAGCCCCGAGAAACCCTCGCCGCGCGCCATCGGCAGATCGAAATCGTAGTTCTTGTTGATGATGTCAGCAGCAGTCTCGAACGCCTTCTGTGCATCGACGCCGATCTGCGCACTGGCGCCGGACAGCGGATAAATCACGCCGATCACCACTTCCTTGGCTTGTGCGCGAACCGGCGTCGCAAGCGGGAGCAGCGCGGCAGAGGCAGCGCCTCCAAGCAGAACATCACGGCGAGAGATCGTCAGCTGGGTGTCCTTTGTGATCGGCAGCTATCGATAGGAACTAATCGAGGTTACGGTAAAGCTCGAAAGATCGGCAAGCTGCTTCTTATAAAACAGCAAGTTGCTTATTCTTGAGGTCGGTGATGAGCATCACACCCGGCGCATGCGTGATCGCGAATGGCACTTTCGCAGCTGCGATGACGGCTTGCGGTGTCACTCCGCACGCCCAGAATACCGGGATCTCGTCATCATTGATGTGCACTGCATCACCGTAATCGGGTTTGTTGATATCCGCGATGCCGATCGACTGCGGCAGCCCAAGATGCACGGGCGCACCATGTACGGAAGGAAATCGTGAAGTGATCTGTACGGCGCGGATCGCATCGGCCGGCTTCAGCGGCCGCATCGAGACAACCATCGGACCGGCGAAGGGGCCGGCAGATTTGCAGGCGATGCTGGTGCGATACATTGGCACCAAGGTATCTTGCTCGATGTGACGGATCGGAAGGTCTTCCGCCATCATCGGCTCTTCGAACGAATAGGAGCAACCGATGACAAAAGACACGAGATCATCACGCCAGTATTTGTTCACCTCATAAGGGCGGTCGATCGCCTCGCCGTCCTTCCAGACCACATATTGCGGAATGTCAGTTCGGATATCGAGATCGAGACCCAGCGCGGGAATGCGGGGATCGCCGGGATCGGACATGCCGATGATCGGACACGGCTTCGGATTGAGCTGGCAGAAGCGATGGAAGGCGGAGGCCTGGGCTTCCGGCAGGATGACGAGATTGCCCTGGACGTAACCGGGCGCGACCCCGGCGGTGCTGGCATATTTGCCGGCGCGATATTCGCGGCGCGCGACTGCACTGGGCAGGTCACCGCTGTCGGCTTCGTCACGATCACGCTTCGCCAGAGTGCCCATAGCCACCTGCCTCAATTATCGCCCTGCCTGCGTTTTGGCCTCGACTTAATGGGGCATAGGGATAACATAATGTCTAATCGTGTTTTTTGATCGCATCCGATAAGCCAAACTTATCTAAAGAGAAGATCCTACCCCATGGCGGACTTCAAGGCGCTGGAGACCTTCCTATGGGTGGTCAATCTCGGAAGCTTCCGTGGCGCCGCCCAGAAGCTGAATACGACCCAGCCCGCCATCTCCCAGCGCATTGCACAGCTCGAACATGAGGTCGGCGTCCGACTGTTGCAGCGTGACCGCCGCATCGCCTCCCCCACCCCCGCCGGCCGGGAGATGCTGGTCTATGCCGAAAAGCTGATCGGGCTGCGCTCCGAGATGATGGCGGCGGTCGGCGATCGCTCCGCGATGCGCGGCGTGCTCAGGCTCGGCGTGGCAGAGACGATCGTGCACACCTGGCTGTCGAAGCTGATCAAGCAGGTGAACGAGGCCTATCCCAATTTGTCGCTCGAGATCGAGGTCGATATCACACCGAACCTGCGCGCACGTTTGCTGGCACAGGAAATCGAACTCGCATTCGTCGTGGGGCCGCTCGCTGCATCCGACGTGCAGAACAAGGTGCTGTGCGACTATCAGATCGGCTTCCTCGCCAGTCCGTCGCTCGGACTGGGTAGTGAGATGCTGTCGGTGGAAGATCTGGCCAAGCATCCGATCATCACCTTCCCGCGCAAGACGCGGCCTTATGAGATCGTGCGCTCGATCTTCAACCGACCATCGCTGCCCCCGATCCGGCTGCATGCCAGCGCATCGCTCGCCACCGTGATCCATATGGCGATCGAGGGCCTCGGCATCGCGGTCATCCCCACCGCCATCGTGCAGAGCGAACTCGCCGATGGCCGGCTGCAATTGCTCAATACCAATGTGCCGATCCAACCACTGACTTTTGCGGCAAGCTGGCTGTCCTCGCCCGACACCGTTGCCATCGAGCTCGTCGCCGGCCTTGCCGCGCAGCTTGCGCAAGAGACTGCGGCATCAAGCATCTCACCGCATACCAGCCCTTTGGTTGACGTGCTGGCGACGGCGGGTCATTGAAATACACCACATTCCACCAAGCGAAACTCCCAGGACGAACGGCATGACCAAGCTCGGCGACAATCTGAAGATCAACTCTGAACGTCTGTGGGGCGCGATCAATGAGACGGCGAAATTCGGCGGCACACCGAAAGGCGGCGTGCGTCGCCTGACGCTCGGGCCCGAGGACAAGCAGGTGCGCGACTGGTTTCGCAAGGCATGCGAAGCGGCCGGTCTTGAGGTGAAGGTCGATGCGCTCGGCTCGATGTTCGCGCTGCGCCGTGGCCGCGACATGTCCAAGGCGCCGATCGGCATCGGCTCGCATCTCGACACCCAGCCGACCGGCGGCAAGTTCGACGGCATTCTGGGCGTGCTTGGCGCGCTCGAAGTGGTGCGCACGCTGAACGATGCCGGCATCGAGACCGATGCGCCGATCTGCATCGCCAACTGGACCAATGAAGAAGGTTCGCGCTTCGCACCCGCCATGATGGCCTCGGCCGCCTATGTCGGCGACTTCACCACCGACGATATTCTGTCGCGTAAGGATATCGCCGGCGTGACCGTCGGCGAAGCCCTCGACTCCATCGGCTATCGCGGCGATGTCGCCGTCGGCACGCAGAAATTCTCCGGCTTCGTCGAACTGCATATCGAACAGGGCCCGATCCTTGAGGCCGAAGGCAAGACCATCGGCGTGGTCGATTCCGGCCAGGGCGTGCTGTGGTTCGACGGCAAGATCACCGGTTTTGAAAGCCATGCCGGCTCGACACCGATGCCGCTGCGCAAGGATGCGCTCGGCACGCTGTCGGAGATCGTTCTGGCCACCGAGCGCGTGGTTACCGAGATCGGTGCGCTCGGCACCATCGGTGAGGCCGTGATCGCCAATCCGTCACGTAACGTGATCCCCGGCGAGATCGCCTTCACCATGGATCTGCGCAGCGCCGATGCCGGCAAACTCGACGCCATCGAGAAGGGTGTGCGCGAGGCGATCACGGCCATCGCTGCGAAGCGCAAGGTCGAGGTCGCCTTCGACAAGGTCTGGCACAAGCCGCCGACGCACTTCAACAAGGACTTTGTCAATGCCGTCGAGAGCGCGGCCGAAGAGCTGGGCTACTCGCATCGCCGCATCACTTCAGGCGCCGGCCACGATGCCTGCAATCTCAACAACATCATGCCGACCGCGATGGTGTTCATCCCAAGCAAGGACGGCATCAGCCATAACGAGCTGGAATCCTCCACGCAGGACGATTGCGCCGCTGGCGCGAATGTCCTGATGCATACCGTGCTGGCGCTGGCCGGCGTGTCGTCGAAGTAAGTAAGGGGCACAATCAATGCGCGGCGTATTCGTCGATGCCAGCGAAGAGCTGGCACTCATCATGGAACGGCTCACGCAGCCGGGCGACATCACGGTCAGGATCAACCGCAACGAGGACATCACCTCGGCCGACCTGCCCACAGTGCTGGATGGCGCCGAAATCGCCGTCGTCGACCACACCTATGTGCCCACCGATATCGCGAAACAGTGCACCGGGCTCAAGCACATCGTGTTTCTCGGCACCGGCGCGCGCAGCTACATGAATGTCGACGAGCTGGAAGCGCTCGGCATCGCGGTACATCTGATCCGCGGCTATGGCGACACCGCGGTTGCCGAAATGGCTATCGCACATATGTGGGCGGCTGCGCGCGGTATTGCCGAGCAGGACCGCGAAATGCGCGCCGGCAACTGGTTGCGCGATGAAGGTATGGAGCTGACCGGCAAGACCATCGGCCTGATCGGTTTTGGCGGCATCGCCGCGGAAGTCGCGCGCATCACGCTCGGCTCGGGCATGAAGGTGCTGGCCTGGAATCGCTCGCCGAAGAGTTATCCTGGCGTTGAATTCACCGACATGGAGACGGTGCTATCGCAGAGCGACGTGATCTCGATCCATCTGCTGCTGAATGACGAGACCCGCGGCATGATTACCCGCGAGCGCATCAGCCAGATGAAGAAGGGGGCGATCTTGATCAACACCGCCCGCGGTGCGATCGTGGATCAGGCCGCGATGATCGAGGCGCTGCGCTCCGGCCATCTGCGCCATGCCGGCCTCGACGTGTTCGAGATCGAGCCGCTGCCGGCCGGCCATGTGCTGACGACGATTCCGAATGTGACGCTGTCGGCGCACTCGGCATTCCGGACGCCGGAGGCGAGCATCAATCTGATCGATGCGGCGTGGAAGCATTGCCGAAGGATTGCGGGGTAAACCGCAATCTCAGCCCTCATCCTGAGGAGCCGCGCTCTTGCGCGGCGTCTCGAAGGATGGCCGCGCGCCCCCATGGTTCGAGACGGCGCAAGAGCGCCTCCTCACCATGAGGGCTTTACGGAGCGTGTTACTTACTCAATCATCTCCGCAACAGCCTTGCCACAAGCCGTCGTATCCGCCTGACCGCCGAGATCCCGCGTGCGCAGCGTGCGCTCCGCCAGCGTACGCTCGATCGCCTTCACGATCGAATCCGCCGCTTCCTTCTCGCCGAGATGCTCGAGCATCATGGCGCCCGACCAGATCATGCCGATCGGATTGGCGATCCCCTGCCCCGCGATATCCGGCGCCGAACCGTGCACCGGCTCGAACACCGACGGGAAATCACCGGCCGGATTGATGTTTCCCGACGGCGCGATGCCGATGGTGCCGGTGCAGGCCGGACCGAGATCCGACAGGATGTCACCGAACAGATTGGACGCCACCACCACGTCGAAGCGGTCGGGGTTCATGACAAAATGCGCGGTGAGAATGTCGATGTGATACTGGTCCCATCTCACATCGGGATAGTTCTCACCCATCGCCTTCACGCGCTCGTCCCAATACGGCATGGTGATCGCAATGCCGTTCGACTTGGTCGCCGAGGTCAGGTGCTTCTTCGGCCGCGACTGGGCGAGATCGAAAGCGAACTTGAGAATTCGATCGACGCCGGTGCGGGTCATCACCGTCTGCTGGGTGACGAATTCGCGATCCGTATCCGGGAAGCTGCGACCGCCGACCGCCGAATATTCGCCTTCGGTGTTTTCACGGACGACCCAGAAATCGATATCCCCGGGCTTGCGACCGACCAGCGGGCACGGCACACCGGGCATCAGGCGCACCGGGCGCAGATTGACGTATTGGTCGAATTCGCGACGGAACTTGATCAGCGAGCCCCACAGCGAAATGTGATCCGGAATCTTGGCCGGCAGGCCGACGGCGCCGAAATAGATGGCGTCGTGCTGGCCGATCTGGGCCTTCCAGTCGTCGGGCATCATCTGGCCGTGCTTCTCGTAATAGTCGTAGGACGAGAAGTCGTAATGATCGAATTTCACCTTCACGCGGTGCTTCTTGGCCACCGCCTCGAGCACGCGCAGGCCTTCCGGCATCACTTCCTTGCCGATGCCGTCGCCGGGGATGACGGCAATCCGATATTCTTTGCTCACCGTGAGGTTTCCTTCGCCAGTTTGGATTGTTGGCAGGTTTGGACCAAAGCCGGCGCGCGATCAACGCTGCAGTGCAATGTTGACCGCTTTTGCCGCAGCAGCCTAACTCGGACGTCAATGCGAACCGGAGGCATTCCATGGATCTTCATCTGCGCGGCAAACGCGTCCTCATCACCGGCGCCTCCAAAGGGATTGGCGCGGCTGCCGCGGAAGCCTTTGCCGAGGAAGGCGCAAACCTCCGCCTCGCTGCCCGCAATGTCGAAAAGATGCAGGCGCTGGCCGACAGCCTGCGCGCGCGTCATCAGATCGACGTCGCCATTCACGGGACCGATCTGCGCAATGCCGAGGACCTCGCAACCCTCGCCGCCGCGGCCGGCGATATCGACATTCTGGTGAACAATGCCGGCGACATTCCCGGCGGTGCCATCGACATGATCGACGAGCCCGCCTGGCGCCATGCCTGGGAGCTGAAAGTGTTCGGCTTCATCAACCTGACACGGCAGGTCTATGCGCAGATGAAGGCGCGCGGTGGCGGCGTGATCATCAACGATATCGGCGCGGCCGGCGAGAAATTCGATGCCAATTACATCTGCGGCAGCGCCGGCAATGCCGCGCTGATGGCCTTTACGCGGGCGCTCGGTGGCAAGAGCCTGAAGGACAATATCCGCGTGGTCGGCATCAATCCCGGCCCGGTCGGGACCGACCGTCACGAGACGCTGATGAAGACCCGTGCCAAAACGCAGTTCGGCGACGAGAGCCGGTTTCGCGAGTTGCAGCAGGGTTTTCCGCTCGGCCGCCCCGCCAAGCCGCGCGAGATCGCCGACCTGATGGCGTTCCTCGCCTCGGACCGCGCCGGCTACACGTCCGGCGTGATCTACACGGTGGATGGCGGCTATAGCGCCGGCTGGTAGCCAGCCGTCACTGCGAGGAGCGTAGCGACGAAGCAATGCAGTTCCTGGCTTTCCGGATTGCTTCGCTCCGCTCGCAATGACGGAGGCGTTAGCTCAGTGCGCCCGCATGCACCCACCACAGCGGATGCGCGAGCTGGATCGCATGCGCGGCACGCTGCGCATCGGTGTCATTGTCGAACAGCGCAAAACACGTCGCGCCCGAGCCCGACATACGAGCAAGGCGAACGCCTTCAGCGGCGCCCAGCGCGGCCAGCACATCGCCGATGATCGGCTCGACCTTCAACGCAGGCGCTTCGAGATCATTGGTGCCGGCACTGACGGCCGCGATCCAATCATCCACCGATGCGCCTTCCGCCGGCCATGAGCGGGCCTTCAGCACATCGGCCGGGCCAACGCGCAGCTGGCCGTTCTTCAGCCCAAGCTCCTGAAACACATCCTTGGTCGCCACGGGCACGCGCGGATTGACCATCACGCAAGGCAAACGCGGCAGGCTGAGCTGCAGCAGATTTTCTCCGACGCCTGTCATCACGCAGGCATGCGACTGCACGCAGACCGGCACATCGGCACCGGTGAGGCGCGCGACATCCATCACGCGGGGATCGTCGAGTTCGAGATTGTTGGAACGTACCAGAAGCCGCAGCGCCGCCGCGGCATCCGCTGAACCGCCACCGATGCCGGCAGCCACGGGCAAATGCTTGTCGAGCGCGAAGGTGCCGAAGGTCAGGCCCTCGACTTGCTCACCGAGCAGGCGCGCCGCCTTGATCACCAGATTGTCGTTGTTGTCACCGCATTCCGCAGCCCGTGGCCCGGTCGCTGTGAGCGCGAGATCGCCGCCCGGCGACAGCGTCAGCAGGTCAGCGCAATCAGCGAACACGACCACGCTTTCAAGATCATGATAGCCGTCGGCCCGCCGCCCGATGACGCGGAGGGTCAGATTGACCTTCGCACGCGCGCTTTCTTCCAGAGAAGACCCGTCTTCCCGAGCAGGCTGCCCAATGCCCGCCGATGCCCCCGTCATAAGCCTAGCCGCCTTTATCGCTGTCTTTCTTCACCTCGGGCTTGTCAGCCGAAGCCGCAGCCGGGGTGGTCTCGTTCAATGCGCAGCCTTCCGGCTTGTCGCCGCTATCCAGCGGCACGCATTTCTGCATCTTCGCTTCGATCTTCGGCAGCTCTTCGGCTTCCGGCTTCAGATCTTTGGCGTGCTGCCACTGGAAGCGCGCTTCCAGCTTGCGACCGACGCGCCAATAGGCATCGCCGAGATGGTCGTTGATGGTCGGATCTTCCGGTTTCAGATCAATGGCACGTTCGAGATGCTTGGTGGCGTCCTCGTAATTGCCGATGCGATAATAGGCCCAGCCGAGGGAGTCGACGATGTAGCCGTCATCCGGGCGCTGCTCGACCGCGCGCTTGATCATCTTCATGGCGTCGTCGAGATTGATGCCCTGGTCGATCCAGGAATAGCCGAGATAGTTCAGCACATGGGGCTGCTCCGGCTGCAGCTCCAGCGCCTTCTTCATGTCGACTTCGGCCTTGGCCCACTGCTTGGAGCGCTCGAGGCAGATGCCGCGGAAATAATGATAGACCCAGTTCGGCTTGTCCTGGTTGGCGGCGACGACGTCGATGCCCTTGGTATAGGTGTCGGCGCAATCGGCGAACTTCTTGCGGGCGCGCTCGATATTACCGAGCGCCATGATCGCTTCGAGATCCTTCGGATCGCTGGCGGTCACGTCCTTCAGGATCTTGATGCCCTCGTCGCTGCGATCGGCGGCGTCGAGATTGGTCGCCTGCTGGATCATCGCATTGCGCTTCAGGGCCGAGTTGGCCGGCATGCGCTCATAGACCTTGATGGCCATGGCCGGCTTCTTCACGGACTCATAGAGATCCGCGAGTGACAACAGCGCCAGCGAGTGATCCGGCTTGAGGTACAGCGCGAGCTGCAGATAAACGAGTGCGAGGTCTTCGCCGCCGCGGCGGGTCAGCGAAGCGCCGATGCCATAGAGGGCTTCGGCGGCGCCGGCCTGCGGGTTGTCCACCAGGGCCGGCAGCTTCTTGCCAGCCTTGGTCTCGCGGATGCCTTCCAGCACCAGCGGATGGCGGGCGAGCTTCTTGTTGAATGTCTCGTAGACGGCGAGTGCCGCCGCATCGTCCTTGTTGCGCGACGTCCAGCGGCCATAGGCATCGACCACGCGCAACGCGGAGTCATCGAGCTTGAAGGCGCGCTCATAGCGCGCGCCGGCGTCTTTCTGCTTGCCCGCAAGATCGAAGATCAGGCCGGCATGCAAGTCCTTGAAGATCGGATACCATTCCGGGCCGGCCAGCTTGTCGATATTGGCAATGGCCTGCTTGGTGTCACCGGCGCCGTAGCTTGCCCATGCGCCAAGCAGTGTGGCGACGAGATCGGTAATCGGGCCGCGCACCGACTGATTGATGTTGGTCTGCGCAGCCGCGTATTTCTTCGCCTTGAGATCGCGCACGCCGACCACGAGGCGGGCCACGCGATTCGACTTATCGATGATCAGGATGCGCTCGGCGAGCTTCACCGCCTCGTCGATATCGCCATCGGCGAGCGAGGAGATGAAGGCGCGATCGAGCAGTTCGTTGTTCTTCGGGTCGGTGCGCAGCGCGGAGCGGTAAAACGCCGCAGCCGAGGTGGCATCGCGTTCCACACTGGCGTGACGCGCGGCCAGATAGCTGCCGGCGGTCGTCATCTGCCGCAGGTCCTTCGCAGTCGGGAACTGCGCGGCGCTATCGCCGGCATGATCCGGGGTCTGAGCGAAGGTCTGCGCCGGCAGCGCCAGAACGGCGAGCGTGGCGGCAGCGAGCGTCAAGCGGTTGAAACGGGAGGACAACATCAAGTTCGCCTAGCTCCGAAGATTATTGGGCAGTTGCGGGCGGAAGTTCGAGCACAAACGCGATCAGAATGGCGAGACAGGCCCGAATGCGCTGCCGACCCGGCAACAGTGCGCAACGCGACAATGCCGCTTTTGGCCGGCATTCGCAAGGATCGGGGGCGCAGATGCACCAAGGGAGCCTGTCAGGTTCGGGCGACCGGATTGCGCCAATATGCCTGCAAACGCTTTCAGTGTGGCGGGATCGTGACGAGACGGGTCACGCCGGGGTGATGCTTCTTGCCTCGCCCCGCTTGCGGGGGGAGGTCGCCGCGGCTGAGCGCAGCGAAGCAGTGGCGGGTGAGGGGGTTCTCCAAGCACTCCGAGCCCACGGACAGTCCCCTCATCCGACCGCGTTTCGCGCGGCCACCCTCTCCCCGCAAGCGGGGCGAGGGAAACTACATCGCCTCGTAATTCGGACCGCCGCCGCCTTCGGGCAAGGTCCAGGTGATGTTGCCGTTCGGGTCCTTGATGTCGCAGGTTTTGCAGTGAACGCAGTTCTGCGCATTGATCTGGAAGCGCGGTTCGGCGCCTTCCTCGACCCACTCATAAACACCGGCCGGACAATAGCGATTCGACGGGCCCGCGAAGACGTCATGTTCCGACGACTTCTGCAGCGCCATGTCGGCCACCTTCAGATGGATCGGCTGGTCTTCCTCGTGATTGGTGTTCGACATGAACACAGAGGACAGACGATCAAAGGTGATCTTGCCGTCGGGCTTCGGATACGGGATCGGCTTGTAATCTTTCGCCGGCTTCAGCGTCTTGCGATCCGGCTTGGCATGCGACTGGGTGCCGAACAGCGAGAAGCCGAGCGTGTTGCACCACATGTCGAAGCCGGCGAACAGCATGCCGATGCGGTTACCGAACTTCGAGAGGAAGGGCTTGACGTTGCGGACCTTATAGAGGTCCTGGCCGACCGACGAACTGCGCCAGCCGTTTTCGTAGTCGGTGAGTTCGTCATTGGCGCGGCCAGCGGCCAGCGCGGCGACCACATGCTCGGCGGCCTGCATGCCAGTGCCCATCGCATTATGCACGCCCTTGATACGCGGCACGTTGACGAAGCCCGCGGCGCAGCCAATCAGCGCGCCGCCGGGGAACACCAGCTTCGGCACGGACTGATAACCGCCCTCGGTGATCGCGCGCGAGCCATAGGCCAGGCGCTTGGCGCCGACGAAAGTATCGCGGATCATCGGATGGGTCTTCATCCGCTGGAATTCCTCGAACGGATAGAGATAAGGGTTCTGATAGTTCAGATGCACCACGAAGCCGACAGCCACGAGGTTGTCGTCATAGTGATACAGGAACGAGCCACCACCGGTCTGGTCGTCGAGCGGCCAGCCCAGCGTGTGCTGCACCAGGCCCTTCTTGTGCTTGGCCGGATCGATCTGCCAGATTTCCTTGAGACCGATGCCGAACTTGCCGGGCTCGCAATCCTTGTCGAGCTGGAACTTGGCGATGATCTCCTTGGTCAGCGAACCACGCGCGCCTTCGGCGAACAGCGTGTATTTGCCGAGCAGTTCCATGCCGCGGGTGAATGAATCCTTCGGCTTGCCATCGCGGCCGATGCCCATGTCGCCGGTGGCGATACCGCGCACGGCGCCATTGTCGTCGTACAGAGTCTCGGCAGCGGCGAAGCCCGGATAGATCTCAACGCCGAGCGCTTCGGCCTTGGCGCCGAGCCAGCGACACACCATGCCGAGCGAGGTGATGTAGCAGTGATGATTGTTCATCAATGGCGGGTTGATGAAGTTCGGCAGACGAATGCCGCCGGTCTCGCTGGTCAGGATGAACTGGTCGTCCTTGACCTGGGTCTTGAGCGGGCAATCCGGATCTTCGCGCCAATCCGGAATGAGCTTGTCGAGATTGACGGGATCGATCACCGCGCCCGACAGGATGTGGGCACCGACCTCGGAACCCTTCTCGACCACAACGATGGTCAGATCCGCATTGAGCTGCTTCAGCCGGATCGCAGCCGACAGGCCGGACGGCCCCGCGCCGACGATCACGACGTCGAATTCCATACTCTCGCGCGGCGGAAGTTCTTCAGTGCTCATAATCTTGATCTCAGACCCGTTTCCAACCCGTTCAGAACGCTTCTAAGGGCTGTTGTTTCCGATTTTTGACGGAAGAACAACCACCGAAATGCACAGGGGCCGTTGCCGCGGGTGGCGGTCCGGCCCGGATGCTGGCATACCTGTGGGCATCGCCATGATGCCAGAGCCCGCCCCCACCGTCGCGCAGCTGCTCGCCTTCTATCTGGAGGCCGGGGTCGATTGCGCCCTCATGGATGAGCCGGTCAACCGGCTGCTGGACGACGATATCGGGCTGCATGCCCCTGTCCAGGCAGCGCCCAAGCGTCCGCCATTGACTGGCATGCCAACGACGGCACCGCGGCCGGCGCCGCCGATCAAGACCGAAGTGGCGCCCGATGTCGCCGTGGCCGCCGCCCGCGAGGCGGCGCGCACCGCCCCGACGCTGGACGCCCTGCGCGGGATGCTGGAAGCTTTTGACGGTTGTGCGCTGAAAGGCACCGCAACCCGACTGGTGTTTTCGGACGGCAATCCGCAGGCGCGCATCATGTTTGTCGGCGAGGCCCCCGGCCGCGACGAGGACATCGAGGGCCTGCCCTTCGTCGGTCGTTCCGGCAAATTGCTCGATTTGATGCTGAAGGCGATCGGGCTGGATCGCACCGCGGTCTACATCGCCAATGTGATTCCATGGCGCCCGCCGGGCAACCGCACCCCGACGCCGCAGGAGACGCAGATCTGCCTGCCCTTCATCCAGCGCCAGATCGAACTGGTGAATCCGGATATCCTGGTGACGCTGGGCAATCCCTCGACCCAGACGCTGCTGCAGACCCGCGACGGCATCATGAAGTCGCGCGGGCGCTGGGTGGATTACGATACGGGCACGCGGAAGATCAAAGCGATCGCGACTTTCCACCCGGCCTATCTGCTGCGTTCGCCGTCTTACAAGCGGCTGACCTGGATCGATCTGCGGTCGGTGGCGAAGGCGCTGGAGACGGCAAACTAACACTCCGCCCTCACCTGAGGAGCCGCAGAGCGGCGTCTCCAAGGATGGCCGCAATCTCAGAGCCCGGTGATCTCATGGTTCGAGACGGCGCTGCGCGCCACCTGACCATGAGGGACGGAGCTATTTCGGCCGCACGATTGCCCAGCCCACCCGCAGCACTGGCCGACTGCCATTGATCAGCCGATCAAATGCCCTCGGCACTTCCGCCACCAGACCCGGAAAGCGCGCAGCTAGATGCGCAGGCGGCGTGCCGACCGTGTCCGTCGCGCGCCAGATGACGACGCCACCGGTTTCCATGAACTTCGCTTGCGTGGTCCAAGGCGTGCGTTCGGGCTGCGCGTCGTTCAGCACATGCGGCCGCGACGCGCCCATGCCGACCAGTGCGGCAAGCTGCTGATCGCCGGCAACGGCGACCAGCTTCTGCCCTGTGCGGCGCTCGAAATTCTCGCCAAAGAATCGACCGATCTCGCGCGCCGGCAATGCCGTGCGATCTTCCGGGCCCTCGACCCATGGAAACACCACGATATTGGCGAGCACCGCGAGCGCTGGTGCGACGATGGCTGCAGCCCACACCTTGCGCAGCACGCGCTGGCGCCGCAGCGCAATCAGATTGCCGGAAGCGACGACCACCGCGAGGCCGGACATGACCAGAGCAATGCCCGTGCCGCCGACGACATTGCTTCGATCATAGAGAGCAGCGAACAGGCTGCCGAGCAGCGCCGGCGCGAGCGCGAAGAAATAGACATAGCCCCGCGCTGTCGCATCGACCGGCGGCCGGAAGATTGTCGGAGCATCCTCACCGGGTGGGACAAGGCGGCGCCAGTTCATGGCCGTCAGCACCAACACGCCAGCGGTAGCCGCCACGAGCCAGGCCAGTCGCACGCCCCATTGCTCGGCCTTGCCGACGAGATCGGTGAGCACCGGCACGGGCGGCAAAACGCTGACGCCGGAGCGGATCACCCATGCCGCATAAGGCAGCGCCAGCACGGCGATGACGACCACCGCGAAAAACGGATCGAGCGAGGTGAGATTGCGCCGGCCGCGCGTGGTGGCAAGGCCGAACAGCAATGGCAGCGGCAACAGCCACATGGCCTGCGGCGTGGTCAGCAACAGGAGGCCGGCTTCGATGGACAAAGCAAACCAAGCGCTACGGCGCCCCTGCCCGATGGCCAGCCAAGCGTGCAGGAGAAACATCGCCCAGAGCGGACGGGCCAGCACCAGCGGACCGAATTCGATCCCCGGCGTGCTGAAGGCCGTGACCGTCATGGTCAGCAGCACCGCGATCACGGCCTGCGGGCCACCAACGATATGGCGGCCGAGCTGGTAGACCGCGCGGAACATGAGGACAGCGCAGATCTGCGCCAGCAGATAGACGCCAAAGATGTGATTGCCGGCAGCGCGGAGGGCGATATCGGCGAGCCAATAGGCCAGCGGCGGGCCGAATTCGGTGCCGACCTGATATTCCCGGCCATAGGCGAGCACGGTGGCGAGATCGCCGGGCGGGCCGCGATAGAGCAGCAGCGGCACCACCAGCCAGAGCAGCGCCTGGCACAGCACCACGATCCAGAACACCAGCCGCGGCCGGGCGCGGATCAGTTCGACGATCAGGGAAGTGAAGCGCATGAACGTCCGGACCGGCCCGCGAATGACAGTAGCCACAGGTGATACGGCGGGCGGCCCGTTCAGGCAACCACGGTCGATCAGGCGGAGAGGTCGAGGGTCGCTTGCAGCGTGACGATTTCGGTCTCGACGACGATCGTTTCGCGGCGGAGGCGGGCGGCGACCACCGGGGCGAACAGGCTGCGATGGTGAAGACTGGGGCCGAGCTCGTTCAGCGCTTTGAGGTGCTGCGGGACGCCATAGCCCTTATGAATCTCGAAACCGTAGCCTGGGCACTCCTCTGCCAGCCGGCACATCAACCGGTCGCGCGAGACCTTTGCGATGATCGAGGCAGCAGCGATGGATAGCACCAGCGCATCGCCGCCGATCACGGCTTCGCAGGCCGCCGTGGTGTCAATCTTGTCGCGTCCGTCGACAAAGACATGCTTCGGCACTTCCGGCAGTGAGGCGACGGCGCGCGCCAGCGCCCAAAGCGAGGCCCTCAGGATGTTGTCGCGATCGATCCGGGCCGGCGAGGCATAGGCGACGGCAAAGGACGACGTCGCGCAGATTTCCTCGAACAGCTCCTCGCGTTTGGCTTCAGTCAGTTTCTTGGAATCGTCGAGGCCCTTGGGAATGCGCTTGGGGTCAAGAATCACCGCAGCGGCCACCACCGGCCCGGCCAATGGCCCGCGGCCGGCTTCATCGCAGCCAGCGACGGGCCAGATGCCCTGCTTCAGCAGCGCGCGCTCGCGCTTGAAGCTGGGTGCCCCAACGACGATTGGCTTGCGCAGCTTGGCGGCTGCCGCCTTTGGCGAGGCCTTTTTGGCCGGCTTGGTTTTGATATCCCGAATCATGAAGGGATCGTGCGCATCTGGCTCCACTGGCGCAACCGGGAACCAGAAACCTTGCCCGCTATCCAAGCCGTCTAATCGGACAGATGCACCCGCCGGTCGTCGCCGACCTCGATGCCTGGTGCCACAACCACGTCCCAGGCATGCCCGTCGGGATCGGCGAAATAGCCGGAATAACCACCGTAATCCGTCTTATGCGCCGGCTTGATCAGCGTTGCGCCGCAGGAGACGGCAAATGCAAGCACCTCATCAACTTCCTCGGGTGAGCGGCAGTTCCAGCCCATGGTCGTGCCACGAAACGCCTGCGGGCGCGGCTGGTCGGGCATGTTGGCATCGTCGGCCAGTTGATCCCATGGAAACAGCGCCAGCAGGCTGGCGCCGGTGTCGAAAAAGGCGATGGCCTCCCCGGTCTCCTTGGCCTTTCGGGCGAAGCCGAGCGCCTGGTAGAAGGCGATGCTACGGCGAATGTCGTAGACGCCAAGCGTGACCACGGTCAGGCGCGGCACCAGTTTGGGACGATCATTGTTCGTCATCTCGGTCCTCCGTCACACTCGACGCAAAAAGCGGAGAAGGGGTCGCAGGCCGGCTCTGGTTTCCGGTCTGCGCCCCTCCCCCGAGTTGCTCCCAAGATTGCGAGACCTTCAGGAGTAAACTTCCAAGCACCTAGAACAAATTCAGTTGCTGGCCGGCGCCGGCTGGCTTCGCGAAATGATCGAGCGTCAGCTTCACGCGCTTCTTGTTGAGGCCGAGCTTGGCGCAGGCGACCTCGAAGCGGCGGCCGATCATCCAGGCCATCGGACCGGTGCCCTTCATGCGTGTGCCCCATTGCGAGTCGTAATCGCGGCCATCGCGCATCTCACGGATCAGCGTGAAGACATGGCGGTAGCGATCCGGATAATTCGCCATCAGCCATTCGCGGAAGAGATCGCGCACTTCCAGCGGCAGGCGCAGCAGCACATAGCTCGCTTCCTTGACGCCGGCATGGGCGGCGGCATCGAGGATGCGCTCGATCTCGCTGTCATTCAGCGCCGGGATCACCGGCGCCACCATCACGGTGGTCGGGATGCCCGCTTCCGAGAGCTGCCGCAGCGCCTCCAGCCGTTTCGGCGGCGTCGATGCGCGCGGCTCCATGGTGCGCGCCAGCTTCGGATCCAGCGATGTCACCGACAGCGCCACTTTGGCGAGATTGCGCTTGGCCATCCGCGCGAGAATATCGATGTCGCGCACCACCAATGCCGATTTAGTGACAATACCGACAGGATGCCCCGTCTTTTCCAGCACTTCGAGAATGCCGCGCATGATCTGGCGTTCGCGCTCGATGGGCTGATACGGATCGGTATTGGTGCCGATCGCGATCATCTTCGGTTCATATTCTGCCGCCGCCAGCTCCTTCTCGAGCAATGCCGGCGCATCGGGTTTCACGAACAGTTTGGATTCGAAATCCAGCCCCGGCGACAGGCCGAGATAGGCATGGGTCGGCCGCGCGAAGCAGTAGACGCAGCCATGTTCGCAGCCACGATAGGGATTGATCGAACGGTCGAAGCCGATATCCGGCGATTCGTTGCGCGTGATCACCTTGCGCGCCGTATCCACCGCCACCGTCGTCTTGAACGGCGGCAGATCGTCGAGGCTTTGCCACCCATCGTCGAAGGCGACGCGAGCCTCCTTCTCAAAACGCCCGCTGTCATTGGTCTGGGCGCCGCGACCGCGCCGCCGCTGGCGGTCGATCGCAATCTCGATCGCCGGAAACGGCGATGGCAGTCCCGCGATTTCGGACACGGGAGCAGTCGGCATCTGGGCTGCGGCGTTCTGATTCATGCAGCTAGGCTAGCACCTCTTCAGAACATATCAAGAACAAACCCGCAGGAAAATCGTTTGCCCACATGCGCCGTCTTAGCCATGACTAGCATCAGTGGCTGCTTTCACTATGACGAAATGATAACGCTGCCGCACTGGCTTTGAGGTAATATCCACATCCATGCTGAGCGTGATCATCTCAACCGACGGTGTCGAACAGCCCGCGGTCGCCACTCTGGCGGCGCTGGTGCCGGGCGCCGCTGCCGGCGTGATCCGCGAGGTGCTGCTGGTCGATCGCGCCAGCACCGATGTGATCGAGCGCGTCGCCGATGTGGCCGGCTGCGGCTACCTCACCTCAACGGGCTCACGCGCCGCGGCGATGGCCGCCGGTGCCAAGGCTGCACGCTCGCCCTGGCTGATGTTTCTTCATGCCGGTGCGGTGCTGGACAGCGGCTGGATCGAGGAGACTCAGCAATTCATCCAGCGTATCAGCGCCAGCGATCGCCCGCGCGCCGGCATCTTCCGTTATGCCCGCTCGCCTTACGACGAGACCGGCTTTCGCGATGAGGTGAAGCATTTCATCCGCAAGGTCTCGGGCCCCAAGGCGGATCAGGGCCTGCTCATTGCGCGGGACCACTATGAGCGCCTCGGCGGCCATGCCGATGCCAGCCGGGCCGAGGCGAAGCTGCTGCGCCAGCTCGGGCGGGCATCACGCACGATGTTGCGCAGCCGGATCATGATGGTGGCATAGGCCACAAACTCCACTGTCATTGCCCGGCTTGACCGGGACAACCCAGTAAACACTGGCTTCCCGACTGATCGTTGAAATCTCAGTTTACCGGATTCCCCCTGCTTGCGCGGCGGATGACAAGCAAGAAAGCACCGCAAATATACTTGCCAAAGTCAATCAATTGATTGACACTGGCAACCATGTCCCAGCCCTCCGATCCCGTCGCCGCCGTCCGCGCCTTCAACCGCTTCTACACGCGGCATCTTGGCGTGCTGGATCAGCAATTGCTGGAAAGCCCCTATTCGTTGACTGAAGCGCGCGTGCTTTACGAGCTCGCCAACCAGGACGGCCAATCGGCCAAGGACATCGGCACCGGGCTCAAGCTCGACGCCGGCTATCTCAGCCGCATCCTGAAGGCGTTCGACGACAAGGGCCTCGTCGTGCGAAAGTCGTCGCCGGTCGATCGGCGGCAATACAGGCTCAGCCTGACTGCCAAGGGCCGCCTCGCCTTCGGACGGCTCAATCGCGGCTCGCATGATCAGGCGGCCGTGATGCTCGATGCACTCGGCAACCACGCGCCACGCGTGGTGCAGGCGATGACAACGATCGAGACACTGCTCGGCGGGAACGAAGCATCGCAGGCAACGCTGCGCAGCCCGCGCCCCGGCGACATGGGCTGGGTCGTGCAGAGCCACGGCGCGCTCTATGCAGCCGAATACGGTTACGACGCCTCCTTCGAGGGGCTGGTGGCCGATATCGTCGCGAAGTATCTCGCGGCCCTTGATCCATCGCGCGAGCGTTGCTGGATCGCGGAGATGGACGGTGCGCCGGTCGGCTCTATCTTCCTGGTCAAGGCATCGGACGATGTTGCGAAAATCCGGCTCTTGATCATCGATCCCGTCGCACGCGGACAAAACCTCGGGCGTCGACTGACCGCAGAAGCGGTCGGGTTTGCGCGGCAGTGCGGCTATCGAAAAATCACGTTATGGACGCAGAGCAATTTGTTTGCCGCGCGAAAGATTTATGAGCAGTCGGGATTCAAGCTGGTCGCGAGCGAACCGCATCGCAGTTTCGGGCAGAATCTGGTGGGCGAGACGTGGGAGTTGGCGCTCTAGCCACCAATATCACTTATCGGCGCCCGGCTTGACCGGGCGATCCAGTCAACACTCATTTAGATGATCAATACGACCGCCGGTGTCTACTGGATCTCCCGCGTTCGCGGGGGATGACAAACGGTGCCTTGTCTTACGCTGACGCGCCCTTCGCCTTCGGCCGGCGCAAATGCTCGTCCAGCCGCGGCATGATCTCGACGAAATTGCACGGCCGCGTGCGATAATCGAGCTGCGCATTGAGGATGCCATCCCAGCCGTCACGGCAGGCGCCCGGCGAGCCCGGCAAACAGAAGATGAAGGTGGCGCCAGCCGTGCCTGCGGTGGCACGGCTCTGGATGGTCGAGGCGCCGATCTTGGCGTGGCTGAGCATATGGAAGGCGATGGAGAAACCATCCATCCGTTTTTCGAACAAGGGCTCGATCGCCTCCGGCGTGACATCGCGGCCGGTGAAGCCGGTGCCCCCCGTGGTGATGATCGCATCGACGCCGGGATCGGCGATCCATGATTTCACCACGGCGCGGATCGCCTCGACATCGTCGGTGACGATCTCGCGCTTGGCCAGCACATGCCCCGCAGATGTCAGCCGGTCCGCCAGCGTCGTGCCGGATTTGTCGTCATCGAGCGAACGCGTGTCCGAAATCGTCAGCACAGCGATGCTGAGCGGGACGAAGGCCTTGGCGTCATCAAGAGACATGAAAGCAACTCCGGTTTCGGATCGTCCATGCAGGAAGCGCCGGATCAGCGCCTCATGCATCGACCTGGATCGGATCAGGCTGAATTAGAGCTGATTCGTCCCGAACGTATTGCAGGCCTGGATCGTCCCCTGCTGATAGCCGACCATGAACCAGCGCTTGCGCTGTGCGGCCGAGCCGTGAGTGAAGGAGTCCGGCACCACGCGGCCCTGCGCCTGACGCTGCAGCGTATCATCGCCAATGGCTGCTGCGGTCTGCAGCGCGGCGTCGATGTCGCCGGCTTCGAGGAAGCCGGGACGCTTCTTCTCTTCGCGATTGACCCAGATGCCGGACAGGCAATCCGCCTGCAGCTCGACACGCACCTGAAGGTTATTCGCTTCGGCCTTGCTGCCGGCGCGCTCCTGCGCCTGCGTCACTTTCGGAATGATACCAAGCAGGTTCTGCACGTGATGGCCGGCTTCATGCGCAATGATATAGGCCGTGGTGAACTTGCACGCATTGCCCGAGCAGCCGCGAAACTTGGTTTCAACCTGACGGAAGAAGCTGGTGTCGAGATAGATCTTCCTGTCCGGCGGGCAATAGAAAGGCCCCATTGCTGACTGCGCGCGACCGCAGCGACCGCCATTGGTGGCGTTGCGGAACAGCACGATCTGCGCGCCCGTATACTTCTGGCCGCTCTCGCGGAAAATCTCGGTCCAGCGATCATCGATCTCGCCGAGAATGCCGGAGATCATGCTGCCCACTTCATCCGTCGGTGCGCCCGACTTCGGTGGCGATGAGCGGCGATCGGTCTGATAGGTCGGCGCCTGCCCGCCGCCGGTGAGAATCTCTGCGCCTGATATGAGCAAGCGCGGATCGATGCCGAGCGCCCAGCCGACAAGGCCGAGCACGAGCACCGTGCCGATGCCGAGACCGCCCCCACCGCCGGGAATGCCAAAACCGCCACCACCGCCGCCGCCATAACCACCGCCATCATCGTCGCGACGGTCGTCGATATTGTCGCTGCGACGGAAGTCATCGTAACGCATCGGGCAATTCCTTCATTTCAATTCGCAGCGTTTGAACCAATTGCGGGACACAATTGAAAGAGACCGCAGCATAACGCGCAAACAGCGCAATCTTTCCATCACGTTAAGCATAAGCATTAGCCTGCCCGGCAAAACTTGCCTAGCGCGATTCCATTACCAGTTAAGTCGATTTTTACTTTGCCCGTTCACATTACCGGTCAGTCGGTTGTTTAGTCCCGCGTCGCCGACAGCGTCGCCTGAGTCAGAGTAATTGAGTCATGGTTGGTTCGCGTAGCGGGGCGTCCCTCAGGACGTCCCGCACACAACTAGAGTCTGCCCTCGAGCATCGTATCGTCGTTGGCGATTGCGTCGCCGAGATGTCAAAACTGCCGGCTGGTTCGGTGGATCTGGTGTTTGCAGATCCGCCCTACAACCTGCAACTGAAGGGCGATCTGAAACGCCCTGACGATTCCCATGTGGATGCCGTCACTGATGACTGGGACAAGTTCTCGTCATTCGCGGCCTATGACGACTTTACGCGTGCCTGGCTGCTTGCTGCCCGGCGTGCCATGAAGCCGTCCGCCACTCTGTGGGTGATCGGCTCCTATCACAATATTTTCCGCGTCGGCGCGATCATGCAGGACCTCGGCTTCTGGGTCCTCAACGATATCGTCTGGCGCAAGTCGAACCCGATGCCGAATTTTCGTGGCCGGCGCTTCACCAATGCGCATGAGACCATGATCTGGGCCGCACGCGACGAGAAAGCGAAGGGTTACACCTTCAATTACGAAGCGCTGAAAGCCGCCAATGACGACGTGCAGGCACGCTCCGACTGGCTGATCCCGCTCTGCACCGGCGACGAACGCCTGAAAGGCGGCGACGGCAAGAAAGTGCATCCGACCCAGAAGCCGGAAGGCCTGCTCGCACGCGTGCTTTTGTCATCGTCCAAGCCCGGCGATCTCGTGATCGATCCGTTCAACGGCACCGGCACCACCGGCGCCGTCGCCAAGCGGCTCGGCCGCTCCTATATCGGCTTCGAACGCGACCGCGTCTATGCCAAGGCGGCCGAAGCGCGGATCGCTGCGATCGAGCCGCTGCCGGAAGCGACACTCGCCCCGTTCATGACGGCCCGCAGTGCGCCACGTGTTGCCTTCGCCGAACTGGTCGAACGCGGGCTGATCTCGCCCGGCACCAAGCTCGTCGATGCCAAGAAGCGCCACGGCGCTCTGGTTCGTGCGGATGGCGCCATCATGTTCGGCGACAAGGTCGGCTCGATCCACCGCATGGGCGCCATGGCCCAGGGTGCCGCCGCCTGCAATGGCTGGACGTTCTGGCATGTGGAGACCAAGAAGGGTCTGCGTCTGATCGACGAACTCCGCGCCGAGATCCGCAGCGAGATGGGCGCAAGCTAAACGCTGCATATCGCGATATCATCGCAAGAGCCGGGCCTGATTTGGTCCGGCTCTTTTTGTTTTGATGGACGCAGCCCTACGGCATCGCTCCAACAAAACGCCGGCGCACAGGGCGCCAGCGTTTTCAGTCGATCCTCACGACGATCAGGCCACTGCCGCCTGATGCACTAGGCTTTCGCGCGCCTGGCCGAGATAGCCGCGAATCTTTCGCGTCAGCAGTCCCGATTGCGACGACAGGTCGTCCGAGGCCTCCATGGTCGAGGTGGCGAGTTGCTCGGTGCTCTTGGCGGTCTCGGCCAGCGACTGGATGTTGGCCGAGATCTCGCGGACCACCGCAAAGGCTTCGTCGATATTGCGCGCAATATCCGCCGTCGCCGATGACTGCGCCTCCGAGGCTCCGGCGACCTTGCCTGTGATCTCATTGACCTCGGCGATCACGGTGCCGATCTCGTTGATCGACGCGCTCACCTTGTCGGTCGCCGACTGCACCTGGCCGATTTCCTTTTCGATCTCGGCCGTGAAATTCGCCGTCTGCGTCGCCAGCGCCTTCACTTCATGTGCCACGACAGCAAAGCCGCGGCCAGCATCGCCGGCGCGCGCGGCCTCGATGGTCGCATTCAGCGCCAGCAGATTGGTCTGGCTGGCGATGGCATTGATCGAGGTGACCACCTCGCTGATGCGCGCTGCCACATGGCGCAGCACGTCCACATTGCCTGCAGCATCCGCCACGCGCTCCACGGCGCGGCCGGCAATGGCGGCCGAACGATTGACGTCGGCGCCGACTTCACTGGCGCTCGACGACAACCGCGCCGTCGCCGAGGCCACCGACTGCATATTCGCCGCGGCCTGTTCGGAGGCCGCAGCCACCGACGTGACGCGCGACAATGACGAGGATGCGCCGGTGCGCAGATTGCCGGCAGTGCCGTTCATCTCGGCCGCACCGCTATCGAGTGCGGAAACGATGCCGCCCACCGCAGCTTCCAGCTCTGCGGTCTGCTTCTCGAACTGCACGATGCGATCGGCGATCTTGTCGGTGGTTGCGTTCATTGCCTTGGCGCCCTGCAGGAGGCCGCCATGCAGCCCGCCCGGCAGGATCCGGCGATAATATTTGTTGTCGTTGAGGGCAGCCATCGCAGCCGTCGACTCACGAACAAAGGCATCGCAGCCGTCGATCATGTCGTTGATGCTGTGCAGCAGCTCGCCGGTGACGCCGCGCACGGGAATATCCAGGATGCGCGCTTCGAAATCGCCCTGCGCGATGCGCTCGCAAGCGATGCGCCCTTTCTCGATCAGTTTCGCGGTCTTGCCCATCAGCACCAGAGCCAGCACCGCCGCCGCAAGCGCAATGCCTTGCGTGACCATGGCGACGGTCGAGAAGCCAGCGAATTGCAACGCCAGCCCGAGCACCAAGCCGGCGATGACGACGAGCGTGCTAAGCTGCGCGCGGGAAAGAAAACATAAGTTCGTCATAGCTGACTTTCTGGGATGCAACGAAATCAGTGAGGGCCTTGAAGCCTGCGGCAAGCGATTCCTTGCCGTTGACATGCCGTTTCTCGATGGCGAGCACCTCGGCATAGAGCGGCGCGATCGTGGTCCTGATCAGATCGGGCGACGGCACGCGGCGATTGGAATGATAGCCGATGAGCTTGCCCTGCAGATCGTAGGACGGCGTCACATGCGCAAACACCCAGTAGTGGTCACCCGTGGCCGCCATATTCTTCACGAAAGCGAAGATTTCGCGTTTTGCCTCGACGGTGTCCCACAGCAGCTTGAAGACGCTGCGCGGCATATCCGGATGGCGGATCATGCTGTGTGGCTGGCCGATCAGATCGGCCTCGCTATAGCAGGCCATCTTGCAGAACAAACGGTTCACATAGGTCATGCGACCTTTGAGATCCGTCTTCGATACAATCAACTCGGACGCCGGAAAAAACGTCTCGCGGCCGGTCGGTTTGATCTGATGGGACATCTTTGGCCCTGAACCACTTCACCTAAATGACAATGCTAACGGTATTAGGGGAATGCGCCTGAATTTTGCGTTAAGGCTTCATCCACCATGCCGGCCATGCGTCAGCCCGATCGGGCGCCCGTTCGCTACGCGGCAATCCGGTTGCCCCCGCCGGCGGTCCCATGCGATGACCTCACGCAAATCAAGGGGGAGGCAACATCATGACCGTTCTCATCGCTGGCGGCGGCATCGGCGGCCTGACATTGGCGCTCAGCCTGCATCAGATCGGCATTCCATGCCGCGTGTTCGAAAGCGTGTCCGCCTTGAAGCCTCTCGGTGTCGGCATCAATGTGCTGCCCCATGCGGTGCGCGAACTCATGGAGCTCGGTCTGCACGACAAGCTTGATGCCGCCGGCGTACGCACCCGCGAACTCGCTTACTTCTCCAAGACCGGCAAGCCGATCTGGAGCGAACCGCGTGGCATGGAGGCTGGCTATAAGTGGCCACAGTTTTCGATTCATCGCGGCACGCTGCAGCAGATCCTGCTCGATACCGCGATCGAACGCCTTGGCGCCGACAATGTGCTGACCAGCCATCACATCACCGGCTGGACCGAAACCGATGACGGCATCCGCGCCGATTTCATCGATCGCGCCACCGGCGAGCCTGCCGGCAGCCATGAGGGTACGCTGCTGATCGCCGCCGATGGCATCCATTCCGCGATACGGCAAAAGCTCTATCCGCAAGAGGGCGCGCCGATCTGGAACGGTCGCATTCTCTGGCGCGGCGTCACCAAGAGCAGACCCTTCCTCACCGGCCGCACCATGATCATGGCCGGCCACGAGATCCTGAAATTTGTCTGCTACCCGATCTCGAACACGCCGGATGCCAACGGCGATTACGACGTCAACTGGATCGCAGAGCGGCATATGCCGCCGACCTATCAGTGGCGCCGTGAGGACTACAACCGTACGGCCAAGCTCGACGAGTTTCTGCCCTGGTTCGAGAACTGGACATTCGACTGGCTCGACGTGCCCGGCCTGATCCGCAATTGCCCGCATGCCTATGAATATCCGCTGGTCGATCGCGATCCCGTCGATCGCTGGACCTTCGGCCGCGTCACGCTGATGGGTGATGCCGCACATCCGATGTATCCGATCGGATCGAACGGTGCCTCGCAGGCCATCCTCGACGCCCGCGTGCTGACGCGCGAAATTCTCGCAAATGGCGAAGTCCCTGCTGCACTCGAGGCCTACGAAGCCGAGCGCCGGCCGGCCACCACCGACCTCGTGATGCTCAACCGCAAGAATGGTCCGGAACAGGTGATGCAGATCGTCGAGGAACGCGCGCCCAATGGCTATGGCGTCGTGACCGAGGTGCTTTCTCAACAGGAACTGGAGGATATCGCGGCCAATTACAAGCGCGTCGCCGGATTTCAGGTCGAGGGGCTCAACGCGAAGCCGCCCATCGTGCCGGCGCCGCCGGTCTCACAACTATCCAGCGCAGGATGACGGAACTCGCGCGTTAAGGCGCATTCAACCGTCTCGATTCATCAGGGATTCAACATGATCCCATGGCAGGTTTGTACCGTTAGGGATTGGCAATTCGCATCTGTCAGGACTCGGCTATTCGTTAGTCCAAGGCCTGGTTATGCGTCACCTACTCAGTAAAGTTGCCGAGCGCATCCGCGCCATCGAGGATCACTTCACGGTCCGCGCGCATATTACGATTGCATTTGCAGTCATGATCGTGGCGCTGGTCGGCGCATTGGCCACGGGTGCCGCTCTTGTCAGCTATCGCAACACGGCCGAACTCGTGAATACGCGCCTCGCAGCTGTCGCCTCCATCACAGCCGAGCGGCTCGATCGCTACATGGCAGTCCGTCAGCAAGAGGTGCACCTGTTCTCGAAGCTCGAATTGTTGCAAGGCCTATGGCAGGGCGATCACTCCACCTTGCGCAAGACGCTTGAGCAACTACAGAGTTCGTTCAGCGATTTCGCCTGGATCGGCTTTGCGCAGCCGGATGGCAAGGTCGTCGCTGCGACCAAAGGCATGCTCGAAGGAGCATCCGTCGCGCAACGTCCATGGTTTCGCACCGGGCTGAACGATCCCATGGTTGGTGACGTCCACGAGGCCGCATTGCTGGCATCGCTTCTGGCCAAGCGTGCCGACGGTGAACCGCATCGCTTCGTCGATATTGCACTCCCCATTCGCAACGCGGACGGCGTTCTGATCGGTGTGCTCGGCGCGCATCTCGATTGGCAATGGGCCCAAACCGTCATCGCACGTTCGGAAGCGACCGATCAGGAATCCGATACGACATTGACGGTCGTCTCGAAGACCGGCACGGTCCTGGTCGGCAACGGCATGAACACGACACGCTTTGCCGGCGATAAGCTGGCCACGATCCTGCAAACACGCGCCGGCACTTTCGCTGAGAAAGTGGGCGAGCAGAACAGCCTGACCGCGTATTTCGTCGGTAACGGACATCGCGAATATCAGGGCCTGAACTGGATCGTCACGGCGAGCCAGCCGGCCGATGTGGCCCTCGCTGCAGCCGTTCACTCCGCGAAGAACATCCTGTTTATCGGCGCTGCCGTTGGCCTGTTCGGCATGGCCCTCGCCTTCCTGATCGCGCAACGGATTTCGAATCCGATCCACGCGATAACATTGGAGGCAGACCGTATCGGCCGTTCCTCTGGCCCATCCATGCTGCCGCGTCAGCGCGGCTCGCTTGAAGTGGTGCAACTGACACAGGCGTTGCGCTCCCTGCTTCGTCGCATCGGCTTTGCCGAAGAGCGCACCAAGGAGGCCGAACTGCGCGCCACCGAGAACGCGCTGCAATTCAAGGACGACCTCAGCAAGCTGCGGCGGCTCGCCGATACCGATTATCTCACCGAGCTGATGAACCGCCGCTCCTTCATCGTCGCGGCGAATGATGCGATGGAATTCGCCGTGCGATACAAGCGCAGCATCGCGACGCTGATGATCGATATCGATCATTTCAAGGTCATCAACGACACCTACGGCCACCATGTCGGCGATATCGCCATCAAGAAGATCGCCGAGATCGTCCAGAGCAACATCAAGAGCACCGACCGCGCCGCGCGCTTCGGTGGCGAGGAATTCGTCGTCCTGCTGCGTGAGGCGGATGAGCGTACTGCGCAGGCGCTCGGTGACCGCATCCGCCGCGCCGTCGAACTCGCCATCATCGGCGAAGGTGAGATACGTCTTTCGGCCACGGTTTCTGTGGGTGTGTCTCTGATCGCCGATAGCGACCGCGACGTGCAGGACATGATCGAACGCGCCGACCAGGGCCTCTATGTCGCCAAGAACACCGGCCGCAATCGCTGCTTCGTCATGCCGGCAACCGAAGAACGCGGCATTCGCGCCGCCTAATCATCCAGTCCATGCGCAATGACCTTGCGCATGAGATTGGGGAACGCTTCACCGTCGAGCGTCGCAATCGGCACCCAGCGCATTCCTTCCGGCGCCTTCGCGCGCGCTGGCACACTTGCGGTATAGACCACGAGCTCGAGCGGAAAATGCGTGAAGACGTGCGACACGACACCGACCTTGCGGTGCCACGGTGTCGCGCTTTTCAGCACCGGCGCCTGAGCCAGGGCGTCTGCATCGTCGTGGCCAGCGAGCCAGTCCGACGTCGGCACTTCCGTCATGCCACCGAGCAAGCCCTTCTCGGCGCGGGTACGCACAAGCAATTCACCTTGACGCGTGACGACGAAAGCCGCGCCGCGGCGAAGCACCCCGCTCTTCTTCGGCGCCTTGCGCGGAAACGTCTCTTGATCGCCTCGCTCCCTCGCCGCGCAATTGTCATTGACCGGGCAGAGCGAACAAGCCGGCTTTTTCGGTGTGCAAATAGTGGCGCCGAGATCCATCAACGCCTGCGCACTGTCGCCGGCGCGTGAGGGCCCAAGCAGTGTCGCGGCCAGCGCCACGATCGTCGGCTTCGATTTCGGCAGCGCCTCCTCGACAGCATAGAGCCGCGACGTGACGCGCTCGATATTGCCATCCACCGGCATGCATTGGCGCTCGAAAGCGATCGCCGCGATGGCAGACGCCGTATAGGGCCCGATGCCAGGCAGCGCCCGGAGGCCTTCCTCGGTGTCGGGAAACACACCGCCATGGTCACGCAACACGGCGACCGCGCAGGCGTGCAGGTTGCGCGCACGGGAGTAATAGCCGAGCCCGGCCCACATCCGCAGCACGTCATCCTGCGACGCCCGGCCGAGATCGCTCACCGTCGGCCAGCGATCGAGGAACTTCATGAAATAGGGCCCCACCGCCTGCACGGTGGTTTGCTGCAGCATGATCTCCGACAGCCAGACCCGATAGGGATCGACGCTCTCCCCGGGCAGAGCCCGCCACGGCAACCGGCGGCGATGGCGGTCATACCAGGCAAGGATTTGCGCGGGACGCTGCGTGGCGGCGGCTTCCCCGCTATCCAACGGCCCGACGTCCGGGGTCGCGGATTTCTTTCGTCTGCTCGCAGGGGCTGATAGACTCATGCCGACATGTACCCAAATCGCCCGTTCATGAACAAGCCCGGCTTCATCTCCGCAAAACCGCTCTCCGCCTTGCTCGGCGGCGTGTTTGCGGATGCCTATGCCAAACAGGGCTTTGCCTCACGCGAACTGGTGACCCGCTGGGCCGAGATCGCCGGCACCCAGGTGGCGCAATTCTCCGAGCCACTGAAGATCCAGTGGCCAAGGCCGGTGGATGGCCAGCCGCAGCAAGCCGCGACCCTGATCCTGCGCGTGGAAGGGCCGATGGCGCTGGAAATCCAGCATATGTCGGACATTATCCTGGAAAAGGTGAACCGCTTCTTTGGCTGGAACGCAGTCGGCAAACTGGCGCTCCGCCAGGCCCCGCTGTCGCGGGCATCGATCAGCCGCAAGATCAAGCCGATCGACCCGAATGCCATTGCAAGGGTGGCCGAGACTTTGCCGGAGGTCGAGGACGAGGCGCTGAAAGAAGCCCTGGCGCGGCTTGGAGCTGCCATCAAGCGAAGTTGAGGGATTCCAACACTATCGGGTTCCGGCATCCGCTTGCCACATTTGCGGTTTCAAGTTAGCGAAGCGAACCTTTCTCGCGCCAAATCGCACTTCGGAGCAGTCCTTTGATCATCACGCGCCGCGAATTCACCGCCGCTCTCGCTTTGACCGGCGCCGCCGCAGCCATCGGCCTGTCGCCGCTGCGGCTGATCTCCGAAGCCTCCGCACAGACCGCGGCCGATGTCGCCAAGCCGGTGTCGCTGCCGGACATGGCACTCGGCCCGAAGGATGCGGCCGTCACCGTGGTCGAATTCGCTTCGATGACCTGTGGCCACTGCGCGAATTTCAACGAGACCGTGTTTCCGAAGATCAAGACCGAATTCATCGACACCGGCAAGATTCGCTACGTGTTCCGCGAATTCCCGCTCGACATCAAGGCTGCCGCCGGCTCGATGCTGTCGCGCTGCATCGCCAAGGATGATGCCGGCAAGTATTTTGCCGTGGTCGATATGCTGTTCAAGCAGCAGAACGAATGGGTGATGAAGAACACCGCCGAGACGCTGACCCGTATCGGCAAGCAGGCCGGCCTCAGCCAGCAGCAGGTGGAAGAGTGCCTGAAGGACCAGGCGCTGCTCGACAAGATCGCAGCTGACCAGAAGTTTGCCAATGAAGTTCTCAAGGTCAATTCGACCCCGACCTTCTTCATCAATGGCGAGATGCTGCGCGGCGAGCAGACCTTTGACGAATTCTCCAAGAAGATCACACCGCTGCTGAAGAGCTGAGGCGGTTTTTCACGCACTCAGAACGATCATGGCCGGGCGCAGTCCCGGCCATTTTTTATGGGCGATGCCTCTGTGTTGCCGCAACGGCCGCAAGTTTGCCCCAAGCGGATACCTGCCGAAACCTCCGCAAACGCCAAATTTCTTGCGGCAATCCTGTGGCAGCACGGCGGCGGCTAATTTCTCGGGAACGGACCGGACTCGGCTGCGTTGAGACCGATTGAAACCGCCGGCGCTGCGTCCCCGTAGCTCTCCTATTGCGCCCTTCGTGTCCCCGGAACTGCATCACCCCGACATGCCAGCACGCGCCCCCCACCTTCCCCATTACATCGAGCGTACCGCGTTGCAGAAGCTTTGCGCTGCGCCGGAATTGCCGGCCACGCATCTGCTGCCTGCCGGGCAGAAGACCTTGGCCAATATGATCCAGAAGGGCTGGATCGAATCCACCCCAGGCAGCATGGCGCGCTACCGCATCACCCCCCAGGGCGAAACCGCGCTGAAGGCGGAGATCCCGATGCCGCGGACGACGCAAGCCCGCGTGCGCTAGCGCCGTATCGGAATTAACCATGTTAAGACCCCGGTAACGCGCATTAAGAAGTGCTTAAGCGGGAACTCGGCAATCTCCGGACATATTGCAAGGGGGTTGTCATGTTTGGAAATCTCGTCGTCGATTTTATCGGTCTGGCCTTTTTGGGCCTTTGCATCGCCGTGCTCGGCGCGCCGCAGCAACGCCGGCCGGACGAACTGGCCCGCGATATCTGACGCCGGATTCTACGCCGCGCGCGCCATCTCGACATCCATCACCCAGGTGATACCGAAGCGATCGGTCAGCATGCCGTAAAGCGGCGACCAGCCGGATGGCCCGAGCGGCTGCACGATGGTCGCGCCTTCCGACAGTTTGTCCCAATGGCGCGTGATCTCGTCCGCGCCGTCGCCGCGCACCGAGACGAAGAATGCCCGCTCGCCGGGATTCCACGCCATCCGCGCTTGCACGTCATAGGCCATGACACGAAAGCCGTTCGCGGCAGCCACCTGCCCCCAGATCACCTGATCGGTATCGGCCGGATCCTCCGCCTGACCGGCCTGCGCATAGGTGAACAGCATCACCTCGCCGCCGAACACGGATTGATAGAAGACGAGCGCTTCGCGCGCATTGCCGCGGAAATTCAGGTGGGTCGTGGTCGTCACAGCCATCACGGGCTCCTTTGCTTGATTGGATGCCCGCTGCTATAGCCCTGCCCTCCTGACAGTTTCCGACAGTAGGACATCATTTCCGGAAGGAAGATTTGGCCCGCTCCGATCGCCTTTTCCGGCTCCTCCAGGCGATGCGCACGCTGCCCGCGCCGGTGACGGCCGCGCGGCTGGCGGAGGAAACCGGCGTCTCGCAACGCTCGCTCTATCGCGACATCGACAGCCTGCGCGCCGCCGGAGCCCGCATCGATGGCGAGCGCGGCTATGGCTATCGGCTGACCGAGGACTATGCGCTGCCGCCGCAAACCTTTTCGCGCGACGAGATCGAGGCGATCGTGCTGGGCATGGCGCAGGTGAAGCATATGGGCGATCCCGCGCTCGCCCGCGCCGCCGAAGCGGTTTTGGCCAAGGTCGCCGCCACGCTGCCGGATGATCGCGAGCAGCATCTGTTTCACGCGATCTCGCAGGTCTATCGGCCCGATGCGCCGGAGACGCTGGCGCCTGACATCGACCTCATCCGCAACGCCTGTTGGCACGAACAGGCGCTGGCGATCTCCTATACCGACCAGGCCGGCCGCGTCAGCACGCGCGAGATCTGGCCGCTCGCCATCGTCTATTCCGAGCGCGCACTGACGCTGCTCGCCTGTTGCTGTCTGCGCAAAGCCTTCCGCATGTTCCGGCTGGAGCGGATCGGCGAGCCGCAACGGACCGGCACGAGCTTCCGGCCGAAGCGCGCGGCGTTGCTGCGGGAATATCTCGCGGAGTTGCACGCGCGATGACGTCGCCTCGGTTCACACATGGCGCTGAGGTCGCTAAGACATCAACGTGACTGAGACAGGGGATGCAGACTGCATGGCGAGTGACACGAGACTGCGCGCCGGCCAGTGCCATTGCGGCGCCGTGCGTTTCGAAGCGGTGCTGAGTGATGGCTTCAGCACCGTCCGCCGCTGCACCTGCTCCATGTGCCGCATGCGCGGCGCTGTGATGGTGATGACGGCAGCAGGCGGGGTCAACGTGCTGCAGGGTGCGGAGCAGCTTTCGAGCTATCGCTTCAACACCGGCGTCGCCGAACATTTCTTCTGCGCGCGCTGCGGCGTCTATACGCATCATCAGCGGCGATCGGACCAGACGTCGTTTGCCGTCAATGTCGCCTGCCTCGATGGCGTGAGCCCGTTCGATTTTGTTGAAGTGCCGGTGAATGACGGCGTCAATCATCCAAACGACACGGGCAAGCCACAGCGCATGGCGGGCGTGTTGCGGTTTATTCCAGAGGAGTGAGGATCGAAGCCAATCAACTCAGTCCCTCATGGTGAGGAGCGCGCATCCTCGCGCGCGTCTCGAACCATGAACTGTCCGGGCTCCGCGTTCGTGGCCATCCTTCGAGACGCGCGCCTTGCGCGCTCCTCAGGATGAGGGACGGAGTTACGATGAGCAAGACAGTGTAATCACCGCTTCTCATCCGCCTGCGCTCACCCCATCCTACGCCTCGGCGCGCCGCTTATCCCTCCCGCGCCCACAGCTGCCGCACCAGCATCCCCGCCCGCTTCTCGATCGCCGCGGCCGCATCCAGCGCCAGGTCCTCGCGATAGCGCCCGGCGATCAACTGCACGCCGATCGGCTTGCCGTCATGCAGCGCCACCGGCACCACCGCGCCGGGCAGGCCCAGTACATTGATCGCCGAAATGAACCGCAGGTCGTTCCAGAAGATCTCGCGGATGCGCTCGGCACTTTCCACATCGGCGCGCGGCCCGGGCGTCGGCTGCACCGTGGTCGGCGCCAGCACCACCGGGTAATCCTCGAAGAACATCTGCCACGCCCGGATATGCGTGCTGCGCGCCGCCGTCGCATTCATCCACGCCGCGAGATCGAGCGTGCCAGCCTTCGCCTTGATGCCCGCCCAGGCCTTGTGGAAGTCGTCGGACGTCACCGCCAGCATCTTGGCTTCCTGCAGCACCATGGTCTCGTTGGCGATGATGTCGCACCAGGTCTGCCAGACCCCGCTGATGTCAGGCACCTCGACCTCGGTGACACGATAACCTGCGCGCTCCAGATGGTCGGCGGCCTGGCGCAGCGCCGCGGTCACCGACGGATCGACTTTCATGTCATCCGGCATTTTCGCCAGCGCGACCTTGATCGGGCCTTTCGGCTTCGGCCCTTCCAGCGGCGCCGGCACCCACCAGGGATCGCGCGGATCGCGCTGGCTCATCACGCCAAGACCAAGCCGCACATCCGCGACGCTGCGCGCCAGCGGTCCCTGCGCCGACATCAGATGCGCCATCAGCGGCCGTTCCACCGCGGCACTTTCGTTGAAGGCGGGGATACGGCCCTGGGTCGGCTTGATGGTCGCGATGCCGTTGCAATGCGCCGGCCAGCGTAGCGAGCCGCCGATGTCGTTGCCATGGGCGATGGTGCCGATGCCTGCCGCCACCGCCGATCCCGCGCCGCCCGACGAGCCGCCGCAAGTCATGTCCGGGCTCCACGGATTCTGCGTGAGGCCGTGGAGCGGATTGTCGGTGAAGGCGCGGAAGGAGAATTCCGGCGCGTTGGTGAGGCCGAGCACGATGGCGCCGGCCCTCCTGAAATTGCGCACCACCGGCGAGTCCGACGGCGCGATAAGGTTCGCCAGCGCCGGCACGCCATTGCTGTTGGCCTGTCCTTCGAAGTCGATATTGATCTTGATGGTGATCGGCACGCCATGCAACGCGCCGCGGTCCGCACTCTTGCGCATCTTGTCGGCCGCCCGCGCTGCCGCCAGCGCCTGCTCCGACAGATCGACCACCACCGCATTCAGCTTCGGATTGACCGCCTGCATATGCGCGACCTGCGCCTCGGTGACCTCAACGGCCGACACGGCGCCAGACCCGATCGCCGCAGCCGTCTCCACCGCGGTCCACTGCCAGACCGGCCCCTTAGGCAGGCGCGCCTTCGGCGCTGCCGCGAACGACGATCTGGCTTTGGATGTCTTCGATTTGGCTGTCTTGGATTTCGCTGCCGGACGTTTGGCTGCCGCCGTCTTTTTCACCTTGCGTGACTTGGCCGCTTTCGCCGCTGGACGCTTCACCGTTGTCTTTGCCACCACGAAGTCTCCATTCCATCGAATGGACGCAGCCTGCCAAGACATTGACGCAAGGGCAACGCGGTGTTCGGTGCAAAATGCAGAAAGACGCGCGTGCGGGACGCCTTGCACGTCCTGGCTCGCGGCACGGTGAGGCACCTCGATCACTTTCAGCCGTCATCCACAGGATGAGGGGCGGAACTAGGATGGCGGCTGACTATGGTCAGCGCTTCTCATCCGCCCGCAGCGTCAGCACCTTCGCGCCTTTCGCCGTCACCGCCACCGTGTGCTCGAACTGCGCCGACAGCGAGCCGTCCTCGGTCACCACCGTCCAGCCGTCCTCTTCCGTGCGCACCTTGCTGCGGCCGCGATTGAGCATCGGCTCGATGGTGAACACCATGCCCTCGCGCAACACCATTCCGGTATTCGGCTTGCCGA
>NZ_JBIIOT010000120.1:0-13651 GCF_044336785.1 Tardiphaga sp. | reverse complement strand
CACCGAATAGCCGCAGCGTTTTGCGTGGCGCTCGATGGCAAAGCCGATATCGCCGAGCCGCGCCCCCGGCCGCACTGCACGGATGCCCTGCCACATCGCCTCATAAGTCGCCTCGACCAGCCGCTTCGCCGCGGTGTTCACTGCGCCCACGCAATAGGTCTTGCTGGAGTCGGCGATATAGCCGTTCTTCTCCAGCGTGATGTCGAAATTGACGATATCGCCGTCCTGCAAGACATCCGCGCTCGAGGGAATGCCATGGCAGACCACCTCGTTGATCGATGCGTTCAGCACGAATGCAAAACCATACTGCCCCTTGCTCGCCGGCCGCGCGGCAAGGTCCTCGGTGATGAAGCGCTCGACCATGTCATTGATCTCGAGCGTCGAGCGACCGACCAGCTCGGTGCGATCCAGCAGCGCGAAGACGGAGGCCAGCAGCCGGCCGGATTCCGCCATCAATGCCAGCTCCTGCGGCGCTTTTGTCATGCCGCGCTCGCGGCCAATAATGGCATCGCCACCCCCGCCGCGCTCATCTCGTGCGCCAGGATTTCGGTGTAGCTCAGCGTCGGATTGGCCTCGCAGAGCATGCCGATCCTGATCCAGTAAGCCGCCTGCGCATTGATCGACCGGCACGACACCTTGGTCGCCTTGCGCAACTGCTCATGCAGATCGTCGTCGATGCTCACAATGCCCATGGGATGCTCCATATACGGTTCATATATGAAGCGTATATTCGGTACGAATGAGAAAGCCAAGCACTTGATCTCGTTGCCGGGCTGCCGATCTCACCGGCAAGGAGATCATCATGAAGATCAAAATCGTCGTGCATGACGCAGAGGAAGGCGGCTATTGGGCCGAAGTCCCCGCGATCCCCGGTTGCGCCAGCGAGGGCGAGACCATGGACGAGTTGATGGTCAATTTGCGCGAGGCGATCGAAGGCTGCCTCTCGGCCTCCATCGCCTAAAACTTCAACTGCCGCAGCCGCGTGCTTCGCATGGGGAGTTCGAACATCGCGCCACCATGCACGCGCTCGCAGACGCCTTCCACCGTCGGCCACAATGCCAGCAGGCGCTCCATCTGTTTGATCACCGGCGCCTTGTAAAGGCCTTCGGCGAGGAAGAAGCCGATTAGATTCGAATTCCGAAAGGCATGATACTCGGCGCGGTTCCTGGTGATGCGCCGGTCGCCCGAAATGACGACCCACTGGCCTTCGCTGCTCAACGCGGAAATCCAGTCGATGTCGCGCGTGTCCCGCGCGAATTTCTCGGCGAGAAAGGTGATCTCGTGCTGTTTCCTGAATAATTCAGCCAGTGCGCGGGCCATCGCGGGGGACATGTTATGGTCGAAAAAGACCTTCACGCCGCCAGTGAATGTTCAAACTTCACCGCGTCGCGCACGACGCCTCCGGGCACGTCGTACAATTGCGACACCTTCTCGACCGAGCCTTCGGCTTCGACTGCCTGCGCCAAGACCACGGTCGGTACACCGTAACTTGCAGCGATCGGCTGACCGAAAGCGCGTTCGGGATCAACGACGATGCTGGGTTTGCCGCCATAGGGACGCCAGCTCGTTACGATGTCATCCGAGAGGTCGAGGTCCTTAAAGGTTCGGTCGATCAGTCTTTTGATCACGTATTGCTGCTTCTTGAGATCGAGCACCTCGGCATCGTCCAGACCGCGCAGGCTTTCCAGGAAGATCGTTCGCCCATCCGTCTGAAAGCGGCGGGTCGAAAACGGCCGCGGATCGTTCGCGCATTCACGCGCAACATCCAGGCAGTTCCGCACAACAGCGATGCTCAGACCTCGATCGATGAAGCTCTTCATGACGAGCAGTTCGATCAAATCCCTGAAGCCGAGTTCGAGGTGATGATCGTGACCGGGCAGTTGCGGGGACCAGAGAGGCGGCATCTTCACCACCTTCTCCCCATGCTTGTAGGTATAGCCTCCCAACCACCGCCGGATATTGAGGGGCGAAATCTTGAGCAAACGCGCGGCCTCCGGGACGGTATAAAACCCGGTCCCGAGCAAAGACGCATTCTTGTTGGCGGCGAGTTGGAGCATTCCTCAATCCTACGCGGGCAGCGTGTAATTCGCTACACTTTCGGAACGGCCTACAAAACAAGCCCTTTTCCTGCCCTTCCCGCCCCTTATCCCCTGCAAAACCCTTGGGACAACGCGGGTTCCGCGGTTGCTCCGCTGCCCTCGTCTCGCCATTGTCGGGCCCAATTGAGAGCCGTGCCCGCGCGTCCCGGGCGGCGCAGCATATGCATTCATGCTATTGTTTGCGCTCAGGGATTCGTGTTGCCCGACAACTGGCTTAACTAGAGTACCGTATCCATGAAACTCACGCGCCTGCGCCTGAACGGATTCAAGTCGTTCGTCGAGCCGACCGACTTCATGATCGAACCCGGTCTCACCGGCGTCGTCGGCCCCAATGGCTGCGGCAAGTCCAACCTTGTGGAAGCGCTGCGCTGGGCGATGGGCGAGACCTCGCACAAGTCGCTGCGCGCCACCGACATGGAAGCCGTGATCTTTGCCGGCTCCGGCAACCGCGCCTCGCGCAACCATGCCGAAGTCACCATGACCATCGACAATGCCGAGCGCACCGCGCCGGCCATGGTCAATGATGCCGAGATCCTGGAAATCACCCGCCGCATCGAGCGCGACAACGGCTCGAATTACCGCATCAACGGCCGCGACGTCCGCGCCCGCGATGTGCAGATCCTGTTTGCCGACGCCGCCACCGGCGCGCGCTCGCCGGCCCTCGTCCACCAGGGCAAGATCGGCGAAATCATCCAAGCGAAGCCCGAGGCGCGCCGCCGCGTGCTGGAAGACGCCGCCGGCGTCGCCGGCCTGCATGCGCGCCGCCACGAGGCCGAATTGCGCCTCAAGGCGGCCGAAACCAACCTCACCCGCGTCGAGGACGTGATCGGACAACTGTCAGGCCAGATGGAAGGCCTGAAGAAGCAGGCCCGCCAGGCCACGCGTTTCCGCGAAGTCGCCGCCAAGGTGCGCAAGGCCGAGGCCATGCTGTTCCACCTGCGCTGGATCCAGGCGCATGCGGACAATGCCGATGCCGCCACCACCCATGATCGCAATGTGGTCGAGCTCGCCGAAGCGACCCGCATCCAGGGCGAATCGGCCCGCATCCAGGCGATCCGTGCCTCCGAGCTGCCGGCGATGCGCGAGGCGGAAGCGGCTGCTGCCGCCGGCCTGCAGCGCCTGACCAATGCCCGCGACCTGCTCGACCGCGAAGAGAAGCGCGCCGAGGAGCGCGCGCAGGAGCTCGATCGCCGCCTCAACCAGTTCGAGGCCGACGTCGCCCGCGAAATGAAGCAGTCGGAAGACGCCGAATTCGCGCTGCTGCGGCTCGACGAAGAAGACACGATGCTCAAAGAGGAGATCATGCAGCGCGTCGAGCTGCGTGGCGGCGTCGATGACCGCGTCTCCGAGGCCGAGCAGGTGCTGGCCGCGGCCGAGCGCACCTTCTCCGAACTCACCACCGCCCATGCCGACATGACGGCGAAGCGCAACCAGCTGCAGTCCAATGTGCGCAGCCAGGCCGATCGCCTGACCCGCCTCGGCCAGGAGATCAGCCGCGTCGAGAGCGAGATCGATGCGCTGACGGCGCAGACCTCGGGCTTCGGCGATCTGGACGAACTTGCCGCCCTGATGGAGACCGCGCAGGAGATCCTGCTGCAGGCGGAAATGTCGGTCAGCGACAATGAGGGCGCGCATATCGCCGCGCGCCAGACGCTGGAAGCCTCGCGTGCGCCGCTGGCGGAAGCCGACAAGAAAGTGCAGCGCCTCGAGACCGAAGCGCGCACGATTTCGAAAATCCTCAATGGCGAGACCAAGAATCTGTGGCCGCCGATCATCGACGGCGTCAGTGTCACCAAGGGCTATGAGAAGGCCATCGGCGCCGTGCTCGGCGACGATCTCGATGCGCCCGTCGATCCCTCGGCGCCGATGCGCTGGACCGATGCCGGCGTGCCCGCCGATGATCCGGCGCTACCCGACGGCATCGAGGCGCTGGCGCAGCATGTCACGGCGCCGCCGGAGCTGCAGCGCCGCCTGAAGCAGATCGGCATCGTCACCAAGGATCAGGGCGCGGCCCTCGTTTCGCAGCTCAAGACCGGCCAGCGCCTCGTGACGCTGGAAGGCGACGTCTGGCGCTGGGACGGCTTTGTCGCCGGTGCGCATGCGCCGACCGGTGCAGCCCGTCGTCTCGCCGAGCGCGCCCGCCTGACGGATATCGAGGCTGATCTCGAAAACGCCAAGATCGATGCGATCGCCAAGCGCGAAGCGCTGGAAAGCGCGGAAGCCGCGCTGAAGACGGCGGCCTCCGCGGAAGGCGCATCGCGCGATGCCCTGCGCAATGCCCGCCGCGATGTCGATCAGGCCCGCGAACGCCAGGCCAATGCCGAGCGCGAGATCAACCGCCACGCCGCCCGCCGCGCGACGCTGACCGAAGCGCAGTCGCGCCTCTCCAACGACCGCATGGAAGCCGAAGCCGGGCTCGAATCCGCGCATATGGCGCTGGAGGAACTGCCCGACACCGCCGAGGCCGAAGCCAAGCTCGCCGATGTCCGCACCGAGATCGACGGCTATCGCCGCGCGGCTGCGCAGGTGCGTGCCGAAGCGCAGGCGCTGGCCCGCGAGGCGGAGCTCGCCGATCGCCGCCTGCAGGCGATCATCGCCGAGCGCGCCGACTGGCAGAACCGCAAGACCTCCGCCGCCTCGCAGATCGAGACCGTGGCCTCGCGCCAGGCCGAACTGCTGCGCGAGCGCGAGGAGCTGGAAGATGCGCCTGCGCTGTTCCTGCAGAAGCGCCGTGCGCTGATCACCGAAGTCGAGAATGCCGAGCAGGCGCGCCAGATGGCAGCGAACGCGCTGCAGGCCGCCGAGAACATGATGCGCGACACCGACCGGGAGGCCCGCACCTCGCTGGAATTCCTGTCGCAGGCGCGCGAGGCCTGCGCACGCTCGGAAGAGCGCATGGAAAGCGGCAAGCGTCGCCTCGAGGACATCGAGCGCGAAATCCGCGACATGCTGGAAGTGGAGCCGGATGGCGTCGCCGCACTCGCCGAAGTGCGCCAGGACGACAAGCTACCCGATCTGCATGAGGTGGAAGTCGAGCTCGAGAAGATGCGCCGCGACCGCGAGCGTCTCGGCGCGGTCAATCTGCGCGCCGAGGAAGAGCTCAACGAGATCGAGGGCTCGCATAACAGCCTGGCCACCGAGCGCGACGACCTCGTCGAAGCCATCAAGAAGCTGCGCACCGGCATCCAGAGCTTGAACAAGGAAGCGCGCGAGCGCCTGATGACCTCGTTCGAAGTGGTCAACGGTCACTTCAAGCGCATGTTCGTCGAACTGTTCGGCGGCGGCGAAGCCGAGCTGAAGCTGATCGAGAGCGACGATCCGCTGGAAGCCGGCCTCGACATCATCGCCAAACCGCCGGGCAAGAAGCCGCAGTCGCTGTCGCTGCTGTCGGGCGGCGAGCAGGCACTGACCGCGCTGGCGCTGATCTTCGCGGTGTTCCTGACCAACCCATCGCCGATCTGCGTGCTGGACGAAGTCGACGCGCCGCTGGACGACCACAATGTCGAGCGGTTCTGCAGCCTGCTGCACGAAATGATCGCGACCACCGACACGCGCTTCATCACCATCACGCATAACCCGATCACCATGGCCCGCATGCATCGCCTGTACGGCGTCACCATGGCGGAACGCGGCGTGTCGCAGCTGGTGTCGGTGGATCTGGAAAACGCGGTGAAGATCCTCGATCAGGAAGTGGCGTAACGAGAACACGAAGCCAATGGCCCCCTCCCCCAAGCGAAGCGCAGTGGGGAGGTCCGCCGACAGGCGGGGGTGGGGTCTATCACCACGTGACGTCAGAGCCTGCCGCACCACCCCACCCGTCTCGAAGCTCGCTGAACGCTCGCTTCGATCCACCCTCCCCGCTGCGCGGCTTCGCCGCTTGGGGGAGGGATAAGAGGAGCGTCGCTGTTTAGATGACCTCGCCTGATCTTCCCGCTCACATCTCCGCATCCCTCGCCGCGCGCCTGCATGGCGTGTCGCGATCCGACGCGGCACAGCGCTCCGACACCATCTCCAAAACCTATCGCGCTGGCGGCGGCTCAACCACCATCCGCACCGAAAGCGACGCTCTGGCCTATGCGCTGGCCCGCATGCCGGCGACCTATGCCGCGGTGATTGCGAGCCTCAATGCCTTGCAGGAGATCCGCCCGGATTTTGCGCCAACCTCACTGCTCGATTGCGGCGCCGGACCGGGCACGGCGACATGGGCCTGCGCGGAGGCGTTCGAGACGCTGGAGAGCTTTGCTCTGCTCGATGCCAATCCGGCGCTGCGTTCACTCGCGATCGAACTGGCGCGCGAGAATGATCGCACGATCACCTACACGCTCGGTGATGCGCCGACGAAGATCATCGATGCCCCTTCCGCCGATCTCGTCATCGCGAGCTATGTCATCAACGAACTCGCCGACACTGCGCGCGAAAAACTCGTCGCCGCCATGTGGTCGAAAACGAATGACACACTCGTCATCGTCGAGCCCGGCACGCCAGCCGGCTATGCCCGCATCCTCGATGCCCGCACGCAGCTCATCAGAGCCGGCGCGCATGTGATCGCGCCGTGCCCGCATGACGAGACGTGCCCGCTGCTGAAGCCGGACTGGTGCCATTTCAGCCAGCGGCTGCAGCGCTCCCGCGTGCATAAACAACTCAAATCCGCAGAACTTCCCTATGAGGACGAGAAATTTATTTATCTCGCCGTCTCGCGCACACCGATCGCGCCACGGCCATCGCGGGTGCTAGCGCAGCCGATCACGACGAAGATCGCCATCACGGCGAAGCTTTGCACCACCAATGGCATCATCGCTGCCGTGGCACCGAAGCGCGACAAGGCACTCTATAGCAAGTTCCGAAAGCTCGATTGGGGCGATGCGGTTTTCGAACACCCATCATCGGAATAATCCGGCGGTGCGGGCGTTCTAACTCCTGACGCGACTGCGTCGCATCGTTCATCAGGAGTGATATCCATGACCAAATCATTCGCCACCGCCGCGGCGCTCGCCGTGCTGCTCACCGCATCCGCTGCCTCAGCGCAGGCGCTGAAGACGGCCGATACGCCGAAGGGCAAGACCTTCGTCGATGCCAAGGGCATGACGCTCTACACCTTCGACAAGGACGCCGGCGGCAAGTCGGCCTGCAACGGCCCCTGCGCAGAAAACTGGCCGCCGCTGTTTGCAGCCGACAGCGACAAGCCGACCGCCGACATGACCATCGTGGTGCGCGACGACGGCAAGAAGATGTGGGCCTACAAGGGCAAGCCGCTTTATACCTTCAAGAAGGACACCGCCGCTGGCGAGGCCAATGGCGATGGTTTTCTGAATGGTGCCTGGCATATCGCCAAGCCGTAAGGCCCTCTCCCGCCTGTCGCTTTGCTCGGGCCCCCTCTCCCACTTCGCGGGAGAGGGGATCGTTAAAACGCGTGCTTGATGCGGCCCATGACCTGATGCGTGACGGTATCGCTGCCGCCGACGATCGCATCATAGTTCACCGACAACACCGTGAGCGGCGCGAGCTTGCCCGAGAGGCCTGCACCCAGCACGCCGCGGTCGCGGATGCCTGATGCGGTCGAGGTCACGAACGAGCCGGGCAGCGTGGTATCTGCAAAGCTCGCATTGATTCCGCGGATGCCGTCGCTGAATTCGTGCAGCCAGGCGAAGCGCAGCTCCGGCGTCACCATGCCGCCGCTGATCGCATAGTCAAAGGCGAAGCGCGCGCCGACGCTGGAGCGGAGCGATTCCGAACTGTCTGCGCCCACGATCAACGCTGCCGCGCTGCCGCGCTCGGTGAAGCCGTCGGTCATCACCCGCATATATTGCAGGCCGATCTCCGGCGTGACCACCCAGCCGCGAACGCGGATGTCGGTGCCCAATGTACCGCGGATAGCATAGTGATCGCCGGAGAAGGTGGCGTCATTGACCGAGCCGAGTGCCACGCGCGAGGTCGTGTAGTCGCTGAAGCCATAAAGGCCCATCAGCGTCGCGAACCAGGTCGGCGCCTGATAGGTGCCATAACCGCCGATGGTACCGGTCGAGATCCGGCTGTTGCTGCCATTGCTGTCGAGCTCGCCGCGCGTAAAGGCATAGCCGCCGAACACACCGGCGACGAAATTGTCGCTGAGGCGCTGGTCATAGCCGGCCAGCACATTCACCGTGTTCGCCTTGAAGCCGGGCGCATCCGCGCGCGCGCCTTCGCGAGCGAAGCTGGCGCCGGAGGTGACGAAGAAGCCGTGATCGGCTGTCACCGCGATCGGGCGCAACGCCGGCGCCTTGTTGATCGGCGCATAGGCCATCGCATCGACCACGCCGGTGCCCCAGCCGGCTTCCGCCAGCGACGCGCCGGCACTGCCCGGAAAGGCCATTACAGCGGCCAATGCGCGATCAGTGCCAAAATTGCGATCGAACATGCCGCCATCGAACATCGCCAGCGCATTGCCGGTACCGGAGACATCGGTGCCGAGACCGTTGATGCGATTCTGCGTCAGATGCTGGCCGACCAGCGAGGTCGTCTGCTGGGCATTGTTCATGCCGATGCGGCCGAGGCTCTGATACGATCCAGGCGTCAGCTGCGACAGCGCCGCGCCGACATCACTTGCGCTAGCGACGCGGTCCAGCATATCGACGACGCCGAGGCCCGTGGCATTGAGCGGCAGATTATCGAACAGCGCAGCGATGCCGCGCGCATTCGCATTGGCCAAAGCGGAGAAGGACGGCGCATTGGCGTTGACGACCTCGAAGGACGTATAGAGCGTGCCGCCGATATTCACGGTCTGGCCGCTCTGCAGGGCCACGCGGTTCGTCTCGGAAAGACCAACCTTGCTGTAGTTCAGCGTATCGCTGCCAGCGCCGCCATCGACCAGGCCCGCGATGCGCGACCCCTTCATGATGTTCAGCGTGTCATTGCCGCCTTCCAGATTGATGGCGCGGCCGGTATTGCCGATGATGGTGCCGTAATTGGTGAGGACGTCATTGCCCTCGCCCATCTGGATCGCGGAGCCGTCGCCGCGGATGAAGCGGGCAGAGCCGGTGCCGGTGTAAGTGACGCCGTTCAGTGTGCCGACTGAATTTTCGTCCACCAGTCCATTCTGCTTCAGCACAATGGCGTTCGGGTCCGGGATGGAGCCGTTACCGATGATCGTGCCGTAATTGACGATCGTATCATCGTTGATCGCCGGCGTTGCCGTGCTCTTGTTTTCGAACCGGATCGCATAGCCGTTCTGTCCGATGATAGTGCCGCCAGCGTTGTTGACGATCGTGGTCGCAGCAACGCCGCTGCGGTCAAAATGGCCATCACCATCATTGTTGACGACAATGCCGTTGCCGGCACCACTGATCAGACCATAATTAGTCACCGTGCCGCCGCCGAGCGACAGACCTTCGCTGTTATTGAGGCGGCCGCGACCATCATAGCCGCCAGCGCCGGTACCCTCGATCGTGCCGTAATTCGTGATCGTCGCGGCGTTATCCACATCGACACCGTCACCATCGCCGGTTCCGTTGCCGTCATATGCGCCGGTGATACGACCGTAGTTGACTACAGTACCTGTGTTGTCCGAACCAATGCCCGAACCGTTGCGTCCCAGGATCGTGCCACCGGCTTCATTGGTCACAGTCACGCCGCCGAACTCACCGACGGAAATGCCGTGACGAAAACCTGAAACAGTGCCGCCGGATTTGTTGATGACCGTTCCGGAACGGTCCTGCATGTCTATGCCGTCGGTACCCGCGCCCGATCCGATCACTCCCTCTGAGTAGATCAGACCCCAATTGGTCACAACGCCGCCTGCGCCCGGCCGAACCGCATCCGATGTCGTGGTCCGAATGACACCCGTGGCATAGTTGAATATGTTGATCGTGCCGGTTGCCAACGAGATCGCATCGAAATCGAGCGCCTGGCCGCCAGTCGATGAGATCGTGCCATAATTGTGGACGGTGATCGTCCCATTGCCGATTTCGTTATTGATGCGGAACGCGTCGTTTGTCGTGCCGCTGATGGTGGCGCCAGCGCGATTCCAGACTGTGATATTGCGCGGCGTGCCGGAGCCCGATGTATCGATACCGCGCGTAGCGCCGATGATCGTGCCGGAATTGTCGATGGTGACGCCGGGGGCCGGCGACGGATTGCCGGCAGTGACGCTCCAGGTGATCGCAGTCGCACTCGACAATGTGGCACCGGCTTCGACCGTGCCCGATTGCGTACCGGTCAAGGTGCGTCCAGTGGTGTTCGTCGTCCCGCTCGGGATCGTAAATGTCTGTGCCTCTGCCGTCATCGGCGCGAACAGCGCCGTCACGACCACACCCATCGCAAGCCGGCTCGCGCCGTCACGCCAATTCCGCATCACTTAACCCTCAGCCCCAGAAGTTAAGGCTCATTAGGTTTCGTGGATGACAGTGCGGTGACGGAACGCGCAGTGCAGCCAACCCGCAGCCGGCTCACATCAGAGTCATTCCAACTGATGCGTGGCCGCAACACAGGGCACGTCGCAACGCGAGCATATCCCCCATAATTCAACGTATGGCATCGCCCCGCCGAAGCCGCATTGAACATATCTCCGGCCGCCCGCGACATAGACAAGTCGCCCTCACCCGGCGGCCGCTGCCCTGTGCTTGCAGCATCGGCTATGGTGCTAATGTCATTGTCTCTTTGGGGGGAGTTTTTACATGTCGACCAGCTGGATCGTTCTCGGCGTCATCGCCGTCATCGCGTTTTTCCTGTTCGCGACCTACAACCGGCTGGTGGCCCTGCGGCAGCGGGTGGACCAGTCCTTTGCCGATATCGACGTGCAGTTGAAGCTGCGCCATGACCTGATCCCGAACCTGGTCGAGACCGTCAAGGGCTATGCCTCGCACGAGCGCGGGACGCTTGAAGAGGTCATCAAGGCGCGCAATGCAGCGATGGGCGCACAGGGGCCGGGCCAGGTTGCCGCCGCCGAACAGCAACTCACCGGCGCGTTGGGCCGGTTGATTGCACTGGCCGAGGCCTATCCGGACCTCAAGGCCAATGCCAATTTTCAGCAACTGCAGACCGAGCTCTCCGACATCGAGAACAAGATCGCCGCCGCGCGCCGCTTCTTCAACAATGCGGTCTCGGAATACAACACCGGCATCCAGCAGCTGCCAGCGGCCCTGTTCGCCGGCGCGCTGGGATTCCATCCCAAGCAGTTCTTCGACCTCGGCGAGAGCCGCGCGCAGGTCGAGGCGGCGCCGACGGTCAAGTTCTGAGGTCGTTCCACGTCATTGCGAGCGAAGCGAAGCAATCCAGAAAGCCAAGAACTGGATTGCTTCGTCGCTACGCTCCTCGCAATGACGGCTGATGGTGCGTAGCAGGACCCCACGATGGCAGCTTACGGTCTCTACACGCATATCGCATCGAACAAGACGCGTTCGATGCTGCTGCTCGCCGGCCTGTTCGTGCTGATCTATGTGGTCGTGTTCGCCGGCGCGCTGGTGCTGGAGGTCTGGAGCAACAATCGCGGCACGCTGCCTTATTATCTCAACGCGGCATTCCGCGATCTTCTGCGAGTGATGCCGCTTGCAACCCTCGCAGCCATCGGCTGGATCATCATTTCCTATTTCGGTCATCAGAAGATGATCGACATGATCACCGGCAGCGCAAGCGTGACGCGGCAGGAGCAGCCGCGGCTGTATAATCTGCTGGAAAACCTCTGTATCTCGCGCGGCATCACGATGCCGAAGCTCAAGATCATGCAGGACGACGCGCTCAACGCCTTCGCCACCGGCCTCAATCCGGAACAATATTCCGTGACGGTGACGACGGGGCTGCTGCGCAATCTCGACGATGACGAGATCGAGGCCGTGCTCGGCCATGAGCTGACACATATCCGTAATGGCGATGTGCAGCTGATGGTGATCGCCGGCATCATCGCCGGTGTGGTCGGACTGTTTGCCGAACTGATGTTCAGGTCCTTCACAAATGGCAATTACCGTTTCTCCTCCAGCCGCTCGTCCTCGCAATCGTCATCCAGCGATGGCAAGAGCGGCGGCGGCGCGATGTTCGCCATCATCATCGCGGTGGTGTTGCTCATCGTTGCCTGGGCGCTGTCTCAGGTGATCCGGCTGGCGCTGTCGCGCTCGCGCGAATTCATGGCCGATGCCGGCGCGGTGGAGCTGACCAAGAATCCGGATGCCATGATCTCGGCGCTGCGCAAGATCGAGAATCGCGGCGAGCTGCCGGGCGCGACCTCGGCGGTGATGGAAATGTGCGTGGACAATCCGCGCTCGGGTTTCGCCGATATTTTCGCGACCCATCCCTCGGTGGATGCGCGGGTGGCCGCACTGATCAAATATGCCGGCGGGCATGATCCCGGACCGCTGACGCTGCCCGGTGAGGCGACAGAGGAGCCGGAGGCTCTGCCGGAGGGCGAACCGGCCGAGCCGGGACCATTGAGCGACGGGGCACAGCCCACGGGAGCCCCAACCGCTGGCCCGTGGGGCAAGCACGCCTGATCCCTCCAAATGTCGTCGCCCGGCTTGACCGGGCGATCCAGTAAACTCAGGCCGGTGTGTACGGGGTCACCCGGTCAAGCCGGGTGACGACAGAGGAGATTCCTCAAAATTCTCCAATGATTTCCATCATCTGCCGTGATCTGGCGATTGAAATCCCCCATCATTCTGCCATGTTCGCGCCCAAAGCAGCCATGGGCTACAGTGGCTGCGCGCGAGTCTCGCTCGTGCGTTGGGGATTTCGAGCAGCTAAGGGAATTTCATGGCGAAGCCAGCAGTGATCGTGGTGGGCGCGGACAAAGGCGGGGTCGGCAAGACCACGGTGTCGCGGACCGTTCTGGATTATTTCAGCGCCAACAATGTCGCGACCCGGGCCTTCGACACGGAATCGCCGCGCGGCACGCTGAAGCGCTTCCACCCGGACATCACCGAGATCGTCGACATGACGACCACCTCGGACCAGATGAAGATCTTCGATACGCTGAACACCGTGGCGCCATCGGTCACCGTCATCGACGTCCGCGCAGGCCTGCTCTCGCCTGCCCTCGCCTCGCTGCGGGACATCGGCTTCCTGGATGCGGCCAAGTCCGGCCAGATCACCTTTGCTGTCTTCCATATACTCGGCCCGTCGATCGCGTCGCTGGACGAAATCGCCGAGACCGCCGGCTTCATGGATGGCGCGAAGTATTTCCTGGTGAAGAATTTCATCAACAATACCAGCTTCTTCGAATGGGACCAGGCGACCTACAACTCCTATTTCCACAAGATCAAGGGCGCCACCGAGATCGTCATCCCGAAGCTCAACGAGATGGCCTATGAGCAGGTGGAAGTCTCCCATGTGCCGTTCCTGAAATTCGTCGCCAACAAGGGCCCGAATGACGAGGCGGCGAACTATTCGTTCGTGCTGCGCGGCTATGTGCGGCATTGGCTTGCGAATGTCTGGAGCGAGTTCGACCGCATCAAGCTAACAGATATCGTGCACGACAAGCCCAGCGCACGCACGCCGGGCGAGCAGTAAGATCGATTAAACTCCGCCCTCTCGACACCTCTCCCCTCCGGGGAGAGGTCGGCGCTTAGCGCCGGGTGAGGGGGTGCCGCAAA
>NZ_JBIIOT010000147.1:0-8523 GCF_044336785.1 Tardiphaga sp. | reverse complement strand
AACGAGAAGTTATTCAAGAACGGGAACGAAACGTCGCGGGCGCCAATCTGCAGCGGCACGATGTAGTTCATCAGGCCGGTGACGAAAGGCATCGCCACGAAAAAGATCATGATCACGCCGTGGGCGGTGAACACCTGATCGTAGTGATGCGCATTCATATAACCTTCGGAGCCGTTGAAGGCGAGCGCCTGCTGCAGACGCATCATCACGGCGTCCGCGAAGCCGCGCAAGAACATCACGAGACCGAGGATCATATACATGATGCCGATCTTCTTGTGATCGACGCTGGTGAACCATTCCTTCCAGAGATAGCCCCAGACGCGGAAATAGGTGAGGCCGGCCACGAGCGCGATGCCACCGAGCGCAACGGCGCAGAAGGTGGCAACGACGATCGGCTCGTGCAGCGGCAGCGATTCAAAGGTGAGGCGACCGAAGATCAACTTCGCCAGCCCGGTGTTTTCAGCAATTCCGGTTGCAGCAGACATGAGAATTGATCCGGATCAGGTGTTGGACGCGCGTCGCTCAGCGGGCGACGGCGCAGGCGTGAATTGGAAGGGCTCAGTCGCATTGCGACGACGCGGCAGGCCGGCACCGCTCATTGGTGTCGAGTCGCCTGGCGTGAAGGTGCGATCGGCAGCTTCGCGGATCGCGTCGGCGACGGTGCAAACACTGGCGACGTAATTTTTGACCGCGGCCGAGCCGTCGAGCTGCGAGACATTGTACTTGAGCGGCAGGATATTACGGGCGCTGGCGAGACCCATGCCCCCCTTCGAGTCAATTGCCATCATCTCGCTCATGCACATCTTGCCGGGCTGGGCACATTGATTGAGGATCAGCTTGTACAGATCGGCATCAACGCTGTTGTAGAGCTTCACCGGCACCTTCTCGCTCGGCTTTTCGAGCTCAAGATAGGCGTCGCGGCTCAGCTTTTCCTGGCTGCCCTTGGCCTTGGCGATCCAGGCATCGAAGCCTGCCTGATCAACACCGTGGAAGGCGAAGCGCATGTTGGAGAAGCCGGCGCCCGAATAATTCGCCGAGAAGCCTTCATATTTGCCTGCCTTGTTGATGACGGCGTGCAACTTTGTCTCCATGCCCGGCATCGCATAGATCTGGCCGGCCAGCGCGGGGATGTAGAACGAGTTCATCACCGAGGTGGCCGTGATCTTGAAGCGGATCTGGCGATCCACAGGAGCGGCGAGCTCGTTCACCGCAGCCACGCCATATTCCGGATAGATAAAGAGCCACTTCCAATCGAGCGCGACGACCTCGACCAGCAACGGCTCATTCAGAGTCGCGGCATTGCCGGGCCCGATGCGGTCAAGGCGGCGATACGGGTCGAGCAGATGGGTGCTGCTCCAGGTGATCGCGCCGAGGCAGATGATGATCAGCAGCGGGATCGCCCAGATGACGAGTTCGAGATGGGTGGAGTGATCCCAATCCGGCTCATACTTCGCTTCGGTATTCGCCTGACGGTACTTCCAGGAGAAGAAGACGATCAGGAACATCACCGGGATAATGATGAGCAGCATCAGAACGACGGACACGACCACGAGATCGCGCTGCTGCACTGCGATGTCACCCGCAGGATTCATCACGACGAAATTGCAGCCGCCAAGCAGGCCAACCAGCGGCAGCAAAAGGAGGATTCTCAGGCGGCTCAAGGTCTTACCCATTCGATAATGTCCGTTTGCGCGCACGGTTAGGCGCATTTGCTGCAGGGCAACATTGGACAATTTGTCCAATGGTTCGGAACTGCGCTTCACGACAAATCGTCAACTAGCCGGCATGCATTCTTGCGCCGAATTCAGTATATGCAACCTACGATACAAATGGATTGAAGATATGGCGCAAGCGCAATCGACGATGGAAGAGGATGCCCGTCGCCTGCACGCGGACAGCCATGGTCAGGTGAATCCGGGTGAGATCGCTATCGGCGTGATCATCGGGCGCACGTCGGAATTCTTCGACTTCTTCGTTTATGCGATCGCCTCGGTGCTGGTGTTCCCGAAACTGGTGTTTCCGAACCACGATCCGCTCACCGGCACACTCTATTCCTTCGCCATTTTCGCGCTGGCTTTCATCGCTCGCCCGATCGGTACCATCATCTTCACCGAGATCGATCGCCGCCAGGGCAAGGGCGCGAAGATGACCATCGCGCTGTTCCTGCTTGGCGTCTCCACCGTCGCCATCGCCTTCCTGCCTGGCTACGAGACAATCGGTATCGCGTCGGCCTGGCTGCTCGCCGCCGCACGCATCGGTCAGGGCTTGTCCTGGGGCGGTACATGGGACGGCCTTGCGTCACTTCTCGCGCTGAACGCGCCCGAAGGCCGCAAGGGCTGGTACGCCATGATCCCGCAGCTTGGCGCGCCGATCGGCCTGATCGTCGCCTCCGCGCTGTTTGCCTTCTTTGTCGATACATTGTCGGCTGAAGACTTCCTCGACTGGGGCTGGCGCTATCCGTTCTTCGTCGCTTTCGCCATCAACGTCGTCGCGCTGTTCGCCCGTCTCCGCATGGTTGTGACGCCTGGTTACACCGAACTGTTCGAAAGCCGCGAACTCGAGCCGTCGTCGGTGCCGGAGACGCTGGCGCAGCAGGGCCGCACCATCGTGGTCGGCGCTTTCGCACCGCTCGCTTCATTCGCGCTTTTTCACATGGTCACGGTGTTTCCGCTGTCCTGGGTGTTCCTGTTCACCCGTGAAACGCCCGGTCGCTTCCTCGTGATCGAATGCATCGGCGCCGTGGTCGGCATCATTGCGATGCTATTCTCGGGCTACATCGCTGACAAAGTCGGCCGCCGCACGCTGCTCGCCGGCTCGGCGATTGCGATCGCGGTGTTCTCCGGCTTCGCCCCGCAGATGCTCGACGGCGGTCTCGTTGGCGAACTGGCCTTCATGATCCTCGGCTTTATCCTGCTCGGTCTGTCGCTCGGCCAGTCTTCGGGTTCGGTCGCCTCAAGCTTCCGCAAGCGTTATCGCTACACCGCTTCGGCGCTCACCACCGACCTTGCCTGGTTGTTCGGCGCCGGCTTCGCGCCGCTGGTCGCACTCGTGATGTCGAGCCATTTCGGCCTGCCATCGTCGGGCATCTATCTGCTCTCAGGCGCGGTCTGCACGCTGCTGGCAATCTCGATCAACCGCCAGTTCGCCAGCCGCGACGCGGAAGCGGTTCAACCGTAAGCTTTATACGTAAGATAAAATGAAACGGGCCCGGCTAACAGCCGGGCCCGTTTTCGTTTGAGCCTGGATCGGATCAAGCGATGGCGCCGCCATCCACTGTGAGGCCGGTGCCGGTGATCTGACGTGCCGCCGGGCTGGCCAGGAACGCGACGGCGGCCCCGATGTCTTCGGGCTTGCCGTAGTGGCCAAGCGCAATCATCGCGCGCTGCGCTTCGGCGTTCTCGCCCTGCGCCGGATTCATGTCGGTATCGGTCGATCCCGGATGCACCAGATTGACCGTGATCCCGCGCGGACCGAGTTCGCGGGCCAGGCCTCGGGTGAAGGACAGCAGGGCGGATTTCGACATCGAATAGACCGTAACGCCCGCGAACGGCACGCGCTCGGCGAGGCCGGAGCCGATCGAGATGATGCGGCCGCCCTCGGTCAGCAGCGGGATGGCCGCCTGTGATGCAAGCACCACCGAGCGCACATTCACATTCAGCAGCGCGTCGATATCGGCAAGGCTCATCTCCGCCACGAGGCCACCGCGGGCAATACCGGCATTGTTGACCAGAATGTCGAGCCCACCGAGCTTGTCGGCAGCTTCCTGCACAGAGCGCTTCACGGCGGTCGCGTCGGCGCTATCGGCCTGGATCGCGAACGCGCGCCGGCCGATTGCCTCGATTGATCTCACAATGTCCGCGGCGCGCTCGGCTGATTTCTCGTAAGTGATTGCGACATCTGCACCTTTTTCCGCCAACGCCCATGCGATCGCAGCCCCGATGCCGCGCGAGGCGCCGGTGACGAGAGCGCGTTTTCCAGCAAGTTCAGTCATGACTATTTCTTTCTGTATTGAACGATACAGAAATAGCTAAGCGCGTTGCGTCGAATGGTCAAGATTATTATATATCGAACGATGCAGAATTCGGAAAAAGCTCCCGTCGCCCCCAAGCCCGCTCGCGGCCGACCCCGTGCGTTTGATCGGGACAAGGCTCTTTGCGCTGCAACCCGCCTGTTCTGGCAGAAAGGCTTTGCCGCCACGTCCATCTCCGACCTTACGGAGGCCATGGGGATCGGCTCTCCCAGCCTCTACGCAGCCTTCGGTTCGAAGGAAGCGCTTTATTGCGAGGCGCTTCGTTATTACGGAGAGAGCCACGAAGCCATGGTCTGGAGCGGCTTCAACGCAGCCCTGACATCCCGCGCAGCGGTGGAAGCCTTGCTGATGGACTCGGCGGCGGCACTGACGGGATCGGACGGGCGCACCGAGCCACTCGGCTGCATGGTGACCCTCTCCGCGGCCGGCAGCGAAGGCCATGTGGAACTCGGCGAGATCGTGAAGTCGGCGCGCGGCGCCGGGCTCTGTCGCCTGAAGGAGCGGCTCGCACGCGCGGTGCGTGAGGGCGAACTGAGCGATGCGACCGATATCGATGGACTCGCGCGCTTCGCCATGGCCGTGCAGAACGGCATGTCGGTGATGGCGCGCGACGGCGCGAGCCGCGAAGAGCTGGAGGCCGTCGCCCGCCACACAATGGCGGGATGGGACGACCGGACTGGCGCTCAGCGCGACAGCGGCGTGTCATCCTGATGCAGGATACGCTCGGCCGCGCCTTGCAGGTCGTCATACTGGCCTGATTTCAGCGACCACAGGAACGCCGCGAGGCCGCAGAAGCCGAGACCAATGGCGATCGGGATCAGGTAGAAATAGTCCGTCATTCGGCCGGCTCCATGCGCATGGCGATGGAATTCTTCGCTCCGGTTTCGCGCGCCGTATCGGATACGCGCCGTCCACGCAGGCGTAGTGCATTGGCGACAACGACGATCGATGAGCCGGACATCGCAATCGCTGCAACCAGCGGCGTGACATAACCAAGAATGGCAATTGGCACAGCGATAAAATTGTAACCGACGGCAAGCGCCAGATTCTGCCGCACCAGTTTCTGCGCTTCGCGCGACACGTCGATCGCCAGCGGCACTGCTTCGAGATTGTCACGCAAGAAGACAAGATCGGCCGCATTGCGTCCGACATCCGCAGCAGAGGCCGGCGCCATCGAAGCATGCGCGGCCATCAGCGCCGGCGTGTCGTTGAGGCCATCGCCGACCATCAGCACTTTCTTGCCAGCCTTGGCGAGATTGGCGACGTGGTCGGCTTTTCCACCCGGCAAAACGCCCGCAAAAGCGGACACACCGAGCGCCCCCGCAAGCGCGCGCACGGGCGCCTGACGATCGCCGGAGACGACTTCGATGGCAAAACCATCCTGCTTCAGCTCCGCCACGCTGTCGGCAGCGCCAGCGCGCAGGCTGTCTTCGAAGCGGAAATCAGCAAGGCGCTTGCTGTCGCGCGAAAGCACCACCGACGACGTATCGATATCGGCGCCCGCCACGCAATCCAGTGCCCATTCAGGACGGCCAAGCCGCAGCACGCGGCCGCCCATGCACGCTTCCATGCCGCAACCGGGTATTTCCGCAATTGAATCGAATACGAGTGGCGGTGTTGCAGCCGGTGCCACCGAGGCCAATGCGCGCGAGAACGGATGCCGCGAATGGGCAGCGATGGTGCCGGCCAAAGTCAGCATCGCCGGATCCAGCTTGTCGGCATCGACCAGACGAGGATTCCCCTGAGTGAGGGTGCCGGTCTTATCGAACACGATCGTATCGACCTCGGCGAGACGCTCCAGCGCGCCGCCATCCTTGATCATGATGCCGGCCTCGAACAATCGCCGCGCCGCGACCACCTGCACCATCGGCACCGCGAGACCGAGCGCGCAGGGGCAAGTGATGATCAGCACAGCCACTGCAATGGTGATGGCATGATGCCAGTTGCCCTCAATGAGCATCCAGCCGATCAGGGTGAGCAGTGCCGTGAGATGCACCACCGGTGCATAGAGCGACGAGGCACGATCGGCGATGCGGCGATAGGCAGAACGCCCCTGCTCTGCCGCTTCCATCATCCGCAGCATTTCAGCGAGGAAAGAATCATTCGCTGCGGCCGTCGCGGTGATTGTCAAAGGACCGGTGAGATTGAGCGTACCGGCACGCAAATCGGCGCCGGGCTGCGCCGGTTGCGGCACGCTTTCACCAGTCACCAGCGACACATCGAGCTCGGACAGCCCCTGTGTGACGACGGCATCCACCGGCACGCGCTCGCCGGCTGCAAGCAGGATCGTCATGCCCGGCTTGATTTCCGCGACGGGCAGATAGGTCTGCGAACCATCCGCCTGCTGCACCAGCGCACCGCGGGCTGCAAGACGAGCCAGACCTTTGACAGCCACGCGGGCGCGTTCGCGCATCATGTGATCCAAGGTGCGGCCGATCAGCAGGAAGAACAACAGAGACACCGACGCATCGAAATAGGCATGCGGGCCATGGATTGCGGTCTCATACAGGCTCATGCCGAAAGCCAGCGACACGCCGAGTGAGATCGGCACGTCCATATTGGTGCGGCCGTGGCGCAGCGCCTGCCAGGCCGAGCGGAAGAACACACGGCCGGCATAGAGCAGCGTCGGCAGCGCGATCAGTGCGGATAGACCGTGAAACAGATCGCGCGTCGCAGGCTCCGCGCCAGACCAGATCGAAACCGAGAACAGCATGATGTTGCTGGCCGCGAAGCCGGACACTGCAAGGGCGCGGATCAACTCGGACAGCGTCGCATCGCCGGCATCGCCATCGACCTCGAACAGATGCGCCTCATAGCCGACATTGCGCAGCGTCTCGATAAAGGGCGGCGGCGTGTCGAGATCGGCCCGCCATTTGATGGTGACTCGCTTGCTGGAAAGATTGACCCGCGCCGAACTGACACCCGTAAGCCTGCCCAGCGCCTTCTCGACAGTATGGATGCAAGCGCCGCAATGCACATCGGGCACGGAAAGGTCGGTCTGCCGAAGGTTGCCGGCGAGTGGACGGCTGGCGAGCAGAATCTCACGCGGGTCCGTTGTCGCCAGCATCGCCAGTTCTGCGCCCGTGTCACAGCAACTCATGAGAGACCTCGCTAGTCCGCGCCGGACACCTCAGCACCCGGCTTCATCGCCACATAGGCGTGCCATGTCCCGTGACCAAGCACGGGAAACACAATGACCATAGCGAGGAGACCGGTCATGACATTGATCAAGAACAAACCCAAAGCGATGGCCGCCCAGGTAAGCATCACCGGCAGATTGGCCCAGACCATCGCCATACTGGTGCCCACCGTGAGCGCATCGCCCCGTTCATTGAGCAGCATGGGGATGGCGAACAAACTGATAGCAAAACAGAAAGCGGCGAAAATGCCGCTCACGGCGGTGCAAACAGTCAACATCGCCCAACCGATCGGTGTGGTGAACAGCAGGGCCGCCACACCATCGGGTCCGGGGAACGGATTAACGTCAGTCCTTCAGGTCGTAACGATAGGACTTCGAGACGATCTGCCAGCCATCGGTCAGCTTCATCGCCACGAGATAATCGGTGAAATAGCGTGGCGGCAGCTGGCAGCGAACCTTGATGAAGGCGGTCTTGTCGTCGGAACGATCGACGCTGACGATCACATCGTCCCGCGCCTTGCCTTCGGATTTCGCCGAGGTGCGCGTGCGCACCGCAGCCAGCCAATCCGGCACGGTCAGAACCTTCAACTCGCCCTTCTCAACCCAGCGCAGATCTGCGCTGTCGGCAAAGATTGCGCCGAGCTTGTCGGCATCAGCCTCATAGAGGCCGTCGAAATAATGCTGGATCACCGCCTCGACGGTCGAACGATCATAGGCCACGGCAATTCCTCATGGAGAGTCAAACCGCACACATTATGACACAGAAATTGCGACCGGCATACTATACCGTTGAATTGCATCTCCTGCGTGACCGCTCAGACAATTTGTCCAAGCTTCACAACGGTCGAGCGGGTGCACACTCCTAAAAACCATCCGTTTCGAGGTGTCGATGCAGGTTTCCGAGGTCCGCCCGACCATCGAACGTGATCCCGTCCTGGCCGGTGCACAATTCGCCGATGCTTTCAGCATTACGGCGGATACCACGGCACTGACAGCGCGCGAGGCCGCCGAGCGCATGCTCAGCCACTCGCCGAGATGGGTGCAGGCCTTGATGAACCTGCGCGACATGATGGTGGCGCCATTCGGCTTGAAGACCACGCGCTCGGCCCGCCACGCCGACATGGACAAGGTCGGCTTCTTTCCCGTGCTGAGCGAGACGCCGGAGCGGCTGGTGGCCGGCTTCAACGACAAGCATCTCGATTTCCGCGTAGTCGTGGATATCGCGACCACCAGCGGCGGCCAGCGCATCACGGCAACCACCATTGTGCGCATGCATAACTGGCTAAGGACGCACCTATCTCACGCTGATTACGCCATTTCATCGCATGGTCGTACGTTCCATGCTGAAGCAGGT
>NZ_JBIIOT010000015.1:0-78293 GCF_044336785.1 Tardiphaga sp. | reverse complement strand
CAGGCGGCGCGGGAACGGCGCGGACGTGGCGCCGTTAATCTGCATGACTTTTTCAGAATTCGATTTGCAGCGCAATGAGACCGTCCATCTCGCCTTGGCTCGCGCGTTCGACGCGGCCTGGGAGCCTTTCATTGCGCACGAAGGTGAGCACGCTGATACCGACGACAATCGCCGCCGGCTGGCAGCGCGCATCGTTGCGCTGGCGCGTTCGGGACAGACTGACGAGGGCGAACTCAGCGAGGCCGGTCTGACCTACCTGCGTGTGTTGAGAGAAGCATCGTATCTGTCAGAGCGCATCCGCGAGATGCCGTCGCCCGGATTGGCGCCGGACGACCAGCAATTCGGCCATGACGCAATCGAGGCGATGTCATCGGCACTGGATCTCTGCATCGACGAATTGCCGCTTGCGATTCCAGCCGACGCGGTTCAGGTGCTCTCCAGCAGCATCGTCGATGAGGCCGCGCGTGGCGAGCGCGATCCGGAGCGGCTGCATTTCCACGCCATGGCGATGCTCATGTCGCGTCAATAACTGTCTTGCCACGCAGCGGCGGATCGACCTCGGCCCATTCCGACACGCAGCGTTCGAGGTCCCTCAAATTTTGTCGCATCTGCTCGAGCGAGAAGCCGATAGCGAAGAAGCGCTCGGCCATGTCGCCAGGCAGGCCGCGCGTCAGCCCTTCCTGGCGCAATTTTGCGACTTCTTCACCATAAAGTTTCAAGGCCGTCTGCACCGGATAAATGGCCGGCGCGCCGGTGCCGCTGCGGAGCGCGACAGCGGTCGAATGCAGAAAAGTGGCCATGGTATCGCTGACCCGCGCCAGCGGACCGACCAATCTGATCTGCAAGGAAGACGGCAGCGGCACCACCGTGGACCGTCCGATCATCACCAGATCGTGGCGCAACCGCAGCGTGGTGCGCAGCAATGGCCCGGTATCGGGGCCCCTTGAGAGATGCGCCGCGCGTTCGCGCTCCGCTTCGGCGCCGATTGTCTGCAAGCTGGTAATCGCATGGCCGATGCCATCCTGCAGCCGATGCAATGTTTCGTTGTCGCGGCCACGGGTCAGCGCGGCGAGAAGCTCGGTCAGCGCGGTTGCGATCAGATCTAGCGCATGCGCGGCATTGGCCCGAACCTGACTATGCGCCCGTGACGGCAGCACGAGGAAAGACACCAGCAGGCCAGTGATGGCGCCGACACTCACTTCGAGCACACGATCGATGGCTGATTCCAGCGGCGTGTTATGGTTCATCAATGGCAATAACAGCACGATGATCGCCGTCACAGGCGCGACATTGAGGCTCGGATTGATCGCTGCGACAAAGGCCAGCGGCAACACCGCCAGCACCAGAACGAGCAGCAGCATGCCCTCATTGGCATGCGGGATGAGGATTGCCACCGTACCGCCATAGACGGCGCCCCCGATCGTTCCAATCAGGTAATCGCGCGTCGCCTTCAGCGAGCGGCCGACACTCATCTGGGTAACGATGATCGAGGTCAGAACCGCCCAAAGCGGCAGCTTGAGGCCAACGGCCAGCGCGATCACCAGCGCACTCAGGGCCGCTGCGGTGACCCGGATGCCAAGGCCGAGCTCGATCGTATGGGCGCGGAAATAGGCGACCACGCGCTTCAGCGCCCCAAAGATTTTCCGAAATACGGACATGTAACGATCGATCCCCGAAACAGACATCACGGCCGGCCCGCATGGCTGATCCCCGCGCCGCCATGCCGGCTTGAAACGCCGAAACAGCCCGCATAGAGCTAATTCGATAAGAGTGAGGAAACACAATGGCCAATGAGACCGCAACGCTTGCCGCCTATGTCGCCAATCTGAAATTCGACGACATTCCGCAGGAGGTGCTGGAACGCGCCAAGTGCCTCACCCTCGACTATCTCGGCAGCACCATTCGCGCCCGCAGCGAGGCGGAATCGACCCCCTCGCTGCTGAAAATGCTGGAGACCCTGGCGCTGGACGGCAAGGGCGATGCCACCGTGTTCGGCGACAGCAAGACCTGGACCCCGGCCGTGGCGGCGCTGCTCAATGGCGCGCTCGGCCATTCGCTTGATTTCGACGACACCCATGCCGACTCCTCGCTGCATCCCAGCGCGCCGGTGGTCCCGGCCGCCTTCGCGGTCGGCGAGATGGTCGGCGCGTCGGGCAAGGACGTACTGACGGCCATCGTTGCCGGCTATGAAGTGTGCTGCCGGCTTGGCAATGCGCTCGACCCCACCTCGCATTATGCCAAGGGGTTTCACCCCACCGCCACTGCCGGCACCTATGGTGCTGCCGCAGCGGCCGGCAAGCTTTTCGGCCTCAGCCAAGAACAGCTCATCTCGGCTTTCGGCGTCTCCGGCAGCCAGGCGGCGGGCTCGCTGCAATTCCTTGTCAATGGCGCCTGGAACAAGCGCTATCAGGTCGGCGCCGCCGCCATGAATGGCGTGATCGCCGCCACGCTGGCGCGCAATGAATTCGTCGGTGCCACCGAGTCGGTGGAAGGCAAGCATGGCCTGCTCGTCGGCTATAGTGACGACGCGCATCCCGAGAAGGCCACGGCTGACCTGGGCTCGGTCTATGAAACCATGAAGATCGGTGTGAAGCCTTATCCGAGCTGCCGCTATACGCATGCCGCCATCGACACGCTGATCGCGATGCGCCGCGAGCACAACCTGACGCCGGAGCAGGTCAAGCGCGTTGAGATCGGCCTGCATCGCAATGGCATCACGCTGACCGGCGATGCCGCCACCAAGCGCCATCCGACCTCCATCGTCGGCGGCCAGTTCTCGATGTTCTTCACCGGTGCGCTGGCGCTGGATCAGGGCTCGTTCGGCTGGGACGATTATAAGCGTCTCGGCGATGCGGCCATCGACACGCTGGCCGATCGTTTCGACGTGGTTCAGGACGAACGCCTCGAAGGCAAGCGCCATCCCTTTGGTGCGCGCGTGAGCATCCACACCGAGGACGGTGTGCATGAGCGGATCGCGCCGGATCCGTCAGGCGAGCCGGACTCCTTCCCGGATGCATCGGCCATGCAGCAGAAATTCTTGCTGCTCGCCCGGCCAGTGCTCGACAAGCGCGCCGAGAAATTCGCCGACGCCATCCTGACGCTGGAGCGTTTCGATCGCGTGGCGACTGCAACGGCGCTCGGTCGCTAATAGCCGAAGCGGCCACACCGCACTGCAACCACGAATAACGCAGTCCGGCCGTTTACACCCTCTCACTCCCATTGCTATCGTTGCGACAATAAGAAGCAATGGGAGGAGACCTCAATGAAGCGCATCACAGCGATCGCGACCGCTATCACGCTCGGCTCTATCGCACTTTCCGTCATTCAACCGGCGTCCAGCCAATCCGATGGCGGATGGGTGACGCTGGTCGACAGCACCAAGATGGGCGACTGGGACAAGGTCGGCGACGCCAATTGGGAGATGAAGGACGGCGCGCTCGCTGCCGACAAGCTGTTGTCCGGCAAGGACCTCGCTTATCTCGTCAGCAAGAAGCCGTATAAGGATTTCCAGATCAAGGCGGAATTCTGGACCGACGCAGAAGCCAATAGCGGCATCTTCATCCGCTGCGACAATCCGAAAATGATCGACGGCAAGACCTGCTACGAGGTCAACATCTTCGACAAGCGGCCTGACCCGTCCTACGGCACCGGCGCCATCGTGGACGTCGCCAAGGTCGATCCGATGCCGAAGGCGGCCGATAAGTGGAATACCTACGAGATCACCGCCAAGGGACCGAAGCTGACCGTGATCCTGAACGGCCAGAAGACCGTCGATGTCGAGGACACCAAGCACGCCACTGGCCCGATCGCCCTGCAATACGGCTCCGGCGTGGTGAAATTCCGCAAGGTGCAGATCAAGGAGCTGTAGCTCCCGGTCCACTTGCGCTTCCGAGCCCCCTCACTCCGCCCTCCTCCTGAGGTGCCCGCCGCTTGGCGGGCCTCGAAGGATGCGGAGCTGGGCACCGGTCCCTGTGACCATCCTGCGAGGCGGTTGCGATTGCGACGGCACCTCAGGATGACGGCTGAGTGGGTGGCTGTATAGCCGGACACAGCGTCGCAAAATCGGCGACTACTCCCGTCCCGCCATTTTCTGCTATGGTGCCAGCCATGAGCTGGCACCCTTCCAACGACCCCATCCTCGGCGATCCCCACACCTGCGACGCGCTGGAGCTTGCGATCATTCCACGCACGCGCGATCTCGGCGACGGCTTTGCCGTGCGCCGCGCGCTGCCTCATGGCAAGCGGCAGATGGTCGGGCCCTTTATCTTCTTCGATCATTTCGGCCCGATGCAATTCATCGCCGGTAAGGGGATGGATGTGCGGCCGCATCCGCATATCGGCCTGTCCACCGTCACCTATCTGTTCGACGGCGCCATCATGCATCGCGACAGCGAGGGCAATGTGCGCGAGATCCAGCCTGGCGCCATGAACCTGATGACCGCCGGCCGCGGGATCGCCCATTCTGAACGCACCCCGGATGTCGAGCGCGCCAACGGCCAAAAGATGCTGGGCCTGCAAAGCTGGATCGCGCTGCCAAAGGGATCCGAAGAGATCGATCCCTCGTTCCAGCATTATGGTGCCGACAGCCTGCCGACCATTCGGGACACCGGCTTCTCGGCCCGCGTGATTGCGGGCAAGGCGTTCGGCAAGGCTTCACCGGTCTCGATGGTGTCACCCTGGTTCTATGTCGAGGTGACCGCCACCGCAGGCACCACAGTCCCGCTCGATCCCGATCACGAGGAGCGGGCAATTTATGTGGCGGATGGCGAAATCGAGATCGCCGGCGACCGCCACGAGGGTCCCAAGCTGCTGATCTTCCGCCCCGGCGACGAAATCACCATCCGGGTCCAGCGCGACACCCGGATGATGTTCCTCGGCGGCGACGCCCTGGAGGGGCCACGGCATCTGTGGTGGAACTTCGTGTCTTCCAGCAAGGAGCGCATCGAGCAGGCGAAAGAGGACTGGAAGACCGGTCGCTTCGCCCATGTGCCCGATGAACACGAATTTATCCCGCTGCCAGAGTAGAACGCCGTCATCCGAGCGCTGCGAAGCCATCCAAAAAGCCAATAACCGGATTGCTTCGTCGCGACGTCCCCGCAATAACAGGGGACGCAAATGCCTTCTCGGAAAGACACTGACATGACCACCATGGCCTCGAGCGACCTGCCCCTCCCCAAGATCGGGCGCGGCAAGGTGCGTGACATTTACGCGGTCGGCGAGGACCGCGTGCTGCTGCTGACGACCGACCGCATCAGCGCATTCGATGTCGTCATGAACGAGACCATCCCGATGAAGGGCGCGGTGCTGACCCAGATCAGCGCCTGGTGGTTCAACCAGCTCGGCGGCGTGGTGCCGCATCACATGATCTCCGCCGATGCCGACGAGATCATCAAGGAAGTCCCCGCTCTCGAAGGCCACCACGCGGCGCTGGCCGGCCGCGCCATGCTCTGCAAGCGCACGACTGTCTTCCCGATCGAATGTGTCATCCGTGGTTACATTTCCGGCTCGGCCTGGAAGGAATATGCGGCATCAGGCACGCTGGCCGGCGAAAAGCTGGAAGCCGGCTTGCTCGAGAGCCAGAAATTCCCGGAGCCTGTGTTCAGCCCGGCTACCAAGGCCGAAACTGGCCATGACGAGAACATCCCGGTGTCGCGCATGCGCGAGATCGTCGGCGAGGAGGATGCCTACACGCTCGAAAGCATGACCCGCGCCGTCTATACCCAGGGCGAGCAGATCGCCCGCGAAGCCGGCATCATCATTTGTGACACCAAGTTCGAATTCGGGCGCGACCAGGATGGCCGCATTATCCTGATCGACGAGGTGATGACCCCTGACAGTTCGCGCTTCTGGGCGGCTGATGTCTACAAGCCCGGCCAGGCGCAGCCGAGCTTCGACAAGCAGCCGCTGCGCGACTGGCTCGATATCGAGCGCAAGGCCGGCCGCTGGAATGGCGAGGCCCCGCCTCCGACACTGCCGCAGGCGGTGATCGACGCCACCAGCCAACGCTATCTCGATGCCTATCGCCGCCTGACCGGCACCGAGTTCAAGGTTAAATAACGCGCAGTTTTCTGAGCGCTTTCAGTAAAATTTCAGTGTTAGGAAACCGCGCGCTCGTCTACCAGAGATGGTAGCGCATGCGCGGTCGCGTGCGCCCTGGAAGGTCGGCACGTGGGCAATCACACAATTGGGGTGCAGCTCTCCCTCTGCGGGAGAGACTGCGCGTGAGCAGCATCGCACTTACCCCCGCTGTCCGCGGCTGGCGCAATGACCTTTTCAGCGGCGCTATTGCCAGCGTTCTCACCATCAGCTTCGGCCTGTCCTATTCGGTGCTGATCTTCTCCGGCCCGCTGGCCTCCTTCCTGCCTTATGGCATCGCCGCGACCTTCATTGCGGCCAGTGTCGCGGCAGCCGTGATCGCCCTCGGCAGCTCGTTTCCATTCGCCATCGGTGGCCCCGAAAGCTCCACCGCGGCTGTGACAGCGATCCTGTCGGCGACCCTCGTTGAGTACATTGTCGCGCAATCCGAACCGACGGCAATCCTCGGGCCGGTTCTGATCACATTGTCCGCCGCCACGATCCTGACCGGCCTGGTGTTGTGCGGCCTTGGCATCACCCATATGGGCCGTGCGATCCGTTACGTTCCCTATCCGGTCATCGGCGGCTTTCTCGGTGCGACCGCCTGCCTGATCGTCTCCGGCGGCGTCCAGGTCAGCACTGGGGTGAAGCTGCAATTCGCCAATCTCGGCAGGCTGGCCACTCCGGTCGCGCTCTATGAACTCTGCGCCGCTGGCGCGGTGGCGCTGACGATCTATGCGATCTGGCACAAATCGCGAAAGCCGATGGCACTGCCGGCCATCCTGCTTGCCGCTATCGCCATCGCGCATCTGGTGTTCTGGCTGTCCGGGACCTCGATCCTGCAGGCGCAGGCCATGGGCTGGACCTTCGCGTCACCACCCAAGGCCAGCCTGACTCTGCCCTGGACCTTTCTTGCCGAACCTTATCCGTGGGACGCCCTGCCCGGCCTGATCGGCAATTTTATCGCCGTGATCTTCGTCACTGCTGTGAGTACGCTGTTCAACACCACCGGGATCGAGGTCGCGGCCCACCGCGAAGCCGATATCGAGCGCGAGCTGAATGTCACCGGCGCGGCCAATATCCTGACGGGATTGCTTGGGGGCTATGCAAGTTGCATTTCCATCAGCCGCTCCGTGCTCAACCTCAACAGTGGCGCCACCAGCCGCCTGTCCGGCATGACCGTGGCCGTCATTGCCGCATCCATGTTGGTGGTCGATTCCGCGCTGCTGGCTTACATGCCGCGCTTCGTGCTCGGCGGGTTGTTGCTCTATCTCGGCATGGAGCAGCTGCATCGCTGGATCGTCGATAGCCGCAAGCGGCTGTCGCTGCTCGACTACCTGTCGCTGCTGGCCATCATCCTCATCATTATCAAATGGGGATTTGTTGCCGGCGTGCTGATCGGCATCGTGATCGGCTGCGCCACCTTTGCACTCAGTGTCTCTCGCGTTTCATCGATCAAATACGGATTTGACGGCTCGGAATACCGCTCGTCCCTCGACCGTTCTCTGGAAGATCAACGCACGCTGATTGCCCATGGCAAGGAGATCCAGGGCCTCAATCTGCAGAGCTATCTGTTCTTCGGATCGGCCAACCGGCTCTATCTGCATGTGAAGGCGTTGCTGCGCCGGCATCCGGAATGTCGTTATCTGGTATTCGACTTCAAGCTCGTCACCGGTATCGATTCATCGGCTGCGCATTCCTTTGCCCAGATCAAGCGTGTCGCACGCGAACACGGCACCACGCTGGTGCTGGCCAATCTGCATCCGGCCGCCAACCGAAATCTGCGCGCCAGCCTGTTCATCGACAACGAAGTGCAGATCGCCGCTGACCTCGATCGCGCGCTGGAATGGTGCGAGAACGAGGTGATCACGCAGCATCGCGGCCTCGCCGAGGAAGAGGCCAATCTGCGCGACTGGTTCACCCGCATTCTGCGGACACCGGAGGATGCGGAGGAGTTGATGCGGCGCTGTCAGCGTGTCGAGGTTGCTGCCGGCGGCACCGTGGTGCAGGCCGGCGATACCGCTGACTCCATGCACTTCATTCTTGATGGTCGCCTCGGCATCATGGTCCCGAATGGCGACGGTCATCTCACCCGGGTCCGCAGCCTTGGCCGCTATACGACGGTCGGCGAGATGGGGCTCGTCGCCTATGCGCCGCGCAGTGCGACCATTCAGGCAGAGGTGGCGAGTATTCTGTATGTGCTCCGTGCCGACGCCTTCGAGGACATCAAGCAGAACCACCCGGCCCTGAGCCAGAAGCTGCTGACCTATTTCGTATCGGTGATGGCCGAGCGGCTGGCTTTTGCAAGCCGGATGATTGCGGTACTGCGGCGCTAGACCCGGCGAAACCGCTTAATGTTGGTGTCCGTGACCGCCACCCGCTAGCTGGAACGACGACATCAACGACACCACGAGATTGAATCGTGTCGAATCCGGATCACCGCGAACGGCGAGCAGAATCTTTTTACGGGCGATCGCAGGCAGGCGATCGTCCTTTGCCTCCACCAGCGGCAAGGTGATGCCATGTCGCGGAGCCACCGCCAGACACTTCCCGCAGCGGACAGCCGTCAGCTTTGAAGCATAGTCCGGCCCCGTGAACATCACGCGATAGTCACGCCCGCCATCCGACAGCGCCTTCAGGATGATGTGTTGATCCGGCGGCCAGGTAGCGAGCGGAAGCGGCGCGTCTGCGTCGAACACAAACGTCTGCGCCTTGACCCATGCGAATTCAATGTCGAATTCTGCGACAAGATCGTCACCCAGGATCGATCGATGATCTTTCACATCCATCACCATGGCGACATCGACTTCGTCGTCATCGAATGACTTGACGATCTTTGAGCAAATATCAGACGTGACCGATGCGTTTTCCAGCACCGCATTGGCCGGACGATCGACGAGGAAATTCAGCAGCATGCTGCTGATACCGATCCTGACATCACCGCCATGGCCAGTTGTGTCCGAGGATCTCCGGCGCGCGTCTTTCTCGGCCAGAAGCTGACGCGCCTTGTGGAGCAGATGCCGACCAATGTCGGTCAATTCTACACCGGCCCGTGTGCTTGCGCGCATCGGCGCACCGGTCTTTACATCTTCTCGCGGACTGCGATCTCCGGGATTCTGCAAATCATGCTCCCATCACCGAAATACCAGCACCTTGTGCGAGCTTACGAGCTTATATGAATCCCCAGGCATGGCCAAGCGTTGCTTCTTGGCCGGCTCAATATCTGCAGTGCAACATATTTGGACGCCAATTGTTCAACCAGCCAGCTTGATCACGGCATTGAGCAAAACGCTGGCGCCATCGCTGCACTGGGCAGGCGTACTATATTCCGTCTCGCTATGGCTGATACCGGTTTCGCTGGGGATGAAGAAAAGGCCTGTCGGGCAAAAATCCATCATCGGTACAGCGTCATGGCTCGCGACGGTCAGTATGTCGCGCTGCGTGAAGCCAAGCGAGGTCGTTGTCTCGCGGATCAGCGCGCACATGTCATCGTGACAATTGATCGGACCGAACTCGAAATACTGATCCAAAGCGACCGACAAACCATAGTCCGTCGCAACCTTGGCGCAGGCATCGCGCAACTCGGCTTCCATCGCCAGAGCTTCGTCCGCATCGGGATGGCGAACGTCGCAACTCAATCGAACTTCCTGCGGAATGACACCGCGCACATTGGGCTCGACCTCGATATAGGGCGCATTAGAACGGCCATCGCGTCCGCGTGAGCGGCCGATACGGTTGATCTCGAGGATCAGCGCAGCGGCTCCCACCATGGCGTCGTGGCGCTGCTCCATCAGTGTCGGTCCGACATGCGCGGCCTGCCCTTTGATGGTGGCCACAAAGTAACGTGCCTTGAACGAGCCGGTCACCACCCCGATCTGTTCGCCGCCCTCTTTCAGCAATGGACCCTGCTCGATATGGGTTTCCAGATAGGCGCTGAAACGTCGACCGCCGACCGGCACATCGCCGGCGGCCCCGATCGCCTGCAGCGCCTCGCCGACGCTAACTCCTGATGGGTCCTGACGCGAGAGCGCGAAGTCGAGCGCGATATCACCCGTGAAAACCGATGATCCCATCGTCATCGGCGAGAAACGAGCGCCTTCCTCATTGGTCCAGGCGATCAGTTCGATGGGCCGCTGCGTGGTGACGCCAAGATCCTGCAGGCGACGCATCACTTCGAGACCTGCGAGCACGCCATAGGCGCCGTCGAACTTACCGCCGGTCGGCACCGTGTCGAGATGGCTGCCGATCGCCACCGGCGCCGCATCACGATCCGTCCCCCCCCTGCGGGCGAAGATGTTGCCGATGCGATCCACCGTCACGACGCAGCCCGCCTCTTCGGCCCAGTGTTTGAACAAGATGCGGGCGCGACCTTCTTCCTCCGACAGAGCCAGCCGTCGGCAACCGCCACCGGCCGTGCCACCGATCGCGCCCATCTCCATCAGGGTCGACCAAAGCCGATCGCTGTTCGCCGTTGGCATGCTCATCACTCGCTCCTTGCTCGCTTGCCTATGTGGCATGCGTATCTACCAGAGGTGTTGCTGATGCAGGAAATGCGCCGTCTTGATCGCGACCGCTATGCCACGAAACGGCACCGGCCTCTCGATTTTTCATGGCCCGAGATGAGACGATGCCAATACGGAAATCACACCAGAAACACGAATGCCCGGCACAAGGCCGGGCACCAGGAATGACAGGTTCGATTGAAGGCGACGTCGCCTTAGATGCCCGACATCATGATGTATTTGATCTCGACATACTCTTCCATGCCGTGATGCGAGCCTTCACGACCAAGGCCGGATTCCTTCACGCCGCCGAACGGCGCGACTTCCGTGGTGATCAGGCCCGTATTGACGCCGACCATGCCGGACTCCAGCGCTTCAGCGACGCGCCAGACGCGACCGAGATCGCGTGAGTAGAAATACGACGCCAGACCGAACGGTGAGGCGTTGCACATGGCGATCACGTCGGCTTCATCCTTGAAGCGGAACACCGGCGCCAGCGGGCCAAAGGTCTCTTCCTGCGACACCAGCGCATCCGGCTTTACATTGGCGAGCACAGTCGGCTCGAAGAAGGTGCCGCCCAGCGCATGACGCTTGCCGCCGGTGACGACCTTGGCGCCGCCCTTCACAGCATCCGCGATGTGGCGTTCGACCTTTTCGATCGCCTTCTCATTGATCAGCGGCCCCTGGGTGACGCCCTGTTCGGTGCCGTCGCCGACCTTCATCGCTGCGACCTTCTTGGACAGTTTCTCAACGAACTGGTCGTAGATGCCGTCCTGCGCGTAAAGGCGGTTGGCGCAAACGCAGGTCTGGCCCATGTTGCGATACTTCGAGACGATCGCGCCCTCCACGGCCGCATCGATATCGGCATCGTCGAACACCACGAATGGCGCATTGCCGCCGAGTTCGAGGCCGAGCTTCTTCACGCCGACCGAGGCCTGCTTGTAGAGGATCTTGCCGACATTGGTGGAGCCGGTGAAGCCGACGAACCGCACGGCGGGATGCTCGCAGAGCACCAGACCGATCGACGACGCATCGCCGGTGAGAATGTTGAGCACGCCCTTCGGCACGCCGGCGCGCTCGGCAAGTTCGGCAAGCACCAGCGCGGACAGCGGCGTTTCATTGGCGGGCTTGAGCACCACGGTGCAGCCTGCGGCCAATGCCGGCGCCACCTTGCGGGTGATCATCGAATTCGGGAAATTCCACGGCGTGATGGCGCCGCAGACGCCGATCGGCTGCTTGATGGCGAGCAGGCGGGCATCGGCGCGCTGGGTCGGGATGGTCTCGCCGTAAACGCGGCGTGCTTCCTCGGCGAAGAACTCGATATAGGCGGCGCCGATATCCACCTCGCCCAGAGCTTCGGCCAGCGGCTTGCCCTGCTCTGTGGTCAGGATCAGCGCGAGGTCTTCGCGATTGGCGATGATCAGTTCAAACCACTTGCGCAGGATGTTGGAGCGCTGCTTGGCAGTGAACTTGGCCCAGGCGGGGAAAGCCTTCTCGGCCGCTTCGACGGCCTGCGTCGTTTCCTTGGCGCCGAAATTCGGCACCCTGGCGATCTCGACAAGGTTAACCGGGTTGGTGACCACGGTCTCGCCCGTGCCGACCCAGGCGCCGTCGATGTAGCACTTGTCGCGCAGCAGCGAGGGGTCTTTCAGGCGGGCGGCAAGCGAGGACGAGGTCGATGACATGGGCTATTCTCCTGCAGAAAATGTCGCGGACGTATAGCCGCGGAACAAGGCAGGAGTACAGGCCCGATTGCCCCCGCGCCGGGAATGGCAGCTATCGGGGCGGCAAATCGCCTGCAATCAGGCAGCACCGCGCATATAGGTCTCTCGTCGGTCGATCATCCGCTCAAAGGCAATCTTTGCGGTAGCGCGGCTGGAAGTCGGGAAAGTCCGATATTCGAGCTCTGGCAGCATCGCCGCATCCCGGCGCCCGAACCACGAAATGAAGGATTTCGGAGGTGCCGAAATTTTCGCCAGCGCCTGCGCCAGATTGTCAGTCGCCTCGAACGCAAACAATGCGCCCGTCTGGGCAACCCGGATTTCGAACAGCCCGGCCCCGATTGGCGCCTCGATGATTTCGCCACGCGATGCGCGGGGATAGCGCTTCCATTCGGTCCAGTTCGCAATCATTGGTCGTACTCCGCAGCCCCTGCGCTGCATCTGCCATACTCGTTAGTGTCGAAAGGCGCTTGCACGTTCAGCTCGATTTTGAACATAGCTGCGCTGGTTTTGTTCCGGCGGGGATCGCGTGATCGCCTCTTCAAATCAGATGGGTGCGCTCAGGCGCCGAAACCAGCGCATTTTAATCACTTCAAAGAGATCTCAAGCTTTCGCATGGCGTCCGAAAGCCGGTAGCATGATCAAAATCAAAACTTGAACGCCTCTTGGGGAGGATCTCCATGCCATCCAGCATCGACATCGACCGGATCATGCAGCAGGCCTGCGACAGCGGCGCCATACCCGGCGCGGTTGTGATGACGGCGACGGGCGATGAGGTCATCTATCAGGGCGCCTTTGGCAGACGCGACATCAGCAAGGATGCCGCGATGACGACCGACAGCGTGTTCTGGATTGCCTCCATGACCAAGGCGATCACCGGCACGGCTGCGATGCAGCTGGTCGAGCGCGGCCAACTGTCGCTGGATGCGCCGATCGGCGAGGTGCTGCCTGACCTCTCGGCCATCCAGGTGCTGGAAGGCTTTGACGCCGACGGCGAGCCACTGCTGCGCCCGGCACGGCGCCCGATCACGCTCCGGCAGCTCCTGACCCACACCGCCGGCTTCTGCTACGACATGATGAATGCCGATATGGGACGGTGGCTGGAAAAGACCGGAACGCCCGTCTTCCGCACCGGCCTTAATGCCGCGATGCGGGTGCCGATCATGACAGATCCCGGCACCCGGTGGGAATATGGCACCAATATCGACTTCGTCGGCAAGGCCGTGGAAGCGGCGAGCGGGCAGCCGCTCGATGTGTATTTTCGCGAGCACATCCTCGGTCCGCTCGGGATGTCCGACACGGCCTTCAAGATCGGCGATGCGCAACGCCAGCGATTGGTGAAAGTCCATCGGCGGAGCGCTGATGGCGCGCTTGCGCCAATGGATTTCGAAATCAGGCAAGACCCGGAATTCTTCGCCGGCGGCGGCGGGCTGTATGGTACCGCGCCCGACTATATCAAATTCACGCGGATGATGCTGAACAAGGGCACAGGCAACGGCCACCGCCTGCTGCAGCCCGAGACCGTGGCGCTGATGAGCGAGAACCACATTGGCGACCTCCATGTCACGCCGATGCTGTCGGCGCTGCCGGCCGTCACCAACGATGCAGAGCTCTGCCCCGGCATCGATAAGAAGCACGGCCTGAGCTTTGTGATCAACATGGCTGCCACACCCGAAGGCCGCAGCGCCGGTAGCCTGGCCTGGGCCGGACTCGCCAACACCTATTACTGGATCGACCCGGTACGCGACGTCACCGGCGTGATCCTGATGCAGGTGCTGCCCTTTGCGGACCGCACCTGCCTTGAGGTGTTTTCGGACTTCGAGCGCGCCGTCTATGCGGGCCTGGATGCGAGGAAAGCAGCGTAACGTTACGCCGCGCTCTTGTCGGCCACCTGCAGCACGCCGCGGCGGATCTGATCTTCCTCGATCGATTCAAACAGCGCCTTGAAATTGCCTTCGCCGAAACCATCGTCACCCTTGCGCTGGATGAACTCGAAGAAGATCGGGCCGATGGCATTCGCCGAGAAGATCTGCAGCAGCACCTTCGTCTCGCCCCCCTCGACCACGCCTTCGCCGTCGATAAGGATGCCGTTATGCTGCAGGCGCGGCACGTCCTCGCCATGCTTCGGAAGACGTGTATCGATCTTCTCGAAATAGGTCTGGGGCGGCGACGGCATGAAAGGCAGGCCATCGGCACGCAGGCTTTCGATGGTCGTGTAGATATCCTTCACACCGCAGGCGATATGCTGAATGCCTTCACCGCGATAGGTGTTGAGATATTCCTCGATCTGCCCGCTATCGCCGGCGTCTTCATTGATAGGAATGCGGATCTTGCCGTCGGGGCTGGTCAGCGCTCGCGAGAACAGGCCGGAGGCGCGGCCTTCGATGTCGAAGAAGCGGATCTGGCGGAAATTGAACAGCTTCTCATAGAAGCCGGTCCAGACATCCATTCGGCCGCGATGAACGTTGTGGGTGAGGTGATCGAGATAAAACAGGCCGGCGCCGACAGGGCGCGGGTTCTTCTCGCCGAGCCAGTCGAATTCACTGTCATAGGCCGAACCCTTGGCGCCGTAGCGATCGACGAAATAGAGCAGACTGCCGCCGATGCCCTTGATGGCAGGCACGTTGAGCGTCTTCTCCGTCGCGCTCACATCGGCAGCTTCGGCACCGAGCGCAATGGCGCGATCATAGGCCTGCTGCGCATCCACGACCCGAAAGGCCATAGACGGCGCACAGGGGCCGTGGGCTGCAACAAATTTGAAGCCATGGGTACCGGGCTCTTCGTTAACGAGATAGTTGATATCGCCCTGGCGATAGACTGTGATCTTCTTGGTCTTGTGCTTAGCGACCGGCGCGTAGCCCATCAGTTTGAACAGCGCATGCAGCTCTTCAGGATTCGGATGCGCATATTCGACGAATTCGAAGCCGTCGGTCCCCATCGGGTTATCGGCCGAAATTCTGGCGGCCGGCGCGTCGTGCGGAAACGGACCCATCGTGTTCTCCCTGCTATGCTGCGGACACATGTCGCTTGATGGCAGTGTGGGGTGTGGCGCACGCAAGGTGCGTGCAATCTGGGTTGCGAAATGTCATGATCATGCACGATCCGTGCATGATGGGAGCATTTCGCGCATGATCGAAGTGGATTCGTTCGATCTGAAGATGCTCGCTGCGCTGCAAAGCGATGGCCGGCTCACCAATCAGCAGCTGGCCGACGCTGTTGGTCTGTCAGCCTCGCAATGCTCGCGGCGGCGCATGCGGCTTGAGGATGAGAAAGTGATATCCGGCTATCATGCTGATCTCACGCCGGAAGCCCTCGGCTTCGGCGTCATCGCTTTCATCCAGGTGACGCTCGCCACGCATTCTCCCGACAATGCGAAGAAGTTTCGCATGTTGGTGCAGCGCGTGGACGAGATCCAGGAGGCCTATTCGCTCACCGGTGATGCCGACTATGTGCTCAAGGCCATCCTGCGCGATCTCAAGGGACTGTCCGATCTCGTCAACGACGTCCTGATGCCGCATCAGAGCGTCGCGCATGTGCGCTCGTCGATCGTGCTGGATCGATTGAAGGAGACGAGCAAACTGCCACTGAAGGCGTTGCGATAGCAGATCTACGGCTTGCTCGGATCGAAACGCTTTTCCAAACCGTTCCAGCAATCCGCATAGTCGCTCTGCAGCGCCGGGGTCGTCGCCGCATATTCGGTGACCCGCTGCGGAAAGCGCGTCTCGAACATGAAGGCCATGGTGCCCGTGAGCTTCACCGGCTTCAGTTCGCCATTGCTGGCGTGATCGAAGGCCTCGCGATCCGGGCCATGCGGCAACATCATATTATGCAGGCTGATGCCACCGGGCACGAAGCCCTGCGGCTTCGCATCATAGACGCCGTAGATGAGCCCCATGAACTCCGACATGATATTCATGTGATACCACGGTGGACGGAAGGTGTTTTCGCCCACCATCCAACGCTCAGGGAAGATGACGAAGTCGATATTCGCCGTGCCAGCCGTTTCCGACGGAGATGTGAGCACGGTGAAGATCGACGGATCGGGATGATCGAAGCCGATGGCGCCGATCGGCGAGAAGCTGCGCAGATCGTATTTGTACGGCGCGTAATTGCCGTGCCAAGCCACGACATCGATGGGTGAGTGACCAAGCTTTGTCATATAGAGCTCGCCGCCCCATTTGACATAAAGCTCGGTCGGCGTGTCCTTGTCTTCATAGGATGCCACGGGGGTGAGAAAATCACGCGCATTGGCAAGGCAATTCGCCCCGATCGGGCCACGCTCCGGCAGCGTGAAGGCGCCGCCATAATTCTCGCAGAGATAGCCGCGTGCCGGCCCATCCGGCAGCTCGACGCGGAACTTGACGCCGCGCGGAATTACCACGATCTCGCCAGGCTCGGCGTGAATGCGGCCGAATTCGGTGACCAGCAGCAAGTGACCTTGCTGCAGCACGAACATCAGCTCGCCATCGGCGTTGTAGAAATTCTGGTCCACCATGGATGCGGTGATCAGATAGACATGCGCGGCCATGCCGGCCTGGGCGCCGGCATCGCCCGCGGTGGTCATCGTATGGATGCCATCCACGAAAGTGCGCTTCTCGCCCGGCATGGGCAGCGGATCCCAGCGCAATTGAGCGATAGGAAGATCGTTCTCATGGCACGGTGCGGTGCGCCAATGTTGGCGATCGACTTTGGTGAAGCGGCCCGAATGTTTTACCGACGGGCGGATGCGATAGAGCCAGGAACGTTCGTTGGTGCCGCGCGGCGCTGTGAACGGTGAGCCAGAAAGTTGCTCCGCGTAGAGGCCGTATGCACAGCGTTGTGGCGAGTTGCGCCCGATCGGCAGCGCGCCGGGCAGCGCTTCGGTCTCGAAGGAATTGCCGAAGCCGGACATATAGCCCGGTGTCACCTGTCCGGTGGCACGCGTCAGGTTCTCAGGCGCGGTGTTGACATTCATGGCTCAATCTCCCTGCAAAGCGGCCCACATCTCGCGGTCGCGCTTGTCGGTCCAGATCACGGGATCGTCGATGCCGGATGCTTCATCATAGGCGCGCGATACATTGAAGGGCAGGCAATGTTCGTAGATGGCGAAGCTTCCAAACTTCTTGTCCATCACATCGCGGGTCGCCGCCATACTCTCCTTCAGGCTACGCCCTTTGGCGACGGATAGTTCGGCTGCGCCATAGAGCGAGGTGACGAAATCGCGCGTCATGGCGATGGCTTCGCGGGTGGTATCGAGGTCATTCAGCGCATCACCTCGGCCCGGCGCAATGGCTTTCGGATTGAAGCTGCGGATTTCGTCCAGCGTGCCCGGCCATTCGCGCAGCCATGCATCGCCGCAGTAACAGGCCGAGTGATATTCAATGAGATCACCCGAGAACATCACTTCGGCATCGGGCACCCAGGCGACGATATCGCCTGACGTATGCCCGGCCCCCAGTTGCATCAGCCGCACTTCGCGCTTGCCGAGATAGATCGACATCTCGCCTTCGAAAGTGAGCGTCGGCCAGGTCAGACCGGGAATGCTCTCTGAGCCCTGGAAGAGACGCGGGAAACGGCCAAACTCGGAATCCCAGTCCTGCTGCCCGCGCTCTTCGACCAACCGATAGGTCTCCTGCGAGGCCACGACGCCCTGTGCCTGGAAGGCAGAGGCGCCGAGCACGCGCACCGCATGGTAATGCGACAACACCACATACTTAATCGGCTTGTCGGTCACCGTGCGGACGCGTTCGATTACCTTGTTCGCAAGTGTCGGCGTCGCCTGCGCATCGAATACGATGCAGCCGTCGTCGCCGACGATGACGGCGGAGTTCGGATCCCCCTCGGCGGTGAAGGCGTAGAGATCCGGGCCGATTTCCGAGAAGGTGATTTTCTTCTCGGCCATATCCGTGGTGGATGCGAAACCTTTTGCCATCGTCGATATCCTTGTGGCTTGTAGAGATCAGGTCGTGACGCCGGACTGCGAATCATCGGGCAATCGGCGTTTTGCGAAGGCGATCGCATCATCGAGCACACCGATGTCGCCGATATGATTGGCAAGGATCAGCACCAGCGCCGCATCGAGCGTGGCGCTTTGCTCGTCGCTGAGACCGCGATGCGCCTCGACGATACGGCGATAGGCGGCGTCGGGATTGGCGAAATTGGATTGCGTGGCCAGCGCCATGGTCACGCTCGTCCACTCGCGCGCGCATGAGCTGCGGCGATGGCCTCGGGCGTCGGATGACGGAAGCGCGCGGCGATATAGCCATCGGGCCGCAGCAGATAGGCCGCATCAGTGCCGTATCGGGCCTTGAACAGTCCGGATTCATCGCGCAGCTGCGCATCGTCACCGATCACCAGACGTGCAACGCCATCGGGCAACGCGATCGGCATCGCATCCGAATGTAGTACGGCGAAGCCGCGCCCGGCCTGCGCGAAACATTCGGATAAGAAGACATGCGCGCCGTCGTCGGTGACGAGCGGTGCATCCGGCATATGCGCGCCGGTGCACGGACCGATCTGCCAATCGTCATCATCGGCGGTTGAAAGCGGCGTCTGATAAACGGACGGTACCGATAAACGCCCACCATTGATCATGCGCTTGGCGAAATCCGCTTCCTTGGCAAGCGACAAGACCGCCGTGCGCAAACGGCTTTCCTGCTTCGAATGCGGCGCGATAAAGTCCGTCGCATGGGTGGATGCACGAATGTTCTCGTCCGCCGCCGGGCCACGCTCGGTATCATAGCTCGTCAGAAGGGATGCCGGCGCTTCGCCGCGCAGAATCAGCGCCAGCTTCCAGGCAAGATTCTCGGCATCTTCGAGACCGGAATTGGCGCCGCGCGCGCCGAAGGGCGAGACTTGATGCGCGGCATCGCCGGCAAAAATCACACGCTCGTGGAGAAAGCGACGCATGCGGCGACACTGGAATTTGTAGACCGAGACCCATTCGAAATCGAACGCATCATGGCCAAGCATGCGCGCAATGCGCGGACGTACCCGCTCGGGACGCCGCTCCTCGGCTGGATCGGCATCGGGTCCAAGCTGCAGATCGATCCGCCAGACATCATCGGGTTGGCGATGCAGCAGCGCCGACTGGCCGGAGTGAAAGGGCGGATCAAACCAGAACCAGCGTTCGGTCGGAAACTCCGCCGTCATCTTGACGTCGGCGATCAGGAACTGATCCTCGAAGACCTCGCCCTCGAAATCCGCGCCGACCATGCCGCGTAGTGCCGAGCGCGCTCCGTCGCACGCGGCGACATAGGCGGCGCGCAGTTTGTAGGGGCCGTCAGGCGTGTCGATGGTGAGCTCAACATGATCATTTCCCTGAACGAGCCCCACCACCTTGTTGCGCCAGCGCAGATCAATCCCGGGCAGTTCGAGCGCGCGATCGACGAGAAACGCTTCGGCATAATATTGCTGAAGATTGATAAAGGCCGGCATCTTGTGGCCGTCCTCGGGCTGGAGATCGAATTGATACAGCATCTCCGAACCGAGAAAGATCTTGCCCACCTTCCACACCACGCCTTTATCGATCATGCGATCGCCGACACCGAGGCGATCCCAATATTCGAGCGAACGCTTGGAAAAACAGATGGCGCGCGATCCATCACCAATCCGGTCGGCATCATCGAGCAACACCACCTTCTGGCCGCGGAGTGCGAGATCGATGGCAAGCGAGAGGCCGACCGGTCCCGCGCCGACCACGACCACGGGATGATGTGCAGCATCCAACGGCGCCCGCGCCTGATCGGGATGCCGGCGATAGCTGAACTGACGGGCCTGTTGCGCCATCGCTCGCTTTCCTGATCGTTTCCTGCCTGCGGGTCTGGGCAAACTGGTCTGGCCAACCAATCATGCGCCCGCTAGGATAGTCTCACCTGCAACCATCTAAGCGCCGACCTGCGGGTGACGTCAACCGAAGAATTGCAACCCATGGCCGACTTCGACCTGTTCCGCTTCGTTCCGTTCCGGCTCAACCGACTGGCGGCCGAGGTCAGCAATGCGCTGTCGGAAGAATATCAAGCGCGCTACGGGCTCGACATTCCGGAATGGCGGGTGATGGCGACGCTCGGTTTTCGCGACGAGGCCTGTAGCGCCCAATTCATCGCGCAGTGTACGCGAACGCATAAATCGACCATCAGCCGCGCGGTGACGACGCTACTGACGCGTGAACTCATCGAGCGCGTCGAGAACAGCGATGACCGGAGAGCCTTTGAGCTGCGGCTCTCGCCCAAGGGGAAGGCGCTGTATGACGAGTTGATTCCGCGCCTGCTATCGAAGGAGCAAGACATTCTGTCATGCCTCACGGCACAGGAGCGCAGCAACTTTGCACGCGCACTGGACAAGATCGAGCAAAGCCTCGACCTCGTGCAAACGAGACATACGCAAAAGGCCGATGCTTACTGAGATCTAGCTCTCGGCGAAGGAGCGCGATGGAGGCTGATGCAGGGCGTAAGCATCGGCCGTGCCGTTTACGCGCGGATAAAGCTCTCGTACCAGCGGATCGTGGCCAGGAATAATGCGATCGGGATGGCCGGCGAGACGTTCGCAGGTCTGCCAGCCATCGACCATGTCTCCTATATTGTAGACGATCGGAAATGGACTACGGCGCTGCAGGTTGCCGTAATAATGCGAGGCATCGGAAGCCAACACGACCGGGCCGCGCTCGGTCTCCACACGCACGACCTGCAAGCCATCGGAGTGGCCGCCCACGCGATGTAGCGTAATGCCCGGCGCGACTTCACCATCGCCATTATGAAAGGTGACGCGCTCGCTATAGACGTGGCGGACCATCAGCGTGACGTCTTCAGCCGAGAAGGGATGCCGGAGCAGGCCGTTGCACATGCAGCGACCGGTGGCATAGGCCATCTCGCGATCCTGCAGATGGAAGCGCGCATTCGGAAATCGATCGAGATTGCCGGCATGGTCATAGTGCAGATGCGTGATCACGACGTCGCGGATCGTGTCCGCGGCCACGCCGAACTGCGCCAGCGCATCGACCGGATTGATCTCAAGTACACGATTGCGCTGTTTCGACGCAGCCTCGTTGAAGCCGGTATCGACGAGGATATCGCGAGAGCCGTCACGAATGAGCCAGACGAAGTAGTCGAGATCGGCAGCCGTGGTCTCATGAGGATCGGGCGACAGATAGTTCATGGCCGGCGTCCGCGGCGTCATCGTGGCATAGCGGATGGCATAGATTTCATAGGCTGGCTTCATAGGGCGTCGTCCCGCGTTTCTGTTGTTGCCGCCACCAAGCCAGTTCCATGCGCAAAAATCAAACCGTTCCAACCTTCGGAACGACCACCTTCATGACGCCGCCATGGCGCGATGAATGGTGATGCACCGCAAAGGAAATCAGTGCGTTGACAGCCATAAGGGGGATGGTTTGATAATCGATATTGCGTGGACTAAGGTCGCCGCGGCGCGGGGTTCGTTGCCGCGTCTTATGGGGTTGGACCGGCTCATTATGAAGATTCGAATTGCCCTGCTTGCCTTGCTGACGCTTTCCGCCGCCCCTGTCTGGCAGGCATCCGCCCAGGAGCGCGCCCCCCGGATCGCCCTGGTAATCGGCAATGCCAAATATCCCGACGCCGAAGCGCCGCTCAAGGAACCGATCAACGACGCGCGCGACATTGCGGCCGAGCTGAAGCGCGATGGTTTCGAGGTCGAAACCGGCGAAAATCTTGGCGGCGACGGCATGCGCCGCGCGCTGGAAAAGCTTTACGGCAAAGTGACGCCGGGCACGGTGGCGCTGGTGTTTTTCAGCGGTTACGGCATCCAGTCGTCGCGGCAGAGCTACATGATCCCCGTCGATGCCCAGATCTGGACCGAGGCGGACGTCCGCCGTGATGGTTTCAGCCTCGAGACCGTGCTCAACGAGCTCAATGGCCGCGGCGCCGGGGTGAAGATCGCGTTGCTGGATGCCTCGCGCCGCAACCCGTTCGAGCGCCGGTTCCGCAGCTTCTCCGCCGGCCTCGCCCCGGTGATTGCGCCCAGCAACACCCTAGTGATGTATTCTGCAGCCCTCAGCTCCGTGGTCAGCGACGCCGGCACCGACCGCAGCCTGTTTGCCACCGAACTACTCAAGGACATCAAGGTTCCCGATCTCACTGCCGAGCAGACCCTGAACCGCACCCGCGTGAGCGTTACCCGCGCCTCGCGCAGCGAGCAGGTGCCGTGGATTTCGTCGTCGCTGGCAGAGGATTTTGCCTTCATTGCAGGCGCCCGCCCGTCATCTCCGGCCGTCGCCGCAGCGCCTGCTGCCGCCCCCGCCCCGGCGCCGGCGGCAACACCGCGGCCCGAGCCAGTTGCACCAGCGCCAGCCAAGCAGGCTGCGGTCACGCCTGCTCCAGCCCCGCAGCCAGCCGCGCCAGCGCCTGCTCCCACGCCAGCACCTGCCCCCGCGGTCGCACCTGCCCCACCGCCGGCCGCCGACGCACCGCGCGATGAAACCAAGATCCTGCTGGCGCTGGCTGACGATCCCACGGTGAAATCACTCAACGTCAAGATTACCGAGAATGCCGAAGACGTCGGCGCGCTCTACCGGCGCGGCCAGGTCTATGCCAGCAAGGGCGCGTATTCCGCCGCGCTGAAGGATTTCGACACCACGATCAAGCTCAGCCCCAAGGATGTCGAAGCCTATAATAACCGCTGCTGGGTCCGCGCTGTGACCAGCGATCTCTCCGGCGCCCTCAAGGACTGCAACGAAGCCCTGCGGCTACGCCCGAATTTCGTCGATGCGCTGGATAGCCGCGGACTGGTCAATCTCAAGAACGGGCAAAGCCGGAACGCGATCATCGATTTCGATGCCGCCTTGAAGATCAATCCGCAGCTAACCTCCTCGCTCTATGGCCGCGGAATCGCCAAGCAGCGCCTCGGTCAGGCGGCCGAGGGTGACCTCGACATCAACAATGCCAAGGCGATGGACCCGGATATCGTGAAGGAATTTGCGACCTACGGCGTGCGCTGAGACATCGTCGCTGCCCCTTGGGGCGGTGACACACAATTTTGCCAAAATGGATTTGAACCCGTCCCGCGCAGACGGACACTATTGAACACAAGCCGGATGCCGATCCTTCCAGCCGGCCAGGAAACAAATTTGGATTGAGCACGCGCCTGTTGCGCGATCAGAAATAAAGGGGTGCTTCCATGTTGCGATCGTCCTCACGCTTCAGCGTCAACGCCATCCGCGCAGCCTTTATCGCAGGCGCAGCCATCACCTTTACCGCAAGCGCGGTGATCGCGGCCGAACAGGTCACGTCCGACCAGATCCTGCGTGCACTGGCACCGAATAAGCCATTGACCCGGGGCCTCTCGATGGCTCCTCCGGCAGAACCCGCCGTAAATGCCGCCGAAGGCAAGTTTGTGGATTCGCTTCGCAACCGCAGCACCCGGTCGTTGTCCATGGGCGAGCGCGAGCAGATCGCCACCATCGCGCAGACCAAGCCGGCGATCGATCTCGAAATCACCTTCGACTACAATTCCGCTAATATCAGCAAGCGCTCCGTGCAGTCGGTGCAGGCTCTCGGCAAGGCGCTGAGCAGCCCGGACCTGAAGGGCTCAACCTTCGTGGTCGCCGGCCATACGGACGCCGTCGGCGGCGACGAGTACAATCAGGATCTGTCGGAGCGCCGCGCGGACGCCATCAAGCGTTACCTCGCCGACAAATATGGCATCGCAGGCGCCGACCTCGTCACCGTCGGATATGGCAAGACCAAGCCCAAGAGTGGCCTCGCTCCCACCGATCCGAGCAATCGTCGCGTGCAGGTGGTGAATATGGCCAATAAGGCAACGGCCTCGTCACAGTAATGCGGTGAGGTTCACTCACCGCTGCGGATTGCCGCATGACAGCGTTCCGAGCCCCACGGAGCGCTGTTTGCTTTGGCGATCACACGCATCCCGTATAGGATCGAACCACCCTGCCGCCGCGCCGCGCATTGACCGGTGCCCCATGCCAAGTGGACTCATTCGCTAATGAAGGCCTACGCCCGCTTCGCCCCGGCTCTTGCCCTCCTGTCGCTGGCGACGGTCGCCGTCGCCGCTGATCCCGCGCCGAGCGGATCGCCGAATGGCGCGGTCGTCACGGTCGCCAAGGCGACCAATGCCTGCTTCTCCGATCAGGTACGTGTAACCGGATTTGTCGTGCCCAAACGCGAAGCACAGGTGGGCGTCGACACGGAAGGCTCGCGGGTTTCCGAAGTTCTGGTGAAGGAAGGTGACATGGTCACTGAAAACCAGGAACTCGCCCGCCTGATCCCGCCGCCATCTGCAAGCAACGCGCGGCCCAATGCGGTGCCACTCCGCGCGCCCGCTGCTGGGTTGGTCACGTCAGTGATGACCCAGGCAGGCGCACCTGCTTCGCCGCAGGCCGGGCCGATGTTCAAGATCGCCATCAACAACGAACTCGAGCTCGACGCCGAAGTGCCGAGCATTCACATCCTCAAGCTCAATCCTGGCGCCACCGCCCGCATCAGCCGCGACGGCCTTGCCGATGTGTTCGGCAAGGTGCGTGTGGTGTCGCCGCAGATCGATCGCACCACGCAGCTCGGTCACGTCCGGCTGTCACTGGCGCCCAATCCATCGATCAAGGTCGGCATCTTCGCACGGGCCAATATCGATGCGCGGCGGAGCTGTGGCGTCGCCATTCCGCGTTCGGCCATCGAGCACTTCACCGTGCAACTGGTGAAGGGCAATGTGATCGAAACACGGCGCGTCAAGGTTGGCCTCGTCTCCGACAACTCCACCGAAATCCTCGAAGGCGTCGAGGTCGGCGACATCGTCGTCGCCGATGCCGGCACGTCGCTGCATGACGGCGACAAGGTTCAGACCATCTTCATCGACGATCTCGATCGCTCGCGGGTGCGCTAAATGGCAATGAATATCTCTGCATGGTCGATCCGCCATCCGCTCCCCTCCGTCGTCTTCTCCATCATCCTGTTGCTGCTCGGCTGGGTGAGTTTTACCAAGCTCGCAATCACGCGGCTGCCGAGCGCAGACATTCCCGTGATCTCGGTGGCAGTGGCGCAGTTCGGCGCCGCACCGGCAGAACTCGAAGCGCAGGTCACCAAGACCATCGAAGACGGCGTCTCCGGCGTCGAAGGCGTCCGACATATTTCATCATCGATCACCGACGGCCTGTCGGTCACCACAGTCCAGTTCGCGCTGGAAACCAATACCGACCGCGCCCTCAATGACATCAAGGACGCTGTCACTCGCGTCCGCGCCAATCTCCCACAAAACGTCAACGAGCCCCTGATCCAGCGCGTGGATGTGATCGGCCTGCCGATCGTCACCTATGCTGCGATCTCTCCGGGCAAGACGCCGGAGCAATTGTCATGGTTCGTCGATGACGTCGTGAAGCGCGCACTGCAAGGCGTCCGCGGTGTGGCGCAGGTCGAGCGTATCGGCGGCGTCGAGCGCGAAATCCTCGTCTCACTGGATCCTGATCGGCTGCAGGCCGCAGGTCTCACTGCCGTAGATGTGTCTCGTCGTCTGCGCGGCACCAATGTCGATCTCGCAGGTGGCCGCGCCGAAATCGGCAAGAACGATCAGGCGATCCGGACATTGGCCGGCGCCAAGACGCTGAACGAACTCGCCGGCACCATGATCAGCCTGCCCTCCGGCGGCGAAGTGCGGCTGGAAGATCTCGGCACCGTCACCGATACCATCGCCGATCGCCGCACCTTCGCGCGTCTCAACGGCGAGCCTGTCGTGGCCCTCGGCATCAAACGCTCCAAGGGCGCCAGCGACGTGGTGGTCGCAGAGGCAGTGCAGAAGCGCATCAGCTCGCTGAAGGATTCCTATCCCGATGTCGACCTGAAGCTGATCGACACATCGGTCGAATTCACCAAGGGCAATTACGACGCGGCCATGAGTACCCTGTTCGAGGGGGCTGCACTGGCGGTCATTGTCGTCTTCCTGTTCCTGCGTGATCTCCGCGCCACTGTCATCGCCGCCGTCTCGTTGCCGCTCTCCATCTTCCCGGCCTTCTGGGTGATGGACATGCTCGGCTTCTCGCTCAACCTCGTCAGCTTCCTCGCCATCACGCTATCGACGGGCATTCTCGTCGATGACGCCATCGTCGAGATCGAGAACATCGTGCGGCACATGCGCATGGGTAAATCCCCCTATCGCGCAGCGCTCGAGGCCGCCGACGAGATCGGCCTCGCGGTGATCGCGATCAGCCTCACCATCATCGCGATCTTCGCGCCTGCCAGCTTTATGTCGGGCATCGCCGGTCAGTTCTTCAAGCAATTCGGTATCACCGTCTCGGTGCAGGTGTTCTTCTCGCTATTAGCTGCGCGCTTCGTCACGCCTGTGCTTGCGGCCTATTTCATGAAGGACCACAAGCACGACGATCCACCGCCCGGTCGCATTCTTCAGCTCTACCACAAGCTCGTGACCCTCTCGGTGAAGCGCTATTATTTCACGGTTCTGATCGGCATCGGCGTCTTCGCTCTCTCGATCCTCAGCATCCAGTTGCTGCCGCAGGGGTTCCTGCCCGCGCAGGACACCGCGCGCTCGCTGATGGCGATGGAATTGCCGCCGGGATCGCAGCTTGCTTTCACGGAAAAGACGACCGAGGAGATCGTGCAGCGGCTGCGCAAGCGGCCGGAGATCAAGAGCGTCTTCGTCGATGGTGGTCGCGTGCCGCCCGGCATTTCCGAGGTCCGCCGCGCGTCGCTGATCATCAACTATACGCCAAAGGGCGATCGTAAGATTTCGCAGCGCGAGCTCGAACTTGCCATTGGCGAAGAGCTTCAAGGCGTCCCCGATATTCGGTACTGGTTCCTGGACGAGAACGGCCTGCGCGCCATCTCGCTGGTCGTGACCGGGCCTGACATCAACATTGTCAGCAATGTCGCCAATGAACTCGCGACACAGATGAAGCGCATTCCGCTGATTGCCAATGTGATCTCGGAAACCTCGCTCGATCGCCCGGAACTGCGCGTGCAGCCGCGTGCCGATCTCGCCGCACGCCTCGGTGTCTCGACCGAAGGCCTGTCGGAAACGATCCGTGTCGCGACCATCGGCGATGTCGGCCCCGCACTGGCGAAGTTCGATGCCGGCGATCGGCTGGTGCCGATCCGCGTCCAGCTCGAAGACAGCGCGCGGTCCGACATCCAGGTACTCGAGCAGCTCCGCGTGCCCATCGGCGGCGGACGTGGCGGCGTCCCCCTTTCGGTTGTTGCCGATATCAAACTCGATCAGGGACCAACCAGCATCAATCGATACGATCGCGAACGGCAGGCCACTGTCGCGGCGGATCTTGTCGGCACCGCTGCCCTCGGCGATGCCTTGAAGAAGATTTACGAATTGCCGGTCATGAAGACGCTGCCGAAGAACGTCAGCGTCAAACAATCCGGCGATGCCGAAAGCTTGAACGAACTCGCTGACGGCTTTGCGACTGCCATCTCGGCCGGCCTGATGATGGTCTATGCGGTGCTGGTGCTGCTGTTCGGCACTTTCCTGCAGCCGATCACCATCCTGTTCTCGCTGCCGCTCTCCATCGGCGGCGCGATCCTGGCGCTGCTCATCACCGGCAAGCAACTGACCACGCCGGTGTGGATCGGCATCCTGATGCTGATGGGCATCGTCACCAAGAACGCCATCATGCTGGTGGAATTCGCGGTGGAGGCGATTCGCGAGGGCAAGCCGCGCGAGGTCGCCATTATCGAGGCCGGCATGAAACGCGCACGGCCGATCATCATGACCACCATTGCCATGGCGGCCGGCATGATGCCCTCTGCACTCGCATGGGGCGCCGGCGGCGAATTCCGTTCGCCGATGGCGCTGGCCATTATTGGCGGCCTCATCTTCTCGACCGGTTTGTCTCTCATTTTCGTGCCAGCGATGTTCATGATGATGGACGATGTCGGCAATCTGTCATGGCGTTTCGGCCGCAAACTGCTGGTGTCCAGCGGTGAAGAAGATCGCAGCCATCCGCAAAACGAGCACAAGCAGGCCGACCGATGATCGCGTCGCATCCTTTCTCCACGCAACGGGCGACCACCATGCTGAAGCACCTTCTGCTCGCAACCGCGCTCTGTTCTCTCGCGACACCAAGCCTTGCTGCCGACGAGGCCGACGCGGTCAAAGGCGCTGCCGTCACGGTACTAGCTGCATCCAAGCTGTGTTTCGCCGATACCGTGGATGTCGCAGGCTTGCTCCTGCCGCGCGAAGAGGTTTCGATTCGACCCGATCGTCCCGGCCTGAAGGTCGCTGAAGTGATGGTCGATGCCGGCGAGAACGTCACTGCAGGCCAGATCCTCGCGAAGCTGACGTCGCCGGATGGTAGTTCGATCCAGCTTCAGGCCACCGTCGCAGGCCTCGTCAGCGCTTCGACCGCGGTGGTGGGCACGATCGCCTCTGCCCGCGGCGAGGCTTTGTTCAGCATCATCTCGCGCAGCGAATTCGATTTCATCGGCCAGGTGCCGACCCGCGATTTACCGAAATTGAAAGTCGATCAGCCGACCAAGATCAAGGTGATCGGCATCGGCGAACTCGACGCCAAGGTGCGCCGCGTCGCGTCATCGGTGGAGCCGAACAGCCAGCTCGGTCAGGTCGTAGTCGCACTCAATTCGCCGCGCCGGCTGATGACCAACTCCTATGCGCGCGCCAGTATCAAGACTGGAGAGAGCTGCGGTGTCGCTCTGCCGCTCACGGCCATTCTCTACAGCTCAGGCGGCACGGTCGTGCAGGTCGTCCGTCGCCACCGGATTGAAACGCGCCGCGTTGAGGTCGGGCTTCTGTCCGGCGGCCGCGTCGAAATTCGTGAAGGTCTGAATGAAGGCGACATCGTTGTCGCCCGCGCGGGCGCCCTGCTTCGCGAAGGCGATCCAGTGCGACCGGTGACGGTTGGCGCGGGAAAATAAAGCGGTTCGCGGTCGCGGAGCGAGGGCGCTTGCCCTCACTGCTCTCAGCTGCCGGCGCGCACCGTCACAGCTGTGCCGAACTTCACTTCATCGACAAGCGACGATGACACGGCAGGTACCTGCGCGCCGTCGGAGGCACGGGTCACCGCGGTGCGGGTGTTAGTGAACACGGCTTCGGCGCTGACCGGCTTCGTCTTCAGGCTCTTCAGGAATTCGGTGGCGAGCAGGCTATTCTGGCCATCGGCATCGTCGGCGACCTTGCCAGGCGTTGCCGATGTGAGGATCAACGCCTTCTCCGGCACATCGATGGGCGCGAGGCCACGCGAATAGGCGCGGAAGCGGCGCTCATAAGGATTACGGCGGGATGCATCGAGCACCACCAGCTTGGCCTGAGCACCCTGTTCTTTCATGACATCGAGCACGGCTTCGACGCTCATGCCCTGGCTGCGCACATCGCGCTCACGCCAGATCGCGGCATCGACGGGGATCATGTAGCTCTGGCGGCCAACCTGCACGCCGTAGCCGCCGAAATAAAGCATCACTGTGCTGTCGGGCTTGATCTTGCCTTTCAGGCGCGCCACAGCGCGGGTCATGTCATCGCGGGTGGCGTCTTCGATCACATCGACGTCGAACCCATCCTGGCGCAGCGCATGGGTCACCGCGCGTGCATCATTGATCGGCTGCAGCAACGGCGAACCGGCGTCGGGATAGTGGCCGTTGCCAATCACCAGAGCAAAGCGCGAATTGCTTGGGATAGACTGTGTCGTTTCGAGACCGACGGCTGCGCGGGCCGAGTCCAGGACATGCTTGTTGAGCGCGGCATGGGCACCGAGCGCCAGCGACACCAGACCGGCAAAAGCAACGGTCATGGTGATCGAGCGTCGGGATACGCGAAACTGCCCTACGTTCATTACGTCGTTTCCTGCTCATCATTCACGCGCAACCATTGGTCGCGTGGACGTCTGACTAGGTTTGAAAGGATGCCGAACCAATGAGCATCAAATACGCTCAATTTGCGGCACCGCAGCGAACCCGGTGTTAACCCGTGGAGATCAACCGGGCAACGGGTAAAGGGCTCCGTTTAAGACAGGGTTACTGACGCAACGGAACCGTCCATGCGCCCCTGACAATTGAATTCCGGATCGATTCATGCTGGATTTCAATGGCTTGCAGGTGTCGGGAGAGTTTTTCGCGCATGCGCGGCGGCCGATTTCCTAAGACGTGCGCAGACGTCTCACCGAAAGATGCTCCATGACTGTGACCTCTCAGGCCCGCGCCGCCTTTGACGCGCTCATCGCCCGCAAGGACGGGCCGACGCTCTACGACCTCTGCGATCCCATCCTTCGGCGTCCGGGTACCGGCGACGGGCATATTACCAAATTCTACAATACCGCACTCGGGAACCCAGCCCTGCGGCCTTTGCTGCGGCGGGCCGGATTGTCCGAATTGCGCGATCCCGTCCGCTTCAAGGCCCTGCAGGACGCCCTGATTGCCGCGCGGGACGACGCAGAGCCGGACTGGGAGGCGATTGGTCGACCGGTAGCGGAGCTGCTGGACACTGTGGACCTTCAGCACCCGGCCCCGCCAAAGGTGCCTGTGGCCAATTCCGTCCCGTCGATCCGCGAGATCGACGAAGTGATCCAGAGCTGCGGCAAGCATCTGCTCGGTTCGTTCGACAGAAATGGCTTCATCCCGACCTATGCGGCCTTCAATCTGATCGGCGATCCCGACATGCATGGCCGCGAGTTCCTGATGGCGCTGACCGGGCTGAATGCCCGCGGCTACAAGAATTCGACGCTGCTCTTCACGCTGGCCCGCATTTTCATCGCCCGCTCGCCGGCGGGCCGGCTGATCAACCCGCCCTGGACCGGCATTGCCGAACCGATGTGGGAGCCGGTGCAGATCCGGCATCGCTCGGCCTATTACGATGCCTTTTTCATCGAGGCACTGCTCGCGTTCGGCGAAACCGGATTGCCGACCACGGAGCAAACCGCAACATCGCGCCGCGCCATCGATGCGATGATCGAATTCTGCCTCGTCACCTCGCGCGAGGAAGTGAAGGCGCATGACGGCAGCAGCGTCCATGTGATCACGGCGCTGGCGCCGCCGCCGCATCCGCGTTTCAGCCGCTTCTTCGCGCAGATCAAGCAGGATCTCGGCTTCGGCATCTATGTGCCGGACTGCGACACCACTGCCTATTCCTTCTCAGCAGCGACGCAGGCCGGATCGAGCGATCCCATCCTCGATCAACCGCTGCTCGATTTCTATGCCGGCTACCAGGTCAATGAAGGCGCCAACGAACCTCTGGTCACGGTGCCGATCAATGACAACATCAGTTATGACGGCGCCATCGCCACCTGGATCGACAACCTCGCCGGCCAGCGTCCTTACGGCAACGATCTCGACCCCACATTGAACCTCGACGTGCTGGAAGTCTCGTTCCGCAACTGCATGCGCTGGCAAGTGCTGGAAACGCCGAAGCGCCTCGAGACGGTGCATCGGATCATCGGCTTTCAACGGCGCCTCGTCGAATCCGGCGCCTTCGCCGACCCGAAGTCGCATATCTATTATCTGCCAGAACTCTATTGCGCCTATTTCGGCCGCTGCTACGCAGCATTTCGCGCCTTGCCCACCGACGCACAGCGTAAGCTCGATCCCGACAACACGTTCGACTTCATCAAGCCGCACATTCTCGCTTATGTGGCCGATGAGCTGATCGCGCGCGAGATGAATGCCTTCGATGCTGCGCTTGCGCTGATCACGCTCGGACATCTCGGCGGCGACATCGCGTTGTTCACGCCAGCGCTGCAATGCATCATGCGCAGCCACGGCGAAGGCGGTCGCAAGGGACCGTTCAAGGCTTATGAATGGAACAAGATGAAAACGCCGACTCGCATTCTGGTCGGCGGGCCTGAGGTCACGTCGGCCTTCGCTCTTATGGGCCTGGCGCTGGCGCGGCATGCGATGCAGGCGCGTTGATCGCGCCGCTCGCGCGGAGTTGAGACAATCTATCCATCGCGCACTGGCATCTGCGACGAAATGCCGGCACTGTTCTCCGATTGTCGTCACGATGTTGTAATCCAAGGCCTCATGCGCATGACCCGCCTGCTTTGTCTCGCCCTGCTCGTTCTCTGCCTGCCGACACTGGCTGATGCGGCCGACCACACCGGCGTGCCGAAAATCCGCGATGCCAATCAGGTGACCATCGGCAATACGCGCATCCGTCTTGCCGGCTCCGATGCGCCCGGCCTCGATCAGATGTGCCTCAACGCCAGCGGCGAGCGCTGGAACTGCGGCGTGGCCGCCAACGATGCCCTGGTCGCGCGCGCGGGAGACAAGAGCTGGACCTGCCAAAGCCAACGCACCGACCGCTTCGGCCGCATCGTCGCCAAATGCCAGGCCGACGGCGAGGATATCGCGCAATGGCTGGTGAAGAGCGGCTGGGCGCTCTCCTATGTGCGCTTCTCGCACATCTACGACCCCGAGGAGAAAGCAGCGCGCGAGGCGCAAGTGGGGTTGTGGACCGGTGCCTTCGTTGCCCCGTGGGAATGGCGCGTGCGCAACAAGAAGGCCGGCACCCTGGGTGCCATCAAGCCGAAGCCTGAGATGCTCCCGATCCTGTTTGCCTCGGCCTCCGGCGCCACGGCGCCCTCGCCGGCCTGCCGGATCAAGGGAAATGTCAATCGCGCCGGCGTTTGCATCTATCACACACCGGAAAGCCGCTGGTATGCCAAGATCAAGATGCGCGTCAGCAAGGGCACGCGCTGGTTTTGTTCTAAAGAAGAGGCCGAAGCCGCCGGTTGCCGCGAGACCCGCCGCTGATCTGGGCGGCTTGGCGATGACATCGCGGCGCTGACGTGGCAGGGTCCGCCCGCGATTCCCCATGGGCGAGATCTTGGACCAGCCGGACAGCCATCCGATAGCAGAGCAACAGCGCCGCAGCCGAACCTATCGTGCGCTGCGACTGACCCTGCTTGCCACCATTATCTATGGTGGCATTGCCTACCTGCTGTTGCCAGAGCTCTGGACCCACTATGAGCACCAGAAGTCGCTGGCCGGCATGCCGATGACGACCATGACCCCGCAGGGCATTCCCGGCGATCCCATCAATGTCGGGCTGATTGGCAACAAGAGGGACATCATCTGCGCCATGCACGCGGCGGGTTGGTATCCAGCCGACCCCGTCACGTTGAAATCGTCGATCGAGATCGTCGGCAGCGTGCTGCTCGATCGCCCCTACCACAACGCACCGGTGTCGCCGCTCGTTTATCTCGGCCGTCGTGAAGATCTCGCTTTCGAGAAGCCATCAGGCACCAGCCCCGATCAGCGCCATCACGTTCGACTGTGGATGGTGCTCGAAAAGGGGCAGGAAGATCGCCCGGTCTGGCTTGGCGACGCCACTTTCGATCGCAGTGTCGGCGTCAGCCGATACACCGGCGCCATCACGCATCATATCGCCGCCGATATCGATGCCGAGCGCGCGCTACTCGCCGACGATCTGGAAAAAGCTGGCATGGTCGAAGCCAAGTATCAAGTCACTGGTGTGGGCCCCACCATTGCCGGTCGCAATGGCGGCGGCGATCTCTACTACACCGACGGCGAGATCTGGATTCAACGCCTCGTTGTCGACTGCGCCAAACGCATGGAGCCGCCGGAGACGATCCCGAGCCCGGCCGCCACGGAGATCAAAGACCAGATTTTCCGCGCCGTGGCGAATGTGATCAGCCCGACCTCGACGCACTGACGATGCTCCGCTGTCGTCACCCGGCTCGACCGGGTGACCCAGTAAACACAGCGGCTTTGATGTGTACTGGATCGCCCGGTCAAGCCGGGCAAAGACATCACAAGCAGCTCGCGACCGGCTTTGATTTCCCGCGCCATCATGCGACGATGGCAAATAAATCCAACAAGGACAGAAAATGGTCGTTCGCGCAGGTCGTGAATTTCTCGCCATCCCCGGCCCCACAACGATGCCGGATGACGTGCTCCGCGCGATGCATCGCGCGCCGCTGGATATCTATTCCGACGCGATGGTGAAGCTGACTTACGGTCTGCTGGACGACCTTCGCACCGTGTTCGCGACCAAGGGCAAGACCTATATCTACATCGCCAATGGCCACGGCACCTGGGAAGCGACGCTCACCAACATCCTGTCGCGCGGCGACAAGATTCTGGTGCTGGAGAGCGGCCGCTTTGCCGTGGGCTGGGGCAATGCCGCGCGCCTGATGGGCGTCGAGGTGCAGAGCCTAAAGGGCGACTGGAATCGCGCCATTCGCCCCGCCGAAGTGGAAGCCGCGCTGCGGCAGGATACCGAGCACAAGATCAAGGCCGTGCTTGCCGTGCAGATCGATACTGCATCCGGCGCCTATAACGACATCGAAGCGATCAGCAAGGCGATCAAGGCCGCCGGCCATCCTGCGCTGTTCATGGTCGATGCCGTCGCCTCATTGGGCTGCATGCCGTTCGAGATGGACGCCTGGGGCATCGATGTGGCGATGTCCGCGTCGCAGAAGGGGCTGATGACGCCACCCGGCCTCGGCTTTGTCGCCGCGAGCGATCGTGCGCGCGAGGTGCACAAGTCGGCCAATCTGCGCACGCCCTATTTCGACTGGACCGAGCGCGACGGCAACGAGCACTATCAAAAGCATTCCGGTACGGCGCCGGTGCATCTGATGTTCGCACAGCGCCAGGCGCTGGACATGATCTTCGACGAGAAGCTGGAGAATGTGTTTCTGCGTCACCGCCTGCTCGCGGAGGCCGTGCGACGCGCTGTGGCTGTATGGTCTGAAGGCGGTGTGCTCAGCTTCAATATCACCGAGGCGAGGGAGCGAGCCGACACGGTCACGACGATCAAGATGGCAAACCCGGCGCCGTTGCTCGCTTATTGCCGCGAGAAATGCGGTGTCATTCTGGGTGTCGGCATCGGCGATCTGCACGGCAAGGCGTTCCGCATTGCCCATATGGGCCATGTGAACGCCCCCATGATCCTGGGCACGCTCAGCGTCGTTGAAATGGGCCTGCAGGCGCTCGGCATTCCGCATGGCAAGGGCGGCGTGACCGCTGCGATCAACTATCTCGGTGAGAGCGTGAAGCCTTAGGCCTTCTCCGCCTCGCCGTGATCGCGCTTGGTCTCCGGCATCACCAGCAGGATGAGCAGGAAGCCGAGCGCGGCAACGCAGGACAAGCCGACAAAGGCGATGGGGGCACCGAACTTGTCCGCGACGAAGCCAGCGGTGACGGTGCTAAGTGATGCACCAATGCCCGTCGCTGTACCGACGATGCCCTGCGCGAGACTGAACCGGCCGCGCCCGAAGGTGATATCCGAGACGATCAACGGGATCATCACGGCGAATACCGCCGCGGTGACGCCGTCGAAGATTTGCACGGCCACGAGCGCAAATGGATCGGTCACCACCGAGAAAAGCAAGCCGCGGATCGTGAGCGCTGTGAACGCGGCCAGCAACAGCGGCCGACGCCCCCATTGCTGAGCCTTGCGGCCGACCGTCGGCGACGTCGCAGCGACAAAAGCCTGCGGCACCACGATGCAGAAGGCAATAAGTGCCGGTGCCCAGTCGGCTGAACGCGTGGTGACGACGCCGGCCATCAAGGGCAGCATCGCCGCATTGGCGAGCTGCAGCAACAGCACAGCGCAGGCGAAGATCAGCAGCGGCTTCTGACGTACGAGATCGCGGAAGCGGAATGGCGGACTACTCTCGGCCTGCTCCGCAGCATGACCATGGGCCCGCGCGGGATCGATCTCCTGATGCCGAATCCGCGACAACGCATAAAGCACCGGGATCGCCAGCAGGAAGGTGACGATGAACACCGAGCGACTCGATAGCAGATAGCCGCACGTGCCCATGACGGCCGCCGCTACGCCATTGCCGAGCGACGCGAAGCGCGCATTGCGGCCAAGCCGCTCGCCGATGTTCATCGGCCCGACCAGGCCAAGACTCATGGCCGCGATGGCGGGGCCAAGCACGCAGCTGGCCATCGCATGCACCGTGGCCGCGGTCACCACCACCGGGAAAATGGGCGCTGCCGCGTAAGCCAGCGCACAGCAGGCAATCGCCGCAACCGCTGCCCCGACGACCAGGCGTGTCGAACGAACCGCATCGACAATGGCCCCGCCGGGCATCTGCCCGAGCAAAGCGACTACCCCGCCGATCGAGAGCACGAATCCGATCTCGACCTGTGTCCATTTTTGCGTAGTCAGATAGACGGCAATGAAAGGACCAAAGCCTGTTTGCACATCGGCGAGGAAGAAGATGAACCAGTCGAGACCGCGCAGGCTCTGCTTCGACGGTTCTGGCGCTCCGTGGTCGGGCTTTTTGTCTTCAGGCTCAGGCGCGATTCCGGGCGCGCACGCGACCTCAGGCACCGCCGTCTGGTCGTCGGAACCAGTGCGATCTGGAATACGCGTGGGCGCCTGAACGGCCAATTATCGCTCCTGCATGGTGATGGGTGGAAATTTCAGCGGCGTCAGCGTGCCGGACGCGCCGAGCACGACCATTGGCGCATCGTCCTTGTATTCCGGCGCTGCGCGGACCTGCTCGCGCGTCAGATCGAGCGTGATGCTGGCGGTCTTGTCGGCCACGTTCCAGAAATGCAGCGCGGCCCAATCGACCACGATCTTGCGCGAGCCGACGCCGAGAAAACCGCCGAAATCGATGATGGCGCCACGCACCTGCCCGGCGCGATCGACGATCACATCCGCAATGCGGCCCATATTCTCGCTGGCGGGGCTGCGCACATCGCGGCCAAGAATACCTTTGGCATCAAATGTATCGATGACCGTCACCGATGGCGGCTTGGCGGCAGGCGGCATGGCTGCAGGCGCGACATCGGGTTTTGGCGGAGTAGCGGGTTTCACCGGCTCGATGGTTGCCGGGGGTACAGCAGCTTGCGCGGGCGGTGGCTGACTATCAGGCGCGGGTGAAGCTGGCGGTGATGGCGCGGCCTCTGATTTGCTGGTTGGCGTTGGTTCAGGCTGCGTGGCTTGTGCGGGCACGGGCGGAGGCACAGGCGCATCAGCCGCGAATGCGGACGCGCTTGCAATTGATACGGCAAGCAGTCCGACCATAAAGCGGATTGCGGACATGGATTGTTCCTCACTCAAACTTGTTGCTGACGCGAAACGCATCAATGCGTCAGCACGATCGAAACCCTGATCTGGCCGCGGCTGCGAAGCACCTCCAGAGACACATCGTCATTGTGCTTGCGCAGGCATAGATCGACGCTGGAGTCGCCGAGCCTGACATCACGCAGGATGACATGCTGCAGGAACGACGGCAGCCGCGGATCGCGGAAACGGATCTCGTTGCGGGCAATATCGAATTCGATGCCGAGCGCCGCCTCAAGCAATGTGAACGGCGTGGCGCTGGCCCAGGCTTGTGGCGCGCAGGCCACCGGATAAAGCGTGGGGCCCCGTCGCTTCTCCCGCTGGAAGCCACAAAACAGCTCCGGCAGGCGACGCAGGTCCATATAGGTCGCCGTGTCGAACAATCCCTTGAACACGGCTTCGACCGAATGTTTGAGGCCATAGCGCGACAGGCCGAGCGCGATGAGCGCATTGTCATGCGGCCAGATCGAGCCGTCGTGATAGGACATGGGATTGTAGCGGGCTTCGCCGCGCGCGATGGTGCGGATTCCCCATCCGGTGAAGAAATGCGGCCGCATCATATCGGCCGCGACCATGCGCGCACGTTCCTCGCGCACAATGCCGGTAAACAGCAACTGGCCAGCATTGGACGAGCGGACGACACAAGGCAGCTTGGCGCCATCCAAAGCCAGCGCATAAGTGCCGATCTCCTCGCACCAGAATGATTCCTCGAACCGATCAGCGAGCTGCTGGGCCTCTGCCTCGAGCTGTTCGGCGCGCCCGGCCATCTCCAGCCGCAGCGCCATCCGGGCGGCGAGGTGCTTGGCGGCATAGACATAGCCCTGCACTTCCGCGAGCGCGATATTGCCTTCCGCCAATTTGCCATCGGCATGGAAGATCGCATCATACGAATCTTTCCAACCCTGGTTCTGCAGGCCTTGCTCGGTGGCGCGCTGATATTCGACGAAACCATCACCATCAGGATCGCCGGGGCCGTCGATCCATTTCAACGCTGCTTCGATGGCCGGCCATAGCTCACGCAGCGTTTCATCATCGCCGGTGCGCTCGACATAAAGGCCCGCCAGCAAGACGAAGAGCGGGGTCGAATCCACGCTTCCATAATATTGCGCAAACGGCACCTCGCGCAGTGCCGCCATTTCGCCACCGCGCATTTCATGCAGGATCTTGCCGGGCTCGGCATCGTTGAGCGGATCGACTTCCTTGGCCTGGAAGGCCGCCAGTCGGGACAATACGCCCTTCGCCACGCGCGGATCGATCCACAGCATCTGCAAAGCCGTGATCAGACCATCGCGTCCGAATGTGGTCGAATACCAGGGAATGCCTGCATAAGGATAACGCCCCTGCGGCGTGTTGGTCATGAGGATGTTGAGATCACCCATGGCCTGACACAACACTTCATTGAAGATGTCGTTCGAGGTCTCGATGGTGGTCGCGCCCTTGCTGAAATTGCGCATCTCGCGGCGGTGCGCCAGCAATCCGCGCAGAAACGGCACAGGCTTGTGATCGACGCCGACATTGCAGCTCGCTGCAACGAAAAGCGACGTCACCTCCTGAGGCCCCAAATCGAAATGATAGGTCGCCTTGTTGGCGGACAACTGCGTCGGGCGCGGGTCGAAATACATCATGGTGCGCAGCGGCTTGCCATCGAGTCCGGTATATTCCAGCGCCACATGGCTGGGATCAACGAGACGGCTGGTAGCGACGCCGCGATGCTTGCGCTTCTCGCCGCGTACCTCGAACAGATCGGCAAAATCGTTATCGAACGACAAAGTCAGATCGAAGCTCGCCCGCCCATTGCCGTGATTTTGCAAGCCGATGCGCTGATAGGCGGCCCCACGCCACAAAAAGACAGTGCGCACGACATGCAGCATGTCCTTCTGCAGGACGATCCGCCCGTTGCGATAGATGTCGGGGTTGGTCAGATCGATGGTCAGTGACGAGTTATCGTCGCGCAGATTGGAGCCGAGAAGAAGCGGCTGCACGTCATCCAGCGCCAGTTCGAGGCGCGCGAGATAGCGCGTATCCTTGTTGAACAATCCATCCGGCCCGCCGGCGGATGCACCGATGTCGCCATGGCTGTCGAGCACCGCGAATGTATCATCATGCTTGAGCGCGCGGCGCGGCCGCGAAGCCGGACCTGTCATCGGAATGTAGAACGGCGACTCGCTGACTTTCTGATCGGCGAGGGCGTCTCGTTTTGCAGCAATAGCTTCGACGGGCATGGGTGACCTCTGCCAGTTGAATGGAGATGGCAATACGCATGCGGGAACGCATCGTGCAGATTAGCTGAGTCGTCAGGCCGCGTGAGCCGCCAACCGACTCATCTCCTGCGTCACGAGTTCGCGATAGGGGCCCTGCCCCTGCATCAGGAGATCGGGCTTGCCATCCTCGATGATCTTGCCGCTTCGCAGCACGACGACGCGATCGAAATTCCGCAGTGTCGCAAGACGATGGGCGATGGCAATGACCGTACGCCCCCGCATCAGGCGCGCCAGCGCCTCGCGGATGGCTTCTTCGGACTCGCTGTCCAGCGCAGCGGTGGCTTCGTCGAGCAGCAGGATCGGTGCATCCTTCAGGAACGCGCGGGCAATCGCAATGCGCTGACGCTGCCCGCCCGACAGTTTGACGCCGCGATCGCCGACCATGGTATCCAGACCTTCCGGCAACTGCTCGATGAAATCGCAGCGCGCATCGACTGCGGCTCGCAGCACATCCTCATCGCTGGCATTCGGGCGCCCGTAACGGATGTTCTCCATGATGGAGCGATGGAACAGCGAGATATCCTGCGGCACCACCGAGATGGCGTGACGCAGGCTTTGCTGCGTGACGCGCGAAATGTCCTGGCCGTCGATACTGATGCTGCCTTCCTGCGTGTCGTAGAAACGCTGCAGCAACACGAACAGGCTCGACTTGCCGCCGCCGGATTGCCCGACCAGACCGACGCGCTGACCGGCATTGAGGCGCAGCGTGAACTTATCGAACACCTTCTGCCCGCCCGGATATTGGAACGAGATATTATCGAAGGCGATGGCCGCGCCAGATTTCACCAGCGGCTCGGCTTCGGGGTGATCGCGCAGCTCATGCGGCACCAGCAGTGTCGCCAGCGCCTCCGACAGACGCGCGATATGCTGCGTAACATCCACCAGCGCCACCGCGAGATCGCGTGTCGCATGAAGGATCGAGAGACCCAGCGTACAGATCAGCACCACGTCGCCTGTGGACGCACCGCCACGTTGCCACAGCATGATGGCCCAGCCGAGCAACCCGATGGTGAGCACCACCGTAATCGCTGCGTGAGTTAGTCGAAGACGTTCGAGATAGCGCAGGCTGCGTCCGCGTGCATGCAGTTCGCGATCGACAGTATCGTCGAAGCGATCATGCTCGAAGCTCAGGCCGCAAAATGCGCGGACCAGCGGCAAGTTATTGATGACATCGACCATCTCGCCATCGACAGCAGCGGCCTTGTCGGCGAAATCATTGTGCAGGCCCTTGCCCGCCGCTGCCATCTTGAACATCAGCGCCACGACAGCGCCAGCGACGACGGTGAGGCCTGCGGCCATCGGCAGGCTGACGGTGCCGATCAGGAGGATGGCCGCGAAAGTCGCGACGATCGGCGGCAACACATTCCAGATGAACATGTTTTCGACGGTGAAAACGGCATTCGACGTCGCCGTGATCCGGCTGGTGAGCATGCCGGGCAGGCGATCCGTAAAATAACTTGGTGCGTGACCGGTCAGATGGCGAAAAATGTCGCGACGCAGATCACCGGTCACGCTGACGAAGGTGTAGCTCGCAATCCAGCTGGCGACACGCCACAGGAACATGTCCGCCGTAATCAGCGCGATCAATCCACCGAAGGCCCACCAGATCACGTTGGTCGCATTACTCGGACCTGCAGACAGCCCGTCGACCAGATGCTTGATGCCGTATTGCGTGCCGACAGAGCAGGCAACTGCGCCAAGCACGGCAAGCAGAATGACGGAATGCGAGACAGAGCGCCGCTTGATGTATCGCATCACAAACGCAAACGGGTGCTGTGCGTATCCGGAAAGACTGTCCATTGAGAACTAAACCCCTTGAGGAGGAACTGGAAGCTTTACGGACAGCGTCCCCGCCCGTGGACGAAACTCATGTGGCCGCGAATTACTCACGCTCTCGCCTTTTCTGCGCAACATTCGATCAGCATCAGTAGTTCCCTGAACCTGAAAGAGCGTGATGGCGGCAGCAAGACGACAGTGTGGAGGAAAGTCGCAGATGGGTAAGGAACTTCGCAGATGCGAGAACGTTCCCCTGCCTGGCAATGCCGGTGCCTCAATGCTCACATGTCGTGAGCTCCTCACTTCCAACATGGGAGATATGTAAATGCGCATCGCGCAAGTGGCTCCACTGACTGAAGCTGTTCCACCCAAGCTCTATGGCGGCACTGAACGTGTCGTCCACTGGTTGACTGAAGAGCTTGTCGCGCAAGGGCACGACGTGACGCTTTTCGCCAGTGGCGATTCACAGACCACAGCCAAGCTCGACGCCGGCTGGCCGAAGGCGCTCCGCCTCGACGGCTCGGTACGCGATCCCAATGCACTTCACATGGAAATGCTGGAGCGGGTGCGTCAGAAATGTGATGATGACGAATTCGACATTCTGCACTTCCATCTCGATTACTACCCGTTCTCCCTATTCTCCCGCCAGCCGACACCGTTCGTGACCACGTTGCACGGCCGCCTCGATCTGCCGGAGCATCAGCCGACCTTCACGACATTCTCGAAAGCGCCGGTGATCTCGATCTCGGACGCCCAGCGTCGTCCGGTGCCGCAGGCGAATTTCATCAAGACGATCTATCACGGCCTGCCGGAGAAACTGCTGACGCCGCAGGACGTCAAGCCGAGCTATCTTGCGGTGCTCGGCCGCATCGCTCCGGAAAAGGGTGTCGATCGCGCCATCAAGATCGCCATCCGCGCCGGCATTCCGCTGAAGATCGCTGCCAAGGTCGATCGCGCCGACGAGGAATATTACGAAGCCGTGGTGAAGCCGCTGATGGATCACCCGCTGGTCGAATTCATCGGCGAGATCAGCGATCGCGAAAAGCCGGACTTCCTGTCGGGCGCCTATGGCCTGCTGCTGCCGATCGACTGGCCCGAGCCGTTCGGCCTGGTCATGATCGAATCCATGGCCTGCGGTACGCCGGTGATTGCCTATAATCGCGGTTCGGTGCCGGAGATCATCGACCAGGGCCTCACCGGCTTTATTGTCGAGGATGAACTCAGCGCCGTGAATGCCGTGGGCCGCCTCGCCGGCATGGACCGCGTCGCGATCCGCAAGCATTTCGAAAAACGCTTCTCGGCCCGTCGCATGGCGGAAGACTATGTCGAGGCCTATCGCAGCCAGATGGATCAGAAGACGCAGCTCCGGCTCGTCAGCAGCGCCGAATAAAGCTAAAGCTGCGACATTGATGATTGGATCGAGGGCGGCCGCAAGGTCGCCCTTTTTTCTGCGCCAAAGTTTTATCGCGGATACCGAAGCTGTACAGCCTGTCCGGCTTTTGCGACAACATGCCTGCGGCACTCGGCCGCGCCTCGGCATTCATATTCAAAACGACAAGCGCCCGATCGTGGCGCGGCAACGGGAGAGAAACCACATGAGACTTCAGGGCCTGTCCACCATCGTCACCGGCGGCGCATCCGGATTCGGCGCCGAAATTGCGCGATCCTATGCGCGTGAAGGCGCCAAGGTCGTGATCTTCGATCTCAACGCCGACGGCGCGAAGAAAGTGGCTGATGAAATCGGTGCGAGCGCCATCGCCCATGGCGGCAGCGTCGCCAACAAGGCCGATGTGGATGCCGCCGTGAAGCTCGCCGTGGACAAATTCGGCAAGCTCGACGTGGTCGTCAACAATGCCGGCTGGACCTTCCGCAACAAGCCGATGCTGGAAGTGACCGAGGAAGAATTCGACCGTGTCTTCGACGTCAATGTGAAGGCGATCTTCCTGATGACCAATGCCTGCGTGCCCGTGATGAGGAAGCAGAAGAGCGGCCGTATCATCAATATCGGCTCCACCGCCGGTGTGCGTCCCCGTCCCGGCCTTACCTGGTACAACGCCTCCAAGGGCGCGGTGAACCTGATGTCGAAATCCATGGCCGTGGAGCTCGCCCCCGACGGCATCCGCGTCAATTGCATCGCGCCGGTGATGGGCGAAACCGGGCTGCTGGAAGCCTTCATGGGCGTGCCCGATACGCCGGAAAACCGCGCCAAATTCATCGGCACCATTCCGCTCGGCCGCATGTCGCGCCCATCGGATATCGCCAATGCCTGCGTTTATATGGCCGGTGAGGAGTCCGAATTCCTGACTGGCGTGATTCTGCCGGTGGATGGCGGGCGAACCATCTAGGGAATTTCGTAAACCATCGAATCCAGTCACATTCGATTCACCAATTCCCTTAAGCAGTTCAGCCCAGGTTCATGCGATGATCCCTGCATGATCGAGGGACAAACCTCGGCAGGGAAGGCGTCAGGGTCAGGTCGGTCAACGGCCTGACCCGTCTCTTTGGGGATCATCACCATGGCAGCGAAGAAGAAAACGGCTCCGCGCAAGAAAGCGGATACCCATGAGGCCGCTCATCCGACTTTCGCCGTTCTGCGCACGGCCACCCGAAGCCTCATCAATATGGCCATCGTCTGCGCCGCCTGCGGCATCACGCTGCTGACCTTGATGACGGCGCTGAAATTCCAGCTCGCTTAATTGCTCTTCATCTCATTGAGAAGCGTCGGGATCAATTCCGATACCGTGGGATGCACCGGCACCGCCCATTGCAGCTCGGTGTAATCCGCGCCGGCATTCATGATGTCCAGAATGCCGTGGATGGCCTCGTCGCCTGACGTACCAAGGATCGCTGCACCCAGAATCTTCTTCGTCTCGGCATCGACGACCACCTGCATCTTGCCGAACGTCTCCCCCTTTTCCACCGCGCGCCCGACATGTGTCATCGGTCGCTCGCCGATGAGGAGCTTTTTGCCCGTCGCCTTTGCCTGTGTCACCGTCATCCCGACACGACCGAGCGGCGGGTCGATGAACAGCGCATAGCCGGGAATGCGATCGCTGACCTTGCGGCTCGCGCCATCGAGCTGATTGGCAGCGATGATCTCGAAATCATTATAGGCCGTATGCGTGAAAGCGCCGCGGCCGTTGCAATCGCCCATCGCATAGATGCCCGGGACATTGGTGGCGAGGCTGTCATCGACCTTGATATAGCCGCGCTCATCCGTGGCCACGCCGGCCTTGTCGAGACCGAGATCATCAGTATTCGGCCGGCGCCCCACTGCGAGCAGCACATCGCTGCCGATCACCTCGGGCGCACCTTCAGTGCAATCGACCCCGACAGCAACGCCATCCGCGTGCGGCTTGAAGGTAATGCATTCTGCGCCGGTGCGGATGTGAATTCCTTCGGCTTCCAGTATCTCTCGGATCAGTGCGGAGATATCCGCATCCTCGCGCGATACCAGCCGCGGCCCCTTCTCCACCACCGTCACCTCCGCACCGAAGCGGCGAAACATCTGCGCGAATTCGAGACCGATATAGCTGCCGCCGACCACGACCAGATGTTTCGGCACGCGGTCGAGTTTCAACATGCCGCTATTGGTGAGATAGGGCACATCATTCACGCCCGGAAAATCCGGGATCACCGGGCGACCGCCGACATTGATGAAGATCTTTGGCGCAGCCAGAACATCGTCACCCACACGCAAGCTGTTCGCGGATTCGAAGCGCGCATGGCCATCAAACACCGTACAATTCTTCATATGGCGCAACCAGCCTTCGACGCCGTTCCGCGAATCCATGATGACCTTGTCCGCACGCGCGCGAACCTTCGCCATGTCGATCCGCACCGGCGCGTCGATGATCACGCCATAATCGCCACCACGCCTTGCCAGATGCGCAGCATAGGCGCTCGCCACCATGGTCTTGGTGGGCTTGCAGCCGGTATTGACGCAAGTGCCGCCGAACAGATGGCGCTCGATGATCGCGACATTCTGCCCGGCCGCGGTGAGACGGCCCGCCAGCGACGGGCCGGCCTGACCGGCACCGATGATGATGGCATCGAAAGCCTGGGTCATTTCAGCGCCAATACGATCAATATTGCACCGATAATAGCGACAGCATCCTCGATGAAGGCGGCGGGCGCATCCTTGCCGAAGCTTGATGCGAGTATGCCGCGGGTATGTGCGCCGCCGAGTGTGCCGATAACTGCACCGATGGCACCGACCGCACCGCCGAACAGCCAGTTGGCCGTCCCCGCAATCGCAATCCCGGCAATCGCGCCGACAACAATGCGGGTGGCGAACTGCACCGGCACTTTACGACTTGGTGTCGATGGCAGTTGATCGGTAATCAGTTCGACAGCGGCAAGGATGCTGAAGATGGCGACGGCCCAGCTCGAGCCGAGAAATGCGAGCCAGGTGCCGGTGACCTTTGCGACCCCGAGATAGGCAGCCCAGCTGGCCGCCGCCGCTCCTGTCATCGCCCGCAAGCCGGTGACCACGCCCAACAACAATCCAAGCAGATAGATCATCGCAATCCCCCAGCGGGCACGGAGCGCCCCCGTCGAGTTCCGATACTAGCCGTACAGTTTTAAATTGCGAGTCGAAAGGTATCGCAATAGTCTCGATCAGAGCGTTGTCACTGCGAAGCCAATGCGCGGAAAGTGAACGGCGACTGTCCCGACTGCGGGATCATTCCTCTGCAATGTGACGCGGTCCGGGCCTGCGGCAAGGCAGGTGCCCGTCACCGTGTCGAAGCCCCAATCCGTCGGCGTCACCGCAAGCGGCGTGCCGAGCGGCCATTCCGATGCGGTAGTGCTGACGATGTCTGGTTCGGCAGCGCGAGCCACATCGAGCGCCGCGTCCGGCGTCATCGCGTCGCTATGGCCATGGCCGAGCGCGCCCATGCGATCCATCCATGCCAGCACGCGCGGATGATCGGACACGCCCTCGCCTTCTCCAAGATTCCCGCGCGCGTACCATAGTGGATGATAGACGGCGAGATCAGCGAGCGAAGGCGCATCACCCAAGATGAAGGGACCGCTCTCAGTCAGGCCTTGATCGATCCATGTCAGATGCTGCCGAAACTGATCGCGCAACGATGGCACGCGCGGTCGCATCTTCTCGCTGTCCCATCCATCGAATCTGCCGGCGGTGAATGTTGCACGATCGGCATGCAGCTCCGGCGGAAAGCGATCGCCATTGAGGCCGAAGACGAGACCCAGCGATGTGGCAAACAAAGCCTGATCAGCCCAGCCCGCGACCATGTCGGCGATGCCACGCGTGCGCGGCGGATAAAAAGTTCGCTCGGGATAGCGTCGCTCCAGCTCGGCGAGAATGAGCCGGGTGTCGCAATAGATATCAGCGCCGATTTGCAAAACGGGGATACGGCGATAGCCGCCAGTGAGCGGAACGAGCTGCGGCTTCGGCGCCATGCGCGGCTGCTCGACCGAGCGCCAGCGCAGACCCTTCAACCCGAATGCGACCCGGATTTTCTCGGCGAATGGCGAACGCGGATAGTGGTGAAAGATGAGTTCCGATGCTGCCACCTGCCCGACGATCCGTCAGTCAGTGCTTGGTCGCCGATGGCGCATCCTGAATCGCCTCGAACTCGGCGAGCGGATAGACGAGGCCGTCGGGGCTGACGATCTCGATATCCCAGCTCCCGTCGTCCAGCAGCTCCTTGGCCTTCTTGACCGCACCCGCGGCATTGTCGCGGCGCAGTGAAACGGTACCGGACGTATCAGTCCCTTTGACGAAGAAAGGCAAGTTATCCTCCTCCTGCAAATCTACTGTTCGCGACGTCATTGCCGCGTCACACCACATCTGATCACAAGCGAATGCGTCGCGCCAGCACCTTGAAAGCGGCGAAATCGCCGCGTCATCACGGTTTCGCGCGCTGCATCGACGGGCGCGTCAAAGCAAAGAAGATCAAGGCGCCTGTGGTCAAACATACCGCCATGACGATCAACACAGCGGGCAGCCCCCAATAGGCCGCAACCGGGCTGGTAACCGACTGCACCACCGCCGTGCCCAGGAAGAAAGCCAGATTGGCTGCTGACAGCGCCTTGCCGATATTTTCGGGCGCGACAGCCTCACGGACCATCCCATAGATCAGCGGCTGCATGGAGACGAGGAAGCCGAACGTCACCAGCAACACGGTATCGACGGCTACTGGCATCAGCGGAATACCGAACAGACGCGCCAGTGGATAGCCGGGCGCACCGAGCGCCATGGTGAGCAGCAAGACGGCTGCGATCAGATGCACGCTGAGCAACAACACACGCCGATGGCCGAATTTGCGATCGATGATGCCGGACACCGCCGGCGCGATCACCAGCGCGAGCGTGAACAGCAGCAACACATTGCCAGCCTCGATACGCGACAGGCCCTTGATCGTCATCAGCCAGGGCCCCGCCCAGATCCCGCGTAGCACCAGCTGCATTGCCAGTGAGACGAAAGCGAGGATGATGATGCCGCGTACTGCGCGCGACAGGCCGAGGCGCAGCACCGACACCATTTCCGCGCCGAGCGCGCGCTGCTGTCCTTCCGGTCGGGCGGCCGGCACGATCACTGCGATCAGGCAGGCCACCACGACAGCAGCTGCAACTGCGGTCCAGTAACCGGCACGCCACCCCCAATGCTCGACGACATAGGCCAGCGGGCTTGCCGACAGCAGCAGGCCGGAATTGCCGAACGACAGAATGACACCGGACCACAAACCGAACTGCGCCGGCGTCAGCCGCTTAGCCGCGAGGGTAATGGGGCACATCAACATGCCCGACGTCGCCATGCCGATCGTGGCTTGCGAGACGAAGAAGGACACAGGTCCAGTAGAAAAGGCAGCGATCGCCGCACCGATAATGGTGCCGACAAACAACACCAGAGACACTGAGCGAATGCTGTAGCGATCCAGCGCAACGCCGATCGGGATTTGCAGCATGGCGAAGAAGAAGTGATAGGCCGAAGTCAATGCAGCCAGACTCTGCGGCGTGACGCCAAGATCCGGCGCCATGACGTCGATCGCCAGGGCCGGCGTTGTCCGCAGCATGTTGGACAGCACATGGCCGCAGGTGAGAATGAGAAGTGCCGCCAGCAGCGCTGTGCTCACAGGCGCTTCGATGGCTTCGGGCTTGGCAGGAGACAGAGCTTCAGCAGCAGACATGATGCTGCTCGCCTACGCAAAAATGTCGCAGGCGGCAACCGCCACTAAAGCAGTGGCGGTCATGCATTGCTCATGCTGCGCTGCAGCTAGGCGGCGGCGCTGATTTTCACCGGCACCGACTTGTAAGCCGGCGTTCCCGAGCGCGCATCGTGCTCCTCGAGCGCGACCAGAACATTGGCCTCGGGATAATAGGCCGCGATCGAGCCTTTCGGGATGTCATATTCCACGGCCGTAAAGCCGCGCATGGCGCGTTCGACTCCGCTCTTGCCATCCAGCACGACATCGATCACATCGCCATGGGCGAGACCGCGGCTGGCAAGATCTTCCGCATTGACGAACACGATATCGCGCCGGCCGGTGATGCCCCGATAGCGGTCGTTCATGCCATAGATCGTGGTGTTGTATTGGTCATGGCTGCGCAATGTCGTCAGCGTCAGCGCATGTTGATCCGAACCGTCTTCATAAACGCCGGGGAGCACGAGAAACTGCGCTTTGCCGCTTTCGGTCAACCACTCGCGCTCCGACGCTGCATTGCGCAGGCGGAAGCCACCGGGCTTCTTGATGCGCTCGTTATAATCCTTGAATGCAGGAAACACACCCTCGATGGCATCGCGGATCTTGTTGTAGTCGGCCACATAATCGAGCCAATCCACCTTGGTATCAGGCAACGTGGCGATCGCCATATCGGCGACGATACGAGCTTCCGAGCGCAGATGCTCCGACGCCGGCTTCAATCCCCCGCGCGACCCATGCACCATCGACATGGAGTCCTCGACGGTGACGAGCTGCTTGCCACCTGCCTGTATGTCGATCTCCGTGCGACCGAGGCACGGCAGGATGATCGATTCCTTCGCGATCAGAAGATGCGAGCGATTGAGCTTGGTGGCGATATGCACGACGAGATCGAGACTGCGCATCGCCGGATAGGTGACCTCCGGATCCGGCATCGCCACCGCCAGGTTGCCGCCAAGCGCGACCAGCGCCTTGGAGCGGCCATCGCGAATGGCCTTCACCGCCGCCACCGCATCATGTCCATGGGCGCGCGGCGGATCGAAGCCGAACACGCGTTTGATCCCGTCGAGCAGCGCATCATTCGGCAGCTCGGTGATCCCGACCGTGCGATCACCCTGCACATTCGAGTGCCCGCGCAGTGGCGAGATGCCCGCACCGGGGCGACCAAAATTGCCGCGCAGCAGCAGCAGATTGGCGATGTATTGCACATTGGCGACGCCGTGGCGGTGCTGGGTGATGCCCATGCCGTAATTGATGATGACACTCTTGGCATTGGCGTAGATGCGGCCGAGATGCTCGATGTCCGCGCGCTTCAGACCCGATGAAGCCTCGATCGACTCCCATGACGTCGCGTCGAGATCGGCCAGAAGACCGTCGATACCCTGGGTATGTTCGGCGATGAAGGCGCGGTCGAGCACATCCGGTCCGCCGGCAGCGCGACTCTCGGCATCGAGCGCCACCACGGCCTTCATCATGCCCTTCAGCACCGCGAGATCACCGCCGACCTTGATCTGGTAATAGACCGATGACAGCTGCGTCGCATTGCCCGTCAGTATTTCCGACGGATGCTGTGGCGAGATGAAACGCTCGAGCCCACGCTCGCGCAGCGGATTGATCGAGACGATGGCCGCACCGCGCTTGGAGCAGGCACGCAGGGTGTTGAGCATGCGCGGATGATTGGTGCCGGGATTATGCCCGATGCAGAACACGGCGTCGGCGTGATCGAAATCTTCCAGCGTCACCGTGCCCTTGCCGATGCCGATCGACTTCGGCAGGCCGACACTGGTGGCCTCGTGACACATGTTCGAACAATCAGGGAAATTGTTGGTGCCGTATTCGCGCACGAAAAGCTGATACAGGAACGCCGCCTCATTCGAGCAGCGGCCCGACGTGTAGAACTCCGCCATGTTCGGATCTGGCAAAGCACGCAGGCCTGCGCCGATGCGCGCCATCGCATCGTCCCACGAGACCTCAACGAACTTGTCGCTCGCGGCGTCATAGGCGACCGGATGGGTCAGACGGCCGTGATTTTCCAGATCGTGATCGTGCCATTTCCAAAGCTCGCTCACCGTATGCTCGGCGAAGAACTCCGGCGTCGTCCGCTTGGCCGTCGCTTCCCACGACACCGCCTTGGCGCCGTTCTCGCAGAATTCAAAAGACGACGTGTGCTTGGGATCGGGCCAGGCGCAGCCGGGGCAATCGAAGCCCGCCGGCTGGTTCATGGTGAGCAGGCCGCGGGTTTCATCGACCACCGCGAGCTGGCTGCGCACCACATCCGCCACGGCCTTCAACGCGCCCCAGCCGCCAGCTGCGCTATGATATTCGCCGACGCCCTCGACCTTCTTCTTCACCAGCTCCGTCATCGCAACCGTCCTCGTCAATTCCGGGCCCATATGGCCAAAACATTCCGTCTCGTAGCATCATCGCTGCACTGCAGCGAATAGTGTTTTACAACTTTGATTGACCAGTGGTGCCTGCGTATTGAACGATACGCATGCGCCGCATCGTTTTCGCTGCTATCACCCGATTTGATTTTTGAATGGAGTACAGATGACGTCGTCTTCGTTGTTCAAGCCGCTAAAGGTTGGCCCGTTCCAGCTCAGCCACCGCGTCGCCATGGCTCCGCTGACGCGCATGCGCGCTGAGAAGTCGGCGCTCGCCCCCCGTCCGCTCAATGTCGAATATTATGCGCAGCGCGCCAGCCAAGGCGGCCTCATCATCGCCGAAGCTTCGCAGGTGATGCCGGAAGGACAGGGCAGCCCGAACACACCCGGCATCTATTCGAAGCAGCAGATCGCTGGCTGGAAAGAGGTGGTAGATGCCGTACATGCCAAAGGCGGCATCATCTTCCTGCAGCTCTGGCATGTCGGCCGCGCCTCGCATTCCTCGTTGCAGCCCGATGGCAAGCTGCCAGTCTCCGCCTCGGCCATCGCCATCAACGCCACCACGCGCACGCCTTCCGGCGAAACCGTGCCGTATGAGACGCCACGCGCGCTGGAGACCGATGAGATCCCCGGCATCATCGCCGCCTATGCGCAAGCGACACGCAATGCCCGCGAAGCCGGCTTCGATGGCGTCGAGGTGCACGGCGCCAATGGCTATCTGCTCGAACAGTTTTTGCAGACACGCAGCAATCAACGCACCGACCAATATGGCGGCTCCATCGAGAACCGGGCTCGCCTGCTGCTTGAGGTGACCAAGGCCGTCGTCAATGCATGGACTGCGGATCGCGTCGCTGTGCGCATCTCGCCCTATGGCGTCTCCAATGATTCCGGCGAAGCCGATCCGATGCCGCTCTACACCTATGTGGCCAATGAGCTCGACAAGCTCGGCCTCGCTTATCTCCACCTCGTCGAACCTCGCACCAGCGGCGTCGGCCGCGCGGAAGTGTTTCACGACAATGTGCCGAAGGTCTATGAGCTGTTCCGCCCACTCTGGAAGGGCGTATTGGTCACTGCCGGCGGTTTCGACGGTGCCTCGGCGGAGGAAGCCGTTGCCTCAGGCAATGTGGACGTCATCGCCTTTGGGCGGCCCTTCATCGCCAATCCCGATCTCCCGGAGCGCATCAGGCTGAACGTGCCTTTCACCCCCTATAACCGCGCCACCTTCTATGGCGGCGAGGAGAAGGGATATACCGATTATCCGGTCCATTCGGCTGCGAGCTGACGATCGTTCAATGGAAACCGGCTCCGGACCCACTAAGTATTATGGACAGCCCGTTGCGGGCCACGGAGATCACCATGAGCGTTCCCCTATCCGCCGCCGAACTTGACGATCGCATCGCCATTGTCCGCGACAATATCCGCCAGTTGATCGAACAAGCTGCTGGGGCTGCAGGCGACGGCAACGAGGAACGCGCCGCCGACCGTCTGGCCAGCCAGAACGAGGAATTGGACCGGCTGGTCGCCCAGCGCGACGCGCTGCACAAATAGCTGCGAAAACGTGGCATTCAAGGCGGCCTGCCTGACGGACAGGCCGCCCTGCATAAAACCACGGCTTTTCCTCCAGTAAACTTTTGGCTAGCGTGGCGCCATGAACGTGCAAGCCAAGATCGCAATCAAGAACTCCACCTGCCCGCATGACTGCCCATCGGCCTGCGCGCTCGATATCGAGGTGATCGACGGCAAGTCGATCGGCCGGGTCCGTGGCTCCAAGCAGCAGACCTATACCGCCGGTGTCGTCTGCGCCAAGGTCGCGCGCTATGCCGAGCGCGTTCATCATCCCGACCGGCTGATGTATCCGATGCGCCGCACCGGACCGAAAGGCTCCGGCCACTTTTCGCGCATCACCTGGGATGAAGCACTCGACGAGATCGCGGCGAAGTTCGACGCGGCCGAACGCGATTTTGGCGCGGAATCTGTCTGGCCCTATTATTATGCGGGCACCATGGGCCTGGTGATGCGCGACGGCATCAACCGCCTCGCCAATGTGAAGCGCTATTCGCGCTTCTACAGCACCATCTGCGCCAGCATTGCCTGGGCCGGATTCGCCGCCGGCACCGGCAAGGTGGCGGGCGTGGATCCGCGCGAGATGGTGAAGTCCGACCTGATCGTGATCTGGGGCACCAATCCGGTCTCGACCCAGGTCAATGTGATGACCCACGTTTCCCGCGCGCGCAAGGAGCGCGGCGCCAAGCTCGCTGTCGTCGATATCTACGACAACGACACCATGAAGCAGGCCGACATCAAGATCCTGCTCAAGCCGGGCACCGATGGCGCCTTTGCCGCCGGCGTGATGCATGTGCTGTTCCGCGACGGCCTCGCCGATCGCGACTATCTGGCGAAATATACCGACGCCTCTCCGGAGCTTGAAGCACATCTGGCGACCCGTACGCCGGAATGGGCATCGCAGATCTGCGGCGTTCCTGCGGAAGAGATCGAGGCCTTTGCGCATCTCGTCGGCGAGACCAAGCGCAGCTTCTTCCGTCTCGGCTACGGCTTCACCCGCCAGCGCAACGGCGCCGTGCAGATGCATGCGGCCCTGTGCGTGCCGACGGTCACAGGCGCCTGGCAGCATGAAGGCGGAGGCGCCTTCTACAACAACATGGCGATCTGGAAATTCGACAAGACGCTGATCGAGGGTCTCGATGCCATCGATCCCACGACACGGCGGCTGGATCAGTCGAAGATCGGTCGCATCCTCACCGGAGACACCGAAGCACTGCAGAGCGGCCCGCCGGTGAAGGCGATGCTGATCCAGAATACCAATCCGATGACGGTGGCACCGGAACAGGCACTGGTACGTCAGGGCTTTGCGCGCGACGACCTGTTCGTTGTCGTGCATGAGCAGTTCCTGACCGAAACCGCCATGATGGCCGACATCGTACTGCCGGCCACCATGTTCATGGAACATGACGATCTCTATTATGGCGGCGGCCAGCAGCACATCTCGGTCGGCACCAAACTGATCGACGCGCCGGAAGAATGCCGCTCCAATCACGACGTGCTGCAGGGCATCGCCGAACGGCTCGATGCCAGGCATCGTGCCTTCGACATGACGCCGCGCGAGATCATCGATGAGACGCTGAAGGCAAGCGGCCGCGGTGGCGTCGATGAACTCGAAGCCGATATCTGGCGCGACATCCAACCCGACTTTCGCGCTTCGCATTATCTCGATGGGTTCGCCCATGCCGACGGCAAATTCCACTTCAAGGCGGATTGGTCGAAAGTGCCGGTGCCCAATGCCGGCCTGATGGGCGCGTGGGACGAGATGCCGTCCTTTCCCGACCACTGGGCGGTGATCGAACAGGCCGATGACGCGCATCCGTTCCGTCTCGCCACCAGCCCGTCGCGCAGCTTCCTCAATACGAGCTTCAACGAGACGCCATCATCGCAGGCCCGCGAGGGCGCGCCGACGGTGATGATCCATCCGGCGGATGCGGCAGGGCTCGGCATCGCCGATGGCGATGCAGTGGTGCTCGGCAATATGCGCGGCGAGACGACGCTGACCGCGCGTATTTTCGACGGGCTTCGTCGCGGCGTGCTGATCGCTGAATCGATCTTTCCGAACAAATCCCATATCGGCGGCCGCGGCATCAATATGCTGACAGGCGGCGAGGCCGTCGCGCCCTATGGCGGCGCTGCGTTTCATGACAACAAGGTGTGGGTGAAGAAGGCGTAAGCTAAAAGCCTCCCAGACTGTCGTCGCCCGGCTTGACCGGGCGATCGCGTGAACACCGACCTCGGTGATGAAACACACCCACCGATGTCTACTGGATCACCCGCTTTCGCGGGTGATGACAAGCGAGGGATAACCGGCGCCTACCGCGCATCCTCCAAAATCATATCCGACGCCTTTTCCGCGATCATGATCACCGGCGCATTGGTGTTCCCCGACATCAGGTCCGGCATGATCGACGCATCGATCACCCGCAGGCCTTCGATGCCGCGCACACGCAGGCGCTGATCCACCACCGCACGCGCATCATTGCCCATGCGGCAGGTGGATGTGGGATGATAGACCGTGCTGCCGCGCTGGCGACAGTAAGCGAGCCATTGCTCATCAGTCACGGTGCCGGGGCCCGGCTCCACCTCTCGCGTGACGAATGGCTTCATCGCCGGCGCATTGAGAATGTTGCGCAGGATCTTCAATCCTTCCACATTCGCGGTGCGATCGGTTTCCGTCGCCAGATAATTGATGCGGATCGCCGGCGGCACGGATGGATCGGCGCTCTTGATCCGCAGCGAGCCGCGGCTCTCGGGCCGCAACTGGCACACCGAGGCCGAATAGCCGGAAAATGTGTGCAGCTTCTCGCCCATTTTGTCGGTGGAGAACGGCAGGAAGTGAATCTGGATATCCGGCGACGCCATCCGCGGATCGGTCTTGAAGAAGGCGCCGGTGGTGCCCGCCGCGTAAGTCAGCGGCCCCTTGCGGAAGGCTGCATATTGCAGGCCCATCATCACCTTGCGCAGGGGATGATTGACGAAATCGTTGAGCGTGATCTTTTGCGGACACTCCATCACCATGCGCACCTGCATGTGGTCCTGCAAATCCGCGCCAACGCCGGGCGCATCGAGCAGCACGTCGATGCCATGCTCCTTCAGCAGATCCGCCGGGCCGATGCCCGAGAGCTGCAGCAGCTGCGGCGAGTTATAGGCGCCGCTCGCCACCAGCACTTCCTTGCGCGCGAAGGCCGTCTTGATCTTGCCGTGCTGCTTGAACTGCACGCCCACCGCACGCTTGCCTTCGAACACGAGGCGCTGCGCCGGCGCTTCGGTCTCGACGCGCAGATTGCCATGACCGTTCTTCAGCGCCGGACGCAGATAGACCCGCGCCGTCGAGGCACGGCGGCCGCCTTTCGTGGTGGTCTGAAACCAGCCGGCGCCTTCCTGGCTCGCGCCGTTGAAATCATTGTTGACGGGAAGACCGGTCTGCGCCGCCGCCGCAATGAAGGCTTCCGACAGCGGATCGGGGCAACGCGAATCCGACACCGGCAGCGGACCTCCGGTGCCGTGATAATCGTCCGGCCCGCGCGTCTGGTCCTCGGCTTTCTTGAAATAGGGCAACACGTCGTCATAACCCCAGCCGGCATTGCCGAGCTGACGCCAGCGATCGTAATCCTCATGCTGGCCGCGCACATAAAGCAGGCCATTGATGGAGCTGGAGCCGCCGAGCACCTTGCCACGCGGCTGAAACACCTTGCGGTCGTTGAGGCCGGGCTCGGGCTCGGTCTCATACATCCAGTTGACGGATTTTTCCTTGAACAGCTTTCCGTAGCCGAGCGGAACATGGATCCAGATATTGCGATCCTGCGGGCCGGCTTCGAGCAGCAGCACCGAGTATTTTCCGGACGCCGACAGCCGATTGGCGAGTACGCAACCGGCAGAGCCGGCACCGACGATGACGTAGTCAGCCTCGATGGCATTCGCCGGCGCGCGCGTCGACGCAGATGATCCGCTCATGTTTCCCCGCATGGTTTTCAGCAACTGAAAACGGAAACGGGAGGGATGTAAATGGGACGAAATGAGCGCATGGCGGGCATGCGCTGTGCCCGCCATGGCTGTAGGATGGGTTGAGCGCAGCGATACCCATCACCACACGCGCCTGCCGTGATGGGTATCGCTGCGCTCAACCCATCCTACGCGTCTGCGCTTCGATCAGCTATATCGCGCCATCGCCAATGCGGTCACATCCAGCTCCGGCGCCTTGCCGGAGATCTGGTCGGACAGCACCCGCGCGGTGCCACAGGCCATGGTCCAGCCCAGCGTGCCATGGCCCGTATTGAGATGCAGGTTGCCGAACTTGGTCGGGCCGACGATCGGCGGACCATCCGGCGTCATCGGCCGCAAGCCGCTCCAGAAGGTCGATTGCGCGAGATCGCCCGCTTTCGGGAACAGATCCGTGAGCGACTTGTCGAGCGGCAGACGGCGCGGCGCGGTCGGCTGCGGCGTGTAATTGCCGACCTCCGCCGTGCCACCCACGCGGATGCGATCGCCGAGGCGGGTGATCGCCACCTTGTAGGTCTCGTCCATCACCGTGGATTCCGGAGCCACCGTCGCATCGGTGATCGGCACTGTGAGCGAATAGCCCTTCACCGGATAGACCGGCGCATCGATGCCGAGCGGACGCAGCAGCAGCGGCGAGAAACTGCCGAGCGCCATCACATATTGATCGGCGGTGAAGACACCCTTGTTCGTTGTCACCTGCGCGACGCGGCCACCCGTGACATCCACCGACTTGATGCTCGTCTCATAGATGAACTTCACGCCGAGACCGGCGGCGACCTTCTCCAGCGCCTGAGTGAACAGATGGCAGTCGCCGGTTTCGTCATCGGGCAGGCGAAGCCCGCCGATGAACAGATCCTGCACGCCGGCCAGACCCGGCTCATATTGCACGCAGCCGGCTTTATCGAGCACCTGGTAAGGCACGCCGTACTGCTTGAGAATCTCGATATCGCTGCCGGCGCCGTCGAGCTGCGACTGCTTGCGGAACAGCTGCAGCGTGCCCTGGCTGCGCTCGTCATAGGCGATGCCGGTCTCGGCGCGCAACGCGCGGAGCTGGTCGCGGCTATATTCGGCAATGCCGACCATGCGCGATTTGTTGAGTGCGTAACGCTCGCTGGTGCAGTTGCGCAGCATCTGCAGCATCCAGCGCCACTGATACGGATCGGCCTGCGGACGCACCACCAGCGGACCATATTTGTCCATGATCCAGCCCAGCGCCTTTTTCGGCACGCCCGGCCCCGCCCAGGGCGAGGCATAGCCCGGCGAAACTTCGCCGGCATTGCCAAAGCTCGTCTCCAGCGCCGGGCCGGGCTGACGGTCGATCACCGTCACCTCATGGCCGGCCTTGGCGAGATAGTAGGACGTGGTGACGCCGATGACGCCGGCGCCGAGAACGAGAACCTTCATAGTGCAATCTTCCCAGCACGACCGCGCCAGCGCGTGTCGATTTCCTCAGCATAGATCCGTTCGTAGCGGCGACCGAGCGATGTCAGCATCTCGTAACCGATGGTCCCGGCAGCAGATGCGAGATCGTCGATGGTCTGATGCCCGCCGATGATCTCCACTTGCGAACCGCGTGCCAACGCCCCCTCGGGCAGCTCACTACAATCCACGATGAGCGAGTCCATGGAGACACGTCCGGCCAACGGCAGTCGTTTGCCGCGAAAATAGACTGCGCCACTTGCGCCAAATGCGCGCTGCAGGCCGTCGGCATAGCCGATCGAGAGAGTCGCAAGCCGCGTCGGCCGCGCCGTCTGCAAGGTCCAGCCATAACCGACATGCGCACCGGCCTCGACATCGCGCACCTGCACGACCTGCGCGGTGAGCCGGATCACCGGCAGCATCGGATTGACCTGCCCGGGCAATGGATTGATGCCATAAAGGGCAGCACCGGGCCGCACCAGATCGTGGTGATAGCTGCCGTCGATGAAAATGCCGGAGGAATTTGCGAGCGATCTGCGGATGCCGGGGAAGCGTGCCGCGAGCGCTGCGAATGCCGCGTGCTGATACGCATTGGCCGGATGCAAGGCTTCATCGGCGCAAGCCAGATGGCTCATCACCAGCGTGACATCGATGCCGGGGAGCGGAGCGTCGACAAATTGCGCGATTTCACGCGACGACATGCCAAGCCGCGACATGCCGCTATCGACCTGCACCACCGCAACCAGCTTTCGCCCGCGCTCCAACGCCTGCTGTGACCACGCCTGCGCCTGATCGAGCGAATTCAGCACCGGCACGAGGCCCGCTGCCGCACAGTCACCCTCGCCGCCAAGCGGCAGGCCGTTGAGCACATGGATGGTCACATCGCGCGGCAGATGACGGCGCAGATCGAGCCCTTCATCGAGATGCGCGACGAAGAACGACCGGCACCCGGCCTGATAGAGCGCCGGAGCCACGCGATCAGCGCCGAGCCCGTAGGCATCCGCCTTGACCACACCTGCACACGTGACGTTGGGCCCCACTTTGCTGGCGAGCAGCCGGTAATTCCGGCCGATCCCAGCCAGATCGATGGTCAGCACCGCGCCTGCGTGCTGCGCACTGTCGTTCACATCCACCCGCGCCAGCATGACCGCCACCTCCATTCGAGGACCAACGAGTCACTATCTCACCCCATTCACGACGCTTTACGGCGATTTAGGCCACTGCTAACATCTAAGACGCCGGATTCCGGCGAATATGGCCGATATATTAGCGAATTTCTGCGATCCGAGGGAACCATGCCTGCCGACCTCGATTCCATCGACCGAAAGATCCTGCGCGAGATCGTGCAGGATGCCCGCATCAGCCAGATGGCGCTGGCTGAGAAGGTCGGCCTGTCACCCACTGCCTGCACGCGGCGGCTGGGCGCTCTAGAGAAGAAGGGGATCGTCCGCGGTTATGCCGCCGAGATCGAAGCAGCCGAGCTCGGCTACATGATGACCGTGCATGTCCACATCACGCTGGACAAGCAGAGCGAGGATGCCCTCTCCGCCTTCGAGCGTGCCATCGCGCAATGCCCGGACGTGGTGTCCTGCTATCTGATGTCCGGCAATGACGACTATCTCGTCCATGTCCAGGCGCGCGACATGCCGGACTATGAGCGCATCCACAAACAGCATCTGTCGCGCATGCCGGGTGTGTCGCGTCTGCATTCGAGTTTTGCGATGCGGACGGTGGTGAAGCGCGGTGTGTCGCTGTCGGCGCTGAAGGGGTGATGCGCACCACACGCTCACCCTCATCCTGAGGAGCGCGCAAAGCGCGCGTCTCGAAGGATGGCTGCGGAGCTCAGGAGCCAGGCCAGCTCATGGTTCGAGACGGCGCTGCGCGCCTCCTCACCATGAGGGATTGAGTTTAGCTATGCAGCCCCGGCGCTTCCTGGCCGGTGCGCTCGACATATTCGTTATAGCCGCCGCCATATTGATGGATGCCGTCCGGCGTCAGCTCCAGCACGCGGTTCGACAGCGCCGCCAGGAAGTGGCGGTCATGCGACACGAACAGCATGGTGCCCTCGAAATCCGCCAGCGCCTTGATCAGCATTTCCTTGGTGGCCATGTCGAGATGGTTGGTCGGCTCGTCCAGCACCAGAAAATTCGGCGGATCGAACAGCATCTTGGCCATCACCAGACGCGCCTTCTCGCCGCCTGACAGCACGCGACAGCGCTTCTCGACGTCGTCGCCGGAGAAGCCGAAGCAGCCGGCCAGCGCGCGCAGCGTGCCCTGCCCTGCCTGCGGAAAGGTGTCTTCGAGATTCTGGAAGATGGTGCGCTCGCCATCGAGCAGATCCATCGCATGCTGGGCGAAATAGCCCATCTTCACGCTGCCACCGATGGTCACGCTGCCGGTGTCCGGCTCGGATGCGCCAGCCACCAGCTTCAGCAGCGTCGACTTGCCGGCGCCGTTGATGCCCATGATGGCCCAGCGCTCCTTGCGGCGAACCATGAAGTCGAACCCTTCATAGATCACCTTGCTGCCATAGGCCTTGTGGATGCCCTTCAGGCTGGCGACGTCTTCACCCGAACGCGGTGCCGGAAGAAAATCGAACGACACGACTTCACGGCGCTTCGGTGGCTCGACGCGCTCGATCTTGTCGAGCTTCTTGACGCGGCTCTGCACCTGCGCCGCATGGGAGGCGCGCGCCTTGAAGCGCTCGATGAACTTGATTTCCTTGGCGAGCATCGCCTGCTGGCGCTCGAACTGCGCCTGCTGCTGCTTCTCGTTCATGGCGCGCTGCGCCTCGTAGAACTCGTAATCGCCGGAATAGGAATTCAGCGAGCCGCCATCGATCTCCATGATCTTGGTCACGATGCGGTTCATGAATTCGCGGTCATGCGAGGTCATGAGCAGCGCGCCCTCATAGCCCTTCAAGAATCCCTCGAGCCAGATCAGGCTTTCCAGATCGAGATGGTTCGATGGTTCGTCGAGCAGCATCACGTCCGGGCGCATCAGCAGAATGCGGGCCAGCGCCACGCGCATCTTCCAGCCGCCCGAGAGCTTGCCGACATCGCCGTCCATCATCTCCTGCGAGAACGACAGGCCGGCCAGAACCTCGCGCGCGCGGCCTTCGAGTGCATAGCCGTCGAGCTCCTCGAACCGCGCCTGCACCTCGCCATAGCGGGTGATGATCTCGTCCATCCTGTCGGCCTGGTCCGGATCGGCCATCGCCGCTTCCAGCTCCTTCAGCTCGGTGCCCACCACGCTGACGGGGCCCGCGCCCTCCATCACTTCGGCGGTCGCGCTGCGGCCCGACATTTCGCCGACATCCTGGCTGAAATAGCCGATCGTGACGCCGCGCTCGACCACCACCTGGCCTTCATCCGGCTGCTCGCGGCCGGTGACCAGGCGGAACAGCGTCGTCTTGCCGGACCCGTTGGGGCCGACAAGGCCGATCTTCTCGCCCTTCAGCAGCGCGCCGGCGGCTTCGATGAAGACGATCTGATGACCGTTCTGCTTGCTGATATTGTCGAGGCGGATCATGGGCGGCGGGACTCGCGGGCAATAAGGAAGGCCTCGCAATAAGGCATCGCACCGGCCCGCGAAAGGATATTTTGCGCTGCAAACGCAGGTTCAGCCGGTAAGCTGTGCCGCAGAATCGGAAATCAGGGGCCACCAATGACGCAGACCATCCAGCCGACGCCCGCCACCGTCCATTGGGGCTATTTCGACGCCAAGCAGAAGCCGATCGCCACGATCGAGCCGGGCGAAACCGTCATCATGACCAGTGTCAGCGGCACCCGCGACCACCTGCCGACAGATTCCGGCATGACGCCGCGTCCGGAACTACTCGCCATCATCGACGCCGTCACGCCCGATCTCGGGCCGCATATCCTCACCGGCCCCGTGGCCGTCCGCGGCGCCGAGCCGGGCGATGCGCTGCGCGTCGAGATCCAGGACGTCCAGCTCGCCGACGACTGGGGCTACATGCTGTTCCGCCCCGGCATGGGCACATTGCCCGACGATTTCGACTATTTCCGCCGCATCCATATCGGGCTCGATCGCACCAACAAGATCGTCAAGACGCCGTGGGGCATCACGCTGCAGGCACAGCCATTCTTCGGCGTGATGGGCACCGCGCCCAAACCCGAAGTCGGGCGCGCCTCATCGACCATGCCGTCGCATTTCGGCGGCAATATCGACAATAAGGAGCTCTGCGCCGGCAGCGTGCTGTATCTGCCGGTCTGGACCGCAGGCGGCCTGTTCTCCTGCGGCGACGGCCATGCCGTGCAGGGCGACGGCGAAGTCTGCGTCACCGCCGTCGAAACAGGCCTCACCGGCACGTTCAAGATCGATCTCGTGAAGAATGCCCAGCTCGAAGCGCCCTATGCCGAGACGAAGGACCATCTCATCACCATGGCCTTCGATCCCGACCTGGATGAGGCTGCACGGATTGCGCTGCGCCGGATGATCGCGATGGTCGCTGCACGCACCACGCTGTCGCCCGAGGACGCCTACATGCTCTGCAGCCTTGCGGCAGATGTGCGCGTCACCCAGCTCGTCAATCTCGAAAAGGGCATCCATGTGATGATGCCGCATGACGTGATCGCGCAGGCGAAGCGCTAGCGGTTGCGCCGCTGCCCTGCGAGCCAGGCGTTGTTCTCGGCCAGCGTCTTCAGGGCCAGCGCCACCTGGCGCAGCTCATTGCGTTCGGGGCCCGGCGGCAAGGCGCGTGCCTTCCGCAACGCGATACGGGCAAGATCTCGGAATTCCTCTGCGATGCGTTCGGTCATGCCGAAACAACGCCGCAAACGGGAACTTCGACAGCTGCGCGGAACAGCTATTCATGGGGAACCCGCAAGGAACTTGAGGGAACTCGGCCGCGCCACACATGTGGCAATTCGGTTGGCGTGTGCACATAAGGATAGTGCTCGGCCTGCATGGTACGAGACGCCCGCTTCGCGGGCTCCTCACCATGAGGGACGTCTGTAGCGACAAACTCCACCCTCATCCTGAGGAGCCGCGCAGCGGCGTCTCGAAGGATGGCCGCGAGCTGAACCGATTACTTGCGGATCGGGATGCCCTTGGTGGTGAATTTGCCCATCCGGGCACCGCCCGGACGCACCGGTCGCTGTGTACCTGCCGCCTTGCCCGTACCCGGCGGCTGATGTGCCGGCACAAGCTGCTCCGGACGCGGGCCGATCAGATCGGCGCGGCCCATCGCTCGCAGCGCATCGCGCAGCACCGGCCAGTTATCGGGATCGTGATAGCGCAGGAACGCCTTGTGCAGCCGGCGCTGGCGCAGGCCCTTGATCGCATCGACCTTCTCGCTGGCGCCGCGGCGGATGCCGCGCAGCGGATTGAGGCCGGTGTGATACATCGCGGTGGCCGTTGCCATCGGAGATGGCAGGAAGGTCTGCACCTGGTCGGCGCGGTAGCGGTTCTTCTTCAGCCACAGAGCGAGGTTCATCATGTCCTCGTCGGTCGTGCCGGGATGCGCCGCGATGAAATACGGGATCAGGAAGTACTTCTTGCCGGCCTTCTGCACAGCGGCATCGAACATCTTCTTGAAGCGGTTATAGGTGCTGATGCCCGGCTTCATCATCTTGTCGAGCGGCCCGCGCTCGGTGTGCTCCGGCGCGATCTTGAGATAACCGCCGACGTGATGGGTGACGAGCTCCTCGATATATTTCGGGCTCTCCACCGCCAGATCGTAACGCACGCCGGACGCGACCATCACCTTCTTGATGCCCTTGGTCTCGCGCACCTTGCGATACAGCCGGATCAGGTCGTCATGCGACGTGTTCAGGTTCGGGCAGATCTCGGGGAAGACGCAGGACGGCAAGCGGCAGGCCTTCTCGACCTTCGGATCCTTGCACGCCATCCGATACATATTGGCCGTCGGGCCGCCGATATCGGAGATGACGCCCGTAAAGCCCGGCGTCTTGTCGCGGATCTTCTCGATCTCCTGCAGGATCGAGCCTTCGGAGCGGTTCTGGATGATGCGGCCTTCATGCTCGGTGATCGAGCAGAAGGTGCAGCCGCCGAAGCAGCCGCGCATGATCGTCACCGAGAACTTGATCATGTCCCAGGCAGGAATCTTGGCATCGCCATAGGACGGATGCGGCGCGCGCGCGTAAGGCAGGTCGTAGACCGAATCCATCTCGTCCGATGTCAGCGGGATCGGCGGCGGATTGAGCCAGAGATCGCGATCGCCATGACGCTGCACCAGCGCGCGCGCATTGCCCGGATTGGCTTCCCGATGCAGCACACGCGAGGCGCGGGCATAGGCTTCCTTGTCCTGCTCGACCTGCTCGCAGGACGGCAATCGCACAACCGTATCGCCGCTGCGGCGCGTGGCGCCTTCATCGGCGGAGTCGATATCGTCCGCCGGCAGTTCGGTGTAATTCTCCGGCACGCGGCGGAACAGCGCGACGCCGCGGATATCGTCGAGATCGCGCGGCGATTCACCATCGGCCAGCCTATGGGCGACTTCAACCACGGCGCGCTCGGCATTGCCGTACAGCAGCAGATCAGCCTTCGCGTCGGCGAGAATCGAGCGACGCACTTTCTCCGACCAGTAATCGTAATGCGCGATGCGGCGGAGCGAGGCCTCGATGCCGCCGAGAATGATCGGCACGTCCTTGAATGCCTCACGGCAGCGCTGTGCATAGACCACGGTGCAGCGGTCCGGTCGCTTGCCGCCCTCGCCATTCGGTGTGTAGGCGTCATCGCTGCGGATGCGGCGATCCGCGGTGTAGCGGTTCACCATGGAATCCATGTTGCCGCCGGTGACACCGAAGAACACCAGCGGCCGGCCCAGCGCCTTGAACGGCTCGGCCGAATGCCAGTCCGGCTGCGAGATGATGCCGACACGAAACCCCTGCGCTTCCAGCAGGCGGCCGATGATCGCCATGCCGAAGGAGGGATGGTCTACATAGGCGTCGCCGGTGACGAGCACGATGTCGCAGGCATCCCAGCCAAGCTCGTCCATCTCGGCACGGCTCATGGGCAGGAACGGCGCCGGCTTGCGCAGCAGCGTCTGGCCCGACCAGGCCATCAGGGGTTTTTCGGCGACAGCGAGGTTGTTCATGCGCCGTGGAATAAGGCTCCACAGCCCGGATTACAACGGCGACGCCGTATTTCAGGCGAAAATGAACCGACACCGGACCTGCGGCCTGCTGAAAGCTCGATGCCTGCGGTAATATTGCACGCCTCGTTTCAGGGAACATCTCGCGCCCTTCACCGTTCTTGTGGGCTGAGCGCGTATAAGATTGCAGTGTGATGGCCTGGTCCGACCGTTTTACCGACCCTATCGAGATCCCGAATGGTGACAGGCTTGCGACGCTCCGCGATGCGGGCGCCTATATCGCCCGGCTTCCCAATTCCGAATACAAGACGGACGCGTGGCGCACCGCGACGCATCTGCTGATTGAAGCAGCCGAAGGCGCGGTGTCGATTGAACTTGCCCGCTTCGCTATCCTGCAGGCCTTTGCCGTCGAACGGCAGAAAGAAGCACTCGCGGGCTGATCAGCGAGCAGCGGCCGCCGCAAACGCCCGATCGACGATCGCGAGCTTCACGGCCTGGGCCGTCGCATATTCCCGCCAGAAACCGTGCGAGATCCAGAGTGTCGAGCGGTCCGGTCGCCCTTCCCAGCCGAGACTGCCCAGCGCCTCAGCCTCGCGCAGCTTGCGCACCAGATGCGAGCGCGACAGTACCAACCCGCCGATCAACGAATCCACCGACGAGATCCCGGTCGGAATGCAATCGGCGGCCGGGTCGATCTGCGGGATGCTGGTCATGATGCGATCCATCACGATGCCGCCCCCGTTTAGCCAGGTGAACAGCGCGAACGTCTGCACGGGCTCACGGATCGACGGTGTCGTCAGCAAGGCATCGGCGATCAGCGGCTGAGTGCGTGGCAGGATATCGGCGCCCGCATGCAGCATCTGCATCCGCGTGCCGCCGTCGAGACCGTCAAGCGTGGCCAGATGCAGCATCAGCCAGCCGCTAATCTGCTGCAGGCTCTCATGGCTCGGGACGATGGGCCGCGTGCGTTTGTCGTGCGCATCCTCCACCGGCCGCGCCAACCCGTATTGCACCATTTCCTTGATGAACGCGTCGGCCGTATTGCGGCTTGCAACCTTGTGGTGCTCCACCAGATTGAGGAAGTCGCTGGGCACAATGCGGTTGTGCTGGCTTCGGAAATAAAGCCCGAATGCTGCATGCGCCATCAGCCAGCGCTGCTGTGTCGCGAAGACCGATGTCGGCCGCGGATCGGACTCGAATGCGCCGATCAACGCACCCGATTGCCGACGGATGAGCTCCGGAAGCCGCGCATGATCGACAATCTCATCGAAGCTCAGGACGACATGGGCCATTTGTGAATACGCGATCCCCAATCAGGACTGCGCAGATAGCACCACTTCCGCCTGTCGTCTCGCACAAGCGGACGGACCGTGGTCGCGCCGTGTCCGGCTTAGGAAAGCCGAGCATTTTCCGCAACTTGCAAGCAAACCAGCGAAGAGAGCGTTGGTCACGACCATGACTTACCGCAAATAGCTCGCGAGCGTCAGGCTCTGCACCTTGGCAATCGCTGCATAGGATGCGGTGAGCTGCGCCTGGTAGGTCGACAGCTTGGCGGTGACGGCGGCGACATCGACACTGGTCAGATCGCTGCCGAGCGTCTGCGCATAGGATTGATACTCGGCCTGATAGGCGCTCGCCTTCTCGATCGATGCCGAGGCGTTGGAGATCCGGGTCTGCACAACGCCCAGCTTGTCGATGGAATCCACCGCGAGGTCGAGCGCCTCGTTGAGCGTCTCTGTCGAGAGCGGCGAGTTGCTGGCCACCAGATTGATGGCGCGCATGATCTGCTCGAAGGCTGCATTGTCGGCGGTCACGCCATACGACACAGTCTGGTTGTCCGACACGCGGACCGACGCGATCTGATCGTCGCCCTGATAATAGCCGGTATCGGTGCTCGACGGCGACGTCGCCGCGGCAAAGGTCGTGCTCGAAATATCGACCGGCGCATTTTTGGTGTCGGAGCCGCCAAACAGGTAGCTGCCATTGTACTGGGTGTTGAGCAGCGACGCCATCTGGTCGAGCATGTTGCGGGCAGACTCGGTGACGCTGGCCGCGTCCGTGCTGGATGCGCTCGATGCACTCGTGAGCAGCGTGCGGAACTGGGTCACGAGGTCGGAGACCGAATTGACCGCGGAATACATCACCTGGATCTTGCTGTTGGTCAGCGTCGCCGCGTCGATATAGGACTGCGACCGCGTCACCGAGACCTGCAGGTTCAGGACCTGCTGCGCCGACGAGCCCAATCCACCGAAGTCGGACGAGATCAGGCCCGACGCCTCCTGGATCTGCTGGTTCGCCATGGTGCTCTGCGTGCGCAGCGCCGAGGCGATCATCTGGTCGTTCATCGCAAACGTGGCAACACGCATTTGCATCACACGGACCTCATCAGTTTGCGCTCTGGACTGCGCTGATCAGCGACGAGAACATCTCGTTGATCGCCTGGATCAGCTGCGAGGCGGCCGTGTATTGATTTTGCAGCGAACTGATCTTCGCGGTTTCCTCGTCGAGGTTGACGCCGGATTGCGATGCCATGGCGCTGACATAGGACGCATGCGCCGTCGATTTCGACGTATAGGCACTGGCCGCGAGCGTCGCCTTGGACGCAACATTGCCGATGATGTCGGCTGCATAGTCGGCAAATGATCCCGTCGAAGAACCGAGCCCTCCCGTTGCGGAAAAGGTCCGTGAATCCGTCAGCGCCGCGTAGAGCGCGTTCACCACCGTCGTCCCGCCGGAGCTCAGCACCTTGCTGCCGGTGGCCGGACTCGCCGAGCTGTCGAGAGTGGCAACCGGGAACAGGCCGGAATTGGCGAGAATATCGCTGCGCACCGCGAAATTTGAGGCACCGCTGCCGGTGACGAGATCGTTCAGTCCGAAATAGTCGGACAGGCCGAGATTGCTGCTGCCGACCGCGCTGCTCATGCTAGCGATGGCCACGCCATTGCTGCTGGTCGTGCTCGTGATCACCAGCTTGCCGCTGGCGTTGATCGATGCGCTGAGGCCTGAAATGCCGTTGATGGCATCGACGAGATCGCCGACCGTGGCAAAGCTCGACAGATCGAGATCCGCATAGGATACGAGATTGCCGGACTGATCGGCGGTCGCAATCCGCACCGTTCCCGTCGCATCCAGCGCCGAAGTGGCCGACACGGTCGTGGTGCCGGTGAGCGTCGTGGGTGGCGGCACCGACGTGCCCTGATTGCTCGCGGCGTTCAGCACGTCCGCCAGCGTATTGGCAAGCTGGTCGAGCTGCGATTGCGCCGCCGGCAACACGCTGTCCCGCATGCTGATCAGCGCCCCCAGATCGCCCGACGTAATCTGCGCGGTGATATCGACACCATTGACGCTGACGCCGCTCAGACCCGACGTCGCACCAGCAACGTAGCTCGATGACGCGGTCACCGACGACGCGGCCGTAAAGCTGAGCAGATGCGCGGCGCTGTCCACCAGCGTCTGACCGGATGGCGTATAGACCTGCATGTCGCCCGTCGAGGAGATGAAGTAGCTGATATTCATCTTGTCGGCGACGGTCTGCAGCGCGACATTGCGCTGGTCTTCGAGGTCGCCGGTCGGCTGCCCAGCTGCCGCGGCCTGCTTGATCTGGACGTTGAGGCTCGCAATTGTCTTCAGGCTCGCATTGATCTCGTCCACATCGGACGCGATCGCGGCATCAGCAGAGCTTCGCAATTGCTGGATGCCCGACGAGGTCTCGCGCAATTGCGACGCCAGGTCGTCGAGCGAACTCACCACATTCGCCTGGAGCGATGCACTGCTGGTCGTGCCGGCCAGCGAAGAGATGGCTGTCTCCAGCGAGGCCAGCGTATTGGCGATCGATGTGCCGGTCTCTTCCGCCCCGGTCGTGCTGCCATAGAGCGCCTGCAGACGATCGAGATAGGTGGTATTGGCCTCGGCCGCGCCGAGCTCCGACGTCGCTGATATCAGCGACTTGAACAGCAGCTTGTCCACATTGCTGGTGATGCCGGTGATGGAAACGCCGGTACCTGCACCGCCGCTTGTGGTCGCCACCTGGGTTGCCGTCTTGACCGTATAGCCCGTGGTATCGGCGTTCGAAATATTCGACGACGACACGGTGATCTGAACCTGACTCGCCATCAGGCTGCTGACGGCGATATGGCGTGCAATCTCCAGCGACACGGCGGCGACCTCGTTCAGCTGCGATCAGATGCGCAGGTTGCGCGCATAGGACGTGGATGGCGCGCTGAGCCGGCCATTGGCACCATAGGGCGAGTTGTCCGCAACCTGCTCGCGGATCGCCGCCATCACGGCATCGATGCGACGCTGGCTCGCCTCGATCGCAGCGCGCAACCGGGTCATGTTTTCATCCATCGCAACGCGTAGTGCCTCAAGCCTGCCGAGGATCCGTGTCTGCAATTTGCGGTCTGGCGTGTCGAGCAGCACATTCTTGCGATCCGCTTGCCTCACCCAGATCTCGAATGCTTCGGACAGTTCGAGCTTCTGCGACGTGTGGCGCGACTGCGAGGCCGGGATCCCCATCGCCAAAGCGATGTTCTCCTCGGTCACCACATCGATCAGTCGCTCGATCAGCTCGGCCAGATCCTGGATCTGGCCGCCACCGTGGCCCATTTCGGGCTGCAGAGATGGACTCGGGGTCATCATGTGGTCACTCCGTGATCGATGATCGTTGTTCGCGCGCGGTGTCATGCGCCACTCCGTGCTGTGCGTGAATAAGCATTGACCGCCCGACTGCGCGCGCCAGCGATGTTGAGATTGCGGGCAATTTCATCGCGACGCTGCTGCATCTTGGCCAGAGTGGCGCGCAGATCGCCTTGGAGGCCCAGGATCCAGCGCCGGTCACGACGCTTGCTCGTGCGTGCCGTGATCAACAGGCGCTCAAGATAATCGAGCAACGCATCGTCCTCACCGTGCTGCAACATCGCCGTCACCGCATGCTCGAAATCAGCGTATCGAACATCTTGTTCACGGCAGTGATGACCTGCGAAGCCGCGGAATAGGCCTGCTGCGCGGAGATCATGCTGCTGAACTGCTCGTTCGTATCTGTCGTGCTGGATTCCAGCTGGCTGCCATAGACCGTGCCGGCGCCATTCACGCCAGACTCCTGCAGCGCAGCCGTGCCGGACGCGGCGGTCACCGAATACAGACCATTGCTATGCGCCTCGAGCTCGTCAGGCGCCGCGAAGGTCGCAACGGGGATCTTGTAGATCGCCATCGTCTGGCCATTGGAATAGGTGGCGTTGACGATGCCATTGTCGCCAACCGAGATGTTGCTCAGCTTTCCGAACGACAACCCGTCGGACTCGATCCGCGTGATATTGACCGCGGGCGTCGACAATCCTGAGGCATATTGCGTCAATCCATCGGTCCCACCGACCGTGCCGAGATCGAGCGTGATCGAGCTATCAGCTGCGCCGGTAGTCCAGCCGCTGATGGCGAGCGTTGCCGGGCTCGGATTGGTGCTGGCAAGCGAGCCGTCGCTATTGAACGACACGGTCACCGTGCTGGTCGGCGTCGCCGCCGTGGTGACCGATGAGTCCGAGGAGAGTGTCGGCTGACCGAAACTCCCGCTCCAGGTATTGTCGGCTGTCTTGGTCCATGTGACCTGGAGGGAGCTCGACGTGCCCAGCGAGTCGTAGACGGACATCGCGGTCGTGAAGGTGTCGCCGGTCACGGCGTCCGCAGGCAGGTTGGCCGAGAACGACGTCGTGGTTGTCGCGCTGCCACTGGTCTGCGCGACGCTGGTATTGATCGCCTCGAGATTGCCGCTGCTCGCGCTGCCGATCACATTGCCCGAGGCATCGGTGCGCCAGCCGAGAAGATAGGAGCCATTATTGACGAGATAGCCATCGGAATCCGTCGTGAACGCACCGTTGCGCGTGTAATAGGTCGTTCCCCCCGTCAGCGACGACGTGACTGGAAAGAAGCCATTGCCCTGGATGGCGATGTTGGTCGATGTCGAGGTCGTCGACAGCAGGCCTTGCGTGGTGATGTTCGATTTCGACAGGGTGGTGACGCCACCCGACGAATAGGACGAAGCGCCCGACGAGCTCGTCACCAAAGATTCAAACGAAGCCGACGTGGTCTTGTAACCAACCGTCGAGGAATTGGCGATGTTGTCGGAAATCATCGCAAGCGCTGAGCTTTGCGCGTTCAGCGCGGAAATAGCAGAAGACAATGCACCGGAAAGGCTCATGACGAAAACTCCAACTAATGTCAGGCTGAAACGCCGATGACGTTGTTCGTGCTGATTGAGGTGTTGCCGATATTGAGCATCGGCGTTCCGCTCGAATTATCGATCGAGGTCACCTTGCCGGTGACGGTCGTGTAGCCGTAGACGGACTGGCCGGTGCTATCGGTCGCGCTGACATTGAGTGTGTACTGACCGCCGTCGCTGAGCTGCGTGCCGTCGGTCGTCGTGCCGTCCCAGGTAAAACTGTTGGTCCCGGACGTTGTCGTGCCGCTGCCGCTCCAGACCGTATTGCCGGACGAGTCCTTCACCGACAGCGTGACGTCACTCGCCGCGGAATCCAGCGAATAGCCGAATGCGATCTGGCCGGACTGCAGCGTGCCGGTGTCGGCCTTGGCGGTCACCGTCTGGCCGATATAGTTCGACGAGTTCAGCGTGAGCAGGCTGTTGAGCGACGACACCAGCGTGCTCATATTGCTGTTGAGCGTCTGCTGCTGCTCGAAGTTCGCATAGGAGGTGAGCTGGTTGACGAAATCGGTGGAGTTCGTCGGATCGAGCGGGTTCTGATTCTGCAGTTCAGTCACGAGCAAGCTGAGAAACTGGGTCGAGGTCAGGCCCGAGGACGACGATGCCGAGCTCGTCGTCGTCGCGGTCGTCGTGGTGGCTGCAGTGGTGGCAGCGACAGTCATGGCGTGCTCCGGCGATTTCCGCGCGCAGAGCATCGCGGAATGGCTGTGGTGAGGTGCTCTTGAAGTCCGTTCCCAGATGAAACGGGCCGTCACAGCCATTCAGGCAAAGAATTTTTGCGCATGCGGATCTGCGCCGCGCGGACGCAGTCGAACGCAGATCACGTCATGATTTCAGTTGCTTATGGGGGAGAACGTGAGTGGAGCCGCCGTCGGGCTGCGCGGCAAAAATTGCCGTTTGGCGACGCGCATGTGCATCGCTTCGTCGTCAGGATTTATCGGTCGGTTTTTTCGCCTGGCCTTTGCCAGCGGGATCGCTCGATGCGACCTTGCGCATGATCCGATCGACAAGCCCGTCAGGGGCACGGACGGGTTCGGGACGAAGGGCTTTGCGCAGCAGCCCGGCTTCGGTCAGGAGCGCGCGCGCCTGATCCGACTCGCGCAGCAGCGCCAGCGCCTCGACTCTACGATGTTCCGGCCAGCTCGACACGTCTTCGCCGTGTCGCCCCAACAGGTCCTCAAACTCCGGAATGTCCATTCTGGAAACTCGCCCGGCGCGCAACAATGCACTCGATGCCGTCCCTTCAGGATCGGCGTGGCAGCCTCGTAAGACACACCGCGGCAGGTGGCAATGCCACCAGCTGCCATCAACTTAAAAATACATCCAATATTGGTAAAATTTCTACTTGCGCCTCGGTTTGCCTCAAGCCAGCCGCGCGGTGCTTTGCGACACCGCCAGCCAGGCATCGCGTAGCTCCGTCAGGCTGCCCACAATCCGGCGATAGCATTCCGGTGCATCGGGCCGACCAAACGAGCGCAGGCAGGCCATGATAAGGGCGTGATAGGTCGCGTGCAGATTTTCAGCGACCTCGCCACCCCGCTCGAAATTGAGATGATGGCTCAATCCGCGCAGGATCGCTGTGGCCTTGATCATCAGATCATGGCTTTCCTCGAATTTGTTCTGTTCCGCGGCCGCCACGGATTTCTGCAGGAAGGTGACTGCGCCGTCGATCAGCATCACCACGGCGCGCATCGGCGGCACCGCCACCGCCGTTTGCCGATAAGCCTGAGCTGCCTGAAAGTTCATTTGATGCTGCATGGTTTAATCACTCGACGCGTTAAGAAGGGCGGACAGGTAATCCAGAGTTGAGTTTGCCGTTGAGATCGCCGATTGGTATTTCGCATATTGCGTCACCAGCATCGCGCGATAGATCGCAGCGCGCTCATTGATGTCGTCGATCTGCTGCTGCATGCGATCGTCCTGCGATTGCAGGTTGGTGATCAGATCCTGCAGCGATCCAGAACTTTTGTTGGACGCAGCAGTGGCGATCGCATTGATCTGCGCGGCGATTCCGGTGGTCGATGTCACCGTGACCGACTTGGACGACGAGCCGCTATAGGTAAAGGCCATGCCCGAATAGATCGTGCCGGCGGCACCGATGATCGTCCGCCCCGACACCGTGAACATCGAACTGTCGCCATTCACCGAAGCCGACAACGCGCCGGACTCATCGACGCTGATATCCATGACGAAAGACGCCGGCGGCGACGAACTCGTATTGACCACGGCAAGCGAGCTCGACGATGTCGAGGTCTTGGTCGCGAGCAGCGAGATGACCCCGTCGAGATTGTCGGCCAGCGTTGTTGCCAGCGTGCTGGTGTCCAGCACGAGATCGTTGGTACTGGAAAATGACAGGCCCAGATCGCTCATCGACATGCCGCCGATGATCGAATTCAGCACCTGCTCCATCTCCGTCATCACATTGCGCATCGTTCCATCGCCGAACAGGACCGAGCTGGTATCTGCCGTTCCACTCGATGTCAGCGTCTGCTGGCTGGTGACGTAGTCCCGCACAGCGTTATACGACGTCACGAATTGCTGCAGCACCGACTGGATCGAGCTGGTGTCGACCTCGATGCTGATATCGACCGTCGATCCGGTCGGCGTACTCTGAAGCAGGCTGAATGAGACCCCGCTCAGCACGTCGGTAATATTGTTGGTGTCGCGGGTCAGGGAAATGCCATCGACGGAGAAGATGGCGGGCTGCGGCGCCTGCAGAACGTCGGTAAAGGCGCCCGTACTGTCGGTGACGCCGAGTGACGTCAACACGTCATCTCCCGAAACGACACTGGTCGCGATACTGGCATTGTCCTTGGTTGCCGTCAGGATCATCTCGTACTGATTGCTCGAGATCTGGATGATCGAGGCCTGCACATTGGTCGTCGAGCTCTGTGCATTGATCGTATCGACCAGGTCCTCCAGCGTCATGCCGCTGGTGATCGAGATATCCGCGCTGGTGCCACCTTCGAGACCGAGCGTAAACGTGCCGGTTACGCCAAGGTCGGCGGCTTTGCTCGCCACCGAGGTGCCGATCACCTTGTGAGCAGTCGCGATCTGCGTCACCGTCAGCGTATGATCGCCTGTCGCGGCGCCATTGCTGATCGCCATCGACACAGCGGAGCTGGCACTAACGTCTCCGGTTGACGAGATGGTGGCGGCGCGTGCGCCATAGGCGCTGGATGACAGCGAGTTGACGATCGACTTGGCAAGCGACGTCGTGTCGGTCGCCACCGTCGCCAGCAAGGTCTGCAATTGCTGATAGGCAGCGATCTTCGCCTCGTTGGCGGTGATGCTGGTCTCGATCGTGGTTGCGGCCTGGGTCTTGGTGGCAACCATGGTTTCGATCAATGCGTCCCAATCCACGCTCGTCGTGGTCTTGGTACCCGATGTGGTCGTCGCCAGCGCTGCCGTGGCTGCCGCTGAAGTCGAACTCGTCACCGTCGCCATGCTGCCTCATCCAGCCAGAGAATGCGGGCCGGCGCTCACGCCGACCCGCGCGTCTGCGAATTAGCCGAGCAGCTTCAGCAGATATTGCGGCATCTGGTTTGCCGACGATTCTGCCGCAACCGCCGCCTGCACCTTGACCTGTGCCGACGATAGCTTCGCCTGTTCCGCAGCGATATCGACGTCGGTGATCGCCGAATTGGCCGCCTGGAGATTCTGCGACTGGGTCGAGATCGAACTTGCGCTGAAATTGAAGCGCGATTCCTGCGCACCGATGGTGGCGCGCGCCGCCGACACCGTGTCGATCGCGGTATCGAGCGCGTCGATGGCTGAGGTCGCACCGGTCTGCGTGCTGATGTCGAGGGTCGAGACGCCCAGCGTTGACGACTGGAGGTCGCTGAGCGTGACCGTGATCGTATCTGCCGAGGTGGAGCCGACCAGAACCGCTGCACCGGAAGCAAAGGCGCTGGTGCCATCGAGCAGGCTCTGGCCGCTATAGCGCGTACCGGTCGCGATGCTGTCGATCTGGTCCGACAGCGCCGTAAATTCCGAGTTCAGATAGGCGCGGCTGCTGTCGGTGACCGTGCCCGACGACGACTGCGAGGCCAGCGACTTCATGCGCGAAAGGATATCGCTGATGTTCGATGCGCCACCGTCGGCGGTCTGCAGGATCGACGTTGCCTGCGAGGCGTTGGTCGCGGCCTGCTGCAGCGTGGTGATGTCCGACGAGATGCGCGTCGAGATTGCGAGACCGGCGGCGTCGTCGGATGCCTGCGTGATCTTGGAGCCGCTGGACAGCTTCGATAGCGAGCTCGACATCTGCGCCGAGTTGATATTCAGGTAGCGGACCGCGGAATTCGCGGCGGTGTTCGTGGAAATAACGGGCATTGAATTGCTCCTTGCATGAGGGACCGCTCAAGCGGTCCGACCGGGGGACGACCGGACGCAGGCCAGCCCCCGTCCACCCGCTAAACGGAATGAGACGTCGAATTCAGGCGCAGAATTTTCGGGGACCGGATTTTTATGGTTAGCAATCGCTTAACGCAGTGATGATGTCCGGCTTGTGCTGGCGCAGGATCTCACGCAATTGCTGGCGCCCGCGCTTGAGCAGTGACTCCACTGCCGAGACCGTGGTGTTCATCACTTCGGCGATGTCGCCGTTACTCATGTCCTCATGATAGGACAGGATGACCGCGACGCGCTGCTGCTCCGGAAGACGCTGGATCGCGGTCTCAAGCAGTGACGTCACCTCGTTGCGCTGCATGGCGCTGAACGCGTCCGGCTTGGCATCCGCCGGCTCCGGCACCGCATCGACATTGTCGGTACGCGGCCGACGATGCAGATCGATGCAGCGATTGGTGACGACGCGGTAGAGCCAGGTGGAAAACTTCGCGCGGCCCTGCTCCCACTGGCCGCGATGCGTCCAGATCTTGAGCATGGTGTCTTGCACGACATCCTCCGCATCGGCGCGGCTGCCGAGCAGGCGAAGCGCGACGCCGAAGGCGCGATCGATATGACGCTCCACGAGGCGACGGAATGCGACCTCATCATCGGCCGCCATGCGATCGAGCAAGGCTTCGTCGCTGTCATCCTCGTAATTGAGCGCATCCGACAGAGGGGCGATCGACATCGATGCGACCTCTAACGCTTCGGTCCGCGCGTCGAGCGCCAATGGCGCGACGTCGACGGTGTCTGCAAGCTGGATCGCGAACGCCATGCCCTTCTCCCACACATCCTATGCCGGCAGACCACGGGTCTCGCCGATCGATGTAGCTTGAACGGACGGCAGCGAAAGTTCGGGCGGCGATTTTCTTCTTTTTTTGCAGATAGTTAGCCGGAATTTTCTGCCTAGACCTAGGCAAAAAATGCCCCGTGTGCCGCTGGTTCTGCAATATCTCGCAAGAGATGGATGACGGATTGAAAACATAGATGATGAATTCTCTGGGCACGCGCAAATTGCGACGCGATGACGAAAAACGTGGAGCAACGCTACGCAGGCACGACGCGTGTAAAGCGTGATGAATGCACGACGTCAAAGCAACGCCGTGCGAGGAAACGGAGTGAGTGCACGTCGCGTTCTTCTGTACGAATCGATGCCTTGAAAAACTAACGAATTTCACCGCGCTGAAAAAGCGAAAGCGCCGCGTCAACGGCGCACATCACCTCTGCAGCGCGTCTTTTTTGTTTCTCTGCGTAAACGGCTTGTCATGCGCGTTGATGCAGCAACAAACAGACATCAAATCCATCTCACAGAAATATTCAGACTTATTCTGAGTACTCCACTGCGAACTGCGCAGCGCGCTTGGGCCACTGCATGCACGATCCGCGACACCGCACCGCCTGAATGCACGATCTCGCTCGTATCACTATCGAGTTTTGATGCGGGAGCGGGCGATGGATGCAACACTGGATGAGTTTCTGCAGCAGAATGGTCCGTCGCTGCGTGTGGGCGAACGGCAGCGCCATTTTCTTCGCAAGCTCGTCGATCGCTGCAACGCTGTGATCTGCTGGGATGGCGTCAGCACCGTTCCCGACATTGCCGTGGCCGTGATGATCGTCAATGCTGCGCCCGCTGCACGCATCGAGATGTTGATCGGCGCACTCCACGAAAATTCCATTGTCATCGTCTTTGGCAGCGGCAATGCGGCTTTCGATACGCTCAAGTCGCGTCTGCATGCACACGGCTCGCTCGGCGCCGACGGCGTCGACGCACCGCATCAGATCTGGTGGGGAAGTCCGAAGCCGCCGACCGTACCGACAGGACTCTACCGAAAGCAGGACACGCTCTTTATCTCGGCCTATGACGATGACGTGAGCGCCGATCATGCGGCACTGTTAGGTCACGATCTTCAGCGGCTCGGACTCGATCACGCCGTGGTGCCGACGCCGCGATCAGGGCGGCGCCTCACCGCCGCATCCAAGGTCGATATCATCCTTCAGCACTGGTCAACATCATGCCGGCCGGTGTTCTGGATCGACCCACATGCACGCGTCCTTGCACATCCATTGTTGCCGCAAGCGACAGACTGCGACTTCGCAGTCCGTTGCGGACGCGACGGTGCAATGACAACGGAGAGCGTGTTCTTTCATCAGACCGAGGAAGCAAGCGATCTGCTCGACATCTGGCATCGCCTGGTCAATGCTTATCCGGATCTGCCGGATCACATCCTTCTCGACCAGGCATGGACAATGACCTGCGCACAGCGACAGGTGACGACGACATGGCTGCCGGAGTCATATGGCCAGCCGAACGCGAGCGGACAGCGCGATCGCGCTGTGATCCTCGCCGGCACGCTATCTGATCACGGGGAAGACGAGCTTTCCCTCCACGCAGCAACGCTCCACACCGGTCGGCGCTTCCACCGACCGCAAGCCCCCGAAGCCCATCTCATCATCAGGAACCCTGCCGGACGCAGCGGCCTCGTCACCGTCGTTGTCCGCGACACGCTTCAGGCCAGTGCGACCGATGTCCGTGGATCGATCGAGGCTGCCGCTACGGCTTTCGCTGCCGACAGTGGCGGCTTCTCGCAGATGGAAATCGTGTTGTGCGGCTGGAGTGAGGACATCGAGGCCGTTCTGCAGATCGAGGACCATTCATCGGTTGTGATGACCGATCCGGCCAGGCGCCTGCAGCCTGAGGCATTTCGCGTGTTGGCGGAGAGTATTCGAGGCAGCAAACGAATATCCGCGAAAGGAACGCCGTCGATCGCAGCCGA
>NZ_JBIIOT010000064.1:0-29684 GCF_044336785.1 Tardiphaga sp. | reverse complement strand
CCCGGCTTCGCTGCGCTACGCCGGACGACCTCTCACCGGCGGGGAGAGGTGTCAGAGCGTCGCTGCCGCCCGCTTACGAAAAATCAACCCTTTGATTTATCAACGAAAAGAAACCCTGTTCGCTTGACTCCGGCCATGGTTTCACCCGAAAAGCCTGCCACGGCAGTTTCGCCCGCCGTGTCTCCTCCCCATATTCGATGAATGACCGATCCCATGCGCAGCTATCTCGACTTTGAAAAGCCGGTCGCCGAGCTTGATTCCAAGATCGACGAATTGCGCGTGCTCGCCGCCGGCGGCAGCGATATCGGCGAGGAGATCGTCCGCATCGAGGACAAGGCGGTCGCGGCCCTTCATGAGCTCTATGCGAATCTGACGCCGTGGCAGAAGACCCAGGTCGCGCGCCATCCGCAGCGCCCGCATTGCTTCAATTACATCGACTCGCTGATCACTGAATTCACCCCGCTCGCCGGCGACCGCAAGTTCGGCGAGGACGAGGCACTGGTCGCCGGCTTCGGCCGTTTTCGCGGCGAGAGCGTGTGCGTCCTCGGCCAGGAAAAGGGCTCCACCACCGAGACCCGCCTCAAGCACAATTTCGGCATGGCGCGCCCGGAAGGCTACCGCAAGGCGGTGCGCCTGATGGAAATGGCTGACCGCTTCGGCCTGCCCGTTCTGTCGCTGGTGGACACCGCCGGCGCCTATCCCGGCATCGGCGCGGAAGAGCGCGGCCAGGCGGAAGCCATCGCGCGCTCCACCGATGCCTGCCTTGGTCTTGGCGTGCCGAATGTCGCCGTGATCATCGGTGAAGGCGGTTCGGGCGGCGCAATCGCCATCGCCACCGCCAACAAGGTGCTGATGCTGGAACACGCGATCTACAGCGTGATCTCGCCGGAAGCGGCATCCTCGATCCTGTGGCGCGATTCATCGAAGGCGCAGGAAGCGGCGACCAACATGAAGATCACCGCGCAGGATCTGCTGCGGTTTGGTGTGATCGATCAGGTGCTCAAGGAGCCTGCGGGCGGCGCGCATCGCGATCCCGCGGCGATGATTGCCACGACGGGCGATGCGATCGCCCAGGCACTGAAGGATCTGAGCGGCATGGATGCTGCGGCTGTGCGCCAGCAGCGCCGGCAGAAGTTTCTGGATATCGGCCGGAAGATCGGCTGAGATCCCAACCTCCTGCAAGGGCAAGGCTATCAGCGCGGACGAGGATAGTGCTCGGCCTGCATGGTTCGAGACGCCCGCTTCGCGGGCTCCTCACCATGAGGGTCTTCTACCGAGTCATACTCTTCCCTCATCCTGAGGAGCGGCCTTCTCAGGCCGCGTCTCGAAGGATGGCAGCAGGCTGCTTCCGACGGCTTTTTTCATTCACGCAACCAGCAAAAAGCCCGCCTTTCGGCGGGCTTTCGCGTTTCAGCAGCAAATATCGCCGCGTTACTTCGTCGCCGGAGGCGCCATCTTGGTGTCAGCCGGCTTCGGCGCATCCTTGGCGGCCGGAGCCGCCGGCGTCGCAGCCGCCTGATCCAGACGCTCGACCTTCGCGGCTTCGCGCAGCTTGGTGACGTAATCGGCCTGGGCCTTGCGGACCACATATTGCTCGATCTGCGGCTTCACCTGATCGAAGGACGGCGCCTGGCGGTTGCGCTTTTCCTCGACCTTGATGATGTGCCAGCCGAACTGCGACTTCACCGGGTCCGAGATCTTGCCCGGCTCCAGTTCGAACGCGACCTTGGAGAATTCCGGCACCATCTGGTCCTTGGTGAAGAAACCGAGATCGCCGCCATCGGCCGCACCCGGATCCTTCGAGGACTTCTTCGCCAGTTCGGCGAAATTGGCGCCCTTCTTCAGTTCCTCGGCGATCTTCTTGGCCTCGTCCTCGCTCTCCACCAGGATGTGGCGGGCATGGACTTCCTGCTCGCCGGAAATCTGCTTGGCGGCGTCCTCATAGACCTTCTTCATATTGGCGTCGGTCAGCGATTCCTTGCCTTCCGAACCGAGCAGGCTGTCCATCAGCAGGCGGTTGCGGGCGAAGGCCAGCTTCGACTTGAACTCCTCGCGATCGGCGACCTTCTTGTCCTCGGCGGCCTTGGCGACGATCTTCATGTCGATCAGGAACGACAGGACGTTGTCCTTGCGGGACGCCGGATCCATCTGGGCGAGGCTCGGCCCGAGCTCTTCTTCGGCGATGGCCACGTCGCTCTGGCGGATTTCCTGGCCGTTGACCTTGGCCAGAACCGGATTCGCGTCCTGCGCGTAAACCGGGAAACTGGACAGGAACGCCACCGCAACAGCGCCGGTGAGCGAGGCCAGGGTCAGGCCGGGGCGCTGGCCCAGCTTCTTAGCGGGCGGTACGAAGGTCATCGGAAATTCCTCAATCTGAAGGTGCCTGTTGGGACGGCGGGACACTCTCCCAAACAACTCAAATTGGCAACGCGAAAACTCTGTCAAAATCATGAAATCCTTGACAGGTTGCCGCCGTTGACATCCCCCCACACGCCCCATATCTCTCCCCGACCGGGCCGGTGGCGAAGGTGCGATTTCGGCTGCGCCGTGGCCGTTGAACCCCTGATCGCCCGACCTCCACTGATCACCGTCGGCCTTTACGCCGGCAGGCGGAGCGCCGTTTCAACTGGCGATCCGCTGAACCAATTCCACGGCCTTCGCAGGCCGCATCGAGAAGACAGGATTTCGTGATGATCGGCGCGCTCGCCCGCAAGCTTTTCGGCTCCGCCAACGACCGCCGCATCAAGACGTATCAGACGCGCGTCGCTGCCATCAATGCGCTGGAGCCGGAAATCGCCGCGCTGTCCGATGACGCGCTGAAGGCCCGCACCGCCGACTTCAAGGCGCAGCTGGAAGCCGGCAAGAGCCTCGACGACATCCTCGTGCCCGCTTTCGCCACCGTCCGCGAAGCCGCCAAGCGCACCCTCGGCCAGCGTCATTTCGACGTGCAGCTGATCGGCGGCATGGTGCTGCATGAAGGCGACATTGCCGAGATGAAGACCGGCGAAGGTAAAACCCTGGTCGCCACCCTCGCCGTCTATCTCAACGCGCTCGCCGGCAAGGGCGTCCACGTCGTCACCGTCAACGATTACTTGGCCAAGCGCGACAGTGGCTGGATGGGCCAGATCTACGGCTTCCTCGGCCTTACCACCGGCGTGATCGTGCACGGCCTCGACGATGCCGAGCGCCAACAGGCCTATGCCTGCGACATCACCTACGGCACCAATAACGAATACGGCTTCGATTATCTCCGCGACAACATGAAATACCGGCTGGAGGACATGGTCCAGCGCGGGCACAACTTCGCGATCGTCGACGAAGTCGACTCGATCCTGATCGACGAAGCGCGCACGCCGCTGATCATCTCCGGCCCGCTCGACGACCGTTCGGAATTCTACAATACCATCGACACCTTCCTGCCCTCGCTTGAGCGCAAGGTCGACTTCGAGGTCGACGAGAAGCAGCGCACGGTGGCGCTGACCGAAGCCGGCATGGAGAAGATCGAAACCCTGCTGCGCGACGCCGGCCAGCTCAAGGGCGACAACCTCTACGACGTCGAGAACGTCTCCGTCGTGCATCACGTCAACCAGGCGCTGCGCGCCCATTCGCTGTTCAATCGCGACAAGGATTACATCGTCCGCGACGACGAAGTGATCATCATCGACGAGTTCACCGGCCGCATGATGCAGGGCCGCCGTTATTCGGAAGGCCTGCACCAGGCGCTGGAAGCCAAGGAACACGTCACGGTCCAGCCGGAAAACCAGACGCTGGCCTCGATCACCTTCCAGAACTACTTCCGCATGTATGGCAAGCTGGCCGGCATGACCGGTACGGCGCTGACCGAAGCGGACGAACTGTTCGACATCTACAAGCTCGAAGTCGTCGAGGTGCCGACCAATATCGGCATCAACCGTCTCGACGAGGACGACGAAGTCTACCGCACCCACGGCGAGAAGAACGCCGCGATCCTGGCCGAAATCCAGCGCGCCAATGCGCGCATGCAGCCGGTGCTGGTGGGTACCGCCTCGATCGAGAAGTCGGAAGTGCTGGCCGAGTTCCTGCTCAAGAACGGCTACAAGATGATCGACTTTGCCGATCCCAAGGGCATGGACAAGCTCTATGCGGCGGCGCGCGCCGGCAAGCCGGCCAAGCTGTTCGCCGTGCTGAATGCCCGCTTCCACGAGCAGGAAGCCTATATCGTTGCCGAGGCCGGCGTCCCCGGCGCCATCACCATCGCCACCAACATGGCCGGCCGCGGCACCGACATCAAACTCGGCGGTTCCTGGGAAATGCGCGCGCAGATCGCGACCGCCGGCATCGAGGATGAAGCCGCGAAGGCCGCCAAGATCGCCGAGATCAAGGCCGAAATCGAAACCTTCCGTGCGGCTGTGCTCAACGCCAAGGACATCGTCGAGATCGAGCCGGCCAAGGGCAACAAGCCCGCCAAGACCGTCGAGAAGCCCGGCGGCCTCTACATCATCGGCTCCGAACGCCATGAGTCGCGCCGTATCGACAACCAGCTGCGCGGCCGCTCCGGTCGTCAGGGCGATCCCGGCCGCTCGAAATTCTATCTGTCGCTGGAAGACGACCTGATGCGCATCTTCGGATCGGATCGGCTCGACACCATGCTGACCCGCCTTGGCCTGCAGGAAGGCGAAGCGATCATCCATCCGTGGATCAACAAGGCGCTGGAAAAGGCGCAGCAGAAGGTCGAGGCGCGCAACTTCGACATCCGCAAGAACCTGCTGAAATATGACGACGTGCAGAATGACCAGCGCAAGGTCATCTTCGAGCAGCGCATCGACCTGATGCAGAATGACAGCGTCGCCGACACCGTGGCCGACATGCGCCACGCTTTCGTCGAGGAGCTGGTCACCAAGCACGTGCCGGAAAACCAGTATGCCGAGCAGTGGGACGTGGCCGGCCTGAAGGAAGAGCTGAAGCGCGTGCTCGACCTCGACCTGCCCGTCGATGAATGGGCGAAGGAAGAAGGCATCGCGGACGAGGAAATCCTCAGCCGCATCGAGCAGAAGGCCGACGAACACATGGCGGCCAAGGTCGCCCAGTGGGGCCCCGACGTGATGCGTTACGTCGAGAAGACGATCCTGCTGCAGACGCTGGATCATCTGTGGCGCGAGCATCTGGTGATGCTGGATCATCTGCGCCAGGTCATCGGCCTGCGCGGCTACGGCCAGCGCGATCCGCTGCAGGAATACAAGGCGGAAGCGTTCAACCTGTTCGAGGCGCTGATCTCGAACATGCGTGAGGCCGTGACGGCGCAGCTGATGCGCGTCGAGATCGTGCCGCCGGAACAGCAGCCCGAACTGCCGCCGATGGAAGCGCACAAGCTCGATCCCAACACCGGCGAAGACGAGATGGCCTATGCCAATGCCGCACTGACGGGCCCTGGTGCTGCCGTGGTGCCGGCGGCGCAGCGCGATCCGAACAATCCGGAGACGTGGGGCAAGGTGGGGCGCAACGAGGATTGCCCGTGCGGGAGCGGCAAGAAGTTCAAGCACTGCCACGGGCGGTATGCGTGAGGATGGGTGGGGTTGCCGATAGGCTGTCGCCTGCGGCACCCCCATCCCCGGCCCTTCCCCGCAAGGGGGAAGGGTGAAGGGGAGTCCCTACCAACGACGGGCGTTTCAATTTTGAACTAACCGGCTTTCAAGCCAAAAGCGCCGCGCTTAGTGCCCCCTTCCCCCTTGCGGGGAAGGGTCGGGGATGGGGGTCACCACGCTCTGGATGACCTGAAGCACTCCGTCGATATTCTCAAAGACCTCATGATTCCAGAACCGGAGCACGCGATAGCCGCGAGCTTCGATATAGGCCGTGCGGCGCGCATCGGCCTCACGCTGCCAGTCATGCTGGCCGCCATCGAGTTCAATCACCAGCCTCGCCTTGCGACTCGCAAAATCCACGATGAACGGGCCGATCAGTGCCTGACGCCGGAAGTGTGAGCCGGTGAGTGTGATGTCGTGCTTCAGCCGCGGCCAGAGTCTGCGCTCCGCGTCAGTCGGATCGCGGCGCATCTGGTCGGCGAAGGCGTGTTGGCGATCGTTCATAGAGCGACCTCAAAACACTTCGATGGAGCTTGCGGCACCCCCATCCCCGGCCCTTCCCCGCAAGGGGGAAGGGAGCACTGGGGGCATCGCCAAGTCTAATATCACAACCGGCGGGAACTTGCCTGTGCTCCTCATCATTGCCATCCTCGCGCACTCGCGAGGAGCCCGTTGATGCTATCCGACACCGAACTGATGATCCGCCTCCTCTCCGCCGCCGCCCTCGGCAGCCTGATCGGTTTCGAGCGCGAACGGCTGCTGTGGGCGGCCGGCATTCGCACCCATATGCTTGTCTGCGTCGGCTCCTGCCTGATCATGCTGGTCTCGCAATATGGCTTCAGCCACATCCTCACCCAGGAGCATGTCGTGCTCGATCCCTCGCGTATCGCAGCGCAGGTGGTGTCGGGGATCGGCTTTCTCGGCGCGGGCGCGATCCTCGTGCGCGGCGAGATCGTCAAGGGGCTGACGACGGCGGCGAGTGTATGGACGGTCGCCGCGATCGGACTCGCGGTCGGCGGCGGGCTCTATCTCGCAGCGGGTGCGTCGACCGTGATCATCCTGCTCATCCTCGTCGGCATGAAGCCGCTGGAGGAGGCGTATCGCTCGCGCAACCAGACCTGCATGCTGAAAGTGGAAGTCGAGAACAACGCGCTGACGCCGGAGCTGTTGCGCGAAACGCTGACGCTGCGGCCCGGCCAGGTGAAACGGTTCTTGGTGGAGAGCCGCGATCCCGAGGGCATCGACCAGCTGGCGATCCTGCTCAGCAAGGTGTCGTCGCAGGATATCGCGACCTATCCGGACAAGCTGCAGGAGCTCGACGGGGTGCGCACGGTGACGGTGGTGAAGCGGGTGAAGGATCGGCCGGCGGATATGACGTGATGCACGTGGCCGTAGGGCGGATGAGCTCAGCATCATCCGCCGCGGTCTTCGCCACATCCACATCAACTCCGCCGGCGGATGACGGCTTCGCCTCATCCGCCCTACGAATTCAGCGTGCGATCGAGAAGCGGCTGTCGAAGGAATTGCCCGAGACGACCGGTGCGGCGCCCGACAACGAGCTGGCCGGCGCAGCGGGCTCCGCAACAACCGTCGGCTTCAGCGGCGGACGTGCCGCGGCGACGGCGGTCGCCGGAGCAGCAGCAGGCTTCGCGGCCGGTGCCGGTGCAGACTTGGCCGCTGTGGCCGGCGCCTTTGCCTTGGTGGCGGCGGTGGGCGCAGCAGCGGGCGCCGGTGCCGGCGTTGCGGTCGCCGTGGTGTCTTCGCCGCCCATGCCGACCTTCTTCGCCAGATTGCTGAAGAAGCCGCCTTGCGACGAAGCCGACGCAACGCGCGCGGTGGCTTCGGCAGCAGGCGCAGCAGACAGTGGCGCTGTCTCATCCGAATTCGAGAACATCGACGCACCGAATGACGGCGAGGCCGTTGCCATGGCGGTGGCCTTCGGCGGATTGACGTGCGGCGGGATGGTGCCCGGCGCGCGCGCATAGGCGACGCTCTGCGAGCCCGGCAGGTCGGGCTCGGACAGGCCGGTGGAGCCTTCCGGAATCTTCGAGGCGAAGATGCGGTTCATGCCGCCGTCGATATCCGGACGGCGCTGCGCCATCGGCGTGCCCTTATTGATCAGCTCCGCGGTCTTGGCATCGTCCGACGCTTCCTTGGCGCGGACGGCATCGGCGATCTCGGCCGGCACTTCATAGACCGGGCACTTCATCGACGCATTGAACATCGCCGGGCGCGTCGGCGAGGCATTCGGCACCACCGGATCGAACACGTAGCGCTGTTCGCAGAACTCGACCTTCGGCTCCTGCTTCGTCACTTCGAAGTGGTCGTAGCCCTGCTTGATCATTTTCCAGAACGGCATGTTCGGATTGCCGCGATGCCGCGCCATGTTCACCGGGGTCATGCGGAACGGATAGGCCTGCACCTGGAAGGCGCGCTGGCCACCGAAGAAGCTCTCGCGGCCGAACGAATAGACTTCCGAGATCTGCTCGTCGGTCATGGCGTAGCAGCCGCGCGACGAGCAATCGCCATGCACCATCAGCTGCGAGCCGGTGCGGCCGAGCGATTTATCGAAGGCGTTCGGATAGCCCATATTGAAGGACAGATAGAACGACGACTGCGGATTCATCTGGCCCGGCGTGATCGAATAGAAGCCTTCCGGCGCCTGGCGGTCGCCTTCCTTGATTTTTGGTCCGAGATCGCCCGACCAGCGGCAGATCGGATAGGTCTTCAAAAGCGCGAACTGGCCGGAGCGCGTCTGCTTCCAGACTTCGAGTTCGGCTTCCTGCTTGAAAATGCGGATCAGCAAAGGCGACTGCGGATCCATGTCCTTGGCGGCCATTTCGGCCAGCATCTTTTCCGGGATCGGCTTGTTGGCCTTGGCATTGCTGGCCAGCGACATCTGTTCGCCATTGCAGCCAGCCAACAGCGCACCGGCCGACAGGATGGCCGAGGTGAGCAGCGCGCGAACAAGCGAGCGATTGATCAAGACGAAACTCCACAGCCGGCGGCCGCCGACACCCCAAGGAAATGCGGACAAATTAGTCCTAATTCCTTCCCAAATATTAGCCTTAAGGGCCCCAGCCCGCAACACAACCGGCTGTGAGCGACGGGTTCCCGTTCGGCGATGGTCAATAGAGATTGAAGATCGGGTGCCGGGCGGAATTGCGGCGGGGCGCCGGGGGACGGCGGGGATGGTTAACCGGAGGTGAGACTGCGCCTTTGGCCACAATCCCAGTCCCTCATTGTGAGGAGCGCGCCTTTGCGCGCGTCTCGAACCATGAGTTGGCCGGACTCTGAGCTCCTCGGCCATCCTTCGAGACGCCGCTGCGCGGCTCCTCAGGATAAGGGGTGGAGTGGGCGGAGGGAGCCGCCCAAGGTCTAGCCTAGGCCCGGATCACGGTCTTCAAGTAGTTGTAAGCCTTGATGACTTCGATCAGGCGGTCTTCCGTGGAACGGTCGCCGCCATTGGCGTCGGGGTGGTGCTGCTTGACCAGCGCCTTGTACTTGGCCTTGACGTCGTCCAGCGTCGCCTCGCCTGTCAGGCCCATGACCTGGAGCGCCTTGCGCTCGGCATTCATGACCTTTCGCGCTTCGGGCTTCGGCGCTTCCGGCGCGGCGCGGCGGCGGCCACGGCCGAGGCCGTTCATCTCGTCGAACATGGAGAACGGATCGACGGCGCCGTCCAGATCAGCCTCGCCGGACTTGCCTTTGCCCTTGGTGCCATTGGCGCCCATTTTCCAGGTCGGACGATGGCCGGTGAGCGCGTCCTTCTGGTAACTGGCCACGGCGTCCGGGGCCATGCCCTGGAAGAAGTTGTAGCCCTGATTGTATTCGCGGACGTGGTTCAGGCAGAAATGCCAGTATTCCTTGTCCTGGGCGCGGCCCTTGGGCGCGCGGTGCGGGCCCTTGTTCTTGCATTCGGGCCACTCGCACATGACCGAGGCTTCGCGGGCAGCGGCCTGCTGCTTCGCGCTCAGCTTGTTCGGCTTGATGCGGATACTGTCGAAGAATTTGGATGAGTCGATGGGCATGGCTGACTATGACAACGCAACGCAAAAAGCTTCAAGTCTTGACATTCGCATTACCCTCACAGGCGCCCCTGCGCCGCACTTTCCGGCCCGACATCACGATGGACGCCTGCGGCCGGAGCCGCTAAGCCGGTCATCATGACCATGAAAGATAACATCACAAAGAAGCTGACGGATGCTTTCGCGCCCCTCAGCCTGACCGTGACCGATGAATCGCATCTGCATGCCGGTCACATGGGCCACCGTCCGGAGGGTGAAACCCATTTCAGGGTCAATATTGTGTCGGAGGCCTTCGAAGGGAAGAGCCGGCTCGACCGCCACCGGATGGTGAATACGCTGCTGGCCGCGGAACTCGCGGGAACAGTGCATGCGCTGGCGGTGAAGGCGATCGCGCCGGGGGAATAACTCGGTGTCGTCCCCGCGCAGGCGGGGACCCATCACCCCGGTCAGCGAAGCTCTAGCCGCATCGAAGCGGATATCGCGCGTCAGCCAGATCTCCAGCGTGTATGGGTCCCCGCCTGCGCGGGGACGACACCGGAGAGACCTATTTCTTCAGCGACGAAATCGCTTCCAGCACGTTCGGCTTCAGCCCTGCCCCGCCATTGTCGATGTGCTCGAAAATCTTCTTCCGCATGCGTGGGTCCCAGAATTTCTTGATGTGCTCGGCAATGCCCGCCACCGCATGGTCGTGGCCCTGGCTCCGGAAGAAATCGCCGATCTGGTTGGCCATGTAGATCAGCCGGTCAGGCGACGTCGATGTGTGCGTGTCCATGCTCTTGCCCTGATGCATCCGCGATCACGCGACCCGGATGTGTGAAAACCTCAAAACCGTCCGACCGCGCAATGGCGGCCAGGGTGATGCCGGCAGCTTCCGCCATGCGGATGGCCAGCGCCGTGGGGGCCGAAACCGACACCATGAGCGGCGCGCCGATGGCGGCGGTCTTCTGCACCATCTCGACCGAAACGCGGCTGGTCAGCAGCACCATGCCTTTGACCGCATCGACCTTCCCCTGCGCCAGCGCGCCGGCCAGCTTGTCGAGCGCGTTGTGGCGGCCAACGTCCTCGCGCAAGGCGACGATACCGCTTGCAGGTGTCCAGAACGCCGCCGCATGCACCGCACGTGTCTCGACATTGATCTTCTGCAACGGCGCCAGTGCGTCCATCGCCGTCATGATCTGATCGAATGAGAATGAACCACCGGGTGCAACCACCGCAGCCGGCTTCACCGCCTCAGTGATCGAATCGATGCCGCACAGGCCACAGCCGGTCGGCCCGGCAATCTGCCGGCGTCGCGCGCTGATGCTCTCGGCCTTGTCCGACGCAAGCCACATCCGCAGCTCGACGCCATCGTCGAATTCGACGGCCTCGAAACTCTCGATCTCATCGATCGAGGCAACGACGCCTTCGCTCAGGCTGAAGCCATAGGCGAAATCGCGATAATCCTGCGGCGTCCCCATCATGACGGCATAGGTGCCGCCATTATAGGTGATCGCCAGCGCGGTCTCTTCCGGCACCGCGCGCAGCCCCTCGCTGACGCCGTGACGGCGCCAGACTTTTCGGGACGCTTTGCGGACCGGCTCGACCATGGATTACTCGGCGGCTTCCAGCGGCGCGATCCGGCGCGACTGGCGGGCCTGCTCCTCATATTCCTTTTGCCATTCCGACGGACCGTTGGACGGCGAAATCTGCACTGCCGTCACTTTGTATTCCGGACAGTTGGTGGCCCAGTCCGAGAACTCGGTGGTGATGACATTGGCCTGCGTGGTCGGGTGATGGAAGGTCGTGTAGACCACGCCCGGCGCCACCCGCTCGGTGAGAAGCGCACGCAGGGTCGTCTCGCCGGCACGGCTCTGCAGCCGCACCCAGTCGCCCTCGCGGATACCGCGCTGTTCGGCATCATGCGGATGCAGTTCGAGCCGGTCTTCCTCATGCCAGACGACGTTGTCGGTGCGGCGGGTCTGCGCGCCGACATTGTACTGGCTGAGAATGCGGCCGGTGGTGAGCAGCAGCGGGAAACGGGGCCCGGTGCGCTCGTCGGTGGCGATATATTCGGTGCGCATGAACTTGCCCTTGCCGCGCACGAAGCCGTCCATATGCATGATCGGCGTGCCCAGAGGCTGCTTCTCGTTGCACGGCCACTGCACGGAGCCTTCCTTTTCCAGCTTCTCGTAGGAGACGCCGGCAAAGGTCGGGGTCAGCGCCGCGATCTCGTCCATGATCTCCGAAGGATCGTTGTACGTCATCTCGTAGCCGAGCGCCTTGGCGAATCCCAAGGTCACTTCCCAGTCTTCCAGGCCGTTCTTCGGCGACATCACCTTGCGGACGCGCTGGATGCGGCGTTCGGCATTGGTAAAGGTGCCGTTCTTCTCCAGGAAGGTCGAGCCCGGGAAGAACACATGCGCGTAGTTGGCGGTCTCGTTGAGGAAGAGGTCATGCACGATGACACATTCCATCGACGACAGCGCGGCCACCACATGCGAGGTGTTCGGATCGGACTGCAGGATGTCTTCGCCCTGCACGTAAAGGCCCATGAAGGTGCCTTCGGTGGCGGCGTCGAACATGTTGGGGATGCGCAGGCCCGGCTCGGGATTGAGCTTTACATTCCACATGGCCTCGAACTGCTCGCGCACGGCATCGCCGGAGAGGTGGCGATAGCCCGGCAGCTCATGCGGGAACGAACCCATGTCGCAGGAGCCCTGCACATTGTTCTGGCCGCGCAGCGGATTCACGCCGACGCCGGAACGACCGATATTGCCGGTGGCCATTGCGAGATTGGCGATGGCGATGACCGTGGTGGAGCCCTGGCTGTGCTCGGTGACGCCGAGGCCGTAATAGATCGCGCCGTTGCCGCCGGTGGCATAGAGACGCGCAGCCGCACGCAGCTCCTTCGGATCGACACCGGTCATGATGGCGGTGGCTTCCGGGCTGCGCTCAGGCTCGGCCACGAAGGTCGCCCAGTCCTCGAACTCGCTCCAGTCGCAACGCTCGCGCACGAAGCTCTCATTGACGAGACCTTCGGTGACGATGACATGGGCGATGGCGGTGAGCACGGCGACATTGGTGCCGGGCAGCAGCGGCAGATGATGCTGTGCCTCGATATGCGCCGAGCGCACGATGTCGGTGCGGCGCGGATCGACGACGATCAGCTTGGCGCCCTGGCGCAGGCGCTTCTTCAGGCGCGAGCCGAACACCGGATGGCCATCGGTCGGATTGGCGCCGATGATCATCACCACATCGGTGTCTTCCACCGAGTCGAAATCCTGGGTGCCGGCCGATGTGCCGAAGGTGGAGGACAAGCCGTAGCCGGTCGGCGAATGGCAAACGCGGGCGCAGGTATCGACATTGTTGTTGCCGAAGCCGGCGCGGATCAGCTTCTGCACCACATAGACTTCTTCATTGGTACAGCGTGACGAGGTGATGCCGCCGACGGAATCCTTGCCATACTTGGCCTGGATACCCTTGAACTTCGACGCGGCGAAATTGAACGCTTCGTCCCATGACACTTCGCGCCACGGATCCGAGATCTTGTCGCGGATCATCGGATTGAGGATGCGCTCCTTGTGGTTCGCATAGCCCCAGGCGAAGCGGCCCTTGACGCAGGAATGGCCGCGATTGGCCTTGCCGTCCTTATACGGCACCATGCGCACCAGCTCCTCGCCGCGCATTTCCGCCTTGAAGGTGCAGCCGACGCCGCAATAGGCGCAAGTGGTGACCTTTGAATGTTCGGGTTGGCCGATCTCGATGACGGCCTTCTCGGTCAGCGTCGCGGTCGGGCAGGCCTGCACGCAGGCGCCGCAGGAGACGCATTCCGAGCCGAGGAAGGATTCGCTCATGCCCGGCGAGACACGGCTGTCAAACCCGCGGCCGGAGATGGTCAGCGCAAAGGTGCCCTGCACTTCCTCGCAGGCGCGGACGCAGCGCGAGCAGACGATACACTTGGAGGGATCATAGGTGAAATACGGATTGGATTCGTCCTTCGCCATCCAGCGATCGTTCTCGCAGGACTCCGGCGAATGATGCGTGTGCTTTGGACCGGTCTTGGCGAAAACGTGGTTCTCACCATCATAGCCATAGCGAACGTCGCGCAGGCCGACTTCGCCGGCGACATCCTGCAATTCGCAATCGCCATTGGCGGCACAGGTCAGACAGTCGAGCGGATGGTCGGAAATATAGAGCTCCATCACGCCCTTGCGCAGCGCCGCGAGGCGCGCGTTCTGGGTATGGACGACGAGGCCTTCCATGGCCGGCGTGGTGCAGGAGGCCGGCGTGCCCGCGCGGCCTTCGATCTCGACCAGACACATGCGGCAGGAGCCGAACGCATCCACCATGTCGGTGGCGCAAAGCTTCGGGATCTTCGTGCCCATCTCCATGGCAGCGCGCATGATCGACGTGCCCTCGGGCACGCTGATGCTCTGACCATCGATGGTGAGCGTCACCATCTTCTCGGACTTGGACAACGGGGTGCCGTAATCGGTTTCATGAACGAGCGACATGGTCTGCTCCTTACTCTGCGGCCTGGATTTGCGGCGCCGGGCCGAAATCATTGGGGAAATGCTTGAGCGCGCTCATCACTGGATACGGCGTGAAGCCGCCCAGCGCGCAGAGCGAGCCGAATTTCATGGTGTTGGACAGATCCTGCAGCACCGCGATGTTCTCGGCGACGCGTTCGCCACGGCGGATCTTGTCGATGGTCTCGACACCGCGGGTGGAGCCGATGCGGCAGGGCGTGCACTTGCCGCAGGATTCGATGGCACAGAATTCCATGGCGAAGCGGGCCTGCTTCGACATGTCGACGGTATCATCGAAGATCACGATGCCGCCATGGCCGATCAGGCCGTCGCGCTTGGCGAAGGCCTCATAGTCGAACGGCGTGTCGAACAATTCGCGCGGGAAATAGGCGCCGAGCGGACCGCCGACTTGCACCGCGCGCACCGGCTTGCCGGTGAACGTGCCGCCGCCGATGTCATCGACGAGTTCGCCCAGCGTGATGCCGAAGGCGACTTCGAACAGGCCACCGAACTTCACATTGCCGGCGAGCTGGATCGGCATGGTGCCGCGCGAGCGGCCCATGCCGTAATCCGCATAAGCCTTGGCGCCGTTGTCGAGAATGAACGGGATGGCCGCAAAGGACAGCACGTTGTTGATGACCGTGGGCTTGCCGAACAGGCCCTTATGCGCCGGCAGCGGCGGCTTGGCGCGGACAAGGCCGCGGCGGCCTTCCAGCGATTCCAGCAGCGAGGTTTCCTCGCCGCAGACATAGGCGCCGGCACCGACGCGGACTTCGAGATCGAAACTGTGCGCCGAGCCCTTGATCCTGTCGCCCAGCCAGCCTGCGCGCTTGGCTGCAACGATGCCCGCATTCATGGCCTCGACGGCATGCGGATATTCCGAGCGGATATAAATGTAGCCCTTGGTGGCGCCCACCGCGATGCCGGCGATGGTCATGCCTTCGATCACCACGAAGGGATCACCTTCCATGATCATGCGGTCGGCAAAGGTGCCGCTGTCGCCCTCGTCCGCATTGCAGACGATGAATTTGCGATCGGCCTGGGCGTCGGCCACGGTCTTCCACTTGATGCCGGTGGGGAAGCCCGCACCGCCACGGCCGCGCAGGCCCGAGGTGGTGACATCGGCGATGATGCCGGCGCCATCCAGCGTCAGCGCACGCGCGAGGCCCTTGTAGCCGCCATGGGCTTCGTAATCCTCGACCGAGCGCGGATCGACAACGCCGCAGCGGACGAAAGTGAGACGGGTCTGCTTCTTCAGCCAGGAAATCTCATCGGCTATGCCGAGGCGCAGATCATGCGGGCCATCGGCGATCATCGCGTCGAGAACCGAGGCGACGTCCTTGTCTTCCACCGGACCGAAGGCGACACGCCCCTTGGGCGTGACGACTTCCACCATCGGCTCGAGCCAGAGCAGGCCACGCGAGCCGTTGCGGACGATCTCGATGTCGAGCTTGCGTGTCGCGGCCTGAGCTTCGAACGCAGTGACGAGTTCGTCCGCACCGACACAGACGGCTGCGGCATCGCGGGGGATGTAAATTTTCAAGGTCATCGCTGTGCCTCCGCAACCAGCGCATCCATGCGCTTCTCATCGAGGCGGCCGACCAGTCTGCCGTCGAGCATCGCCGACGGCGCCGTGGCGCAGAGGCCAAGGCAGTAGATCGGCTCCAGCGTGACGCGATCATCGGCGGTGGTGTTGCCGAGCTTGACGCCCAGCTTCTGCTCCGCGCGCGCGGCCAGCGCATCGCCACCGGCAGCCTGGCAGGCCTCGGCACGGCAGATTTTCAGCACATGCTTGCCGGCCGGCTCGTGGCGGAAGTCATGATAGAAGGTGAACACGCCATGGATCTCGGCGCGGGACAGGTTGCGCGCTTCGGCGATCATCGGCACGGCGGGTTCCGGGACATAGCCGAAGGCGTCCTGGATCGCATGCAGGATCACGATCACCCCGCCTTCCACATGGGAATGGCTTGCGATGATCTCGGTGCAGCGCGCGGCGCTCCATGGTTCGTAGACAGCGTTCATCCCGGGTACTCGATCGTCTTTGTGACTGCTAACGCAATCAAAATTGGAATCGATCCAAAGATCAATAAAGCTGTCTCATGCTGCGATACGGAAAAGGCATCAAGCGATTGGGCGGGCTGGCCATTTTGACGCAGGGCCCTTAGATGACCCGATTTCACCCTCATCCTGAGGAGCCGCGCAGCGGCGTCTCGAAGGATGGCCGCGGAGCTCCGAGCCAGGCCAGCTCATGGTTCGAGACGCGCGCCAAGCGGCGTGCTCCTCACCATGAGGGCCGGAGTTTTAGCTACGGGAGCTCAGCTCTCCAGCGACGGCGCCACTTCGCGGGCGACCTGCACCAAAGCGGCCACCAGCGGGGTCATCGGGTCGCGCTGGGGGACGACCAGGCCGACGCCATAATTCACGACGGGATCGACGATCGGGATCATGCGCACGGAACCGCTGGAGGTGAGCCCCAGCGTTTCCGCCAGTTTGGCCGGCATCACGCTGGCCCAGCGGCCGGTTTTCACATGCGTATACAACACGATAATCGAATTCGAGGTCAGCGTCGGCCGCGCCTCGGCGCCGACCGATTTCAGCGCCCGGTCGATGATGCGGCGGTTCTGCATGTCCGGCGTCAGCAGGCACAGCGGCACCTGGCCGACTTCGGCCCAGGTCACGCTCTTGCGGTCGCCGAACATGCCGTCCGGCGAGGTCAGGAGGCGATAGCTCTCCTTGTATAGCGGGATCGAGCGCACCTTTCCGAGCGGCTCGTTCTCGATATAGGTCAGGCCGGCATCGACCTCGAGATTTTCGAGCAGGCCGAGCACGGCAGCCGAGGTGCAGGACACGATGCGAAACCGGACGTCGGGATGCTTGGCGCGGAACGGCGTGGTCAGTGACGCCACCATGCCGAGCACGGTCGGAATCGCGGCAATGCGGATCTCGCCGGACAGGCTGTCCTTGAGACCGTTGATCTCCTGCTTCATGGCGCGGGTGTCGCCGACGATGCGGCGGGCCCAGTCGAGCGCGCGCTCGCCTTCGGGCGTAAACCCTTGGAAACGCGAGCCACGCTGCACCAGCATCACGCCGAGCATGTCCTCGAGCTGCTTGAGGCTGGTGGACATGGTGGGCTGGGTGACGCCGCAGGCCTCCGCGGCGCGGCCGAAATGGCGCTCCTTGGCGAGGGACAGCAATAATTCGAGCTTGTCGATCAACGGCGTCTCGCTCCGGCCGCCACATGGATTGCGAGGTTCGGCACGCAATGGCGTGTGTGGCTTGGATGATGTCCGTCCCCGTGCATCAACATAAAGCGCAGCTTGCGCCGGCCGCAACCCACAGCAGGCGACGCGATGACGCAGCGGCCGCCCAATACGCATTGCGGCCCGACCGAACGGCCGAGCCTGCAAGGGATATCGATGAACGGAAGGAAAAAGGAAGGAAGTCGATGCCGGCCGCGCCATCGGAACCGCCGATGGCGGGCGGCTAAACCATCAACCGAGCGGGCTGATCTGCTCTTCGGTCACGACGCGCTCGACATTGTCGGCTTTGCTGCGGATGCGATAGCGGGCGCGGCCATCGGCTTCGATCGGCAGGCGACCGGTGATTGTGTAAATCGCGCGCTCACGGGCACCGGTGCGGCCCTGCGGACCTTGCAGCTGGTGGTGGACGTCGTCATTGATTGCGTAGTTATGCGCCATAATTCATACTCTCCACGATGTGCGCTTTTTAGCCACAACAATTCCAAAAATCAAGAATTCATGAGCAATTTCTGCCAGATAGCGCGGCAGAACTGCTATGCGCGAGTAACCACGTCGCCATAATCGTGAGAGGAATGCGACTGAATCAAGCGGGCAATGCCACCCGTGCGAGCAGCGATTCCATTGCGTTTTGAGAGGGTTGGCCGAATCGGAACCGCTTGGCGGACAAGCAAATAAGGCATTAACAAGCCGTTAAGGCCAGCCTCAAAACAGCCTACCTTGCTACCGTACATGACAAAAAATGCGATCCGCCGACTGGTGTACGCTGACTCATCAAAGGCCGGAATTCCAGGCCGAGACTGCAAGCCAAAAACCGAAAAGCCACCGGCGGGGCATCGCCGATGGCTTCGGAGGTCTACATAAAGTTGCGTGTCTTCGAAAAGACAGGGCCGTGAAAATTCGCGGCTGCGCAGGAAAAAGATTACATGACTTAGATCGTTGAGTGCAATACCTGATCTAATCAATCAATCAGTTTTTTATTGTGCCGGGTTATGACGTTACCGCCAGATGATGCGGAGCGAGGCCTGCCAAGCGGCGCGCCTGCATCAAGCGGAATGCTGCCTCGATGTCCCGCGCCGTTCGGCGCGTATTGAAGAGTGGGGCAGCCAGACGCGCATGCGCCAGTTTGTCGCGAAGCGCAGACAATTGCGCGGGCTGCCGGGCGAGTTCGATGGCGCGGCGCTCGAACGCGTCACCATCCGCCGCGATCAATTCCGGCAGATCGAGCGCCCGCAGCAGGCTGGCAGCGACCCGGCCCGCAAATGTCGTTCCTTCGCAAGTGAGCAGCGGCAACTCCGCCCATAAGGCATCGCTCGCTGTCGTATGTGCATTGTAGGGCAGCGTATCGAGGAACAGATCCGCGCAGCGGTGTCGCGCCAGATGTTCGGCGGGCGGCACGCGTTTCGCGAAAATCAGCCGACCGGAATCGACACCGCGCGCTTCAGCTTCACGGCGAAGATTGGCAACCGCAGCTTCGCTGTCATCAAGCAGCCAGAGAACACTTCCGTCGATGACGACGAGGATCCGCATCCAGCGCGCGAACGCCTGAGGCGTGATCTTGTAGACATTGTTGAAACAGCAGAACACGAAGCCATCGGATGGCAGGCCGCAGTCTTGGCGCGTCGGGCTCACAGCTGCAATGTCGCGACGGTCGTCATTGGCCTGATAGCAGTGCGGCAGCCATGCGACCTTCTCGCTATAGAAGCGGCGATGTTCAGCCGGCAGCACATGCGGATCGGCGATGATGTAGTCCATGAAGCCGGCGCCGAGCGTGCCGGGAAAACCGAGATAGTTGACCTGGATCGGTGCCGCGCGGCGCGCAAACACGCCATTGCGCTGCGCGCCGAAATAGCCGTTGAGATTGACGAGAATATCGATGCCCTGCGCACGGATCGCAGCCGTCGCCTCGACGTCGCCCATCGCCGAGATATCGATGATGCGATCCACCGCCTCATTGATACGCCGCCGGGTCGGACCGCCATCATCGCCCCCGTTATCGAAAGCAACGATCTCGAATGCATCTTTGTCGTGTTGTTCGAGAACACCGACAAGCAGCAGTGACGTCGCCTGTTCGCGGAATTCGCCGGAGAGATAGCCGATGCGGATCTTGCCGTTCGAGGCGATTTGCGGCGTCGTTTTCGATGCCGGCGCTTTGCCAAATTGCGCAGCATTGCAGGCTCGCCTCCGATGTCGCGATGCCCTGCCAGCCGAACGGCTCCGCCGCGAGCTTGCCGGCGGCCAGATCGGCCACGATCTCCGCGATCAGGGTGCCGATGCCATCCCAATCGCAGATCAGCATCTTCTGATGCAGGAGATTACCCTTGAGCAGCGGCAGATCGGGATTGAGCGCGCGTGCGCGCAAATAAGCGGATGCCGCCTCGGCAGAGCGACGGAGCTTGGCAAAGATGAAGCCGCGGCCGAACCAGGCCTCGGCCATGTCAGGCTGCAGGGCGAGCGCGGTATCGCAGGCGACAAGCGCTTCGTCATAGCGCGCCAGCTCGGCCAGCGATTTGCTGCGGTTGAAATGAGCTCCGGCATGGCGCGGATCGAGCGCAAGGGCGCGATCGAGATCGGCGAGGGCTGCGGTGTAATCGCGGATATCGTTGAGCACCGTGCCGCGGTTGTTCAGCGTCTCGGCATTGGCGGGATTGAGCGCCAGCGCTTCGGTGAAGCGCTGCAATGCCTCGTCCGGCCGCTTCAGGGCCTTCAGCACCAGGCCATAATTATACAGCGTGACATCCGATCGCGGCTGCAGCCGGATGGCAGCCTTCAGATGCGGCTCGGCCTCCGCATGGCGCTGCAGCGTCACATAGACGATGGCCAGGACATTTAGGGCGCCGAGATGATCGGGTGCCTTGCGCAGGATTTTGCGCAAATCCCGCTCGGCCTCGCTCAGTCGGCCCTGCTGGAATGCCGCGAAGGCGCTCTGGAAAAGATCGGTGGGCGGCGCCATTGCGTGCGGGACTTCGGATCGAACCACGAAAACGACAGATGGCTCGGTATAGCCGCCGCTTAAGATGCCGTCGAGGACGGCAAGCGGGCCGGTCAGCCGCACAACTGCCGACGCAGAATCCTTTTCACCGCTGCCAACAAAAATCCCCGGCAGTTTCCCGCCGGGGACTTTCGTTTCAGATATCGACCGCCGTCAGGCGGGCGGTATTAGAACGAGCGCAGGATCTGCACCGAACCGTTATAAAGGTTCTGGTTTGAGGTCTGGTACACGGTCCCTGCTGCGTTGCCGGTCATGCCGCCTGCAGCAGTGGTGTAGGTGCCGTTGAGGTTCTGCTCGAGACGGCTGTAGGTAAACTGAGCCGACAAGGTCAGATTACGAACCGGGGTCCAAGCAGTACGGGTACCGATCTGAGCAAGACCCAGGTCGAAGTTGCCGGTGCCAGCGAACACACCTGCGCGAGCGGGAGTGGTCGTGGTGGTGCTGTTGTTGGCACCCGGCCCGCCCGTTACGCCCACGCCGCCGAAGGCAGCGAGCATAGCGGCATTGCCGTCACCGTAGGAGATGTGGCTGTAGTTACCGAAGATCGACGTACGCCAAGCCGGGTTCCAGTAGTGCTCGTAGAACGCACTAACCTGCCAGGCTTCGCTCTGGATGATCTGACCGCCGTTGTTGTAAACGCCGTCAAGCACGTAACCGAAGCCGATGGTGTTGCCGTCAACCTTCGAGTAACGACCACCGCCCGAGGTGTCGGTGGTGCCGCCGAAGACGTACTTGGCTGCGCCCTTGGCGTAGGTTGCTTCGAGCTTCAGGCTATCGCCTGCACCGGTTGGCAGGGTCTTGAACTCGACCGCACCGGTTACAGCAAAGCCATAGGAGTCATCGGCATGACCGAGGGTCTGGTTGCCGGTGCCGCCTGCTGCAGTCGCATAGAAGGTCGGTGAGATCTGGTGCATCGCGGCAGCGAAGTGCAGCGAACCCCAAGCCTGATCGAGGCGCAGGTTGCCGACAACGTCAGGAATGTGGTTGCCGCCGTAAGCGTTGCCCAAGAAGGTGTTCGAAGCCGAACCGTAGAAGTTCGGAAGGAACGTGCCAGCGCCCGGACCAACGATGAGCGTATCGGTGTTCCAGAGGCCCGCGTTGCGATAAGCCGACGCGTTTTCGAGCGAGATAGTCGCCGACACGCCGTTACCGAACGAAGCGGTGTAGGCGATCTGCGGGATACCGGTCGCGTTATTCGAACCGGCGTTGAAGCCCGACGAGATGTACGGCTTGGCGAGCGCCCACTGCGGGTCGAACTGCGAGACGGCCTTACCGAAGGTGAAGCCGGCAAACTGGATGAACGCGTAATCGACTTCGGTGTAACCACCGGCGATCGATTCACGGTTCTGCAGGAAGTCGAACTGGATGTTCGCGTAGGTGCGGACCACGCCATACTCGGTCGCGGTGCGGGTATCCGTGGTCAGGTTGATACGCTCACGGGTGGTGATGTAGTCCTTCGTGAACAGATTGTTGCCGCCAGCGCCACCCTGCCAGAACGGAACGTCGTAGGTGCCACCGTTGAACGCGGTGTCCAAACGGATCGCACCGCCGATCTTGATGCAGGTATCGGTGCCCGGGATGTAGTAGAAGCCGGCGCCGTAGAGCGAGCAGACCTTCACATATTCAACAGCCTTGGCCTTGACCGGAAGGTCAGCTGCCTGGGCGCCGCCGATGGCGATCAGACCGGCCGCGGAGCCAAGGATCAGGCTCTTCAGATTCGTCATGTTAAAACCTCCAAGTTGCACATTGGGAAGGTTCCGGATCCGCCAGGCAAAAGCCCGATGGTTGGTTCCCCCACTTCCCCAAACCAACCGCCGGAGTGCTTCGCGCTTTCGGAAACCCGCATCACGCGAGACACTCAAGCGAACCACTTCAACGGGACGATCACGGGTTTGCCCCATCGCCGCCACAGAGAATGCCTGCGCAAATCTTAGAAGCAAAATACTTTATGTACTCAGGTAACTTTTCCGCGACGCACTGTGCTTTTCACGCCACACGCATAACTCGCGATTGCGCCGCACAATTATTTGATCCAGTTATATATTTTACAAAATTCCCAAGTATGGGAATGCTTGTATACGCAGTTACAGATACGGACCGATGGCCTTTCCCCTGACGATGAACACCCCTGCATACGACGACTCAAACGGCAAAAATCAGGAGGTTGTCCGGCAATTTCTGTGGGACATTGCGTCGATCAACGTTCACCTCGAAGAGATTCGCCATTTCTGGGCCAGGGAACTGGGCATCAGCGGCCCACAATGGATGATCCTGATGGCGGTCGGGGATCTCGATACGGGCAATGGCGTGCCCGTAAAGGACGTCTCCGCCATGCTCCATGTGGACCCGTCCTTCGTCACCACCCAGTCCAAGCTACTCGAGAAGAACGGCTTCATGCGCCGGGTGCCGTCGCGCCAGGACGCCCGCGTGGTGCTGATGTCACTGTCGGACAAGGCCAGCAAGAAGATCGCGATGCTGGCCTCGCGGCGCGATACGCTGAGCGATTTCGTGCTGGCGGATTTCGACAACGAGGCGCTGCAGGACATCACGTCCCAGCTCAACAAACTGAAGAGCCGGCTGCAAAAGGCTGCCGTGATGCTGTCAGTGGAGAGCTAAGCTCAACAGCTAGCGGATTGTAGCCAACTGGTCGGCAATCCAGTCGAAGATGAACTCGTTGGCGATGGTCGGATTGTCGCGCTGGGCATGCGACGCGGCGGTTTCGGCCGCGGAAAACACCTTCAGCTCGACATTGTGTCCGCCGGCCGCAAGGGCCTCGCAGCACTTTCGGACATGGCCGGCCTCCAGCCAGTCCCGCTCGCCGAGTGCGACCAGCATCGGACACTCGATTCGGGTTGCGATGCTGCTGCTGCAGAGGCGCACCACGTCATCGCCAAACTCATCGGAGCTCGGTTCCCCACCGTAGATCCGCGAGGCCAGAAATGCCCGCTCGTGCAGATCCCAGATTCCGGCGTCGCATACGGCCGCGGCAAAACGCGGATCGAAACTGGCGCCGCGGGTCGCCAGGGAGGCGCCGAGACCGTCGCCCAGGATGATGATCTTGCGCGTATTCACCTCGCGCCTGGTCTGCAGAAAATCCACCCAGCCGCTGATCGCAGTCTCGATATCGTAGCGGCCGAATCCCTCATGAAAACCACGGCGATGGCCGTGGCCCGGCAGATCGATCAACAGCAGGGCCATGCCGCGCTCATGGGCGTAGCGCGGCATCCGGCACAGGTGCTCTTCCTTGTATTGCTCTGCCCCGCCGACGCAGATCACCACCGGCACCTTGCGGCCGGCCCGGCCGGGCGGTGGCAGGAAATAGCCCTGCAAGGCATCGTCATTGCCCCAGGGGATCTCGACCAGCTCGCCCGCCGGGGTCGAATTCTGCAGATAAAGCTGCGAACAGCCCATCATCTGCGCGATCGCGGCGCCCTGGCGGGGATCGTCGATGCCCATGAAGGCCTGAGCCGTTCGATAATAATTGGCCGCCCGCAGCCAATTGCTGAGTGCTGTCGGGACATGCCCCCGCGCCTGCGCGATGTCGCCGCGCGACTTGTTCAGATCCGCGGCTTTTCTCCACTGCGCATACCAGCTCTCCTCGCAGGCGGGATCAATCTCGCTCGCCGCCAGAAGGCATTCCGAAACAGTGCTCCCGCCATCCTGCGCAGCACCGAGCAGACGCAGGAATTGAAGCGAATAGTCCTCGTTCGCGGGCCAGTGCATCCAGCCGCGGGAATCGAAGGAGGGAAGCACTTCTTCGGACACCGTGTATGTCATTTCCTCTGCATCATTATCTGTGGGTATCGGCTGGGTGCCGACTCCTGCCGGCCGACTGGCCGCATGAAGGAGTGCGTGCTGCTTCTATGGCAGCTGCGCGAACGCGAAAGTTAGACCACTTTTGGGACGCGGCAAAGCGCATGTGACAGTTTTTTGACAGCAAGTCGCGACCTAGCGACGCGCATGATGGTTGATTTCACCCGTTTGGCAACCCTCGGCTGAGCCACACTGCGTGATTTTTTACGAGACGTCCGATCGCAGGATGGCACGGGCCAGCGTCTGTGCACGCGGCACGATGCTGTCGATATCGAGCCATTCGAGGTCGGTATGCACATTGCCGCCGACCGGGCCGAGGCCACACAGGGTGGCGGTCCCCATGCTTGCCGTGAAGCCGGAATCGGCGCACCCGCCAGCGAATTCCCCTTCCAGGGTCGTGAGACCGGAATCGATGGCCGCAGCCTGATAGGTCTCAAACAGGGCCTTTGCAGCGGCGTCCTGAACGAGCGGCAGGAACTCGCCGTCGACATGCAGTTTGGCCGTCGTGCCGGGGACCGTCGATGTGGCAATGATCTTTTCGATCGCCCCCATGATGACAGCGCGGTCGGCGGGTTCGACATAGCGGAAGTCGATTTCGCCGGACGCATAGGGCGCCGTGGTGTTGACCGACTGGCCGCCCGAGATCAGGCCCACATTCAGCGTGACGCCCTTGTCCATGTTGGTCAGCGCATGGATCTGCACAATCTTGTGCGCGATTTCGCCGATGGCGCTGACGCCGACGGCAAAGTTGTTGCCGGAATGCGCGGCCTTGCCGAACACCTCGAAGCGCATGAACACCCCGCCCTTGCGGCCGGTCACGATATTGCCCGATGGGCGGCCCGGCTCGGAATTATAGACGGCGCGGGCAGCCCGGCCCTCGCGCTCGATGATCGGCCGCGAGGCACGCGAGGCGATTTCCTCGTCGCCGGTGATCAGCACCTTGATGGGATGCGGTGCGGCGTCGAATTTCTTCATCGCGGCGGCAACGAAGACATTGATGACGACGCCGGCCTTCATGTCGGCCACGCCGGGACCGTAAGCCTTGTTGTCCTTGATGGTGAAGGGCCGCTTGGCCGCCTCGCCTTTCGGAAACACGGTGTCGCGATGGCCCAGCAGCAGGATCGGCTTCTCGTTGCTGCCGGGCTTGGTGACGACGGCATGGACCGCATCGCCATAGACGTCATTGGGCTCGCGCCAGGTCTCGATGTCGTGCTCGGCAAAATGCTGCTGGAAACGCTCGCCGACGGCATCGACGCCGGCTTTGTCATAGGAGCCGGAGTCGATATTCACGACGTCGCGCAGGAGGTCGATCATCGGTTGCCGCTGCGAGGCCAGCCATTCGACGATCAGGGCTTCGGAATTGGAGGACATTGGATACTTTCACTTCATCTCGGCGCGCATCATGCGCGCGATTTTTTCGCCGATCACGACGGTCGTAAAATGCGTGTTGGCGCGGCAATCGGCCGGCATGATGGCCGCATCGGCAACGCGCAGGCCCTTGATGCCCTTCACGGTGCCATCGGGATTGACGACACCGTCATTGCGATCGAAGCCGGTCATGCGGCAGGTGCCGGCGGCATGCTGGATATCGCCGGTTTCACGGCGCAATACGGCCTCGATCTCAGATGTCGACAACGCAGCAAGCTGTTGCATGGTGAGGCCACCTTCGGAAATCCCGATCCATTCGGAGATGCCCGTCAGCGCCGGTTGCGCCGTGATCACGGCAAGGCGCTTCACGGCGTCGACCATGCGCGCCATGTCGCGCGGGTCGGCCAGCATGTTTTCCTCGACCACCGGATCGATCGATGCATCGCGCGAGGTCAGCTTCAGCGTGCCGCGCGAATAAGCGCGGTAGAGGCCCGCCGCGACAGCGCCGGGATTGCCGATGCCGCGGTGATTGAAGGCGATGAGGATCATGTCGCGGCGGCCATGATCCAGGCCGGATGAATAGGTCACGCAGCAATTGGTGTGGCGGGTATCGCGATCTGTCGGCGCGATACCGTCGCGCAGCTTGACCAGCGGGCGGAACAGCGGGTGATCGAAGAAATGCTGCCCGACCGGGAGATCACGCTCGACGGCGATGCCCATCGCCTGCAGGTCAGCCGCGGGACCGATGCCCGAACGCAGCAGGATCGCCGGGCTGTGGATCGCGCCGCCGCACAGCACGATCTCACGCGCCGACAATTCCTGCGTGCCCTGCCCTTCGATATGCACGATGACGCCGGTGGCACGGCCATCGGTGATGACGACGCGATCGACCAGCGCGTGGCCGCGAATTTCGAGATTGGCGCGGCCGCGCGCGGGCTCGAGATAGGCCTCATTGGTGGAGATGCGGCGCAGGTTGCGGCTGTTGATGGGATAACAGGCAACGCCCTCGCCATCGGGCCCGTTGACGTCGTCGCACCACTTGTAGCCCGAGGCCAGCGCGGAATCGCGCAGGCCCTTGTCGATCGGGCCCCATGTTTCCGGCGGCGCGCGATAGACCGGCAGAGGACCACCACGGCCGTGGCCGGGCTCGTCGCCGCGCTCCTCATCGTCCTCGATCACCGAGAACAGCGGCATGACCTCTTTCGCCGACCAGCCGGTGCAGCCGAGATCGGCCCATTCGTCGAAGGCGTCGGCGACGCCCCGGATGGCGATCTGGCCGTTCATCATGGACGAGCCGCCAAGACCCTTGCCGCGCCAGTAGAAGCGCTGGTCCTGCTCCGCCACACGGCGCGAGTGCAGATCGGGCCACTGCCACTTCTGCTGAAACTCACGCTGATGAATGATCGGGATCGGATTGGCCGTCGTGACTTCCCAAGGCGCCTCATCGGCACGCCAGTCGAGCCCGGCTTCGAGCAACAGCACACGCGTGGCGGGATTTTCGCTAAGGCGGGCGGCAATGGCAGCGCCGGCCGAGCCGCCGCCGACAACGATCACATCATACATCAGGTCGCTTCTTCCAGAACGAGTCACGCAACATGACGGAGCGTCATGCGACGACGCATCGTTTGCAAGAACTATTCCCGGACGCATGCGCACAGCGGCGGGCTGCCGCAGCGCACACGCAACACAACCCAAACACGCGAATTCGTAGGATGGGTTGAGCGAAGCGACAACCCATCACCGCCGGACGCATATGGTGATGGGTTATCGCTGACGCTCAACCCATCCTACGCGGCGGAGATGGCGTCTCGTCATCATCGAGAATGGCGCGCCAGCCGGCACCTTCGAGATCGTCATACTGGCCCGACCTGAGCGACCACAGGAAGCCCCACAGACCGAGACCGCCAAGGGCCAGCGCCAGCGGGATGAGATAGACGAGCGATTGCATGACGCCTCGCTATTTCAGGATGACGCGGTTGCGCGACAGGAAGATGCGTTCGCCCTTGCGATCGCCTTCCAGCACCAGATCCCACTGCCCCGCCGCCAGCCGCGCGACGCGCCCGCCATAAACGGCGCCGTCGATCGCAGCCAGCTCGACCGCGTGATCAAGGCGCCGATCAGCCGGACGCTCCAGTCGACCCGTGAACACGACATCGCGCAGCGGTTTGCCCTCGCGATCCCGCGCTTCGACGCGAACCGAAGCGCTGCCATCGTCCGCGCGTGCGACATGGGCAACCACAGCCCAGCCTCGTGTGGCCTGCGCGCGCGCGGCCTCGATTTCGTTGCCGTAAGCCAGACTGGCCGCATAGGGGCTATCCACCTCGGTGCCAGGCAGCGTCTCGATGGCCAGCTTCATCATCACGACATTGATACCGATGATCAGCCCGAAAAAGATGATCAGGCAGATCAGGACAAAGCGACCTGTAATCGGACGTCCGGGCACGGTCGTGGTGGCAGCGTCACTCATGACGGTCTCCTTTACGGCATCACAAAATTATCGACGGCGGCGGCAGTCTCGCCGCTAGCTGTATCCGTGACGCGCATGGTCAGCGGCATCGATCCGGCGGCGGATGCCGGCGCTGTCACCAGCACGCGTAGTTCGGTGGTACGATCACGGCCGACGACGATCTCCGGCCGGCCGGACGCGGCAGTGTCCTGTCCGACCACATGCACGGTTGCCTGGGTCAGGCCTTCAACATCGAGCGCCACGGTGCGATCGTCGCGCTTGTTGAGCAGGCGCACGGTATAGGCATTTCGGATCGAGCCATCGGCAAGGCGCACGGCAATCGGATTGCGATCATGCAGGACATTGATGTCCAGCATCGAGCGAGTTGCGAGCGAGTAAAGCATGGCGCCGCCGACCAAAGCGATCATCACTACATAGGCGATCGTACGTGGGCGAACGAGCTTGTAGATGTTTGTCTTGCCGGCCTGGCGGCGCGCGATGTTGATGTCGGTGTCATAGGCGATCAGGCGCGTCGGGCGGCCGATCTTCTTCATCACGCCGTCGCAGGCATCGATGCACAGTCCGCACTGGATGCAGTCCATCTGCAATCCGTTGCGGATATCGATACCGACCGGGCAGACATTCACGCATTGGTGGCAATCGACGCAGTCGCCCGCCGGCTTGCCGGCTGCACGCAGCTCGACGGACTTCTTCAACGATACACGCTGCTCACCGCGATCGTGGCGATAGGTGACGTTGAGCGCCCATTCGTCGGTCAGCGCCGCCTGAATGCGCGGCCACGGGCACATATAGAGGCAGACCTGCTCGCGCATCCAGCCTGCGAGCACATAGGTCGTCGCGGTGAGAATGGCGATCCAGATATAAGCGAGAGCCGGTGCCTGGAAGGTGACGAGCTCTTTCACCAGCGTCGGTGCATCGTTGAAATAGAGCACCCAGGCGCCGCCGGTCCACCAGGCGATCAGCAGCCAGATGGAGTGCTTGAGCGTCAATTCGACAACACGTTCGAGGGTGATGCCCTTGGCGGCGTCCTTCTTGATGCGCTCGCGGCGATCGCCTTCGATCAGGCGCTCGACCGCGAAGAACACATCTGTCCACACCGTTTGCGGGCACAGATAGCCGCACCACATGCGACCGCCGATGGCGTTCATCAGAAAGAGTGTCAGCGCAGCGAGGATCAGGAGGCCGGTGAAGATATAGACTTCCTGCGGCCACAGCTCGATGAAGAAAAAATAGAAGCGGCCATTGACGAGATCGACCAGCACGGCCTGATCCGGTGCACCCGGTCCGCGATCCCAGCGCACGAAAGGCAGGAAGTAATAGATGCCGAGACAGAGCGCCATCAGCGCCCATTTGATATTCCGGAACGTACCGGACACCTTCTGCGGATAAACTTTCTTCTGCGGCGCATAGAGCGGGCCGTAGTCGAACTCCGAGGGAGGAACTGGCTTGTTCATGGTGGTCACTCGCTTCTTTGGAATGACCCTAGACCTCGGTACGTGGATTGAATTGATATGCGTCAAACCACGCGTCAGCAGCGATGCGCCGTTACCTCTCCCCACCGGGGAGAGGTCGACGCGGCATAGCGCGGCGACGCCGTGGCGGGTGAGGGGGAGCCACAAGCGACAGAGGGTGTGGAAGCGGGGGGGGGGGGGGGCCGCCCGGCCGCCCGGCGCCGCCGGCCGGGCCGGGG
>NZ_JBIIOT010000156.1:0-7054 GCF_044336785.1 Tardiphaga sp. | reverse complement strand
TCGGAGTGAGAGGAGAGGCCCCCTCACCCGGATTGCTTCGCAATCCGACCTCTCCCCGCAAGCGGGGAGAGGTAAGAAAGAGGCGCGCGCGATATCAGCCATCAGCTCGCCTTCTTGATCTTGAAGCTGGCCACATACTCATCCGGCTTCATCGGATCGAACGTCTTCCCCATCACCGCGAACGACTTGTAGCTCGTGGTCGGTGGCGTCAGCCCCATCTCCTTCATCACCTTCGCGGTGTCGGTCGCGAGATAGATCTGCTCGGCCACGCCCTTGTAGTCGACGTCGCCCTTGATCTGCCCCCAGCGCTTCATCTGGGTCATCATCCACACCGCAAAGCTCTGCCAGGGGAACGGATCGAAATCGACGCGCTTGGGATCGGTCTTGATGCCGCCGAGCCCGTCTGCATAGGTGCCGGTCAGCACCTGCTCCAGCACCACCGGCGGCGCGTTGAGATAGGCCGCCGGCGCAATCGCCTCCGCGATCGACTTGCGGTTCTCCGCCTTCGACGCATAGGCGGTCGCATCGACGATGGCGCGCGTCAGCGCGGCAAAGGAGTTCGGCGCCGTGGTGATGAATTCACGGCTGGCGGCGAACGAGCAGCACGGATGCCCGTCCCAGATTTCCTTCGACAGGATGTGCATTAAGCCGACGCCGTCATAGATCGCGCGCTGGCAGATGTTGTCGGGGGCAAGGAAGCCGTCGATATTGTCGGCGCGCAGATTGGCGACCATTTCCGGCGGCGGCACCGAGCGGATCTGGATATCCGCATCGGGATCGATGCCGTGTTCGGCGAGATAATAGCGCAGCAGATAGTTGTGCATCGAATAGTCGAACGGAACGGCGATCTTGAAACCCTTCCAGTCCTTCGGATCGCGCTTGTCCTTGTGCTTCATGGCAAGCGTGATGCCCTGCCCGTTGATGTTCTCGATCGCCGGCACCGTGAACGGGATCGGCTGCGAGCCGAGCCCGAGCGAGATCGCGATCGGCATCGGCGCCAGCATGTGCGCGGCGTCATATTCCTTGTTGATGGTCTTGTCGCGAATGACGGCCCAGCCGGCGGTCTTCACCACTTCGACCTTCAACCCCTGCTTCTGATAGAAGCCGAGCGGATCCGCCATGATGATCGGCGTGGCGCAGGTGATCGGAATGAAGCCGACCTTGAGCTCGGTCTTTTCCAGTTTGCCCGCGCCTTGCGCGAACACTTCGGTGGCGGTCTTGATCGGAAAGAACTGCGACAGTGCCGCCAGCGCGGTCGATGCGCCGACCGACTGCAGGAACGCGCGGCGGGTGGCCTGTTGCGGGAACAGCTGGCGCATCACCGCAGAGGCGACCACGCCCTCGTAGCGTTTCTCCTCGCTCGCGGGGACATCGCATTGCAACTGCAGGGAGGCCTCATGGGCGGACTGGCTGTCGTGCTGTCCGCAGCTGCAGGCGCCGAGGCGGCGGTTGGGGTCGAACGGATTGTCGAATGTGGACATTGTGACTCCTCCGGTGATGCTCCCGAGGAGTATTCAAGGAGTGTGCCAGCCCAGGCCGCGCCGAAAAGTCCAAGTGCCGCAGGCGTTTTCGGGGATCATTGGAAACCACGAGATTTCGTGCTACACGAAAATTCGTAGCCCGATTACGAAACTTCGGAGTCCACCATGGATGCGCCGGTGCGCGAGCCCGATTTGCGCCTGATCGCCTTCGATCACGCCATCGAGCCGACCTTGCTGCTCGATCCCCATGCCGACCAGATCATCGACGGCAATCTCGCCGCCTGCACCCTGCTCGGCTATGACCGCATGACCCTGCGCGAGATCAAGATCAGCGCACTGCATGCGGGTCAGCTCCCTGCCCTCATCGTGTTCACCCAGGCCGTACTCGCCAAGGGCAGCTATTTTACGCGCACGCTCACCCCGCGCCATGCCACCGGCCAGCCGCTGCAGCTCGAATATGCCGGCGCGCTGCTCGAGGTCGGCGGGCGCACATTGGTCACGCTCACCATGAGCGATCTCGAAGAGCGCCGCCGCCGCCATGTGGATGCCGATGCGGAAGACTACATGCATGGCGGCATCGCCGCCTGGCAGCGCGTCGAGCGCGTGTTCCAGGATATCGAGCGGGAAAACCAGCTGATCCTGCGCGCTGCCGGTGAAGGGATTTATGGCGTCAACGCCGAGGGCAAGGCAACCTTCGTCAATCCCGCCGCCGAGCGGATGCTGGGGTGGACGGCGGAGGAGCTTGTGGGGCGCGAGATCCACGCCATCATGCATCACAGCCACGCCGATGGCAGCCACTATCACGATCACGACTGCCCGATCTATGCGGCCTTCCGCGACGGCGCGGTGCACAAGATCGACAATGAAGTGTTCTGGCGCAAGGACGGCACGCCGGTCTGGGTCGAATACACATCGACGCCGATCCGCGATCGCCACATGGTGGTCGGCGCCGTGATCGTGTTTCGCGATGTCAGCCAGCGCCGCGAGGCGGATGAGAAGCTGCATGCAGCGCTCACCGAAGTCGATCGCCTGCGCGCGCGCCTTGAACTCGAAAACGCCTATCTGCAAGAGGAAATCCGCATCGAGACCAATCCGCGCGGCATCATCGGGCAGTCGGCGGCGATCCAGAAGACCCTGCGGCAGGTCAAGCTGGTGGCGCCCACCACCGCTGCCGTGCTGATCACCGGCGAGAGCGGCACCGGCAAGGAGCTGATCGCGCGCGCCATCCACGAAGCCTCCAGCCGCCGCGACCGCCCGCTGATCCGCGTCAATTGCGCCGCCATCCCGCGCGAACTCTTCGAGAGCGAATTCTTCGGCCATGTCCGCGGCGCCTTCACCGGCGCGGTGCGCGACCGCATCGGCCGCTTCGAGCTGGCCGACGGCGGCACGCTGTTTCTCGACGAGGTCGGCGAAATCCCGCTGGAGCTGCAGGGAAAACTGCTGCGCGTGCTGCAGGAGGGCCATTTCGAGCGCGTCGGCGAGGAGCGCACCCGCGAGGTCGATGTCCGCGTGATCGCCGCCACCAATCGCAACCTCAAATCGGAAGTGTCGCGCGGAAAATTCCGCGAGGATCTGTATTTCCGGCTCAACGTGTTTCCCGTGGAATCCGTGCCGCTGCGCGATCGCCGCGAGGACATTCCCCTGCTGGCGCAACACTTCCTGCTCAGCGAGCGCCTCCAGTCGGATCTCCGCCTCTCCGAGGGCGATGCGCGAAAACTGTCGCGCTACGACTGGCCGGGCAATGTGCGCGAATTGCAGAACGTGATCGAGCGCGCGGTGATCCTCGCGCAGAACGGCAGGCTGCGCATCGACCTGCCCGACAGCGCCGGCCCGCAAGCCGCCACCGGCGCGCGCGCCAAGACCGAGACGCGGCCGGCGGTGATGACATCCGGCGAGCTGCGCGATCACGAGCGCAGCAACATTCTCGCGGCGCTCGCCGCCACATCCGGAAAAGTGTTCGGCCGCCATGGCGCGGCCGAACTGCTCGACATGAAGCCAACGACGCTGGCGTCGCGGATGAAGGTGCTGGGGATCGAGGCGAAGACGACGTAGCGCCCGAACTGTCATTCCGGGGACGGACCGACGCCGCAGGCGGCGGGACGGAGCCCGGAATCTCGACGTGGAAGCCTCCGGCAGCCAAGCCACGCGGCGATTCCGGGTTCGCGCAAGCGCGCGCCCCGGAATGACGGGAAGCCTCCCTTGCAACCTCCGCGATTAGGCATATAGTCCCCTGCATGCCCTATCCCTTCGTCCCCCTTTTTGACTCCCCCATCCGCGTGATCGACAGCGCCGCGGATGCGGCGGCGCGTGATCCGGCCAACGGCCCGCCGCCGTTTCTGCGCGGTCGCCCGAAGGGATCGAAGCGCCCGCACACCGACGGCAAGGTCGCCGAGGTTCGGCGCCTGATGGAAGACACCACGCTGACCTACCGGCAGATCGCCGCACGCACCGGTGTCGGCGTCGGCAGCATCATGCGCTGGAAGCGCGATTTCGGCTGGCAGCGCCACCCGTTTGCTGCGCGCCCCACCGACACGGTGCCGACGGCGCGCGCCTCGCGCAAACTCAAGCTGCGCATGCTCGGCGCCAAACTGCACCTTCTCGCCGAGCGCTGTGTCACCGAGCTGTGGAACAGTCCCGCGGTCGATCTCGAGCGGCTGATCGGGGCGATGCAGGTGCTGCAGATGGCGCGCGTGGAGGCCATGGGCCGCCGCCGTCCGCGCCGCAGCCCCTTCGGGCCGACCCGCACCGTGCGGGAATGGATCGACCGCGACACCGCGATCCGCATCGCGCTGCAAGAGATGCGCCGTGGCGGTGTCGATATCGAGCATATTCCCGAGGAAGCGATGGCTTTGCTGGAGGATGCGCACACGCCGCCGGAGGATCATCCGGCGCTGAGGCAGAGGGGGAAGAGAAGAAGGTCTTAGAGCCTAGAGCGACGCGCTTGTCAGATTATTCCTATGTGTTCTCCGCGAGCCACTTCATCAAATTTGCTTCACCGGCCCCGGTCAGATGGTAAACTCCCCTTTCTGTTTGATGGACCAATCTATCCTTTTCCAAACTTTTAAGAGCTTTAGTGACAGCGGAAGCGTCTCGTTTCGCCATCTTCCCAAGCTGAGTGCGCGTTGCCCCCTCATTGCCCTTACGGCCGAGTAGCAACTGGATCTCGACCCAAGCGGGAACATTTCTGGATACGAAATCCTCTCCATCGATGCTCTCGAGCAATGGAAAAGTGGCGCGAGTAAGAGAAACCATTTCCAATCGCACAGCGCTCTCATCATCCACATGATACAATCGGATCAGTTCCGCCATTATCCAGGAAGCAGCCTTAGCTGCTAAATCGACGTCTATTCCGCGCGGGTCAATTTCCTTCACATGCACCGCACCACGTTTACTGCGAACATCATAAATCATTGCAAGGGCAATCTGGGGTAACAGCATCCGGATCGCTTCTGGCAAATTTGTATCATTCTCCAAAATTCGCGCGGTTGCCGCCGGAGATTTGATCTCGGCTGGCGCAACTCCGGTTCTGATGAACTCCAGAGCGCGGAAAACATGCTCCACAAATTTTCCCGCGCGAGTTAGAGCAGCCTCCGCGTCCAAAGCGCGATGCTTATGGATCACCCCCTCATAAGCGTTAAGCATGTCTTTGACGACTTGCGGATCGATTTTAGATGAAAGATTTCGTTCCAGCTCTTGGCGCACAGCTTCCTAAGCCTCAACCACGCAATAAGCCCAGACCTCCTTATTGTCCTCCATAACCTTCTGGCGCTTTAAACGCTTTTGCTGCACCGCTCGCAATAATGGTCCAGACACCGATGTTTGACGTGCTATTACACCACGCTCATGCAACTTCTCATGAACTGCACGCAGCGTGCGCGTGCTATCAAAGAACCCGTCATCAATGAACGCATCAATGTTTGACGAAATTGCATTTGCCGTTGATCGTCGGGTAGAATTTGTGCTCGCCTTTGATTTCGCTGGCGCTCCCAAAGCTACCTTGCGTCGAGCTGTTTTTCTCTCTCCCGAGATCGCCGCGGCAATATCCTCCAGATTTCCCTCACGCGCATTATAGCCTAGCGCTCCCGGGGCTATAAGATGTGCGTCTTTGAGAGTCTTGAGTATAGGACGCAGAGTATTTCCAGGAATTCCGAGCACCTTCTCTAAATCGGCAGGCTTCGTGGAAGTCTCCGGCACGCTATCTGTGACATACTGCCAGCCAAGAAGCGCAACGAGATAGACAAGCAATTTGCTTTCGCCACTAAGTGACGCGCATTCAGGCGTAAAACCAATTTCAACAGTATCCGTATAATATCGAACATATTTCGAGACTATCGCCTCGATCACAGCCTCATCAACTTCAGATTTCTTAGCGACTAAGTCCTTCAAAGCCATTTGAATCAGCGCCGTCCGCCGGCGCCCTTCCCGTTAGAGAAATTCGCATTGATTGCCTGATTACCCTTAGCCGTGACGTAGTAACGGCTCTTCTTACCGTGCACTTCTGCGACCCAACCGTTCTTTTGAGCAACGGCAAAATCACGACTAAAATTTCCGGGAGGAGGTTCGCGGGCTGTGATGAAGCGAGACTTGATATCATCTCGACTGAAATCACCCTGCCCTTCAACTTCGCAGACATACTGCGCGATCGTAACAATTTGCTCGGGCTTCTTTGAAGCTCCAATCTTGTCCAGATGCTCTCGTAACGAGAGCTGCACACTGTTTGGCGGAGGCGCGCTATGGCTCGCGCCCAAAGGAGGCGCAGCGGGACCAGATACGCCTCCGCCCATCACCACCTGCACCACCTGCAAAGCCAATCGCTGCTCGATCTGCTGCTCAATGTTGATCCCATCCCCGGACAGGCGGAGCGAGAACATTTTGGGGGCATCTTCTGTCATGAAAGATCCTCTGAGGAACCTAGCAAAGATTGCCGAGATCGAGCACCTCGTCAATCGAGATACACAATTAAAGTGTTTTATTTCCACATATTCGAGACCACACCATGAACAAACGCGAATATACTGCGAATATCCACCAACAAATACAGAACAATCAGCCTTAGGTACAGATTATTCCAAACTATATCGACGATATACGGGACTATGCCCATGAATGTATATAAGAAAAACAGAACCTTGATTTGAACGTATATCTACATACAAAGAATATTCCAACTAAACAATATACCGTACAAGTAAATATCTCTTTTTTATCAGATAGATATGAACTCAATACAAATCATTTTATACAGAACGTCTCAGAATAAGTACCAGAAAATCCCATTTCTTACATAACAAACATTATTTATTTCATACAAATCAATGGCTTATGAATAAACTAAAAAATGGTATGCCGCCAAACAGAGATCGGTACGACTATTCATGGTCTTGTACCTTCGACTGCTATCAGAACTGGCCTTGTCTGGGAGCAGCGATGACAGGCCATGCTCCCCTAGCGTCGCTCGACGGCGTTGATTTCGACAGCGGTCGTTGATTTTTTGAGCAAACAAGCGAGTTCTGCGCTTTAGGCAGCCTCATCCGTCATCCTAGAAAAAGACGACTGCGCATCCGACACATCAG
>NZ_JBIIOT010000163.1:0-6697 GCF_044336785.1 Tardiphaga sp. | reverse complement strand
TTTCCCCTCCACGAATTTCAATGCCCGGCACGGGACCGCCGTTTTTACCTGCGTCGGCGGTCCCACCCCTCGGGGCTTTTCAAACAAACATTCAAACACCGTTCGCATGGACTGGAAGTGCGGACATGCTGCACATGCTTGCAAGTCGCTTCGCATGGATCGCTTGATCGAATTGCACCACGCGACCATCGCGTTGCAACAGAAGCTGCGAGCACAACGCATCGTGATTTAACGCTCAGCAATGTGTAGCTCACGCAATCATCCTTGACTTGCGTATAAAGCAATTGGCAGTCTGCTCTCATACAAAAAGCATCGGGCAATGACCCAGATGCAAGTCTAGGGAGAGATACCATGAGCTCATTTCTGAGGCCGCTTGCGGCTGCCAGTATGATCGTTGCTGGCGCCCTTGCTTCAACAGCGCCAGTGATGGCGCAACAGCCGATCAAGATCGGCCTTCCCACATCGATCCAGTTGCAAGTCGGCCGTGACACCCAGAACGCGGCGAAGATGGCGATCGAGGAGATCAACGCCAAAGGCGGACTGCTCGGTCGCAAGCTGGAAATCGTCGTTGCCGACGAGACCGAGAATCCCGAACAGGGCATCGCCGCGATCAAGAAGCTGACGGCCGATGAGAAAGTGGATGTGCTGATCGGCGGCTATACGTCGGGCGTGACGCTCGCACAGCTGCCGCATATCGTGAACGCCAAGACGATCTATCTCGGCGTCGGTGCCGCCTCCCCCGCCATCACCGCCAAGGTGAAGACGGATTACGAGAACTACAAATATATCTTCCGCGTCTCGCCGATCCATGCCGGCCATCAGGCCCGCGCGCTGGTGGACTTCATCAATGGCAAGCTCAAGGGCGAGATGGGCTTGAAGAAGGTTGCCATCGTCGGCGAGAATGCCAAATGGGTGCAGGATCTCGTTCCGATCCTGAAGAAGGGCGCCGTCGAAGGCGGCACCGAGGTGCCACTGTCGGAATTCTTCGACACGTCGACTTCAGACTTCTCGCCGCTCTTCGCCAAGGTGAAGAATTCCGGCGCGCAATATCTGATCGTCATCCTGTCGCATGCGTCGAGCGACATCTTCGTCAAGCAGTGGCATGACGCCCAGGTGCCGATCCCGATCGGCGGCATCGACGTCAAGAGCCAGGATGCGGACTTCTTCACCCGCGTGAGCGGCAAAGCTCTCGCCGAGACCGTGGGCCTGTTCGCCACCCGCGCCGAGCTGACGCCAAAGACCATTCCGTTCTGGGATGAGTTCGTGAAACGCTTTGGCACCGCCCCGGTCTATACCGGCGTTGGCACCTATGATGCGGTTCACGTCTATGCCGAAGCGGTGAAGCGCGCCAATTCGGTGGAGCCGGCGGCCGTCATCAAGGAACTGGAAAAGACCGACTATGTCGGCATCGCCGGCAAGATCCAGTTCGACGAAGTACATGACGTGAAACAGGGACCGGGCCTGCAGAACCTGCTATTCGCGCAGTGGCAGAAGGACGGCGCCCGCGTCGTCGTCTGGCCGAAGGACTCCGCAAAGGGCCCGATGATCCCGCCGCCGTGGATGAGCAACTGAGGTCAGCGCCTCACACGCTGGTTGTCATCCCCGCGCATGCGGGGATCCAGTAGACACTGCTGCTCCGGATTGAACCGCAGCACCTCCGTTTACTGGATCACCCGCTTTCGCGGGTGATGACAAGCGGCGAAGCTTCCACCGTCCTGCCCTCCACCAGCGGAATGTCATGCTCCAGATCCTGATCTACGGCGCCGTGTCGAGCGCCATCTATGCCATGCTGGCCGTCGGCTTCACGCTGATCTTTGGCGTCGCCCGCATCCTCAATCTCGCCCATGGCTCGTTTTATGCGCTCGGCGCCTATTCGGCTTATGTCTTCACCTCGCTGCTCGGCTTCCCGCTGCTGATTGCAGCGCCGCTCGCCGTGCTGCTGGTGGCCGGCTTCGGCGTCATGATGGAGCGCTTCCTGGTGCGCCCGCTGCGCTCGTCGCAACTCGCGGTGCTGATGATTACGCTCGCCGTGTCGCTCGCCGTCGAACAGGCGCTGTTCATCACCTTCGGCTCCGAATATCGCAACGTGCCCTCATTTGTCGCCGACAAGCTGACTATCGGCGGCGTCGATATCGGCGGCCAGCGCCTGCTGGCGCTCGTAATGGGCGTGCTCGTCCTGCTGCTGCTGTGGCTGTTCATCCAGCGCACGCGCCTCGGCGCTGCGATCCTTGCGGTGTCGCAGGATCCGGAAGCTGCGCAGTATATGGGCATCCCCACCAACCGCATCTTCTCCATCGTAATGGCGATCTCGGCCGGCACAGCGGCGCTGGCAGGCATCCTGGTCTCGCCCTTTCTCACCGTGCAGCCGACCATGGGCCTGCTGCCGATGGTGAAGGCCTTTGCCATCGTCATCGTCGGCGGCCTCGGCTCCATCCCCGGCAGCATCATCGCCTCGCTGATCCTCGGCTATTCCGAGACCATCGTCGCCTATCTCATCTCCACATCATGGACGGAGCTGGTGTCCCTCGTCGCCGTCGTGATCACGCTGATGATCCGCCCGGCAGGCATCCTCGGGCGGCGGGCGGCATTCTGACATGAAACGCATCGCCCCCATCGACATCATCGGCGGCCTCGTCGTCATAGGCATCCTCGCTGCCATCCCGGCCGTCACCGGCAGCAACTATCTCACCGGCGTCCTGACCGTGTGTGTGGTCTACGGCATCTGGGCCGCGAGCTGGGACTTCATGTCCGGCCTGACCGGCCGCGAGAATTTCGGCCACTCGCTGTTCATCGGCGCCGGCGCCTACACGGCCGGCTTCCTGTCATCGCTCTGGGCGGCAAATCCCTGGTACAGTCTGCCGCTGGGTGTGGCGGTCGCGGTCGCCTTCGCCGTCCTGGTCGGCTTCCCGACGTTGCGACTGCGCGGGCCCTATTTCGCGCTGGCGATGCTGTCGACCTCGGCGATCCTGCAGCGCCTCTGCCTGATCTTCTGGGAATATACCGGCGGCGAGGAAGGCATCTACGGCCTCGACCCGCTGATGAAATCACCGCTGCATTACTACTGGTTCGCACTCGGCATCCTGGTCGTCACCGTGATTGTGCTGACCTTGCTGGCGCAATCGCATTGGGGGCTGCTGCTGCGCGCCATCCGCGGCGATGAGGCCACCTGTCAGGCCGCCGGCATCAATGTGACCTTTTACAAGATCGTATCGCTGATGATCTCCGCCGGCTTTGCGGGCCTCGGCGGCGCGCTTTACGCGCATTATCAGCTGCAGGTGTCGCCACCGCTATTTTCCGTCGTCGTCTCCATTACCGTCATCATCATGGTCTATGTCGGCGGCATCGGCTCGATCTACGGCGCTGCCGTGGCTGCGATCCTGCTGACGCTGCTCACCGAGATGCTGCGCGGCTTCGGTGAATACCGGCTGTGGATCTACACGCTGACGCTGATGCTGATCCTGTTCTTCCTGCCCAATGGTTTGATCGCGCCGCTCTGGCGCCGGATGACGGAGCGCCTGCGATGAGCGATCTCCTCGAAGTCAACGGCGTGACAAAACGCTTCGGCGGGCTCACCGCCGTGAAGAATGCCAGTTTCACCCTCAAGAAGGGCGACTTCACCGGCATTCTCGGACCCAACGGCGCCGGCAAGACCACGCTGTTCAACATCCTCACCGGCTTCATGCAGCCGACCACGGGCACCATTCACTTCAATGGCGAGCTGGTGCGTGAGCTCGCGCCCTACAAGGTGGTCAATCGCGGCATGGCCCGCACCTTCCAGCTGACGCGGCCATTCATCGGCATGAACCTGCTTGAAAACGTGCTGGTGGCCTGCATGTCGCCCCGCGCGAGTCAGGATAAGGACAAGGAGGAGCGCGCGCGTCACTTGCTCGCCCAGGTCGGCCTCGGCGGTCGCGACAAGGAGCCGGTGGAGACGTTGCCTTATGGCGACCTGCGCCGCCTCGAAATCGCGCGTGCGCTGGCCACGCGGCCTGATCTCCTCCTGCTCGATGAGCCCTTCGCTGGCCTCGGCAGCAGCGAGATCGAACAGCTGGCGCAACTGATCCGTCGGCTCCATCGCGAGGAGAACCTCACCATTCTTCTGATCGAACACAAGCTGCGCGAATTCATGGCACTCGTCTCGCGCGTCATCGCGATGAACTTCGGCGAGATCATCGCCGTCGGGCCGCCCGAGGAGATCGTGAAGAACGAGAAAGTCATCGAGGCCTATATCGGCAAGACGGAGGACGCCCATGCCTCTGCTTGAAGTCAAAGACCTCAAGGTCAGCTATGGCAAGGCGCTGGCGATCGAATCTGTCTCCATCAGGGTCGAGAAAGGCGAGTTGGTCGGCGTGCTCGGCCCCAATGGAGCCGGCAAGACGACGTTGCTGAAGGCGATCTCACGCTCGATCGCAGCGCAGGGTACGCTGAATTTCAAGGATGCCTCGCTGCATTCCATCGAACCCTACAATGTCGTCGCCAAAGGCATCTGCCACTGTCCGGAGGGGCGAAAGCTGTTTTCCGAACTGTCGGTGCTGAAGAATCTTCAGCTCGGCGCTTATCTGCGGAAGAACAAGGGCGAAATCGATTCCGATCTCGAACGCGTGTTCACGCTCTTTCCAGTGCTGCGCGAGCGGCAGTGGCAGCAGTCCAGCACACTGTCCGGCGGCGAACAGCAGATGGTCGCAATCGGGCGTGCGCTGATGGGACGGCCGGAGCTGCTCTTGCTGGATGAACCTTCCGTCGGCATTGCCCCGCGATTGAAGGGATTGATCTTCGATTCGATCACGCAAATCAGGAAAGACGGAACGGCGATCCTGATCGTCGAGCAGGATGCGACTTCGACGCTGCGGATTGCCGATCGCGTTTACGTGCTGGAGCATGGCCGCACCGTGCGTGAGGGCACCGCGCAGGAAATCGCGGGCGATAAATATATTCAGCAGATTTATCTGGGGGTGTAGTTTCTGCCTTCTCCCCGCTTGCGGGGCGAAGGTGGCCCGGCGTAGCGCAGCGAAGCCGGGTCGGATGAGGGGGACTCTCCGCGGTGACGGAATTTGTGGAGAGTCCCCCTCACCCGCCTCCCACATGCTTCGCATGTGAAAGGCGACCTCTCCCCGCAAGCGGGGAGAGGTTAGAAATCACTGCTTCCGCGTATACAGATGGAACCCGCCATAAATCCCCGAGCGATCCTGCGCGAGTCCCTGAGCGCTGCGTTCGGGATCGCGCTGCCAGGTCTGGCGCAGCGGGGCGTGGACCTCTTCTTCCAGCGGCGATTCGGCGCCGGCGGTGCGGAAGATCACGCGGATGCCGTCATTGCCGGCGCGATCGATGGCGTCCCACAGCGCCCGGATTTCATCCGGCGCCATCCAGTCCTGCGAATCCAGCAGCACCACGGCGTCGATCGCACGCGCAGGCAGGCTCTCGATGAACAGACGCAGATTCGCATGCACCGGCGTCACCAAAGCAGCACGGCTCGACGTATCGGCATAACGGCTCTGCTGCAGATAAGGCGGCAGGCAGGTGTCGCCGGGGCCGACATAGCTGCGGCTCAGGGCCTGCCAGGCGAAGTAGTTGTTGGCATTCGGATGTACGTCGATCAGCGCCATGGTGCGCTGATACAGCACCTCGTTGAGCGGCTGGTCGCCGGCCAGCAGCGTGCGCTGTTGAGGCGGGATGCCGAGGCTGAACACCAGCGCCGGCGTACGCGTCAGCAGCTTGGCGAACCAGGAGTGATAGACGCTGTGCAGCTTCTCCAGCGCCTGTTTGCGCGCGGGCGAGCCGGCCTCGCATTTCAGCAACGCATCGAGATCAACGCCTGTGACTTTCGCAATCATGTGGCCGAAGCCGATGAAGCGGCCGAGCGCACCATGGCGATAGAAGCCGTCGGTGAAATAGCCATAACGCGGGCGGCCGATGCCGAAGAAGGTGCGCTCATCCCAATAGCCGCGTGCTTCTTCATCGAGATAAGGGCGCAGGCGCTCGCGATAGAGCTGGGCATTCGCCTTCGAATTACCTTCGCCAAAGAACGTCCAGAAGTCCTGATAGTTCGGCAGCGCGCGCAGGCCGGCAAGCTTCAGCTTCAACAGCGACAGATGCGCCTCGTTTAGATCCACCGCATAGACATGCGCCGGCTTCGCCGCGAGATAGGACAGCGCATTGCAGCCGCCGCTGGAAATGGTGACGATGGACGAACCGGGCTTCAGCTGAAGCGCAGCCATATCGGCTTCCGGATCTTCCCAGATCTGCGTATAGACGAGCCGTCGGAACCAGAAGGCGAAGAGAGAATCCCACACCGTTGCTTCATCGCGGGAGCGGCTGTTGCGAACGGCGTCGGCGATCAGTTGGGTGTTCATAGCGGTCCTTTTGACGGCCCCAAATCGACAATCTGAAATTTTTATCAACCGCAGACTGCAGTTTTGCGACAGACCTTCTCCGAACCAGTCCTCTCGCATGACAAATCCACTGTCACATCGTCGTCGTCTTCGCCTGACAAGGGTGCGATTCAATCCGACATCCGACGAGGTGCATCGTGACGATTGTCTCCGAAGCCGAAACCACTCCTGCGACCTGGCCAAACGACGCCACCCATCGCATGAATCGGATGTATCGCTGGCAGCGCTTCATCTATGACGCCACGCGCCGCTATTACCTGCTCGGCCGCGATCAGCTGATCCTAGACCTGAAACCGGCGGCAGGCGCA
>NZ_JBIIOT010000187.1:0-3325 GCF_044336785.1 Tardiphaga sp. | reverse complement strand
CGGCCAGCGCATGGGCACCGCGGAAGTGGAGTCGTCGCTGGTCGCGCATGACAAGGTCTCGGAAGCCGCTGTCGTCGGCTATCCCCACGACATCAAGGGTCAGGGCATCTACGCCTATGTCACCCTGATGAACGGCGTGGAGCCGACCGAAGAACTGCGCAAGGAGCTGGTGGCCTGGGTCCGCAAGGATATCGGCCCGATCGCGTCGCCGGACCTGATCCAGTTTGCCCCCGGCCTGCCGAAGACCCGCTCGGGCAAGATCATGCGGCGCATCCTGCGCAAGATCGCGGAAGACGAGCCGTCATCGCTGGGCGATACGTCGACGCTGGCGGATCCGGCGGTGGTGGATGATCTCGTCGAGAAACGGCAGAACAAGAAGAAGGGGGCGTAGGCCCCGACCTCTCCGCCGTCATTGCGAGCGCAGCGAAGCAATCCAAAAGCCAAGGACTGGATTGCTTCGTCGCTACGCTCCTCGCAATGACGGGAAGTGACGTTTCGGTACTTTCACGACATTGCGAGTATACTGGATCGCCCGGTCAAGCCGGGCGATGACAGATTGAGTGAGGGGAGAGACGACCATGGATCGCCGTTCCTTTGTTCTCGGCAGCGCTGCTGCCATCGTCAGTGCCACTGCGGCCCGCGCCCAACACGCCGGCCACCACCCCGCACTTCCCGCCGCCCCATCCTCCACCGAGCCCTACGCCAAACTGCAGGGCGGTGTGCCGCATCACATGACGCCGGAGCAGGAAGCGCAGCGCGTCACCGACAGTCCGGCGCCGAAAGGCCCGCCCGGCAAATGGCAGCCGCGCGCGGCCCTGCCGCTGCCGCGCAGCGAGATGGCCTGGGCGACGGCCTGGGCCGATCGCATGCATATCGTCGGCGGCTATGGCGAAGGCCGCGTCGATCGGCCGTATCATCATGTCTATGATGCGGCGAAGGACCAATGGTTCAATGCAGCGCCGCTGCCCCGCGGCGCCAATCATGTGTCGGTCGCAGCCGATGCGGGTCGCGTCTATGCGCTCGGCGGCTTCATGCAGCAGAATCGCGGCTCCGATCAGAACACTTACGCCTATGATGTCGCATCCGACCGCTGGGACACGATCGCGCCGCTGCCGCGTCCGCGCGGCGCAGGCGCGGCTGTCGCGCTCAACGGCAAGATCCATCTGATCGGCGGCGCCTCAGAGCCCGCAGCCGAGCGCGCCAGCGTAAGCTGGCACGAGGTCTATGACCCCAGGAGCGACAAATGGGAGACACGCAAGCCGCTGCCCGGCGCGCGCGACCATGTCGGCTGCGTCGCTTATGGCGGCGCTATCCATGTCATCGGCGGGCGCTTCAACACGTTCGAATACAATACCGACCTGCATCACGTGTATCTGCCCGAACGCGACACTTGGGAATTGCGCAAGCCGTTGCCGGTGGCGCGTTCCGGCCATGGCCTGGTGATCTATCGCGACCGGCTGTTCGCCATGGGCGGTGAATCCGGCGTGATCCGCGACGGCAAGATCACGCAGGAAAAGGTGTTCGGGCAGATGGAGAGCTACGACCCCAAAACCGACAGCTGGCAGAGCCATGCCCCGATGCTGACCCCGCGCCATGCGGTGGGCGCCGTGACGATCGGTGACACGATCTATGTGGCCGGCGGCGGAGCCGTCACCGGCGGCGCCGTGCAGTCGGCGATCCATGAGGCGTTTACGCTGGGGTAGCCCGGCTGGGAACTGTCATCACCCGCGAAAGCGGGTGATCCAGTAAACAACGGCGGTGCGGCTCTCTCACGACCGTTCGTGTTTACTGGGTCGCCCGGTCGAGCCGGGCGACGACAGGAGGCAAATCACGCCCCCCTCACGCAGTTGTCAGACTCCCGGCATCCGCTCCCGTCCAATTTAGAGCGAGTGTTGTTTCCCGGACATTTACTTTGTTTGCGAGTTCCCCTCATTAAACGGTGCTCCCGGTGCGGTTCCCGTGCCGATGGAGACCCGCTGTTTACGCAGCCGGTTGAAGCTTCCCGATATTGCGATTGTGTGCTCGCCCGCAGCGGCGGAACGACCGCGTCCGGCCGATACCGGATGGTCGAATTTGGAGAGATCGATGTCTTCGAAGATTGCAGGTGCGCTAGCCGCGACACTGGTTGCTGCCACCCTGGCCGCGACGTCCGCGCAGGCCGCCCCCAGCCTCGTCAATTTCCGCGGTGACTATGCGCCCGGCACCATCGTGGTGAAGACCGGCGAGCGGAAGCTCTATCTGGTCACCGAGCCCGGCGTTGCCGTGCGTTATCCCGTCGGCGTCGGCAAGCCCGGCAAGCAGTGGGCCGGCGTCACCAAGATCGACGGCAAATACCGCCAGCCCGCCTGGTCGCCCCCGGCCGATGTGAAGCGCGACAATCCGCGCATCCCGGACGTGATCCCCGGCGGCTCGCCCGCCAATCCCATGGGCGTCGCTGCCATGACCCTCGCTGGCGGCGAATATGCCATCCACGGCACCAATGTGCCGAAGTCGATCGGCGGCTATGTCTCCTACGGCTGCGTGCGCATGTATAACGAGGACATCACCGACCTGTTCTCGCGCGTGTCGGTCGGCACCCAGGTGGTTGTCACCCAGCGCTGAGCGTTCGCTTGTCGGATGGGTTGAGCCTCGCGATACCCATCACAGCAAGCGCTTGTGGTGATGGGTATCGCTACGCTCAACCCATCCTACGCTTCAACCGCACCAGCCGCTGCGATGACCGCCGCCATAGCTGCGCGCGAAACCGCCAGCGAGCAATGCGGCCGAGACATCCGGCGTGCGACGTGTGGCGACACTCGCGACCACGCGGCCGGGATATTTGTCGGGTCCGATATTGTAGATCGTCACGCCGCCATCCTTGAGCAGGCGCTTCAGCGCCGCGGTGGCGTCTTCGGCGAGGCGGATCTCTGTCGTGCACTGGCCTTTCAATTCGGGCGCATCAATGCCGCGCAGACGAATGCGTGCGGTGAGATCGTCGCCGGGGGCGAGATGCACGCGAGCGCCAAAGGTGTCGCCATCGATGGTGTAGAGCACATCGACTGCATGGCGATCGTCGCGGCTGCCGGTTCGCTGCACGATCGCGTTGGCATCGCGCTCGGCCTGGGTCTCGTCATGGAAGATCGTCGGCAGCCAGCGCTTCAGTGGCAGTGCAGAGCCCGCGGCCATGCCGAGCACAAAGATCCACGGCCACAGGCGCGTGAGACGCGCTCGCCATGGCGACGCATGATGGATGCGTGAGAGTGGCGGCATGGAGTGAGCTTACAGGCCATCGAGAAGATAGTAGCAGTGACACTCAATCACCTCTCCCCACCGGGGAGAGGTCGGA
>NZ_JBIIOT010000070.1:0-26800 GCF_044336785.1 Tardiphaga sp. | reverse complement strand
TGCGCAGCAAGCCAGGTGAGGGGGCGCAACACATGACGTCGCCCGCCGCTCCCCCTCACCCGCCACGCTTCGCGTGTCGACCTCTCCCCGGTGGGGAGAGGTGAAAGATCATCGCCTCAAAAATCCGACGCGATGCCTTTGCGTTCCCAGTCGCCGAAACGCGTCGGCTCCGGACCGTCCGGCCCCTGCAATTCCTTCGCATGCGGCGTCGGTGCGGCTGCCGCCGCGCGGCGCGCTTCGGCTTCCGCCAAGGCCCGCTTCGCCGCAGGCGACAGCACCTTTTCCGGCGCCGGTTCGGGCACGATGGAGTGATCTTCGGGTTTGTCGTTCATCTCTATGGTCCCTGTGACCGCAAGGGTCCGCACACGTTACCGATTTCGCATCGAAGGGCTAGTATGCGATGATGCGCATATAAGGGCGATTCTTACATTTGGCATATTCGCGTGCGACAGAATCGGTCCCGCCCGCTGGCGTCGGCCGAAATTCTCGCCATTCCCGATCTTCCATTGTGATGTTGCTGCATGCCGCAAGTGAAATACGCACCGCCACCCGAGGTCCCCGGCCTCGCCGCGCGACGCATCGCAGCCGATATTCTCGATGGCGTGCTGCAGAAGCACCGCACGCTGGATGACCAGCTCGAAGGCCCTGCTGCGCATCCCGGCCTGAAAACGCTCTCGGACCGCGACCGCGCATTGATGCGTCGCCTTGTCGCGACGATCCTGCGCCGACTCGGTACGCTCGGCCAGATTCTCTCGCGCCTGCTCGATCGCGGCATTCCCACCGATGCGCCGCGCGCGCAGAGCGCGCTGCTGATCGGTGCTGCGCAAATTCTCTGGATGGATGTACCCGACCACGCCGCCGTCGACCTCTCCGTGCGCATGGTGCAGTCCGACCGGCGCGCCGCGAAATATGCCGGGCTCGTCAATGCCGTGCTGCGCCGCTGCGCGCGCGAGGGGCATGACCTGATCGCCGAGGCTGCCGGCCAGAGCCTGGACATTCCGCCATGGCTGTTCGCCCGCTGGTCCGCCCACTACGGCGAAGCCACCGCGCGGGACATCGCCACTGCACTCAGCCATGAGCCGTCGCTTGATCTCACCGTAAAGTCCGAAGCCGAGGCCTGGGCGACGCGCCTGCATGGCGAAGTGCTGCCCACCGGCACGGTGCGGACATTGCTGCAGGGCTCGGTGACCATGCTGCCTGGTTTCAATGATGGCCAGTGGTGGGTGCAGGACGCCGCGGCGGCATTGCCCGCACGGCTGTTCGGCGATCTCAACGGCAAACGCATCGTCGATCTCTGCGCCGCTCCCGGCGGCAAGACCGCGCAGCTCGCACAGGGCGGTGCCGATGTGGTCGCAGTCGATCGCTCGCCGAACCGCGTGGCGCGGCTGCGCGAAAATCTTGGCCGGCTCTCGCTGCAGGCCGAGACCGTGGTCTCCGATGGCACCGAATATCCGGGCGAAGGCTTTGACGGCGTTCTGCTGGACGCGCCGTGTTCTTCCACCGGCACCATCCGTCGCCATCCCGATGTCGCCTGGCTGAAACAGGAAGCCGACATCGCCATGCTGACCGCCTTGCAGCGGCGTTTGCTGGCCAAGGCCGTGACCATGCTGAAGCCCGGCGGCATGCTGGTCTATTGCACCTGCTCGCTGGAACCCGACGAAGGCGAGCACGCCATCGCCGATCTGCTGGCAAATGATTCCAGCATGCGCCGCATGCCGGCAACAGCCGGCGAAGTTGCCGGTCTGGCCGAGATCATCACGCCCGATGGCGATCTGCGCACCTTGCCGAGCCATCTGCCCCACACCGATCCCCGGCTTGGCGGGCTCGACGGCTTCTATGCAGCGCGGCTGATTAAATCCTGATATTTACAGGATAATTCCCTGATTCGGCGAAGCGTCCACAGGGCGGCTGCTTGTGCTGTGTGCGGACAGCGTTTCCGGTTATTAAGGATTCGCATCGAACTCCTTCCCATTTCAAGGCGCACGTGGTCGCTCATCGCAGACGTATTTCGAGGCTGATCCTCGGCCGCTTCGCGCGGAGTGCGCTCGCGCGCATGTCCGGCGGCTCGGCGGCGGTCTCGCGTCTGTGGCCCGGCCGCACCGATCGCCTGCTGATTGCGCCGCACGACCTGCGCACCACCGACGCGACGCGTGCCGCCGAGATCTATGCGGGCCGCTTCGTCTTCGCTGGCAAGATTGTCACCTGCCACGGCCGCTCGATCTTCGATCTGGAACCGCCATCGGAAGACTGGGAAGTCTCGTTGCTCGGCTTCGGCTGGTTGCGCCATCTGCGCGCCGCCGACACCGCCATCACCCGCGCCAATGCGCGCTCGCTGATCGACGACTGGATGTCGAACACGGCGCGCAAGCGGCCGATCGGCCGCCGGCCCGAAGTGGTCGCGCGTCGCGTGATTTCGCTATTGTCGCAGGCGCCACTGGTGCTGGGCGACACCGACGGAAAATTCTATCGCCGCTATCTGCGCATGCTGGCGCGCGAGATCCGTACGCTGCGCTATGCGCTGCCGAGCGCGGCCGACGGCCTTCCGAAGATGCAGGTACTCATCGCGCTGTGCTACGCCTCGCTCTGCCTCGCCAACCAAGCCAACAATATCCGTGCCGCTGCAAAACGGCTGTCGGATGAACTACAGCGACAGATCCTGCCCGATGGCGGCCATGTCTCGCGCAATCCGAATGCGCTGATCGAACTGCTGATCGACCTGTTGCCCCTGCGCCAGACATTTGCCGCGCGAAACATCGCGCCGCCGCCGGCCTTGCTCAATGCCATCGACCGCATGATGCCGATGCTGCGCTTCTTCCGCCACGGCGACGGCAATTTCGCATTGTTCAACGGCATGAGTTCGACGGCGTCGCATCTGGTGGCGACACTGCTCGCTTATGACGACACCCACGGCGTGCCCATGGCGCATATGCCGCATACCGGATTCCAGCGCGTCGAAGCCGGCAACATGGTCGTCATCATCGACACTGGCCCGCCGCCACCGCCCGATGTCAGCCACGAGGCGCATGCGGGCACGCTCGCGTTCGAACTCTCATCGGGCGCCAGCCGCATCGTCACCAATTGCGGCATGCCATCGACCGCACGCGACAACTGGCGTGTGTTTGCGCGCTCGACGCCGGCGCATTCGACGGTGACCTATCATAACGCCTCATCGAGCCAGTTCGTCGAAGCCGGCGCCATGAAGAAATTCTTGCGCGGCTCGCCGATCACCGGTGGTCCGAACACGGTCGAGAACTATCGCGAGGTGACGTCCGATGGCACCATGCTGACCACCGCCCATGACGGCTACAAATCGCGCTTCGGCATCGAGCATCGCCGCATCCTGAGCATCGCCGCCGATGGCAACCGGCTGGATGGCGAGGACATTGTTGCCCCCGCGCCCGGCGCACGGCTGAAGGGCAACAACACGGACTATGCGATCCGCTTCCATCTGCACCCGTCAGTGAAAGCGAGCCGGTTGAGCGATGCCCGCGGCGTCATGCTGGTGCTGCCGAACCGCGACGTCTGGACCTTCGAGGCGCTGGACGACAAGGTCGATCTCGAGGACAGCGTGTTCCTGGCCGGCAATGACGGCCCCCGCCGCACCGCTCAGATCGTGATCCATCAGGACGCGCGCCAGACCGGCAGCGTGCGCTGGAGCTTTGCGCGGTCGAATTCGTCGCCGTCGCAAACGAGCGCCCGGCGCAACGCACGGCGCGAGCCGGAATTGCCGTTGTAAATCAATACTCCCTGCCCCTCATCCTGAGGAGCGGCCGCAGGCCGCGTCTCGAAGGATGGCCGCCAGGCTCCGGAGGCTAGCCATCTCATGGTTCGAGACGGCGCTACGCGCCTCCTCACCATGAGGGCAGGAGTTTGGGACCGCCCGCAAATTGCTGGCATGCCAGCCGCCCCGGTTTCACGCCCCGCCAAACCATGCTACGCGGCTGCCTTCTCCCACGGGATACACAGTCATGACCGACCATCCGCGCAAGGTCACTCGCGCTCTCTTGTCCGTTTCCGATAAGTCCGGACTGATCGAATTCGCCCGCGCGCTGTCCGCGCATGGCGTCGATCTCGTCTCCACCGGCGGTACCGCCAAGGCGATCGCTGCGGCGGGCCTCAAGGTGTCGGACGTTTCCGACCTCACCGGCTTCCCGGAAATGATGGATGGCCGCGTCAAGACGCTGCATCCGAAGGTGCATGGCGGCCTGCTCGCGATCCGCGACAATGCCGAGCACAAGAAGGCCATGGCCGATCACGGCATCGCGCAGATCGATCTGCTGGTCGTGAACCTCTATCCGTTCGAAGAGACGGTGGCGAAGAACGCGTCGTGGGACGACTGCATCGAGAATATCGATATCGGTGGCCCGGCGATGATCCGCGCCGCCTCGAAGAACCATGATGACGTGACCGTCGTGGTCGAACCCTCGGACTATCAGGCAGTGCTCGACGAGCTCGCGACCAACAAGGGCGCCACAACGCAGACGCTGCGCCGCCGCCTGGCTGCAAAAGCCTATGCGCGCACCGCCGCTTACGATGCCGCGATCTCCAACTGGTTCGCCGACCAGCTCAAGACCGATGCGCCGGATTTCCGCGCCGTCGGCGGCAAGCTGGTGGAAGCGCTGCGCTATGGCGAAAACCCGCACCAGACCGCAGCTTTCTATCGCACCCCCGAACTGCGCCCCGGCGTCGCCTCGGCGCGGCAGGTGCAGGGCAAGCAGCTCTCCTACAACAATATCAACGACACCGATGCAGCCTATGAGGCCATCGCCGAGTTCGATCCCAAGCGCACCGCGGCCTGCGTCATCGTCAAGCACGCCAATCCCTGCGGCGTGGCGGAAGGCAGCAATCTGGTCGAGGCCTATCGCAAGGCGCTGGCCTGCGACTCCACCTCGGCGTTCGGCGGCATCGTCGCGCTGAACCAGACGCTGGATGCCGAGACCGCGAAAGTGATCACCGAGATCTTCACCGAAGTGATCGTGGCACCGGATGCAACGGATGAGGCGATTGCCATCGTCGCGGCGAAGAAGAATCTGCGTCTGCTGCTGGCAGGTTCGTTGCCGGATCCGCGCGCGGCTGGCTTCACGGCGAAGACCGTCGCCGGTGGTCTGCTGGTGCAGAGCCGCGACAATGCCGTGGTCGACGACATGACGCTGAAGGTCGTGACCAAGCGGCAGCCGACCGACGCCGAACTGCGCGATCTGAAATTCGCCTTCCGTGTCGCCAAGCACATCAAGTCGAACACGATCGTCTACGCGAAGGATCTCGCCACCGTCGGTGTCGGCGCCGGCCAGATGAGCCGTATCGACAGTGCCCGCATCGCCGCCCGCAAGGCGCAGGATGCGGCGGCGGAGCTGAAGCTCGCCGAGCCGATGACCAAGGGGTCGGTGGTCGCCTCCGACGCATTCTTCCCGTTTGCGGATGGTTTGCTGGTGGCGATCGAAGCCGGCGCGACGGCGGTGATCCAGCCGGGCGGCTCGGTGCGCGACGACGAAGTGATCAAGGCCGCCGACGATGCCGGGATCGCCATGGTGTTCACCGGCACCCGGCACTTCAAGCACTAGTCACAACTCTACTGTCATCGCCCGGCTCGACCGGGCGATCCAATAGACACTCACAAGAGAGATGAAACGCAGGCTTCTGCGTTTCATGGACCACCCGGTCAAGCCGGGTGGCGACAGTGAGAGTTAAGCCTGCCGCACCCGTGCCAGCAGTCCCAGCCCCGCCACGAAGAACATCACCAGCACCGCCATTCCCGCCTTCTGGCTCGCCGTGACCGCGGTGACGAGGCCGATCAGCAATGGCCCCATGAATGACGTCACCTTGCCGGTCAGTGCGAACAGGCCGAAGAACTGGCCGATGCGATCCTGCGGTGCGAGCCTGATCAGCAGCGTGCGCGACGCCGCCTGCAGCGGTCCACCGGCCATGCCGATCAGGCAGCCGAGCAGGAGATAAGCCTTCTCGGCAGGCGCAGCGAACAGCCCGCCATTCGGCTGCGGCGGGGTCACTTTCATGAACAGGATGGTCTCCTTGTCGATCAGCAGGATCGACACGACAGCCACCAGCAGCAACAGCAACGCGCCGGCAATCACGCGCTTCGGCCCGAACGCATCATCGAGCTTGCCGCCCATGAACGCGCCGAACGTGCCGGCGATGGCGAGGATAATTCCGAACGTGCCGATCTGAATCGTATTCCAGCCGAACGTGCCAGCCGCATAGATGCCACCAAAGGCAAACAGCGAAACAAGGCCATCGGTATAGATCATGTTGGCGATCAGAAACGCCATCATGGATTTGTGCTTCGGCAATTCGCGCAGCGTATGGCCGAGATCGGTGAGGCCGGCGCGGACCGCATTGCTGGCTTTCACTCTGGCCGGAAAATCCGGCGTGAACAGAAACATCGGCAACACGAATACGACGAACCACAGGCCCGATAGCGGCCCCGAAATGCGATCGCCTTCGAAGCTCGCCGGATCGAGGCCAAGGATCGGCGTCAAACCGAACAGCGTCTTGCCGCTCACGGGATTGGCCGCCATGAAGCCGAGCACGACAATGAGGCTGAGAATGCCGCCGACATAACCGAGCGCCCAGCCGGAGCCCGAGAGCCGGCCGATTTTGTCCGGCGGCACCAGAGTCGGCATCATCGCATTGTTGAACACCGTGGCGAATTCGACGCCGATGGTGGCAAAGCCATAAGCGATCAGCAGCGGCAGGATCAGCGCGGGATCACCGGGCTTGCCGATCCACATCAGGCAGGCACCGATCACGAAGATGGCACCGAAGCCCGCGATCCATGGCTTGCGCCGCCCGCTGGCATCCGCGATGGCGCCGAGCACGGGCGACATCAGCGCGATGATCAGGCCCGCGGCTGCGGTCGCAAATCCCCACATGGATTGCCCCATGGCCGGATCAGCGGCGACGCGCGTCGCAAAATAGGGCGCAAACACGAAAGTCGTGATCAGGCTGAAATAGGGCTGTGCTGCCCAATCGAAGAACATCCAGCTGACCACGGCACGGCGTGGCGGATAAGTCGTCGGAACTGCCGCGACAGGAGAGTGTGCGGCGGCGACCGCCATGGATAGTTCTCCTCAAAGAACCGCGTGTTGTAGATGACGATTCTCAATCCATATAGCATGGGTGGCGGTTAAACGATCGTATCCGCCGCTCAGCCGGAGCCATCGATGACGTGTTTTACTTTCCTGCGTTGTGCATGCGCTGCAGCACTCGTAGCAATATTGGCGACGGCCGAGCCGACAAACGCGCAACAGTCGCGCGATAACTATACTCCCGCACCGTTGGGCACGCTGAAGCCCGTCACCGCGCAACACGGAATGGTCGTGGCGCAGGAGCGGCTGTCCGCACAGGTTGGCGCCGATGTGATGGCGCGTGGCGGAAATGCCGTGGATGCGGCCGTGGCCACCGGCTTTGCCATGGCTGTCACGTATCCGCGCGCCGGAAATATCGGCGGCGGCGGTTTCATGGTGATCCACACCGCTAAAGGCGAGGACGTCACCATCGACTATCGCGAGACGGCGCCCGGCAAGGCGACGCGCGACATGTTTCTCGGCAGCGACGGCAAGCCGGATATCGCGAAGTCGCGCGATAGTGCACTCGGGATCGGCGTCCCCGGCACGGTGGCAGGACTCGCACTGGCACTGGAGAAATATGGCTCGGGCAAATTCACGCTGTCCGATTTGCTGCAGCCGGCCATTGTGCTTGCGCGCGACGGTTTTGTGCTCACCGACGACGGCGCCGACACATTGCCCGACTGGCATCGCCGCCTGGCGCGCTGGCCAACGAGCAAATCGATCTTTTCGCGCGGCGATGGCACATCGCTGCGCGAGGGCGACAGGCTCGTTCAAAGCGACCTCGCGGACACGCTGACGGCCATCGCGCAAAAGGGGCTGCGCGGCTTCTACGAGGGCCCCGTCGCCGAGAAGCTCGTCAGCGGTATCAATAATGCCGGCGGCATCTTCACGCTCAATGATCTCAAGACTTATCGACCTGTCATCCGCGAGCCCGTGCGTGGCACCTATCGCGGCTATGACATCGTCTCGATGCCGCTGCCGTCCTCAGGCGGCACGGTGTTGCTGGAGACGCTCAACATTCTCGAAGGCTTTCCGCTTGCCGAGATGCAGCAGGGCTCCGCGCCGTCGCTGCATCTGCTCATCGAGGCGATGAAGCGTGCTTATGCCGATCGCGCGCGCTATCTCGGCGATCCCGCTTTCGTCAATGCGCCGATCGCAACGCTGATCTCGAAGGACTATGCAGTGAAGCAGCGCGCCACGATCGATCCCAAGCGGGCGACGCCCTGGAGTGATGCGCCGAAGCCGCCGCGCGAAGGGCAGAACACCACGCACTATTCCGTTCTCGACAGCGCCGGCAATGCGGTGAGCAACACCTACACGCTCAACTTCAGTTACGGCATGGGTCTCGTACCTGAAGGCACCGGCGTGCTGCTCAACAACGAACTCGACGATTTCACCGCATCGCCCGGCGCATCCAATGCCTACGGCCTCGTGGGCTATGAGGCCAATCTGCCCGGACCAGGCAAGCGCCCGCTCTCCTCGATGACGCCGACCATCGTGCTGAAGGACGGAAAGCCGGTACTTGTCACGGGATCGCCCGGCGGCAGCCGCATCATTTCGACGGTGCTGCAGGTGATCGTCAATGTGATCGACTACAGAATGGATGTGATGTCCGCCGTTGCTGCCCCGCGACTGCATCATCAATGGCTGCCCGATGACGTGCGGATCGAGAACGGCTTCTCCGAGGCGACATTGATTTCGCTAAAGGCTTTAGGCCATAGCATTGTCTTCCCCATGGGCCAGACTTCGGCAAATTCTATTCTTGCAACGCCGGATAGCTTGCTCGGTGCTCCCGATCCGCGTACGCGTGGCGCTACGGCATCGGGATACTAAACATTCCCGATGTTCTGGAATTGGTGGCAGGCGAAATGCCTGACCGATCGAAGACAGGGGGAAACAATGAGCAACACACCGAACGGATCGGGCGCCATCGAGCGCGCCGAAATCGAAGACACCAGCCTTCTCGCATTCTATCGCGACATGAACGTGCCCGAGCGGCGCACCTTCTGGGCCTGCGCTACCGGCTGGGCGCTCGACGGCATGGACTTCATGATCTATCCGCTGGTGATCGGCACGATCATCGTCTTGTGGAAGGTCGATCCCGGCACGGCCGGCCTCGCGGGCACGGTGACATTGCTCGCATCGGCGCTCGGCGGCTGGCTCGGCGGTTATCTCGCTGACCGCATCGGTCGCGTTCGAACGTTGCAAATCACCATTCTCTGGTTCTCGTTCTTCTCGCTGGTCTGCGCCTTCGTGCAGAACTTCGATCAGCTCCTCATCGCACGTGCCTTGCTCGGTATCGGCTTTGGCGGCGAATGGGCGGCGGGCGCGGTGCTGATGGGCGAGGCGATCCGTCCGCAATATCGCGGCCGCGCGGTCGGCTCGGTGCAATCGGGCTGGGCTATTGGCTGGGGTCTCGCGGTGCTCTCGCAGGCGGCATTGTTCTCGCTGCTGCCGCCGGATATCGCATGGCGCTACATGTTCGCCATCGGCGCACTGCCGGCGCTGCTGGTGCTGTATCTCCGCCGCTATGTGGAAGAACCGGCCATCGCTGCGGAGACCCGTGCCAAACAGGCGGCCAGCGGTGATCGTCCGAAGCTGAGCGAAATTTTCGCCGGCGCGATGCTGAAGACCACAATCCTCGCCTCGCTCGCCGCTACCGGTTGCCAGGGCGGCTATTATGCCATCACTTTCTGGGTGCCGCGCTTCCTCACTACCGAGCGCAAGCTCTCCATCGTATCATCCACCGGCTATCTGTCGGCGCTGATTATCGGCTCCTTCATCGGCTATCTCGTCGGCGCGTGGCTTGCCGATCGCATCGGCCGGCGGAACCTGTTCCTGATCTTCTCGATCGGCGCCATCGCGGTCATCATCGCTTATACGCAGCTGCCGCTCACCAACGAGATCCTCTGGGTTCTCGGCTTCCCGCTCGGCTTCTTCGCGTCCGGTTACTTCTCCGGCATGGGTGCGTTCCTCACCGAACTCTATCCGACCCGCCTGCGCGGCTCGGGCCAGGGCTTCTGCTACAATTTCGGCCGTGGCATCGGCGCGCTGTTTCCCTTCCTGGTCGGCGCGCTCTCCAACACCACAAGTCTCGGCAATGCCATCGCGATCTTCGCCGTGGCCGCCTATGCTCTGTTCTTCCTTGCAGCCTTCGCGCTGCCCGAAACCCGCGGACGTATTCTCCATGCAGACGCCTGACACATCATCGGCCGAGCCCCGGGCATGCCCGGGGCCGGCGCCCATCCAGCGCCGCACCACGCGCTTCACCGTCCCGCCCGGCACGGTGGATACGCATGCACATGTGATCGGCCTGCCGCCCGACTATCCGTTCGTGGCCGAGCGCAGCTACACGCCGCCTGAGGCGACGGCTGCGTCCTATCTCTCGATGCTGGATGTGACGGGCGCGACTTATGGCGTGCTGACCCAGGTCAGCGTGCACGGCACCGACAATCGCTTACTGATAGATGCACTCACCGCCAACCGCGCACGCCTGCGCGGCATCGCGGTGATCGATCTCGATTGCCCAGAGAAGGAAAAAGCCGCGTTGAAGGAAGCCGGCGTGGTCGGTCTCCGTCTCAACGTGCTCTATGGCGGCGGCAAGGGTTTTGATCAGCTCGAAGATTACGCCGCTCTCTGCCGCGAGATGGGCTGGCACCTGCAGTTCCTGATGGACGCCCGGGACATTTCGGCCTTGGCGTCGCGCTTTGCCAAACTGCCGGTGCCGTTCCTCGTCGATCATATGGGACACTTCCCGACCTCACGCGGCATCGATGATCCCGGCTTCGACGCCTTGGTCGGCATTGTCCGTGACGGCGCCTGGGTTCGGCTCTCCGGCCCCAACCGCACCAGCGTGGAGGGCGGGCCGCCCTATCGCGATACGGTGCCGTTCGCTCACAAGCTCGTCGCGGCCAATCCGGACCGTTGCGTCTGGGGCTCGGACTGGCCGCATGTGGCCAATTGGAACACGATGCCGAGCGTCGGCGACCTGCAGGATCTGCTGGCCGACTGGGTGCCGGACGAAGCGACACGGAATCGCATCCTCACCAGCAATCCGCAGAAACTGTTCGGCTTTCCGCCGGTTTGACACCTGCGTCGGCCCCACGCATGCGTGGGGCCAGGACCAGCGGCAACTCAAAGGCGACACAGCGCCTTTACCCGCATGGCAGCGAGGCGCTCACGGGTAGCTTCGCGCATTGCCAAAATGTCGCACCCCCGGCAACCTCCCTGCCGACGCCGCGCTCTCGAGCGCCGTGATCAGCCTCGCAACAGGGGCGTCCAAGGGAGAAAACTGCGTGACTTTGAATTTCGTAAAAGCCGTTGCGGCCAGCGTGCTGCTGATGTGTTCGACCGCTGCCATGCGCGCGGAAGATGGCGTGCTGCGGGTCGGCGTGATCACCGACATGAGCGGTCAATATGCCGACGGCAATGGCAAGGGTTCTGTGATCGCGGCACAGATGGCGGCCGAAGAAGTCGGCGGCAGCATCAATGGCCGCAAGATCGAGATCATTTCCGGCGATCACCAGAACAAGCCCGATGTCGCCACCGCCATCGTGCGCGACTGGATCGACAACAAGAAGATCGACGTGGTGTCCGAAGGCGTGAATTCCGCCGTGGCACTAGCCGTGCAGAACCTCACCCGCGAGCGCAAGAAGATCTTTCTGATCTCCGGCGCCGGCTCGTCCGACATCACCGGCAAGCAGTGCTCGCCGACCTCCGTGCAATGGACCTATGACACCTATGCGGCGGCGAACGGCACCGCAAAGGCCATCGTCAAGCGCGGCGGCGATTCCTGGTTCTTCTTGACGGCCGACTATGCCTTCGGCCTAGCACTGGAGCGTGATGCCTCGAAGGCCGTCACCACCGCCGGTGGCAAGGTGATCGGTTCGGTGAAGCATCCGTTCAGCACGGCGGACTTCTCGTCGTTCCTGCTGCAGGCGCAGTCATCGGGCGCAAAGATTCTCGGCCTCGCCAATGCCGGCGCCGATTTTTCCACGGCGGTGAACCAGGCGGCCGAGTTCAACATCCAGAGCAGCATGCAGATCGTGGCGCTGCAGGTGACCCTCACCGACGTGTACGCCATGGGCCTCGCCAATGCCCATGATTTGATGTTCACCGACTCATTCTACTGGGATCGCACGCCAGAAACGCGCGCTTTCAGCCAGGAGTTCTACAAGCGCCATGGCGCCATGCCGACCGCCTATCAGGCCGGCGTGAACTCATCGCTGCGCCATTACTTCAAGGCGGTCGCCGCAACGAACAGCACCGAGACCGAGAAGGTGATGGCCTGGATGCGCGCCAATCCGGTCAACGATTTCTTCGCGCAAGGCGGCAAGGTCCGCGACGACGGCCGCATGGTGCACGACATGTATCTGATGCGCATCAAGAAGCCGACGGAATCGAAGCAGCCGTGGGATCTGTATGAAACCGTGACGACGATTCCGGGCGATGAGGCGTTTCGCCCGATGGCGGAAGGTGGCTGTCCGTACCTGACACACTAAGCTTCATCATCAGGAGACCGGGAAGAGCCGATGGTTTTTCCCGGTTCGAACTATCCGGCAACGCTGGATCGCGCATCGCTGGCAATGGCGACCTGTCAGCGAGCCTGTGCCGCCCAAAGCGGGCGCCTTATCATCGCATGCTCAAAAATCGCGCCTGCGCTGCAAAACATATGGCTTTGACAGCAAGCCATTCCGCCGACCACACTTGGCATCGACGCAGGGATAGAGACGGCTGGGCATCCTGACCAACGGCCGCATGCGCACCATCATCCATTCGAGATCGTCATGTCCGCGCACCGCCGGGATGCGCGACGACGCATGTTCACGTCTGCACGCGCGCGCGTGCGGGTATCGCTCGCCATTGATACGCGGAAGGACAATACGCATGGCCCATTTCACACGCCGTCATTTCAATGCATTGCTCGCAGGCAGCGTCGGCTCCGCATTCGCGGCCCCCTATGTCGCGCGCGCCCAGGCGCTCGACAAGGTCAAATTCTGCTGGACCAACACCGTGACGGTGTCCGCGCAGCTTCAGCACACGCTGAAGAACACCGACATCGCGGCGAAACACGGCTTGCAGCTGGAGATGATCCAGTTCGCCGGCGGCCCGCCGATCAACGAGGCGCTGGTGTCCGGTGCAGCCGATATCGGCAGTGTCGCCGATTTCAGTGCGGTCATGCTGATGGCGGCGGGCGCGCCGATCAAGGTGGTGGCGCATCAGTCGAGTTTCCGCTCGGCGGTGCTGGCGACCACCAAGTCGGGTATCGATTCACTGGCGGGCCTCAAGGGCAAGCAGGTGTTCGGGCTGTTCGGCATCACGGCCTATCTGAATGCGCAGGAGGCCGTGCGCGGCGCCGGCCTCAAGGTCGGCAGCGACATGAACTTCGTCAATCTCGGCACGCCCGAGCTTGCCGACTCCGTGCGTGCGCAGAAGATCGACGCCTTCTTCATGTGGGATCCGTGGGTGACGCTGTTCGAACAGGCCGGTCTTGCCAAGGTGATCTCGCAAAACACCGCGCCGGCGATGGTGCTACAGGCGCGCGATGAATTCGTCAGCAAGCGGCCCGACGTGCTGAAGCGTTTCCTGCGTGCGCATGCGGAAGCGCTGTTCTATGCCAGCCAGAATCACGACCGCACCAACAAGTGGTTCCAGTCGCTCGAGCCGGCCAAGAGCATCCCGACCGAAGTGATCGAGCGCGCCTCGACCTTCGATCCGAACTGGAGCGCGAAGACCTTTGCCGACATCACCACGGCGGTCTCGCCGGCCGGCCTCGCCAGCATGCAGCGCATGGGCGAATGGGGCCACGGCGAGAAGCTGCTGCCGCGCGTGCCGAAGGTGCAGGACTCAGTGAATCTGGAGATCGCGAAGGCCGTCGACGCGGAAGCGAAGACGAAGCCCTTCGACATCGCAGCGGTGAAGATCACCGGAGGCAACTGAGGGGCGCGGAGCGGCGTCGAGGGGGACCGGCGCCGCTCCGCCCCGAACTATTTTCCAACCTCGTACGGCCCGCCGATGTCCAGCGCACGCTGATAGGCGGGGCGTGCATGGATCTTCGCCAGCCAGGCCATCGCTTTCGGATAGTTCTGGTCGAGCCCGCCCCGCGCACTGGCCGCCTCGAACGGAAAGCTCATCTGGATATCGGCCGCGGTGAAGTCATTGCCGGCCAGCCATTCGCTTTTGCCGAGTTCGCCTTCCCAGAACGCCATATGCTGCTTGAGCTGCGGCGTTACCATCGTCGCCAGCACTTTCGCCGAGATCGCATTGACGAAGGGGCGCATGAAAAATGGCGAACGTTTCGGCAGCAGGCCGAAGATCAGCTTGAGCAGCAGCGGCGGCATCGCCGAGCCTTCGGCATAATGCAGCCAGTAAGTGTAGCGCAGCCGCTCGGGCGTATTGTCCGCCGGGATCAGCCGGCCATTGCCATAGGTCTTGATGATGTATTCGACGATGGCGCCAGACTCGGCGACCGTGTTGCCATTGTCGGTGATGACCGGCGACTTGCCGAGCGGGTGAATGGCGCGCAGCTCCTTCGGCGCCAGCATGTTCGGCTGCCGCTGGTAGCGCACGATTTCATAAGGTACGCCGAGCTCCTCGAGCAGCCAGAGCACGCGCTGGGAGCGGGAATTGTTGAGGTGATGGACCGTAAGCATGCGTTTTTCCTGGCCTCTTGCCGAGCAAAATTATTGCCCGGGTAATATTGACGTAATTATTATCCGGGTATAATTAGCGCCCATCTTGATGACCGGACGAGCCAATTCCCATGATGACCGAAACGACGATGACAGCTCCCTATAGCGCGTTTGCCGGCCCGAAACTGCTGGCGTCCGGGCCATTGGCCGAGGTGGCGGTGGCCGTGAAGATTGCTACCGGAGTGATGGCCGATCCCGTCATCATTTTCGACAATGCCACCGGCAAATCCCTCGACGTGGATCTGCGCGGCAGCCATCGGGAGATCGTCGCCCGGCTGCAGCCGCCCACGGCGGCGGAGCCGGAGACACCCGCCGAGCCGCGCGGCCGTGGCCGGCCCAGGCTCGGCGTGGTCGCCCGCGAGATCACGCTGCTGCCGCGGCACTGGGACTGGCTCGCCGACCAACCGGGTGGCGCCTCGGTGGCCCTGCGAAAGCTGGTGGAGGAGGCCCGCCGCACCAATGGCGACCGCGATCGCAGCCGGGCAGCCCGCGACGCGGCCTATCACTTCATGTCCGCGATGGCCGGCGACCTGCCGGATTTCGAGGATGCCTCGCGCGCGCTGTTCGCCGCCGACCGTCGCAAATTCGGCGAGCTGATCGCGCCCTGGCCGGTGGACATCCGCGATCACATCATCGCGCTTGCATTCAGCGATCGCGATTAGCACATGCCCTGGCGGTTGATCCCTCGCGGATCAGCCGCTAGGCTCTCTTTGAATGACACGCGTCATATAAGTTGGCGGCACCCGAAGCCGCCACGCACAGGGAGCAGACATGACCAACTCGCCCCAGTTCCTGTTCGATTTCGGCAGTCCCAATGCCTTTCTCAGCCATGAGGCGATCCCCGCCATCGAGGCGCGGACTGGTGCAAAGTTCGACTATGTCCCCGTGCTGCTGGGCGGCATCTTCAAGGCCACCAACAACCGCTCGCCCGCCGAGACCTATGCCGGCGTGAAGAACAAACGCGAGTTTCACCAGATCGAGACCGATCGTTTCGTAAAGCGCTTCAAGGTGAAGCCCTATGCATGGAATCCGCATTTCCCCGTCAACACCCTGAACCTGATGCGCGCCGCCGTCGCAGCCCAGCTCGAAGGCGTGTTCGAAAAATACATCGAAGCGGCCTTCCATCACATGTGGGTGGAGCCGAAGAAGATGGACGATCTTGAAGTCGCCATCGCCGCGCTCAATGCATCGGGCCTTGATGCTGCAAAACTGCTGTCGCGCGGGCAGGAGCCCGAAGTGAAGGCCAAGCTGATCGCCAATACGCAGGATGCCGTGGAGCGGGGCGCATTTGGCTCGCCGACTTTCTTCGTCGGCAAGGAGATGTTCTTCGGCAAGGAGCAGCTGCGCGAAGTCGAGGAGATGATCGCACCTTAGTCCATTGGCTTCGAGACCTCATGGTGAGGAGGCGCTTCTTGGCGCCGTCTCGAACCATGAGGAGTGTGTCGCCATCCTTCGAGACGCGGCGAAGACGCCGCTCCTCAGGATGAGGACTGTAAAAGGAGGAGACGACTCGTGACCAAACGCAACGCCACCGTGGCCGTGATCGGCGCCGGCGATTTCATCGGCGCCGAGATCGCCAAGAAATTCGCCGCCGAAGGCTTTACGATTTTTGCCGGCCGCCGCAACGGCGACAAGCTGGCGCCGCTGGTGGCCGAGATCGAGGCCAGAGGCGGCAGCATCCATGCGCGTTCGCTGGATGCCCGCAAGGAGGAGGAGATCACCGCCTTCCTCAATGACGCCGATGCCCATGCGCCGCTCGAGGTCTGCATCTTCAATGTCGGCGCCAACGTCAATTTCCCGATCCTCGACACCACCGAACGGGTCTTTCGCAAAGTGTGGGAAATGGCGTGCTATTCCGGTTTTCTCGCCGGCCGCGAAGCGGCGCGGCTGATGCTGCCGCGCAAGCAGGGCAACATCTTCTTTACCGGCGCCACTGCCAGCCTCCGCGGCGGCTCCGGCTTCGCGGCTTTCGCTTCCGCCAAATTCGGCCTGCGCGCCGTCGCACAGGCGATGGCGCGCGAACTCGGCCCACAGAATATCCATGTGGCGCATCTGATCATCGACTCCGGCGTCGATACCGAATGGGTGCGGCAACGCCGGCTGGAATCGCTGGGGCCGGCTGCGCTGGACAATCCCGACCTGCTGATGCCGCCGGCCTCGGTGGCGGAGTCTTACTGGCAACTCTACAGCCAGCCACGCAGCGCGTGGACGTTCGAGATGGAGATTCGACCGTTTGGCGAAAAGTGGTGACCCTTTCAACCGTCATTGCGAGGAGCTCTTGCGACGAAGCAATCCAGCCCTGCCTTGCCATAGAGCTGGATTCCTTCGCTTCGCTCGCAATGACGGCTAATGTCGAATTAGCTTTTCACTCCTAAACGGACATCATCCCATGCGTATTCTCGTGGTCGGCGCCGGCGCCATCGGCGGCTATTTTGGTGGACGGCTGTTGCAGGCCGGAAACGACATCACTTTCCTGGTCCGCCCCAAGCGCGCTAGCGAACTCGCCAGTGCCGGCCTCGTGATCAAGAGCCCCCATGGCGACGTGACGCTGAAGAACCCACCCACGGTGCAGGCCGATGCGCTCACCGAGACATTCGACGTGGTGCTGCTGAGCTGCAAGGCCTTCGACCTCGACGACGCCATCAAGTCCTTTGCGCCGGCCGTCGGCCCGAAGACGACGATCATTCCGCTGCTCAACGGCATGAAGCATCTGGACGTCCTCGAAGGCATTTTTGGCGAGGATGCGGTGATGGGCGGTCAGTGCCAGATCGCCGCCACGCTGAACGAGCAGCGCGAGGTCGTGCAGATGACGCCGCTTCAGGTGCTAAGCTTTGGTGAGCGCAAGGGTGGCAGCTCTGAACGTGCCAAGGCCATCGACGCGATTATGAAGACCGGCAATTTCGGTGGCGCCGCCTCCGAAACGATCATCCACGACATGTGGGAGAAATGGGTGTTTCTCGCCAGCATCGCTGGATCGACCTCATCGATGCGCGGCGCCATCGGCGACATTCTTGCCGCACCCGGCGGCCGTGATTTCATTCTCGGCGTCCGCGACGAATGCGCCGCAGTAGCCGTTGCCAACGGCTTCACACCACGCGCGGCCTTCATCGAACGCACCGAGGCCATGCTCACGGCGGAGGGATCGAAGGCGACAGCCTCGATGTATCGCGACATCCTCGGCAAATCCGCGATCGAAGCCGACCAGATCGTCGGCGACATGATCGCCCGTGCGGACGCCGCCAAAGTCGCGGTGCCGCGGCTGCGGATGATCTATACGCATCTGAAGACGTATGAGAATCAGCGGGGCGCATAGTTCTTGTCGTCCCCGCGAAGGCGGGGACCCATAACCTCTGTCGGGTGTGAATTAACGCAGATTTACACCGATCGCGCTTCGCCCGTATCTACATCGTGTATGGGTCCCCGCCTTCGCGGGGACGACACTCGCTACAAATGCGCGAGATAATGCGCGAGCGCCTCGATCTCCTCCTCGCTGAGCGAGTAGGCCACCTCCGCCATCGCGGCCATGCCGCCACCAGCACGCGCGCCGGATTTGTAGTCGCGCAGCGCCTTCAGCAGATAATCCTCGCGCTGCCCGGCGAGGCGCGACACCGCCTTGGTGCCGGCATAACTATCCAGATGACATGATGCGCAGCGCCGGCCGGCTGCCGCCTGCTTGCCCTTGGCCGACAGATCGGGATTGTCATCCGCCTTCTTCTCCGGCGGCTGAAGCGACGCGAAATAGGCACCGAGATTGCGGATGTCATTATTGTCGAGCTGCTCGACAATCGGCTTCATCTCCTCGCTCTTGCGTGTGCCGGCACGAAAGAAGATCAGCTGCCACTGGATGAACTGATCGGGTTGCGCGGCGAGGGAGGGTGTGTTCTCCATCTGCGAGATGCCGTTCTCGCCATGGCAACCGATGCAGAGTTCAGCTTTTTCCTTGCCGGCAGGGATGTCGGCGGCAGCGGACGGCATAAAACTGAGTGCAAGTATGCAGAAAGAAGCGAGAATCGATCGGGATTGCATTTCCGCATTCCGGTTCGCTCGTGTTCAGGCTCGTCATTGCGAGGAGCGAAGCGACGAAGCAATCCAGTTCTTGGCTTTCTGGATTGCTTCGCTGCGCTCGCAATGACGTGGAGGGCCGGAGCGCGGCCTCTCCTTACGCCATAATCGTCACGTCACTTCGCGTAAGAGATCCGGTACACCGCACCGGCCCAGTCATCCGCGATCAGCAGCGAGCCATCTTTCGCCAGCACCACATCGGCGGGGCGGCCGAGATAGCCCTGGTCACCCTCGATCCAGCCTGTCGCAAAATCCTCCTGCTTGGCGTTCTTGCCATCGGGATCGGCAATCACGCGCTTGATGCGCGCGCCCTGATACTTGTGCCGATTCCACGAGCCGTGTTCGGCAATGAAGATGTTGTTCTTGTATTCGGCGGGAAACATGTCGCCGGTGTAGAACTTCATGCCGAGCGGTGCCACGTGAGCGCCGAGATTGAGCACCGGTGGCGTGAACTCCGAACATTTATGCCCCATGGCGAATTTGGGATCCTCCATGTCGCCCTGATGGCAATGCGGATAACCAAAGTGTTCGCCAAGCTTCGTGATCATGTTGAGCTTGTCGCTCGGCATGTCGTCGCTGATCCAGTCACGTGCATTCTCCGTGAACCAGTATTTGCCGGTGCGCGGATCGACGTCGCCACCGACACTGTTGCGGACGCCGAGGGCCACGATCTCAGCATTCCCCGTCTTCGGATCGACGCGGCGGATCTGCGACAGCGAGGTCGGCGGAATGCCGATATTGAAGGGAGGGCCGAATGGCACATAGAACCAGCCATCCTTGTCCGGCGCGAGATACTTCCAGCCATGCGCCGCATAGGACGGCATGTCGTCATAGACGACCTTGCCGGTGCCGAGATTATCGAGATTGGCCTCCGCATTGTCGTAACGGATCAGCTTGTCGATATCGATCACATAGAGCGCGCCATTCTGGAAGGCGAGGCCGGTGGGCATCTTCATGCCCTTGAGAACGGTCTTGACCTCTTTCTTGCCGCCCTTGTCGGTGATCGCATAGACATTACCGATGCCGAACGAGCCGACAAACAGCGTGCCGTTATCACCCCAGGCCATCTGCCGCGCAGCCAGCACGCCGGACGCATAGACCTCGATCTTGAAGCCCGCCGGCAGTTTGATCTTTTTCATCATGTCGGCGAGTTCTTTGTCAGACGCGCCAGTGGGCGGGCCGGACGGGGGCGCGAGACCTTTCTGTGCTTCGGTCTCGTCGCCGAGGAACCAGTCATCAGGCGGATTGGTCCAGAAATCTTTGGTGTCTGATTTGTAGCTCTTGAGCTTTTGCTGCGCGCTGACGTGGGTGATCCCGACAGTGGCGAGAATCACGGCGCATGCAAGAACGGATCGACCAAATATCGATTTCATCGCGTTCACTCCCTGTGCAGCGGGTCCCTGTGACGAGAACTGAGGCTGCTATGTTTTATTGATCGTTCGAGACGAACTTTATTGGTCTGCTGATTGAAGTAGACGAAGGGATGCTAGCACAAATGTCGCGGGTGAAAAGTGCAACTATGCAGCAACGCGCGCATGACGCGCGTGCGTTTTGTTAGTTGCGATGCGAATGCGAGATGCAATGCACAAGCCCTCATGGTGAGGAGGCGCGCAGCGCCGTCTCGAACCATGAGCTGGCTTCAATCCAGACACTTGGCCATCCTTCGAGACGCCGCTACGCGGCTCCTCAGGATGAGGGTGGAGCTAAAGTGGCGAAGTTACAAACTGCCCTTGCTCAGATAGCGCCACGCAATGGCGAGCACCACGAGCCCGATGAAGATCAGTGCCACCGGCATTTTCTTCTTTTCGCGCGGCGGCGGCGTGTCCGGCTTGATGCGGCGGAAGGGGGTGACGTTGTCGCGGTTGTTCGAATTGTTGTCGGACATGAGTTTCGATTTCGGGGCCGGCTTGATCACCGGCGCAGAGCCGGTGCCGCCCATGCGGGCATAGTAATGGCGATAGACGGTCTGGATGGTCGCCTCGGCCGCCGCGGACTCGGCCTGTTTGCCACGCGCGGCCAAGGCAAGATAGCCGGCAAAGAATGTCTGGGCTTCCGCGGGCAGGGCACTGACGCTGTTCAGCTTCGACATCATCAGCCAGGTCGCAAAATCGGCCCGCGCCTCGTCATTGGCGCGCCTGGCTATTTCCAGATTGGAATCCGTAGTCGACGGCATCTTCGTCTCACACCCGTGCGACGGCGATTGTCTGCGCAACCTTGCCCGATTTCAAGCGAGATGGATCAACGCGCGACAATGCGGCCGCATGGCGGCAAATATCCGATAAATGGCGGTGCTTTGAGAGCAGGTTTTTCAGGAGCGGAAGTTCTGGAGCGGGCGAAGGGGCTCGAACCCTCGACCCCGACCTTGGCAAGGTCGTGCTCTACCACTGAGCTACACCCGCATCCTAGAAGCGGCAACGATGGTGCGCCGCCGACGCGCGGACATATGCCAAATGCCGGCGGCGATTGCAACAGAAAGACGAAGGAATGTGCCAAGTTCCGTGAATCGGATTTTTGACCGGTTTTGGCGCGCCAAACCATCAAATAAGGCCGGAAATACCTGGTTTGCGGCCGGCAACCGCATTCCGCGGCAATGCGGCTGCCGCCATCCGATTGCAAATTACTGCCACGGACGCCATTTAATGCGCATCAGGCGTGCTAGAAGCGCGCAGAATTTCCCGGACACAGGTGAGGTTGACGTGACCATCATGGAACAGGGCGGCGAACCGATGCCGCAGGCAGGGTCTGCCCTCATTAAAGACACCACCACCCGCACCTTCATGCAGGACGTGATCGAGGAATCGAAGCACCAGCCGGTGCTGATCGACTTCTGGGCGCCGTGGTGCGGCCCGTGCCGCCAGCTGACCCCGATCATCGAGAAGGCCGTGACCGCCGCCAAGGGCCGGGTCAAGCTGGTGAAAATGAATATCGACGAGAATCCGGAGATTCCGGGCCAGATGGGCATCCAGTCCATCCCGGCCGTGATCGCCTTCGTCGATGGCCGCCCGGCCGACGGCTTCATGGGCGCGGTGCCGGAGAGCCAGGTCACCGACTTCATCAACAAGCTCACCGCCGGCCGCCCCGGCGCAGAGCCGACCACCGCTGAATTGCTGGAAGAAGCCGAAGGCATTCTGGTCGAAGGCGATCCGGCCACGGCCGCCTCGATCTATGGCGAGATCATCGCTGCTGACGCCACCAATATCGCCGCCATCGCTGGCCTCGCCAGCTGCTATGTCGCCACCAGCGCCATCGAACAGGCCAAGCAGACGCTGGAACTGGTCCCCGCCGCCAAGCGCGAGGAGGCTGCCGTCACGGCGGTGCAGGCCAAGATCGATCTCATCGAGCAGGCCAATGCGCTCGGCCCGGTGACCGAACTCGAAGCCAAGGTCGCCGCTGATCCGCTCGATCATCAGGCGCGTTTCGATCTTGCGGTGGCGCTGAACGGCGCCAACCAGCGCGAGCAGGCGGTGACGCACCTGCTCGAGATCGTGAAGCGCGACCGCAAGTGGAACGATGACGGCGCCCGCAAGCAGCTGCTGCAGTTCTTCGAGGCCTGGGGCCCGGTGGATGAAGCGACCGTTGACGGACGCCGGCGTTTGTCGACTATCCTGTTCTCGTAACTGCCTCTGACGACGCATCGGAACCGGACATGCCCATCAATGCCGACTATCGCGGGCCTGCCGAATTGCCGGAAGTGATTCCGGTATTTCCGCTGCCGGGCGCCTTGCTGCTCCCGCGCGGGCAGATGCCGCTCAACATCTTCGAGCAACGCTATCTGGCGATGGTGGACGACGCGTTTCGCGACGGCCACCGCCTGATCGGCATGATCCAGCCCGATGCGGTGCATTCAGACGATGACGAACACCCGTCGCTGTTCAAGGTCGGCTGTGTCGGCCGCATTACCCAGCTCGCCGAATCCGGCGATGGCCGCTACATCCTCGAACTCACCGGCGTGTCGCGTTTCGAAGTGATCGAGGAACTGTCGGTGCTGACGCAGTATCGCCAATGCAAGGTCGATTACTTCCCCTTTGTCGATGATTTCACGGCGCGCAAGGGCGAGGACGACGTCGACCGCGATGCGCTGGTCGCAGTGCTCGGCGATTTCCTCAAGGCCAACAACCTCAAGGTCGATTGGGACGGCATCCACAAGGCGCCGAACGAGGCGCTGGTGAATGCGCTTGCGATGATGTCGCCTTACGGCCCGCCGGAGAAACAGGCGATGCTGGAAGCGCCGGATCTCAAGACGCGCGCCGAAATCCTGATCGCCATCACCGAGATGGACCTCGCCAAGAAACGCACCAGCGGCGATCCACCGCTGCAATGATCCGGAGTTTTGAATGAACATGACGACCGATCCGCAGGACGGCACCGATCCCAAGCTCCTGGAAATCCTGGTGTGCCCGGTGACCAAGGGCCAGCTCGAATTCGACGCGGGTCGCCAGGAGCTGATCTCGCGTTCGGCCAAGCTCGCTTATCCGATCCGCGACGGCATCCCGATCATGCTGCCGGAAGAGGCGAGGAAGATCGATTGAGGTGCCGGCCCTCATCCTGAGGAGCGCGCAACGCGCGCGTCTCGAAGGATGGCCACGAACGCGGAGCCAGGCCAGCTCATGGTTCGAGACGGCGCTACGCGCCTCCTCACCATGAGGGGGCTGAGTTAGATCGCCTCGCCCTTCAACAACCGAGGCACTTCGCCCGACAGTCCCGCCGCCTGCTTGATGAACGCGCCTTTCAGCGGCGGCAGGCGATCGACGATGCCGAGACCGATATCGCGAATGCCGCGCACGAAGGGCAGGTCGTTCGAGAACATGAAATTCAGCACATTCGTCGCCACACCCATGCTCATGGTGTCGAAGCGGCGCCAGCGCTGATAGCGCTCCAGCACATCGCTTTGCCCGAAATCCATCCCAAGCCGTGCCGCATCGACGATGCTTTCCGCCAGCGCCGCCACATCCTTCAGGCCCATATTGAGCCCCTGCCCCGCAATGGGATGGATCACATGGGCGGCATCACCGATCAGTGCGAGGCGCTCGCCGATGAAGGAGCGCGCGACGAAATAGCCGAGCGGAAAGGCACGCGGCTTGTCGAGCGCTTTCACCTCGCCGAGATGCAGGCCGAAGCGACGCTCCAGCTCGGTATGGAATTCATCCTCCGGCAGCGCGACGATGCGTTCGGCATCCCGGCGCTTCTCCGTCCAGACCAGCGATGAGCGATTGCCCTTCAGCGGCAGGATCGCGAACGGGCCGGCAGGCAGAAAATGTTCTTCCGCCCGGCCTTCATGATCGCGCTCATGGCCGACGGTGACGACAATACCGGACTGGTCATAATCCCAGCCATGGGTCGCAATCCCCGCGCGTTCGCGCAGCTTCGAGCGTGCGCCATCGGCCGCCACCAGCAATGCCGCCTCGATCACACTGCCATCGCCAAGCGTGACGCTGACGCCATCGGGCCGCGCATCGAAGGTCGTCACCGGCGTCGCACGGAGATCGATACCGGCAGCCTCGGTGCGCTGAACCAGCTCATCAATCAGGCGCCGGTTCTCGACCATATGGGCAAACGGCTCGCCCGGCTCGACTTCGCCGGCAAAGGTCAAAAAGGTCGGCCGCGTGGCGTCATCGACCTTGGAATCCGTCACCACCATATCGAGGATCGGCTGCGCCTCTGCAGCCACGGCGTCCCAGACGCCGATGGCATCGAACATCCGCCGGCAGGCCGCCACAATGGCCGACGCCCGCGGATCGCGGCTCGGCCGGGTCGCCAGCGCGGGATCGGCGACGATCACCGGCACATCCGGCCCAAGCCCTTGGCGCAATGCCAAAGCCAGCGCCAGACCGGCGAATGCGCCGCCGCCGATGACAATGCCTTTTTGTGCCGCCATGATACCCGTTCCTGCTGTTGCCACGCGCTTATAGCTGGGCGAAACAGGAATGCGAAACAAGGGCGGGGAACCATGACCTGGATCATCCGTCCCTGGTTAATCGCCCGTCACGCCCCCGCTGCTGACCACAAGAAACGCCGAGAGACCCAAACATGTCCAAGAGCCTGATCGATCTGATCGACATCCTCGATCTCGAGACCATCGAGGTGAACATGTTCCGCGGCCGCAGCCCGAAGACGCGCTGGCAGCGCGTGTTCGGCGGCCAGGTCATCGGCCAGGCCCTGGTCGCCTCGGTGCGCACGGTGGAAGGCCGCATGCCGCATTCGTTGCATTGCTATTTCATCCTGCCCGGCGATCCGCAGATCCCGATCATCTATGAGGTCGAGCGCCTGCGCGACGGCAAGAGCTATTCCACCCGCCGCGTCACCGCGATCCAGCATGGCCAGGCGATCTTCTCGATGATGGTCTCGTTCCACGCCGAGGAAGAGGACTCGTTCAATCACTTCGATCCGATGCCCGATGTGCCGCCGCCGGACAAGCTCTCGGCCGAAGAGGTGGCAAAGGACTCGATCATCGAAAAGATGCCGGATTACATCCGCCGCTATTACGAGAGCGACCGTCCCATCGAGCTGCGGCCGGTGGAATTCAAGCGCTATGCCGGCGAGAAAATCCCGGACGGCCGCATCAATTTCTGGATTCGCACCGCCGCCAAGCTGCCGGACGACCCGGCGCTGCATATGTGCGCGCTCGCTTATGCGTCGGATTTCTCGCTGCTCGATTCCATCATGTCGCGCTATGGCCGCACGCTGTTCGACGGCCAGGCGATGGCGGCGAGCCTCGATCACGCGATGTGGTTTCATCGCCCGTTCCGGGCCGACGAATGGCTGCTCTACAGCCAGGATTCGCCGAGCGCCCAGAACGGCCGCGGCCTCGCCCGCGGCATGATCTTCAAGCCCGACGGCACGCTGGTCGCCTCGGTCGCGCAAGAAGGTTCGGTGCGCGAGCGCCGCGAGAAGCCGAAGAGCTGAGACTTGTAGGATGGGTTGAGCGCAGCGATACCCATCACCGCGGGCTCCGGCGCTTGTTGTGATGGGTATCGCCCCTCAACCCATCCTACGGCCCGAGCCTAACGATAGAGACACACATGCCTTACGTGATCGAAACCTTCGACAAGCGCGACAGCCAGGCGATCCGCGCCGAGCATCGTCCCGCGCATCTGGCGTTTCTGGCCAGGCACGCCAAGAAGCTGCTGGCCTGCGGCGCCAAGCTCCACGATGACGGCAGCGATCTTGGCGGCGGCATCTATGTGCTCGACACCGAGGATCGCGCCGAGGCTGAAGCCTTCATCGCCGCCGATCCATTCACCACCGCCGGATTGTTCGAGCGCGTCAGCATCGTGCGGCAGCGCCGGGCCTATATCGGCGGGGTGTGTTTGTTGTGACGCAGCCAAGCGCTCTCTTCTCCCTCTCCCGCTTGCGGGGGAGGGCCGGGGTGGGGGCAGCCACACGCTCAGGAGTTTGGGAGACACCCCCACCCTAACCCTCCCCCGCAAGAGCGGGAGAGGGAACTGCCTGCGCGCCCCTCTGGCCATCCATCCCCTGATTGCGTAAGCAGGGCTGGGATTGCCTTAAAGGATGCCTGTCATGAAGCTCGTGGTCGCGATCATCAAGCCGTTCAAGCTCGACGAAGTGCGTCAGGCACTGACCGCCATCGGCGTGCATGGCATGACCGTCACCGAGGTGAAGGGTTATGGCCGGCAGAAGGGCCATACCGAGATGTATCGCGGTGCCGAATATATCGTGAATTTCCTGCCCAAGCTGCGCCTCGAGATCGCGGTGGATTCCAGCCTCGCCGACAAGACCGTCGAAGTGATCTCCTCCAGCGCCCGCACCGGCCAGATCGGTGACGGCAAGATCTTCGTCACCCCCATCGACCGCGCGCTCCGCATCCGCACCGGCGAGACCGACAGCGACGCGCTCTGAGCCACTTTGTGCGGGACTTTCCTGCCTGCAGTTGAAAATCAGCGTTTTTTCGCGCCATAGCTGAATGGCCTGCAGATTAGACAATTTCTTGCCATCTGCCCTAAA
>NZ_JBIIOT010000083.1:0-21893 GCF_044336785.1 Tardiphaga sp. | reverse complement strand
CCGCCGCCTGGGCCGGCCCACCACCGGCGCCGGGCTATTGCTGGTACTACACCGATGCGAGCAAGACGCAGGGATTCTGGGACGCGTGCCCGCGATAGACCGTGTTTCGCTGTTTCGTAGGATGGGGCCGAGCGCCATCAGCAGCACCGTGGTGAACGCCGCCACCGTGAAGGAGGACACCAGTGCGCGAAAGAAGTTCATGGCGCCGGTCACCGTGCCGACCTGCGGACGCGGCACTGCGTTCTGGATCGAGACGAGGCTGACCGGGAAGATCATGCCGAGGCCGATGGAGAGAATGCCGAGCATGGTGAGCAACTGCCACAGCGGCAGCGGCGTCAGCAGCGCGATGGCAAGGCCCATCACCGCGGCCACCGATGTGCCGAAAATGGCGATGCGCTTGTAATGCACGGCCTTGGCCATGGTGCGGCCGGCGATCAGCGCGCCAAGCACCGACACCGCCGCGATCGGGATCAGCGCCATGCCGGCTTCAGCAGCCGTGAGGCCATAGACCACTTCATAATAGAGCGGCATATGCACGGTGAGCCCGAGCATCGCGCCCATGCAGCAGCCGCCCGCGGCCATCGCAAATGGCACCACGCGGCCGCCGATCAGGGACAGCGGCAGGAACGGCTGATCGGTATGCATCGCATGCCAGACGAAGGCGACGCCGATGACGATGGCGGAGCCGACCAGCGCGATGATGGTCGGCGACAGCCAGGAGAAGCGTGTGCCGCCCCATGTCAGCGCCAGCATGAAGGACACGGCCGAGATCATCAGCAGCACGCCGCCGAGCCAATCGACCTTGCGCCGGCGATGGAAGACCGGAATCTTTTTCATCGCCGGGAGCATGAGCGCGAGCGCGCCGATGCCGAGCGGGATGTTCACCCAGAAGATCATCGACCAGTGCAGATGTTCGGCAAATACGCCGCCAAGGATCGGCCCGCCAATGCCCGCCGCCACCCACACGCCGCTGAAATAGGCCTGATACTGGCCGCGCTCCTTCGGCGAGACCACATCGGAAATGATGGTCTGCACGATGGGCAGAATGCCGCCGCCGCCAAGGCCCTGCAGCGCGCGGGCGATGATCAGGAAAATCATGTTCGGCGCGAGTGCGCACAGGACCGAGCCCACGATGAACAGCGCCATTGCGGCGATGATCGTGGCGCGGCGGCCATAGATGTCGCTGAGCGTGCCGAATACCGGCGCCACCGCGGTCGATGCGAGCAGATAGGCGGTGATCACCCAGGAGAGATTCGAGACATCGGCAAATTGTCGGCCGATGGTCGGCAAGGCGGAGGCCACGATGGTCTGGTCGAGTGCCGCGAGGAACATCGCGAGCAGCAGGCTGATCAGGATGGTGCGGATCTCGGCCTGGGTCAGCGGTGCCGGCGTGATGTGGGGCGACGCATGTTTGAGAGCGATGGCCTCAGTCGGGATGCGCGACAATTCTTCGGCAAGCTCGTCGGACAATGGCAGGTCATCGGCCGCCGGGCGGCTCTGTCGTTGAATCTGGTTCATGAAGCGCGCAGTTTGCAATCTCGGGCATCGGCACCGCCAGGCGCGGCGCAACGGATGGTTGCAGATGTTTTATGCTTCGAACGACGCCCGCAACAGGTGTTTCATTGCATGGGAGCGTCCCGCCGCAGGCGGCCGCTCGCGCGTCCGTGATCAGGCGCGGCTGAGCTCGGCGAGGCGGCGCCATTTCTCATAGGCGTAGCGGCGGTTGTAGTCCGCCACATCCCATCCCGCAGCGCCGTCGAGGAAACCGGCGCGGAGGATGAAGGTCTTGAAGAAGGCCGCCCAGCCATGCAGCGGTGCCTGAACGGCACCGGCGCGCTTGCCGCGCGAAAACATCTGCTGCGCGGCTGCGGTGGAATAGCGGGCGATCTTGTCCTCGGCATCGGCGCGCGAGGTGATGCTGTCATGCTCGATGCGGAATGAAGCGGTACGGACCGGGCCGTCCGGGATCAAGCGCTCATGGACGAGATCGTCGGAGAACCGCGCCGTTCCGCGGCGGAACAACCGCGTGACGTAATCCGGCGACCAGCCGCTGTGGTTGATGACGCTGCCGCAAAACCGTGACCGCCGCGACATGCGGAAAGCCGGCGCATCGGACTCCATCGCCGCCTGCAGCGGCGCGAGCGCCTCCGGGTCCAGCCACTCATCCGCATCGAGCGACAGCACCCACGCGCCTTGCGCCTGTGCGAGCGCCCTCTGCTTCTGCGGCCCGAAGCCCGGCCAGTCCGATGTGACGATCACCCTGGCGCCCAGCGATTCCGCGATCTCAACCGTCCGATCATTGCTACCGCTATCGACGACGATGATCTCATCCGCACACGGCACCGACGCCAGGCACCGGCCGATGCAGGCTTCCTCATTCTTCGTAATGACAATGAGTGAAAGCTTTGGCGCTGGCGACATCTACGCCGGCCGCTTCTTTAGCTTTGCGATGCGCGGCAATTGCGCCGGCCAGGACACGATGTGGTTCTCAAGCTCCTCATCCGGCACGGTTTCTTCCGACGCCTCGACCCGCCCACGAACTGAAACCCCGGCCTCGTGAACGGTCTCGGAACTCCCCGAAATCAGCGGATGCCACCAATAAAGATCGCGTTTTTCCGCAGCTAGCTTGTAGCCACAGCTATGTGGCAGCCAGCTCAGTTCACGCACATTTTCAGGCGTCAGGCGGACGCAATCGGGCACCTGGTCGGAGCGATTTGGATAATCCTTACAGGCACATAGGTTGGCATCGAGGAGCTTGCAGGAAATATGCGTGTAATAGATCCGGCCGGTATCTTCGTCTTCAAGCTTGTTCAGGCAGCAACGCCCGCAGCCGTCGCACAGGCTCTCCCATTCGGCGTCGGACATGTCCTCTAACGCCTTGGTCTTCCAGAACATTCCCTCCTGCGCGGAGAGACGTGGGGAGCGTGCGGTCATGCGGCTTGAATGAGTCCAGATGTGTGGGCGAAGCGTCCTTCTAGCGGCGTTAGCCCTGAGCAGCAATTGTGCTGCGCTGCCATTGGTTTATCGGCCCTGCTCGGCTAAAACTTGACGAGTCTCCCGTGCCGCAACACTGCCGCCGGGATGCCGCAATGATACCGCAACAGACGCGCCAGCACTGCAACGAAACCAAGGCCCGAAGTGCCAAAAATTGACCCGTCGAAGTGGATCATGAAAGTCCGGCATTTCCTGCTGGATCTCGACGCGCGCATCGATTCCGGCCTGTTTTCTTCCGGCCGCGGCACCCGCGAATTATGGGAGCGCTATTCGACCTTCATGGACCGGTTCCATGTGGGCAGCTGGAAGCGCTGGCTCTTCATCGAGCCGCTGTCGGAAGCAGCGACGCTCGGCCTCGGTGGCCTCGTGCTGATGCTCGCCCTCGCCCAGTCGGCGTTCCGCGAAACGTCTGACGAAGACTGGCTGAAGAAATCCGATCTCGCTGTCACCTTCCTGGATCGCTACGGCAATCCGATCGGCAGCCGCGGCATCAAGCACAATGACTCGATCCCGCTGGAAGACTTCCCGGATAACCTGATCAAGGCGACGCTGGCCACCGAAGACCGCCGCTTCTACGACCATTTCGGCATCGATATCGCCGGCACCGCGCGTGCGCTTGTCACCAATGCGCAGGCCGGCGGCGTGCGCCAGGGCGGCTCGTCGATTTCGCAGCAGCTCGCCAAGAACCTGTTCCTGACCAATGAGCGCACCATCGAGCGCAAGGTGAACGAAGCCTTCCTTGCGATCTGGCTCGAGACTCGCCTGACCAAGAACGAAATTCTCAAACTCTATCTCGACCGCGCTTACATGGGCGGCGGCACTTTCGGCGTCGATGGCGCCGCGCATTTCTATTTCAACAAGTCCGCGCGCGACGTGACGCTGGCGGAAGCCGCGATGCTCGCCGGCCTGTTCAAAGCGCCGACCAAATACGCGCCGCATATCAACCTGCCGGCCGCGCGCGCCCGCGCCAACCAGGTCCTCGACAACATGGTCGATGCCGGCTTCATGACCGAAGGTCAGGTGTTCGGCGCCCGCCGCAATCCGGCCATCGCCGTCGATCGCCGTCAGGAAGTGTCGCCGAACTACTATCTCGACTGGGCCTTCGACGAGATGCGCCGCCTCGTCGAGACATTTCCAAAATCCTATGTGGAGCGCGTCTTTGTGGTGCGCACTGCCATCGACATGAATGTGCAGCGCACCGCCGAAGCGGCCGTCGAAAACCAGCTCCGCCAGTTTGGCCGCGACTATCACGCGACGCAGGCCGCCGCTGTGCTGGCCGATCTTGACGGCGGCATCCGCGCCATGGTGGGCGGCCGCGACTACGGCGCCAGCCAGTTCAATCGTGCTGTGGACGCGATGCGCCAGCCTGGCTCGTCGTTCAAACCCTATGTCTACACAGCGGCACTGCTGAACGGCTACACGCCGAAATCCGTGATCCTCGACGGGCCCGTCTGCATCGGCAACTGGTGCCCGCAGAACTACGGTCACTCCTATTCCGGCAATGTCACGCTGACCCAGGCGATCACACGCTCGATCAATGTGGTGCCGGTGAAGATCTCCATCGCGCTCGGCAAAGGCAGCCCGAAAGCCGGCCGCGCCAAGATCGTCGAAGTCGCGCGCAAATTCGGCATCAAGGCACCGTTGCTCGATACGCCGTCGCTGCCGATCGGCTCGACGGAAGTGTCTGTGGTCGAACACGCCACCGCCTATGTCACCTTCCCCAACAAGGGCCGCGCCGTGGCGCCGCATTCGGTGCTGGAAGTGCGCACCGGTGCCGGCGATCTGGTCTGGCGCTATGATCGCGACGGGCCGAAGCCGACGCAGGCGATCCCCGCTTCGGGCGCTGCCGACATGGCGGAGATGATGAGCCATGTGGTGAGCGAAGGCACCGCACGCCGTGCTGCCATGGATGGCATTCCGACGGCGGGCAAGACCGGCACGACCAATGCCTATCGTGACGCCTGGTTCGCCGGCTACACCGGCAACTTCGCTGCGGCCGTCTGGTACGGCAATGATGACTATTCGCCGACCAACCGCATGACCGGCGGTTCGCTGCCGGCGCAGACCTGGCGCGAGATCATGGTGGCCGCGCATCAGGGCATCGAGATCCGGGAATTGCCAGGCGTTGGCATGGGCACGAAGAATCCGGCGGCTGCGGCGTCCGCCGCCATGGCTGCCAATGCACAGGAGCAGAAGCCCGGGCCGCCTCCGGTGCTAACGCGACGCGGCGCGGACATCCTGCTGCGCGTGGAAAAGATGCTCGACGATGCCGGCAAGTCGGTGGGCCGAACATCCGCGAATGACGAGCAACCGAAGCCGCGCGCCTCCACCACGCTCGCCTTCCCGGAAAACTATGCGGCCGCTGGCAACGATGCTGCGAAGCCGGCCCCTGCTCCCACCACACGCAAGAACTGAAGCTGACGACATGACGGTGGTGGCGACGTGCGGCTGATCTTCCTCACGCTTCTGGGGCTCGCAATCGCAGCCGGCGTCGGCCTCGGCCTGACCTGGACGACGGCGACGCGCGGCGTCGAACTCGGCACGCTGACCATTGGTTCGTGGACCGCGCGTCCGCGCAGCGGCTCGAACGAGATCGATCCCTATGCCCGCGCCTCGATCGCGCGTTCCGGTGAACTGCCGATCGGCACCGGCGACGGCATCACGTTCACCGCCACACGAGACGACAACAACAAACTGCTCGACGGCCGCTGCGATGTGGTGATCAGCGGCGTCACCCCACCTGCCCGCTTCTGGACACTGACGCTGTATGACACCAAGGGTCGCCTCGTCGCCAATACGCTGGAGCGCTATGGCTTCACCAGTCAGGAAGTGGTGCGCAGCGCCGACGGCGCTTTCGAGATCCGCATCGCTGCCCGATCGCGCGCCGGCAACTGGCTGCCGACCAGTGCTGTCGATCGCTATGTGCTGATGCTGCGGCTTTACGATACGCCGGTGGGAGTCGCCACACGCAGCCAGAAGGATGCGCCGATGCCGGCCATCGCCACGGTGGGCTGTCCGTCATGATCCGGCTGCTCTTCACCATCATCGGCGGCGTGCTGCTCGGCGGCGTCGTGCATCTGGTCAGTGTGCTGGCGCTGCCGCGTATCGCGACACAGGATGCCTATTCGCGGCTGGCCGCGGTGACCAAAGAGAACGCTGTGACGCCACTGGCGCAGACCAATCCGGCCAATGCGTTGCTGCCCTATATGGATCCCGCATTTGCCATGGCTGTGTGCCGCTACGACCTGTCCAAGGGACCGATCAAGCTGACAGTGCCCGTGAGCCAGTCCTATACATCGGTGTCGTTCTACACCCGCAGCGACGTCGCCTACTACGCCATCAATGACCGCTCCGCCGGTCGCCGCGTCATCGAACTCGATCTGATGACCGAGGCACAGCACGAGGCGCTGCCGGAAGAAGAAGACGTGACCGCCGCCGACCGGCTGATCATCGATTCGCCGACCGAGACCGGTCTGATCGTATTAAAGGCGCTGGCCGCTGAGCCCGGATTGATGACGCAAGCGCAGGCGTCGCTCGCGGCCTCGAATTGCCGCGTGCAAACGGAGCCGCCGGCCGCGCCGGCGAAGGGCAAGCGCTAGGATCGTAGGGTGGGTTGAGCGAAGCGAAAACCCATCACCTTCCTTTGCCGCGGGCTCCGCCGATGGGTTTTCGCTCCGGCGCTTCGCGCCTCTGCTCAACCCATCCTACAATTGTCCCCGTGACCTTTTCCCGCATGGAAAACGTCTAACAAGCGCCTCCCCGTAATCTGCCTGCCATCCGCTTCAGCGATGCTGCGTGTCGATCCCATGACACGGCGAATCGACGAAGCGGAACGCACATGCATCACGATCAGGCCACGGCGGAAACGACATCCTCCTATCTGCTCTCTTTCGTCTGGTGGCCGCTGCTTTATTTCAGCGCGCTGGCCGGCGCGTGGTTCGCCTTCGCGAGCACAGCACCCATCATGTGGTTCAATGCCGTTTACGCCGCGCTGCTCGGCGCGATTGTCCTGCTCGAACGCGCGATGCCGCACCGGCCGGAATGGCTCGACCATGACGGCGAAACGCTGAACGATATCGGCCATACACTGCTCACCAAAGGCGCGGCGCAGCTTGCGGTGGCCGCCACGTCGATCGTGCCCATGGCGGTTGCGACCGTGACGCGCGCAGACGATCATATGTCGCAGCTATGGCCGACGCAGTGGCCACTGATTGCGCAGGTGGTGCTCGCGCTGGTGATCGCCGAATTCGGTCTCTACTGGTCGCACCGCATTGCGCATGAAAACCTGTTCTTCTGGCGCTTCCATGCGCTCCATCACAGCGTGCTCCGGCTCTGGGTGGTGAATACCGGCCGTTTCCATGTGGTGGATTCTCTGATCAAGATGACGCTGAGTCAGGCGCCACTCTATCTGCTCGACGCACCGCTGCAGGTGTTCTTGTGGGTCGGCGCCGTGACGGCAATCACGGGCCTCCTCACTCATTGCAATGTGGAAACGCGCACGGCGCTGTTCGATCCGATCTTCGCAACGCCAAAGTTGCATCGCTGGCATCATTCGAAGACGTTGAAAGAAGGTAACAGCAATTACTGCGAGAACATCATGATCTGGGATCATGTGTTCGGCACCTATCTCAATCCCGATAAGGCCTCACCGGATCGTCTCGGCATCAGCGGCCGCGTGGCGCCGGATTTTGTCGGCCAGATCATGCAGCCGTTTTCGCGCAGGGGCGCGCGTGAGATTCTGGGAAAGCGGGTTGGGCTTGTCGATCAAACGAAACCTGCGGAAAAGTCGGAGGCCGTAGGGCGGATCAGCGAAGCGTAATCCACCGGCCGAGTGTGTGGCCAAGAACGGCGGATGACGGCTTCGCCTTATCCGCCCTAGAGCAACTTCTATCCGCCGACACGCAGCGCCATGCCGGGACGCACTGGCACGATGGTGCCGGCCGCTGCATTGGCTTGCGATCCCAGTTCATTGATCAGCATGTCGGCGCTTGCTGCGATATTGTCCGGTGCGTGAATCACGAGACGTTCAAGCGCCCATTTATAAGAAGACACGCGACGCTGCAGGCACTGCTCGACCCACTGGATGATCAGCGCATTCTCATCCATGCGTGCATTCGCGTCGCCACGCTCGTTCGGCTGCACGCCGGTTACCAGCTTGAGACTCGCCGCCCGCTTGCGATCGAGTTCAGCTACACGCATCGCTGTGCCATAGAAGACTTCAAAGCGCAGGATGTCGTTGCGCACATCGTCCATCAGCACCGCATAGCGCGACGAATGCGAGCGATGCGGTTCGTCGATGAGCAGCTTTCCATACGCTGTGCGGTCGAACACGACATTCTGCCGCCACGGCGATTCAATCGGCTTGTAGTCGCCGAACACGCTCTTCCACAGCGGGCGCGAATGCGGTGGTTCGATCAAAGGATAGGCTTGATCACGCAATTGCCGTTCGAGATCGGTGAGCTGGAACTCGGATGATTTCTTGCCGACGCTACCGGTGGCCTCGACGCCAACCCAGCGATGCATGTCATCGGTGACGGCGTTGTTCCGCGTACGACCGAAATCGCCACCGGCGCATCCGCCAAGCGTGGTGGCCAGCAAGATGATGCATGCAACAATCGGCGGCGTGCGCCGAAGCCTCGTGCGGTTCGGTGTGCACATCATCGGCATAAGCAGGGTTCCGCGATCAGGATCGCGCGCGGCGCTTGCGGCGACGGCTCGGCGCAGTGCCCTCTTCCGGCCCACGACCACCATTCGCGTCATCGATATGACGTTCGATGCGGATCACCGGCAGGATCAGGATTTGTGCAGATGACATTTTTGCAGATGTCTTGCGGGGTTGCAGGGCCACATCCACGCCCAGCCTGCGCGCTGCCGCATCTGCCGGGAACTTGATGATATCGCCCATGGTCTCCGCCTCTTGCACCGTCTCCTCGCGGACGGCACCGTCGCATTAGGGGGATTTATGGTTAATGCACTGTTAACGACATCGCGCAGACTTTAACGATATCTCGCCGCATTCTTGTCTGAAAGTACCACCGGGGAACGGAGCGACGCCTCCCCGCATTCGACTCACCCGACAGACAAGCAGGATGAAATCTGACGATGAGCGCAACACTGCAAAGCGTGGACGATCTTCACCTGGCGACGAACTGGAGAGAACGGATGCGCTGTCCGCGTTGCGGTTCGCCGATCTCCGACATTCACGCCAAGCCGTCTTGCGTGAACTATCGCTGCGATTACTCGACCGACGGCTTTCCGATGGTCGATGGCCAGCCGGTGCTGATCGATTTCGAGGACAGCGTATTCGATCGCAAGATGTATCGCCGCGAGCACGGCTCGGTGCTGAGCCGCGATACGACCGGCCGCTCACTTGGCTCGCGCCTGCATCGCTTCACTTTTGGCGGCAATCCCGTGGCCGAAGGCAACTGCCAGAAATTCATCACGCTGCTGAAGCAGGACAATCCGAATCCTGTGGTGCTGGTGGTCGGCGGCGCCACGGTCGGCGCCGGCTCGCATGAACTCTATGACGATCCCGATATTGAAGTCGTCGGCAGCGACGTGTTTTCCTCCGACAACACCGTGCTGGTAGCCGACGCGCATCGCCTGCCCTTCCATGATGCCACTTTCGACGGCGTCTGGATCCAGGCCGTGCTCGAACATGTGCTGGAGCCTGCGACTGTGGCCGCAGAAATTCATCGCGTGCTGAAACCGCAGGGGCTCGTTTATGCCGAGACGCCGTTCATGCAGCAGGTGCACGAGCGCGCTTACGACTTCTCGCGCTTCACCCGCAGCGGGCATCGCTGGCTGTTCCGCAAATTCGACGAGATCGAAGCTGGCGCCGTGACCGGCCCAGGCATCGCGCTGCTGTGGTCGATCCGCTATTTCTCGCGCGCCCTGGGTGCCGGCGACAAGTTTTCGCGACTCGCCACGTTGCCCTTCTTCTGGCTGCGCTATTTCGATCGCTTCGGGAAATCCCGCGCCCGCGCGGATGCGGCCGGCGGCGTCTATTTCATGGGCCGGCGCAACGAACGCGCGATCAAGCCCGGCAGCATGCCGATGTATTATGACGGCCAGATCTGACGGCTGGACGTCACAACTGGACATGGAACCGTCGATGGTTAAGGGGGCCTTAACGGGTCGGTCGTAATTTGAGGCAAATCTGCCTCAGTCAGCGTATCGACCATGACAAACCCGCCCATGATTCCAGGCTTCGACGGCCTGATGACATTATCGCGCCGCGAGGGCGTCGATATTCGTCCGACATTGCTGCGGGTGCTGACGGATCTCTATGTGCAGGCGCCGACCCATACGGCCGACGAGGAGAAACAATTCGTCGAACTGACATCGCGTCTGATCGATCAGGTGGATGACGCCACGCGCGCTGCCGTGCGGGCGCGGTTGTCGATCTATCCGAACACGCCGCGGGTGATCCTCAATCAACTCGCGCTGCGCCCTGCGGCGACGCAACAGCCGGCCCCCGTCGCGCCGCCTATCGTTCCGGAGGTCTCCGCGCCGACCTTATCGCAGCCGGCACCGCCGCCGTCGCGCGTCGTCAATCGCACGATGCAGCCGAACGACGCCGCCGAAATCAGCAATCTGTTTTTTGCCGCCAATGCGACCGAGCGCACGAAGATGCTGCACAATCTGGCGGACACGCCGCTGCAGCCCTCGGCACGCATCCCGCAGGCGCGCGCCGAACGTGCGATGCATATTCTGGAAATGGCTGCGTTTGCCGAAGACCGCGAGAATTTTGCCCGCGAGATCAGCGAAGCCTTGATGCTGCCGCTGGCGATCGCCGATCAGGTGGTGAGCGATCCCGGCGGCGAACCGCTCGCCTGCTGCGCCAAGGCGCTTGGCATGCATGGCGCCGTGTTCCAGCGCGTGCTGCTGTTTCTCAATCCGGAATTCGGCACATCGGTGAACAATGTGTACCGGCTGTCGCGGATGTATGACGTGCTCACCGAGCGCGCGGCGCTGATCATGGTCGCCGCCTGGCGCGGCGCGCATCTTGCCGCCACGCGCGCGAAATTCCGCCCGGCTCTGTATGACGACGAACGCCAGCGCGCCCGCGCGGCAACGCCGATGGCGCGGCCGAGCGTCCAGCCGGGCATGCAGCCCGGCGTGGATATCACGCGCACGCGGAATAGTTCGGGAAGCTAGTTTTTTGCCAGATCGAGGAAATGCCGCCCGGCCTTGTCCTCGATCTCGACGATCCACAGATCGGGATCGAAGTTCATTTCCTTCTGCAGCCGCTCATCGATCTTGCGCTCGTCCACCGGCTGCGGCGGCGATGGCGCAAAGACACGATCGACGGGGCGGCTGTCGTCATAGGCGGTCTGCGGTGCCGGCGTGTAGAGGATCGCATTGCCATCGAGCAGCACGAGCTTGACGAAGATCGCCCCTGCCTCCTCCGCCCCGCGCCGGCTCACGGCACCGAATATGCCTTCGGTCTGGCAGCGGCGCAGATAGGCGGCTACCCATATTGCTGATTTCAAACGGCTCATGGCGCTGACGATACGACAGCCAGCGGGCGACCGCTAGTTGATCGCGCGTCCTGTCACAGTGCCAAGCTCCTGCACCAGACGATCGGACATCTGGCCCGTCACCGGCAGCTTCCGCTCGCGTTCGAAACGCTGGATCGCGGCCGACGTGTCCGAGCCGACATTGCCGGTCGGCTTGAGCTGGCCATAGCCGTATTCCGTGAGCGCGCGCTGCACGGCGGCGACGCGGCGGGTATTGGTGATGAGATCGCCCAGAGGATCGGACTTGCCGGCGTTCGGGATTGCCGCTGGCGGACGTTGCACCGATGAGGTCGTCGTCGTCGGCGCAGCGGTCGCTTTCACGAGATTGCCCATGGCATCGCCACCGCGCTGCTCGGCGGGCCTGGCAACCACCGACGGTTTCGGCTCGTTCACGGGATTGACGGGCCTGGCATCCATCATGCGCGCATCAAGCTTCGCATCGGACGACGTCAGCGTGGCCTCGCTCGGGCGCGGCTTCGGCAGTGGGTTGACGGTCGGCGTCGGCGCGGGAAATGCGACCACGGTGCTGGAGCCGAACATCGGCGACGGGTGGTGACCCTTCTGCAGGAAGATCGCATTGGCGATGATCGCGCTGACCGCGGAGAATGCGATCAGGCCGGCCACCATGTCCTTCGGGCTGTGCAGCAGCATGCGCATCAGCAGACCGCGCTCGGCCGGCTCGTCGATGACGGCGACGCTTGCGCGCTTGGACTTGGTGGATTTCGAACTCGCTTTAGGCACTCTTCTTCACCTGATGGATCGTCTCGGACGACGCGCTGCGTGGCGCAATGTTCAATGGTGTGATGTTGCTCGGCATAGCATGCGGCGGCGTGTAATCCAGCGGAAGCGCGATGGTGACGGTGGTGCCCTCGCCTACCCGGCTCTGGACCCGCATCTCGCCGCCATGCATGCCGACCAGGCTCTTGACGATGGACAGGCCAAGGCCGGTGCCTTCGTGGCGGCGCTGATGATAGGTTTCGCCGGCCTGGAAGAACGGATCGCCGATGCGCGCGAGATCGTCAGCGGCAATGCCGACGCCGGTGTCGCGCACGCGCACGATCAGTTGCGCCAAATCGACGCCAGCCGTGACGGTGACGCTGCCACCGCGCTCGGTAAATTTGATGGCGTTGGAAACGAGATTGAGCAGGATCTGGCGGAACGCGCGCGGATCGCCATTGATTTCCGGCAGATCCTTCGGCGCATCGGTGATCAGATCGACGCCACTGTCGCTCGCCTTCAGCGCCAGCAGATTGCAGCAATTGATCAATGCGGGACGCGGCGCGAATGGCTCCGGCGCGAGTTCGAAGCTGCCGGACTCGAGCTTCGACATATCGAGGATGCCGTTGACGACCGACAGCAGATGCAGGCCGGAATCATTGATCAGCTGCGCATATTCCTTGCGCTTGGCGGCGTCCAGCATCAGCACGTCTTCCTGCGCCATCATATCGGAAAAACCGATAATGGCATTCAGCGGCGTGCGCAGTTCATGGCTCATGGTGGCCAAGAATCTCGTCTTTGATGCATCGGCGCGCTCGGCCACGATGCGCGCCTCTTCCAGCGCCTGCTGCTGCAGCTTGCGGTCGGTGACGTCGCGCAGCACGGCGACCACTTCGGTCTCGTGATTGGCTGGCGCCGAACGATCGGCGGCCTCTTCCAGCGGCTGGCAACGCATCTCGACCCAGATGAAGTCACCGGCCTCGCCGCGCGCGCCATCGCGGCGCAGGCGGAATTCGACACTGCGCGCTTCACCACCGCGTGCGGCATCGGACAACGCGGTCAGATAGGCCGGGCGATCGGCGACATGGACGCGATCGAACAGGCCGTGGCCGAACAGGCGCTGCGGCTGCACGCCGACCAGCGTCTCGGCTGCAGGCGAGATGAACTGCACGGTGCCGTTCGGGCGATGACGCGAGATGACGTCGCTCATATGCCGGGCCAGCAGGCGATAGCGATCTTCCTCGACATTGAGCAGCGACACACTGGTGCGCGCCAGCGACTCCGCACCAAAAGCGAGACCGGCGGCATAGAGCGTTGCGGAGGCGATGCCGAAGGTCATGAACACGATATGGCTGGCGCCGGCTTCGGATGCCGGCAGCCAGTCAAGCGCCGTGAGCGTGACCAACACGGCGACACAGGCAATCGCGATGGTGGATGCCGCGACGACGATACGTCGCGACGCAGACAGCGCGGCCTCGATCGGCACGACGACGAGCCAGATCGCGGCGAAGCTCGCGATGCCACCGGTGAAGATCGCGACCATCATGACGAGGCTCGCAACCGCAAGCGACGACATGATCTGCGCGCTCTCATAGCGGCCGGTACGCGACAGGAAATAGGATAACAGGATCGGTGCAATCAGCCAGGCGAAGGCAGTGACCTCGAGCGCGGTCGGCGCGCCGCGCAGGACGAGATAGACAGGGAATGCCGCAAAGGCTGCGAGACTGCCCAATAGCCGCGGTGCCATGAAGGCGCGATGACGCGCGCTCGTCATCGCATCATAGCGCACAGACGGGTGCAGCATCGCATCAAGACAGTCGCGGATGATGTTCAAACCTGTCACTCGTTTCGCTTCGACATACTCGTCTACATCGACGTGTCGAAACGCCTCCTTCATCGTTGAAGCCAACCTGTCAGAGCGGGATTAAACGAACACTAAAGCGATCGCAGACAGGACCATGCCTAACGCGCAAGTCTCGATTTGAAGGGAGTTTTCGCGTTTTTGTTCGCGCATTGTGGTGAACGGAAACTTTCACCGGAGCAGGCATTATGGTTTCGAAAGTATGGACATAGCTGGATAAGCAGCACACAGCCTCTGCCCTCATCCTGCGGAGCGCGCATTGCGCGCGTCTCGAAGGATGGCCGCAGGCTCCGAGCTTCACCAACTCATGGTTCGAGACGGCGCTTTCGCGCCTCCTCACCATGAGGGGCAGAATGTCGGCATCAATCAAAAATTTACGCCATCTCCAATCGCATCAATTTTTATCGAATTAATCGCTTCGCAAATACTTGAAGTTTATCGACGCGGTTTAGCTTTGGCCGTGAATGCGGTCATCCGCAACGTCAAGAAAAGGCGACGGGGTTTTCATGTTCTTCCTGCTGCGCATGGCATTTTGGATCGGGCTGGTGCTTGTTCTGCTGCCGCGGGATCACACGCCCGAAGCAGAGAAAGCGGCGCCCCAGGTCGGCGCCTCCGACGCGATATCGGCCGCAACGGCGGCGGCATCGGATATGAGCCAATTCTGCAAGCGCCAGCCGGCGGCTTGCGAGGTCGGCGGCAATGCGGCGGCCTTTATCGGCGAACGCGCCAAGGAAGGCGCGCGCAAGGTCTATCAGATCATCACCGAGAAGAAGCCCGACCATACCGGCTCGATCGGCGAAGGCGGCGACCAGGAGCAAGGCGCTGTCTTGATGGCGAAGCCGGATACGCTGACCCAGGACGATCTCGCCGTCGACTGGCAGTCGCCGGACGCTCCACTGATGCCATGAACCCCGGTTCCGGCCGATAAATGCCGGAACTGCGGTCGCATTCGATGTAAATCGCCCCTATATAGGGCTGACATTCGCATCAAGGCCGCCATGACCACCAGCATCGACGACATCCGCGCCAATTTCGAACTGCTTGAGGACTGGGACGATCGCTATCGCTATGTGATCGAGCTTGGCCGCACGCTGGCGCCGATGCCCGAAGACGAGCATTCGACCGCCAACAAGGTCAACGGCTGCGCCAGCCAGGTCTGGCTGTCGCGTAAACTGGCGACCAGCGACAAAGGCGCGCCGGTACTGAGCTATCTCGGCGACAGCGACGCCCATATCGTGCGCGGCCTGATCGCAATCCTGCTGGCGCTCATGTCTGATCGCACGCCGAAGGACATTCTGGAGACCGATGCGATCGCCGTGTTCGACGAACTCGGCTTTCGCGAGCACCTGACGCCACAGCGCTCGAACGGCCTGCGCTCGATGGTCGAGCGCATCCGCAATGACGCGCGCGCCGCGCTGGAAACGGCGAGCTAAACCTCGAACGTCGCATCCTCTGCCAGCCACGTCCGCACGTTCGCCGGACCGCCTTTCGCCTCTCCCGCGAAACCATAGTGCCGCGCGAGCCGGTCGAGGCCGAGTTGCAGCACGACCTTGGCCGAACGCGGCGGCCAGCTGCGTTCGCGCTCGACATCTTCGAGCCCGCGCAGGAAGCAGCAGACATCCATCAGAAGCCCTGCGAATTCCGGCCCGCAGGCATCGAGCGCATGCCCGACCTTTTGCCGCGACGCCAGCATCGCATCGGTCATTTCGCCGGGACTGAGGCCTGACCCACGTGGACGGCCGCCGGTGGGCGCGCCCCAATTGGCGGTGACACGCGGGGCCATGTTGCCGCGGGTGAAATCGGCACGCAGCTTCTCCCCGGCAATGAGCTGATGCGGCGCGATCAGGCTGCGCCCGTCCCGCCCCTTGCGGCGCGCGAGCCAGGCCAGCGGGCTTTCGCTGTCATTGACCAGCACGCTCGCAATGCCATCCTCTGTGAGTATCTGCCGCGTTTCCAACGACATATGGCGCATGCGGTGCGGGTCGATTTGATCGGGACGGGGTTGGCGGCTTCCTGATGTTCTCATTTTGTTCTCCTTGCTGGAGACATAAGCTCACGAGTCCGCCGCCCCTGCAAGCGAAATTTTGGATCACTTTCCTATTTGTGGGTTCAGTCCGCGACCCACGAACGACAGTCGAAATTTGTCCGAGCGCTTGTAGCCGGCCTCACGCGGGCCGGTTGATCGGTCAACTTTTCGTCCCGATTTGTTCGCCAAAAGTTCCCGCAGAATGGAACCCGGATACCTATTTCCGGCGCTTGCGCTGTTGCCCGAGACCCATCTGCTTGGCCAACTGAGAACGGGCGACCGCATAGTTCGGGGCCACCATCGGATAGTCCGCAGGCAGGCCCCACTTCTCGCGATACTGCTCCGGTGTCATTCCGTATTGCGTGCGGAGATGCCGCTTCAATGACTTGAAGCGTTTGCCGTCCTCGAGACAGACAAGATATTCGGCGGTCATCGACTTTTTCACCGACACCGCCGGCTTCGCGGGAGCCTGTTCGATCGCCACCGCCACGGCGCTAGTACCCGAAACGCGCGCCAGTGCACCGTGAACCTGACTGATCAGCGCCGGCAGTTCCGACGCCGGCACCGGATTGTTACCGACATAGGCCGAGACGATACTCGCCGTCAGTTCGATGAAGCTCTTGCCGGGGGTGTCGCTCATGACGCCGTCTTTCGGAGGGAACGCATCAGCCGCGATTGTCGAGATGTTGGCGCAAGTCGTCGATGGAGGCAAAGCGCATCAGCCCTTCCGGCATCTGCGCCTCGATGGAGCCATCGGAATACAGCGAATAGGCCATGCCATCGACGACACCGGATTTCAGCACGGTTACGCCCGGCGCGCGTTGGGGAGCGGCTGGCGCCGGCTCGTCGCGATCGGGGATTTCGCTCGGGTCTGGCAGCCGGTCGCTGAACCGATCGGTGTGGGTGGCAGACGCACGCGCAGCCTGGCGGATCGCATCGGAGAAACGCGGGCGATCGGGCTGAGCGGCGGGACGCTCACCCCGCGGCCAGGCCTCCTCGAAACGCGGGGCCTGCTCGGCCTGAGGCGCTTCGTCATCGAACCGAGACTCATCCTCGCGAGACGGCGCAGCGGGAGCCCCGGATAGATCGAGCTCGAGCGCCTGCGCAACCGCATCGGTGCGATCCTTTTCGCGGTCACGGCGCGTCGAGGTGAACAACAGATTGCGCCGCTTCGGCTCCTCGGCTGCACTGGCGGCAGCTGCGGCAAGACGCTCACGATCGCGCAGCACCTCATCCTGCCACGGCGGCACACCCGCCTCCGGACCGGCTGGAATCGATGCTGCAGACTGGGAAGACGCCTCCCGCGCGAATGGCGGCGGTGCCTGCTCATCGCTGTCATCATCGGCAACGTCAGAAAGTGGTGGCAGCTTCAGTTCCCGGCGCGGCAGCGGTGCGGGGACGCGCGGCTCGGCGGCGGCCATCTGCGCGGCCAACCCGCGCATTTCGCGCACCACAAGGCCAAGGCTGATCATGATCAGGCCCGTGCAAACCCCGACCGAGCCGGTCAGGATCAACGTGTTGCCGAAGCCGAATTCCTTGACCGGAACCCCAAATCCGATCGCGGCAAGGCCCGCCAGGATAACGCCTGTCCCGGCAATCAGCAGCACTGTCATGGTCTTCGAACTCCTGGACGGACGCTCCGCGAGTCTCGTCAGAGCAACACGATAGCGTCATATAACGCTGTTTTCCAAACGGCAATTTTACGTTCACAGCTTGGGGTAAGCCACAATGCCATAACGGGTTTCGATCGCCGGGCGACCCGTCACCGCGATGTCGAGCTGGGTGCCTTTTCCCAACAAGTAAGAAACAAAGCTTTATTCTTACTGCACCGCACTAAATTTAAGAGAATTTCAGCCACAATTCTCAATTACTCAAAAATACAAACGCGCTATACCGATGCCGGGGAACGAGGCTCAAAAGCGCAATGCCGAGCCATTGTTTGGGTTTGGGACACCGGATCGTCTATAGCCATGTCATCGATTACGACTGCGGCCATCGAAACGCCCCTGCGGCGCTCCGTGGAAAAGACGTGTGACGACCTCGCCATTCTGGCGCTGGTCGTGGTCAGCATTATCGCCAGCCTGACATTCCGCGATTACGGCCTCGGATGGGACGACTACACCCATGCCGAATATGCCGATCTTCTGCTGAAGATGTACGGCTCCGGCTTTCGCGATACGGGTGCCCTCTCCTTCGCCAATCTCTACATGTATGGCGGCGGCTTCGATATGGCTGCGGCCCTGCTGCACAAAGTCATCCCGCTCGAACTGTTCGAGACGCGCCGCCTGCTCGGCGCCGTCGTCGGCATCATCGGCCTTGCAGTGACATGGCGCGTCAGCCGCCGTATTGCGGGGCCAGTGGCCGGCCTCGTCACGCTGTTGCTGCTGGCACTTTGCCCGACCTTCTACGGCCACATGTTCATGAATCCGAAGGACGCGCCCTTCGCGGTGGCCATGATCGTGCTGATGCTGGGCCTCGTGCGCCTGGTGCAGGAATATCCGGCGCCATCGACGCGGACCGTGCTGATCCTCGGCATCGGTGCCGGCTGCGCCATCGGCTGCCGCATCCTTGCCGGCCTGACGCTGATCTATGCGCTGATCGGCTTTGCGCCTCTGCTCCTCGAAGAGTGGCGAACGCAGGGCCCGCGCGAAGCCATTCGACGCCTGCTCCACGTCGTCTATCTGCTGCTGCCGGGCCTCGCTTTCGGTTATTTGATCATGGGCCTGATCTGGCCGTGGTCGATCCTCGAACCCGCCAATCCGCTGCGCGCCCTCACCTACTTCTCGCACTTCTTCGAGAAGCCGTGGAAGGAAATGTTCGACGGCGCCATGATCTCGGTGCCGGATATGCCGTGGTCCTATCTCCCGACGCTGTTCGCATTGCAACTGCCGGAAGTGCTGATCACACTGCTGGCCGGCGGCATCGTGCTGACCATCGTTGCGACCTCGCGGAAAGATGTGCCGGCGCGCCGCAAGACGGTGCTGCTGATGCTCACCGCGGCTGCGATGCTGCCGTTGATCATCGCCATGGTAAAGCGCCCAGCGCTGTATAACGGTATCCGCCACTTCATTTTCGTGATCCCGCCGATGACCGTGCTCGCCGGCGTCGCATTCGCATCATTGATGGACTGGCTGCGCGTCCATCATCGCGGCGCGCAGGCCGCGGCTGTCGCCGCATTGTCGTTCGGCCTGATGCTGCCGATGGCCGAAATGATCCGGTTGCACCCGTATCAGTACACGCACTTCAATTATGTCGCCGGCACTGTGCGCCAGGCCGACGCGCTGTACATGCTGGATTATTGGGGCCTCGCCCTGAAACAGGCGTCGGACGCCCTCAAGGAGCAGATCGACGAGCGACAGGAACACGCGCCGGTTGGCCGCAAGTGGAAGGTCGCCGTCTGCGGCCCGCAGCGTCCGGCACAGGTCGCACTTGGCCCTGACTTCACCATCGGCTGGGACAGCCATGCTGCTGACTTTGCGATGACCCTTGGCGAGTTCTACTGCAAGGGCCTCACCGCGCCCGTCATCGCCGAGATCAAGCGCGACGACGTCGTCTTCGCCCGCGTGTACGATATCCGTGGCAGCAGCATCTCCAGCCTGCTTGCGATCCCGGCGCCGTAAGCGCCGGGAAATCCATCGCAAGGGCGTGACGCAACGCCATCATTTCTCCCCGATCGGCTGCGAGCGAGATGGGATGATGATCAATCGCCGCGCTTTCCTGCTCACCGCATCCGCCTTCGCAGCCACTCCCGTTTTTGCCAAGGAGACACCACCTGCGCTGCTCACCTATGAGCGCGACTGCGGGGGGCGGATCGGACTGTATGCCAGGAACGTCACCAGCGGCGCCGAGCTCGCCTGGCGCGACCAGGAACGCTTTGTCATGTGCAGCACCTTCAAGGCGTCCCTTGCCGCCTGCGTGCTGGCGCGCGTGGATCGCGGCCAGGATCGTCTCGAGGCGATGATCCCCTATACGCAGAAAGACCTGCTCGACTACGCACCGGTCGCCAAAGACAATCTCGCCAGGGGCGCGCTGTCGGTCGGCGAGATGGCCAAGGCCATTGTCGAACTCAGCGACAACACCTGCGCCAATCTGCTGCTCGCGCGCATTGGCGGTCCGAAGGCCCTGACCCGGTTCTGGCGCGACCACGGTGATGTCACCTCACGTCTCGATCACAACGAGCCCGAACTCAATCGCACTCCGCCAGGCAAGCTCGAGGACACAACGACGCCGCGCGCCATGGCCTTGAGCCTGGAACACCTCGCCCTCGGAGATGGGCTGCAACCGGGATCGCGCGCACAACTCGTCGAATGGATGGTGAATTGCAAGACAGGCGCCAATCGCCTGCGCGCCGGCCTGCCTCCGTCCTGGAAGATCGGCGACAAGACTGGCAACAACGGCAAGGACGCCGCCGGTGACATCGCCGTGGCGTGGCCGGCGCCGGACCGCCCGGTGATCATCGCCGCGTATACGCGTGGCGGAAAACCGACGCCGGAGCAGCTCAACACCGTGTTCAAGGCGATCGGCGAACTGGTCGGCGAGCGTCTCGCATGAGCAGCATGACTGCTGCGCGACACCGCAGCCTTGCTGCATGACCCGCGTAATAATAGGCTGCGGTCACGGAACTCGAACAATTGAACCGGAGATGACTTATGTCACCAGCCGAAGCTGCCCATCTCAAAGCCGTCCCTTCGAACATGACCGAGGGTGAATGGGCCCAGCGCGTCAACCTTGCTGCGGCCTACCGCCTGGTCGCGCTCTATGGCTGGGACGACCTGATCGATACCCACATCTCCGCGCGCGTGCCCGGCCCCGAGCATCACTTCCTGATCAATCCGTACGGCTTGATCTTCGAAGAAATGACGGCCTCGTCGCTGGTCAAGGTCGACCTTGACGGCAACCAGCTGTCCGACAGCGAATACACCATCAACCCCGCCGGCTTCACCATTCACTCGGCGATCCACGAAGTGCGCGAAGACGCCGGCTGCGTGATGCATCTGCACACGCCGGATGGCACCGCTGTCGCGTCCTGCATGGAAGGCCTGCAGCCGCTGAACCAGACGGCGCAGCTGGTCATCCCCGAACTGGCCTATCACGACTATGAAGGCGTCGCGCTCGATCACGACGAACGCCCACGCCTGCAGAAGGACCTCGGCGACAAGAACATCATGCTGCTGCGCAATCATGGCACGCTGACTGTCGGCCGCTCCGTCGCCTCGGCCTTCGAGCGCATGTACTATCTGGAACGCGCCTGCACCATGCAGGTCCGCACCCGCATGCTCGGCCCGACCGCCTATCCAGTCGACCAGATCGTCATCGAGAAGAATGCCGCCCTGGTCGGTAACCCCGAAAAGGCAGAACTGCGATCGACCCGACTGGTCTGGCCGCCCATGCTGCGCAAGCTCGACCGCCGCGATCCATCTTACAGGACGTGAGATTCGTGCTATAAGGGGTCCACAAACCTCTACGCAGACTACAAAACGCCGCCCAATTCCGGGCGGCGTTTTTACGTTTTGGGCCTATGGCTCACGGCCGCATGAAGGCGAAGTCGGTGTCCGGATCGCAGTTATCGGCGAGGAAATGAAGCTCCGACTGCACGTCGGTGGCGCTGCGGGTTTCGAGATATTTGCTGACGATCAGCCCCAGCATCGAACGACAGACGCCGTCCTGGTCTATGCCCGTTGCCTGCGCAACTGCCATGGCGGCAGAGAAATGAGTGTTGGCGACCTCGCTGGCGGACATTGGCGTGCTCCCTGGTTTGGTTTGTTGTTCTTTG
>NZ_JBIIOT010000016.1:0-77602 GCF_044336785.1 Tardiphaga sp. | reverse complement strand
TGCGGGAACGCCCTTGATTTGGGTCAAGATCTCACATCACCTTCACGCTCACCCCTCATCCTGAGGAGCGCGCCCGTTGGCGCGCGTCTCGAAGGATGGCCCGGAGCGCCGGAGCCTGGCCAGCTCATGGTTCGAGACGCGCGCAATGGCGCGCTCCTCACCATGAGGGGCAGAGTTACTTCTTCACCTCGGCCAGCGCCGCGATGATGCGGACCCAGGAGCGGATGCCCTTCTGGAAGCTGCGCACATCGTATTTTTCATTCGGCGAATGGATGTTGTCGTCATCCAGACCGAAACCGATCATCAGGGAGTCCAGCCCGAGCGTCCGCTTGAAGTCCGCCACGATCGGAATGGACGCGCCGGAGCCGATCAGCACCGCCTGCTTGCCCCATTCCTCGGTCAGTGCATCGCGCGCCGCCGCCAGCGGCTTCATGTTCCAGTCGAGCGCGATGGCCGGTGCGTTGGAGTGATCGAGGAATTTAGCCGTGCAATCGCCGGGGAGCTGATCCGTCACGAACTTACGAAACGCATCGCGGATCTTGCTCGGATCCTGGCCCTCGACAATGCGGAACGACACCTTTGCCGACGCATGCGAGGCGATCACCGTCTTCGAGCCTTCGCCGGTATAGCCGCCAACAATGCCATTGATGTCGCAAGTCGGGCGCGAGGTGATCTGTTCAATCAGTTCTCGATCGGTCTCGCCTGCCGGGATCGACAAGCCGATCGGCTTGAGGAACGTTTCCGGCGTCAGCCCTAGCCCCTTCCACTGCTTCAGGATATCAGCCGGCAGATCCTTCACGCCATCGTAGAAGCCGGGAATGGTGATGCGGCCACGGTCGTCATGCAGCTTGCCGAGAATATGGGTCAGCACGCGGATCGGATTGCGCGCGCCGCCGCCATAGATGCCGGAATGCAGATCGCGATTCGCGGCCGTGATCTTCACCTCTTCATAGACGAGGCCGCGCAACGCCGTCGTGATGGCCGGCGTCGATGGATCCCACATGCCGGTGTCGCAGACGACGGCAAAATCGGCAGCCAGTTCTTTCTTGTTCGCTTCGAGGAATGGCACGAAATTCTTCGAGCCGACTTCTTCCTCACCCTCGATGCAGATGGTGAGATCGATCGGCAATTCGCCCGCCACTTTCACCCAGGCCCGACAGGCCTCCACGAAAGTGGAGAGCTGGCCTTTGTCGTCCTGCGCGCCGCGCGCAACAATGATGTCGCGGCCATCGGCATGTTTGGTCACCACTGGCTCGAAGGGCGGACGATGCCACAGCTCCAGCGGATCGACCGGCTGCACGTCGTAATGGCCATAGAACAGCACATGCGGACGATTGCCCTTATTGCCCTTCGCGGTGGCCACGATCGCGGGATGGCCCGCAGTCGGCCGCACCTCGGCCTTGAAGCCAAGCGCTTGGATCTCGCCGGCGAGATGGGCTGCTGCCTTCTTGCAGTCATCGGCAAAGGCAGGATCAGCGGAAATCGATTTGATCCGCAACAAGGCGAACAGGCGCTCCAGCGCCTTATCAAAATCGCCATCGACATGCGCGAGGACGGAGTTTAGTTGCGACGATGCGGACATGGCGACTTCCCTTGAATCAGACAGTCAGAATAGTGGGTTGGCAGAGCTTCAGGATCAGCGTTTCATGATTCCGCCGAGCGTGCCGCGCACGATCTCGCGACCGATGGTGCTGCCCAGCGAGCCGCCGATCTGTTTGCCAACATTGGCGACGATGCTGCCCACGACCTTATTGGTGACCGTGCGCGTGACGCTGCGCGCGATGACCTGCCCCGTGGTGAGCCGGCCCCGTCGGGTACCCGTGCCAAAAATGCTGCCGACGATGCCGCCGAGCGTGCCGAGGAAACCACCGCCGGATGCGCCGTCAGCGGTGCCCGCTTCAGCCGGCGTTGCGGCGGTCCCGGCGATCCGCTTCTGCAGCATCTCATAGGCTGACTCGGAATCCACCGCCGTGTCGTATTTGCCCTTCACCGGGCTCGCATTGATGATCGCCTTGCGCTCCTCCGGCGTGATCGGCCCGATGCGCGCCACCGGCGGCCGGATCATCACGCGCTCGACGATCGACGGGGTGCCATTGCCTTCGAGGAACGACACCAGCGCCTCGCCCTTGCCGAGTTCGGTGATCGCCTTCGCCGTGTCCAGTTTCGGATTGGCGCGGAATGTTTCCGCAGCTGCCGCCACTGCTTTCTGGTCACGCGGTGTGAAGGCGCGCAAGGCGTGCTGCACGCGGTTGCCGAGCTGCGCCAATACGCGATCGGGCACATCGATCGGGTTCTGGGTCACAAAATAAACGCCGACGCCCTTCGATCGGATGAGGCGGACCACTTGCTCGATCTTGTCCATAAGGGCCTTCGGAGCATCGTTGAACAGCAAATGTGCCTCGTCAAAGAAGAACACCAGTTTCGGCTTCGGCAGATCGCCGACCTCCGGCAATTCCTCGAACAGCTCCGAGAGCAGCCACAGCAGGAAGGTCGCATAGAGGCGCGGGCTCGCCATCAGCTTGTCGGCGACGAGGATATTGACCATTCCGCGGCCGTCGCGATCGGTCCGGATGAAATCCTTCAGCTCCAGTGCCGGCTCGCCGAAGAATTTTTCTCCGCCCTGGTTCTCCAACACGAGCAACTGGCGCTGGATGGTGCCGACTGTGGCCTTGGAGACATTTCCGAAGCTCGATGCAGAGGCGCGGATCTCCGCCAGCGGATCGAATTCGTCTTTCTTGGCGGCCTTCGGCACGATCGCATCGAGCAACGAGCGCAGATCCTTCATGTCGAGCAGCGTCAGCCCGTTCTGGTCGGCGACGCGGAAGGCGACATTGAGCACACCTTCCTGCACATCATTGAGATCGAGCAAACGCGCCAGAAGCAGTGGCCCCATCTCTGAAACCGTGGCGCGAACTGGATGACCTTGCTCGCCAAACACGTCCCAGAAAATGGTCGAGAACTGATCGGGCTGGAAGCTCAGCCCCATCTCCTTCGCGCGCTGCAAGATAAAATCCTTGCCTTCACCCACCTCAGCGATGCCGGACAGATCGCCTTTGATGTCGGATGCGAAAACCGGAACACCTGCACGGGCAAAGCCTTCCGCCATCACCTGCAGCGAGACGGTCTTGCCTGTTCCCGTCGCGCCCGTGACGAGGCCATGGCGATTGCCAAGGGCCAGCGTCAGCCATGCTTGCTGTTCGCCCTTGCCAATGAAAATCTGCTTGTCGGTATCGCCCGATGTCGAAACTGCGGTGCTCGGTGCCATCTGATCGCCTCTGGGATCGCCTATCGCGCATCAAAAAAATTCGAAGAAAATTCGCGGCGCTTCATGATCTTACCGCATGTTGCGGAACTAAGGCCAGCGATGCGCGTCACGATGTCCGATGGCCATGCAGCATACGCGCATGGCAAACGCCGTTCAGATTTTTTCCAAACTCAAGCGCTCTCGCGGGCGCGAACAATTGACCAAAATTTCACGTTTGCGATTGCATTGCTGCAACACCCGGCGCGCGATCACATTGAATCGACCGTTGGACCACCGCGTGTGCTTGTAATTCGAATCACACCGGATCAAGATGATTTTTCAAACGAAGGGCACCGGTTCAACCGGTGTGAGGCGGGGCATCATGGATGAATTGATCAAAGCGCTGACCGCAAAGGTCGGCATCGATGAAGCTGTGGCCGAGAAAGCTGTTGGCAGCATTCTCGAATTCCTGAAACGCGAAGCCCCTCCCGAGCCTTTCAATCAACTGGTCGCGCATATTCCCGGCGCGGAGGCTGCCATCGCTGCCAATGAAGGCGGCGGGTTCAGCCTGATGGGCGGCGGCCTGATGGCACTCGGCAGCAAGCTGATGGGCATGGGGCTCGGCATGGGTGAGATCCAGAGCGTATCGCGGGAACTGTTCAAGTTTGGACGTGAGAAGATCGGCTCCGATGCTATGGACCAGATCATTGCGGGCACACCCGGCCTCAGTCAGTTCGCCTGACGACGCCACTCCCGCGATCATCCACCTTAAAGCGTCAAGCACCTTTCTTCGAACGTTCGAGTATCATGGCTTATTCCATCTCCGAGATCGACGGTTTGACGGCTTTCGCCGCGACCCGGCTGAAAAAGGCAGGCATCCGCACCATGGAGAGTCTGCTGGAAGCCGCCCACTCCGCCAAATGCCGGAAGGAGCTATCCGCCAAGACGGGCTTCACCGAGCAGCAATTGCTGGAATGGGCCAATCTCGCCGACTATCTCCGCATCCCCGGCATGGGCGCCGCCAAGGCTGAGCTGCTCCGCGCCTCCGGCGTTTCCACCGTCCGCGAACTAAAGCACCGCAATCCCTCACGCCTCGCCCGGGCGATGCGCGAGGCGAATGAGACACGCAAGCTGGTGCGCGTGCTGCCCTCGGAAAAGTCCGTCGGCGAGCTGATCGAGAAGGCACGGCAGCTGCCGTTGAAGATTTCCTATTGAGAGCGTAGGGCGGATTAGGCGTCGCCGTAATCCGCCCTACGACCCGTCCCCCATCTTGACTCCCTCCCCGCCCGCGCGCAAAGCGACCGCATGATCGCGACCGCCACAACTCCGCCGGTGCTCGCTGCCCTGCTGGCGCGGCCGGTGGCGGCTGTGATGGGCATCCTCAACGTCACGCCGGATTCCTTCTCGGACGGCGGGAATTTCAACGCCCCGGAGCGCGCGCTGGCCCATGCCCGCGCGATGATCGCCGCCGGCGCCGACATCATCGATATCGGCGCGGAATCCACCCGCCCCTATGGATCACAGCCGATCTCGGCCGATGAAGAATGGCAGCGCCTCGCGCCGGTTCTCGCCGATATCGTTGCGCTCGGCGTACCGCTGTCCATCGACAGCATGAAAGCGTCCGTCACCGCGCGCGCGCTCGCAGCCGGCGTCGCTATCGCCAATGACGTCTGGGGCCTACAGCGCGATCCCGACATGGCGCGCGTGGTCGCCGAACATGGCGTGCCTGTCGTCGTGATGCACAACCGCGATGATGTCGATCCAACCATCGACATTATGGCCGACATTGTTGCCTTCTTCGCACGCACGCTGGAGATCGCGGCCAAAGCCGGCATTCCAGAGAACCGCCTCATCCTCGATCCCGGCATCGGCTTCGGCAAGGCGCCGGAGCAGAACCTGATCGCACTGGCTCGCGGCGACGAACTCGCGCGCTTCGGCCTGCCGGTGCTGGTCGGCGCCTCCCGAAAGAAATTTATCTCCACCATCGTGCCGTCCGAACCGCAACAAAGGCTCGGTGGCTCGCTTGCCGCTCACTTGCTCGCGGTGCAGCGCGGCGCAAAGATCATCCGTGCCCATGACGTGGCCGAGACCAGCCAGGCGCTGCGCGTCGCAGCCGCCATCGAGGATTTCCGATGACAGACATGATCTTCATCAAGGGCGTTTCGGTACATGCCCATCACGGCGTGCTCGACTATGAGGGCGTCGTCGGCCAACGCTTCATCATCGACCTCGAACTCGACACCGATATCGAGCTCGCCTCGCGCAGCGATCGCCTTGCCGACACGGTGTCCTATGCGGATGTGGTGGCCACCGCCGTCGCCGCGTTCAAGGATGTCAATTACAAGCTGCTCGAGCGCGCCGCCGGCGCCGTGGCCGATGCCATTCTTGCGAAGTTTGCGAAGATCAGCTCCGTCAAGATCACCGTGCACAAGCCGCACGCGCCCATCGCCGCGATCTTCGACGATGTCGGCGTGGTACTGCGCCGTTCGCGAGCATAGGCCATGGCCAGCGTCCTGATCGCGCTCGGCGGCAATGTCGGCGATGTCCGCACCATCTTCCGCAAGGCCATCAGCAATATCTGCGGCATGACACAGGCCGGCCTTGTCGCGCGCTCGAGCGACTATGAGACGCCACCGGTCGGCGACATTCCGCAGGACAATTTCATCAATGCGGTGATCGAAATTGATACCCAACTCGATCCCCACGCGCTGCTGTTCACGCTGCACAGGATCGAGCACAAATTCGGCCGTAACCGCGCCGCGGAGGGCCATTGGGGCCCACGCCCGCTCGATCTCGATATGATCGCCTATGATGATGTGGTGATGCTGAAGCCGGAACTGATGCTGCCGCATCCGGGCGCCACGCAGCGGGCTTTCGTGCTGGTGCCGCTGGCCGAAATTGCGCCCGAGCGGGTGATTGCGGGGAAGACGGTGGCTGAGCATCTGGCGAAGCTGTCCACCGAAGGCATCGTGAAGCTGCCGGATCTGGACTAGGCACCGGCCTCTCCTAACCTCTCCCCACATCTTACGCGGGGAGAGGTCGCCGCGCCTTCGCGGCGGGTGAGAGGCGGCACGCCGAGCTAACCTCATTCACATTCTCTCGGATCTCGCGAAGCGCCCCGTTCAAACCAGATTGGCACTACTCGCCTGCCCCGCCCCTCACCGACCGTGCTGCACGCGGCCACCCTCTCCCCGCGCAAGATGCGGGCAGAGGGAACCAGCGCCAGATCTGGAAATTTCCCGCCCCAAATCCGCGCAGCCCCATGCCTGAACAGGCATTGGCAACCCCTTCGTCCCATGGCATTTTCCGGTCAAACACGAACCATTGCCGGGAGTGAACCTTTTCACATGTCGACTGCGACTGACGACCTGCGGCTGGCCGCCGATTTTGCGCCTGCGACCCATGACGACTGGCGCAAGCTCGTCGATGGCGTGCTGAAAGGCGCGCCGTTCGAAAAGCTGATCGGCAAGACCTATGATGGCATCGCCATCCAGCCGATCTACGAGCGCGCCGAGAACGCGCAGCCGATCGCAGGCCGCCCCGCTGCCGCGCCATGGCAGGTCATGCAGCGCATCGATCACCCGGATGCAGCGAAGTCGAACCGCCAGGCCCTGCACGATCTCGAAAACGGCGCCACCGGCCTGACGCTGGTGTTCGAGGGCGCCAATGGTGCGCGCGGCTTCGGCCTTGTCGCTTCAGAAGAAACGATCGCAACGCTGTTCGACGGCATCTATCTCGACGCCGGCATCGGCGTCGAGATTCAGGCCGGCCCGCAATCGCGCATGGCTGTCACCTGGCTCGCCAACTACATCGCAGCCAAAGGCATCGATCCCGCGAAGTGTGACATCCGCTTCGGTCTCGATCCCATCGGCGCCACCGCCGTCTGGGGCACCAGCGCCTATAACTGGTGGGAGATGGCGCCAGCTGTCACCGACACCATCAAGAAGCTCGCCGATCAGGGTTTCAAAGGCCCGTTCGCCGTCGCCGATGGCCGCATCATCCATGATGCCGGTGGCTCCGAAGTGCAGGAGTTGAGCTACACTCTGGCTACCATGCTCGCCTATCTGCGCGCACTCGAAGACCACAACGTGCCGCTCGAAACCGCACGCGGCATGATTTATGCGCGGCTCGCCGCCGATGCCGACCAGTTCATGACCATGGCGAAATTCCGCGCGCTGCGCCTGCTATGGGCGCGCGTCGAGGAAAGCTGCGGGCTGAAGCCGAAGCCATTGTTTATCGCGGCAGAAACTGCATGGCGCATGCTGACCCAGCGCGATTCCGCCGTGAACATGCTGCGCGCCACCATGGCGACATTCTCTGCCGGCCTCGCCGGTGCCAATTCGATCAGCGTGCTGCCGCATACGCTGGCCCTCGGCCTGCCTGACTCCGGCGCCCGCCGCATCGCGCGCAACACACAGCTGGTGCTGCTGGAAGAGTCGAACCTCGCCAAGGTCACCGATCCCGCGGCCGGTGCCGGTGGCATCGAGGCGCTGACGCGCGAACTCTGCGATGCCGCCTGGACGCAATTCCAGGAAATCGAAAAGGCCAGCGGCGTCTTCCATGCGCTCGGCAACAACCTGATCCAGCCCAAGGTCGCCGCCACCCGCAAGGCGCGTCAGGCCGCCGTCGCCAAGCGCCGCGACGTGCTGACCGGCGCCAGCGAGTTTCCCAATCTGGGCGAGGCTCGCGCCTCCGTGCTGAAGGTGAAGCCAATCCCCGGCAAGCCCTATGGCAAGGACAAGATCAAGTTTCCCGCGCTGGAGCCGATCCGTCTCGCCGAGCCGTTCGAGGCACTGCGCGACAAGTCGGACCACCTGCTCGCCCGCAAGGGCGCGCGGCCTCAGGTGTTTCTGGCCAATCTCGGCACGCCCGCGGATTTCACCGCCCGCGCCACCTTCGCCAAGAGCTTCTTCGAGACCGGCGGCATCGAGGCCATTGATACCAACGGCTTCGCGGACCCAGCCGCACTGGCCGACGCCTTCAAAGCATCGGGCGCGGCCTTCGCCTGCATCTGTTCGTCGGACAAGCAGTATCCCGCCCATGCCGCTGCTGCCGCTCAGGCCCTGCAAAAGGCCGGCGCAAAACATATCTATCTCGCAGGCCGCCCCGGCGATCTCGAAGCTGACTTGCGCGCGGCCGGCGTGGAGGATTTCATCGTCGCAGGCGGCGATGCACTGGCGATGCTGGTGCAGGCCTATGCCCGGATGGAGTGAGCAATGACGGCAGTGGCGAGCAAACCCATGCTGACCGGCGGCTGCCAATGCGGCGCGATCCGCTTTGCGCTGAGCGCCGCGCCGACACGGGTGAGCATTTGCCATTGCCGCATGTGCCAGAAGGCGACCGGCTCGCCTTTCGCCTCGCTGGCCGACATCCCGCACGAGCAATTTACATGGACGCGCGGCACGCCCTCGGCGTTCAAGTCGTCATCGATTGCGGAGCGCGACTTCTGTGCGAAGTGCGGCACGCCACTGAGCTATCGCCGCATCGACGGCCCGAATATCGAGATCATGACCGGCGCGTTTGATCGCCCTGACCGCGTGGTCCCGACCAAGCAGTTCGGCAGCGAGTCACGTCTCGGCTGGGTCGGCAATGTCTCGAACCTGCCGAGCAAGACGACGGCGCAGAATTACGGACCGGAAAAGATGGCGAACGTGTTCAGCTATCAGCATCCGGATCATGATTGAGATCGAACGAGACAATAAAATGATCGTCATTGCGAGCGAAGCGAAGCAATCCGGAAAGCCGCGAACGAAGGCTGGATTGCTTCGTCGCTACGCTTCTCGCAATGACGACTGATAGGACTGAGGAAATGACCAAGATTCCGAATTTCGCCGACATCGCTTTCGCGCCCATTTCCCCGGCTGCGCCTGCAGGTAGCGCCGAGCCATGGCTGACGCCGGAAGGCATTCTGGTCAATCCGGCCTATCGCGAGGCCGACGTCAAAGGCATCGACTTCCTCGACACCTGGCCCGGCGCGGCCCCGTTCCTGCGCGGCCCCTACCCGACCATGTATGTCAACCAGCCATGGACGATCCGGCAATATGCCGGCTTCTCCACCGCCGAAGACAGCAATGCCTTCTATCGCCGCAACCTCGCCGCCGGCCAGAAGGGCCTGTCAGTCGCGTTCGATCTCGCGACCCATCGCGGCTATGACAGCGACCATCCGCGCGTCGCCGGCGACGTCGGCATGGCCGGCGTGGCGATCGATTCCATTTATGACATGCGCACGCTGTTTGCCGGCATCCCGCTCGACCAGATGAGCGTGTCGATGACCATGAATGGCGCGGTGCTGCCGATCCTCGCGCTGTATGTCGCCGCCGCGGAAGAACAGGGCGTGCCGCCGGAGAAACTCACCGGAACGATTCAGAATGACATTCTGAAAGAGTTCATGGTGCGCAACACCTATATCTATCCGCCGACGCCCTCGATGCGGATCATCTCGGACATCTTTGCCTACACCTCGCAGCGGATGCCGAAATACAACTCGATCTCGATCTCCGGCTATCACATGCAGGAAGCCGGCGCGACGCAGGATCTCGAGCTCGCATATACGCTCGCCGACGGCGTCGAGTATCTGCGCGCTGGCATGGCCGCCGGCATCGATGTCGACAAGTTTGCGCCGCGGCTGTCGTTCTTCTGGGCGATCGGCATGAACTTCTTCATGGAAGTCGCCAAGATGCGCGCCGCGCGGCTGCTGTGGGCGAAGCTCCTCACGCAATTCAATCCGAAGGACCCGAAGTCGCTCAGCCTGCGCACCCATTCGCAGACCTCCGGCTGGTCGCTGACCGCGCAGGACGTGTTCAACAATGTGATGCGCACCACCGTCGAGGCGATGGCGGCGACGCAGGGCCACACCCAGTCGCTGCACACCAATGCGCTCGACGAAGCACTGGCGCTGCCCACCGACTTCTCCGCCCGCATCGCGCGCAACACGCAGCTGTTCATCCAGCAGGAAACGGGCACCACCCGCATCATCGATCCGTGGGGCGGCTCCTACTATGTCGAACGCCTGACCCATGATCTCGCCGTCAAGGCCTGGGGCCACATCCAGGAAGTCGAGGCACTCGGCGGCATGGCCAAGGCCATCGAGGCCGGCGTGCCCAAGCTCCGCATCGAGGAAGCCTCGGCCAAGACCCAGGCGCGCATCGATGCCGGTCGGCAGGCGGTGATCGGCGTCAACAAATACAAGCCCGAGAGCGAGACGCCCATCGACGTGCTCAAGGTGGACAATTCAAACGTTCGTCGTTTGCAGATCGACAAGCTCAAGCGCCTGCGCGGCGAGCGCAATCAGGCCGATGTCGATGCCGCCATCAACGCACTCACCCGCAGCGCGCAGGAAGGCAGTGGCAACCTGCTGGCGCTGGCCATCGACGCTGCCCGCGCCAAGGCCACCGTCGGCGAAATTTCCGACGCGATGGAAAAGGTGTTCGGCCGCCACCGCGCCGAGATCAAGTCCATCACCGGCGTCTACAAGCGGGAAGCATCCTCCATGAACGACAATGTCGCCAAGGTTCAGGCGCTGATCGACACCTTCGAGGACGCCGAAGGCCGCCGCCCGCGCATTCTCGTCGCCAAGATCGGCCAGGACGGCCATGACCGCGGCCAGAAGGTGATCGCCTCGGCCTTCGCCGATGTCGGCTTCGACGTCGATATCGGGCCCCTCTTCGCCACCGCGGATGAGGCCGCCCGTCAGGCCGTGGAGAACGACGTCCACATTCTCGGCCTCTCGTCCCTCGCCGCCGCACATCTCACCGCGGTACCTGAGTTGAAGGAGGCGTTGAAGAAGCAGGGTCGCGAGGACATCATGATCATCATCGGCGGTGTGGTGCCGCCGCAGGATTATGAAGAACTCTACAAGGCCGGCGCCGAGGCGATCTTCCCGCCGGGCACGGTGATCTCGGAAGCGGCGGAAGAGCTGATCCACAAGCTGAATGCGCGACTGGGGCATAGCCAGGCGGCGGAGTAGCTGCGGCGTCACAGCGTTTGTGATAGGGTCACGGGATGACCGAGGTGATCGACATCTCCCTGGACACGATCCTCGCAAAACTGCGAGCGCTGGCGCCTGCCATCAAGGCCGAGGGCGTGACGCGGCTGGCTGTGTTCGGCTCGCGTGTCCGCGGCGATGCGCGGCCGGATAGCGATCTGGATATTCTCGTTGAGTATAAGCCGCGCGAGAATGGCAGAGCCTCGTTCAGTATATTCAATGTCATGAACATGATCGAGGATGACATCGGGGTGTGGCCCCACGTCATGACCGATGGAGAACTGACCCCACGCATCCGGGAGCGTATGGCCGACGATCTGATCGAGGTGTTTTGATGCCACCCTCTACGGAAGATAGGTTTGCGGACATTCTCGATTTCGTTTCCGAGATCGAGGACATCATGAAGGGTGTCGATTACGAAACCTTCAGCAAGGAACGGCGCATCCGCCATCTTGTCGAACGATATCTCGAGATGTGTTGCGAAGCAGCTCTCAAGCTGCCAGCCGAGATGAAGCAGGAAGCCTCTGGAGTTGATTGGCGCCAGATGAACGGCTTCGCAAATATTCTAAAGCATGCCTATCACACAACCCGGATCAGCTTGCTCTGGGATATCATCCACGATCATCTTCCTGCGCTCAAAGCCTTTGTCGAAAGTCAGATTCGCAAATGAAACGTGTCTCTTCTCATTTGCTTTCCGGCGCGCTGTTGCTTGCCCTGTATTCCACATCCTCCCTCGCTGCCGACCGCAAGCCCGACATCCTGCTCAAGGCCACATTTACCGAGGTCACCGTCTCCTTCGACGACGCCATCAAGGCCGATGCGCCGCTGCTGAAGTATCTGACCGCGGCCGGCAAGACATGGGCCGCCAAGACGCTCAAAGAGCTTGTTGCGCAGCGCAAGGACATGAATGATCTGCCCGCCGATATCCGCAACCGGCCTTGGTCTTCTGAGCGCGGCTATACGCAGGATGCGCTGGTCGCCGCCCGCTATGCCAGCATCATTCGCGGCGAATTCAGCTACACCGGCGGCGCGCATCCCAATCATGGCAGCGACACGCTGCTGTGGGACAGGCAGGCCGGCAAAATGATCAGCATCCGGCCGTTCTTCACCGAGCTTGCCGATGGCGGGCCGGCGATGACGGCGATCCGCAATGCGGTCGTGGCCGATCTCAAGATCGAAAAGAAAAAGCGCGACGGCGACAATCCGGATATGAGCCTCGTCGATGCGCTGGAGCCGAAGCTGCTGACCATCGGCCCGGTGTCGCTGGCACCCTCGACGGTTGCCGGCAAGAGTTCGGGCCTGACCTTCCACTACAGCCCTTACGCGGTCGGTGCCTATGCGGAGGGCGACTACACCGCCTTCGTGCCATGGGAGACACTGAAGCCCTATCTCTCGGCGGAGGGCACGGCGATCTTCGGTGGCGCTCAGTCGCCTCAAGCGAGTGACAAGCCACAGTGACGCCCGCAAAACCCATCGAGATCGACGCCCTCGCCCGCGACATCCGCGCCGGCTCCCGCGCGGCACTGGCGCGGGGGATCACGCTGGTGGAAAGCCGCCGTGCGGATCATCAGGCGGCGGCGCGCGAACTTGTACAGGTACTGCTGCCGCATACCGGCGAGGCATTTCGTGTCGGCATCACCGGATCTCCGGGTGTCGGCAAATCGACCACCATCGACGTGCTCGGCATGTATCTGATCGAACAGGGCCACAAAGTCGCGGTGCTCGCCGTCGATCCGTCTTCTGCGCGCACCGGCGGTTCGATCCTCGGCGACAAGACGCGGATGAATGATCTCTCCGCACATCCCGATGCGTTCATCCGTCCCTCGCCATCATCCGGCACGCTGGGCGGCGTGGCGGCGAAGACGCGCGAGGCGATGCTGCTCTGCGAGGCGGCGGGCTTCGATGTGGTGCTCGTCGAGACGGTCGGCATCGGCCAGTCCGAGACGGCGGTCTGCGACATGACCGACTTCTTCCTCGCCTTGATGCTGCCGGGTGGCGGCGACGAGTTGCAGGGCATCAAGAAGGGCCTGATCGAGCTGGCGGACATGATCGCCATCAACAAGGCCGATGGCGACAATCTCAAGCGAGCAAACATCACCGCGGGCGACTATCGCGGTGCGCTGCATATCCTCGCGCCACGCTCGGAGCATTGGCATCCGCCTGTCGTCACCTATTCGGCGCTCGCGAAGACGGGTATCGCCGAACTGTGGGAGAAAGTCGTCGCGCATCGCACGGCGATGAATGCGTCGGGCGACTTCGCGGGGCGACGGCGCGAGCAGCAGGTGAAGTGGATGTGGACCATGCTGGAGGATCGCCTCAAGGCGCGGCTGCGCAGCGATCCCGTCATTCGCGGCAAGGTCAAGCAGACCGAGCGCGATGTCGCCGACGGCAAGATGACGCCGGCGGTTGCGGCGGAGACCATCGTGGATCTGCTGAAGGATTGAGGATGGGTAGAGCGAAGCGTGACCCATCACCGTTATGCCGTGGAGTGATGGGTTTCGCTCCGGCGCGTTGCGCCTGCGCTCTACCCATCCTACGCGGCGGAGCGCTGCGATGAACGCACCACGCATCCTCATCACCGGCTTTGGCCCGTTTCCCGGCGCGCCGGTCAATCCGACGATGCCGCTGGTCACGACGCTCGCGACGCTGCGGCGTCCTGCATTCGTGGACATCATCCGCATTCCTCACATTTTCGACGTGACCTATGCCACCGTCGATCGCGAACTGCCCGAGCTGATCGCGCGCCATCGCCCTCATGCCTTGCTGAGTTTCGGCCTCGCTGCGCGCACACCCTACATCCGCATCGAGACGCGGGCGCGCAATGCACGCTCCATGCTGTGGCCGGATGCGGATGGCACGCCGGTGCGCCGCGGCTTTATCGAGCCCGGCACCGATGCACAGATGTTCGGGCCGCATACCTCCCGCCTGCTGCAGGCCGCCCGCCTTACCGGGGTCGATGTCCGCGCCTCCCGCGATGCCGGGCGCTATCTCTGCAATTACCTGTGCTGGCGGGCCATCGAGGCGAGCCGTGCGCCCGGTGGACCCAAACTTGCCGCCTTCGTCCATGTGCCGCTCACGGCCGCCGACACGGCCTCCAGGCGGATGAGCGTGGATGAGCTTACCGATGCCGGCGAAGCTATCCTGCTGGAGATGGTTCGTCTTACCCGCGCTGCGCGGCCCGACACTCGCACCACGGACGAAACCGCCTGATTTTCGGGCATTTCCCGGTCATTACCACCCGGTTCGGGCGGCTTTCGCGAGGCAGCCATGCCGAAACCCGCCTTGTGCAGCGCAGCATCACCGATCAAATGACGCCCATCTTCAGGGACTGTTTTGTGACCGATATCAATGCCGATGCGCCGGCGGCCTCGCCCGCGCACCTCCCCATGCGCTTTGCCGAATTCGTCGCCATGATCGCTGCGATCATGGCGCTGAATCCGCTCGCCATGGACATCATGCTGCCGGCCCTGCCGCATCTCGGCGCCGCCTTCAAGATTGCCGATGGCAATCACCTGCAGGCGGTGCTGTCGGTGTTCCTGCTCGGCTTTGGCTTTGCGCAATTCGCCATCGGCCCGCTGTCGGATCGCTATGGTCGCCGCCCGATCCTGCTCGCGGGCATGGGCGTCTATTGCATCGCCAGCGTGCTGGCCCTGTTTGCGCCGTCCTTCGAGATGCTGCTGCTGGCCCGCCTGCTGCAGGGCCTGGGCACCGCGGCGACGCGCGTCATCGCAGTCTCGATCGTGCGCGATTGCTATTCCGGCGGCCGCATGGCGGGTGTCATGTCACTCGCCATCATGGTGTTCATCTCGGTGCCGGTGATTGCGCCGTCCTTCGGACAGGCGCTGATGGTACTCACCGAATGGCGCGGCATCTTCGTCGTGCTGATGCTCTACGGCCTGCTGACCTTTGCCTGGAGCGCCTGGCGCCTGCCGGAGACACTGTCGGTCGCCAACCGCCGTTCGCTGGCGATTCCGGACGTGCTCTTTGCCTATCGGCAGACGATCAGCCATCGGCAGACCCTCGGTTACGGCGTCGCCGCCGGTGTCCTGCAGGGCGCCCTGTTCGCGTTTGTCTTCACCTCGCAGCAGGTGTTCACCGAGATCTTCCATCTCGGCCATTATTTTCCGCTCGCTTTCGCCTCCATCGCCTTCGGCGTTGCGATTGCCGGGTTCTTCAATTCGCGTGTCGTCAACCGGCTCGGAATGCGTTTCATCTCACATGCGGCGCTGTTCGGCTTCGTCACCGTCGGTAGCTTGATGCTGCTCGGCGTGCTCGCGGGCTTCATGCCGCTGTGGCTGTTCATGGCCTTGTCGATGATCATGATGTTCGCCTTCGGCCTGATGTTCTCGAATTTCACGGCGCTCGCGATGGAGCCGCAAGGCCATATCGCCGGCACGGCCTCCTCGCTTTACGGCACGCTGACCACGCTGCTTGGTATCGCCATCGGCGCGTTCATCGGCCAGCACTATGACGGCACGTTGTTGCCGTTCACGACCGGCCTGTTCGCCTGCACGCTCATCGCTCTGGCGGTGGTGCTGGTGGCGGAAAAAGGCCGCCTGTTCATGTCTCACAAAGCGGTGAGCTGAACGCCTGCGCGTGCAGCCGTTGGCAGCCGCGCAAAACTGCAATGCCCTTTGGAATGCCTGCGGTGCGCGGTGAGAAACCCGGCGCCGCGATGGACGTTATTCACCCGTGATTTTCCGGAGCGATCCGATGCCCTATGCCTTATTTTGCGACGACGCCAAACTGAGCAAGTCCTATCCAACCGAAGCCGATGTGTGGAAACTCGCATCCGAAAGCGGCCTGGTTACCGATGTGGAGAGCGCCGGCGGTCAGCCGACTCCGCGCCGTATTCTCGATAATGATTACGAGATCCGGCCGTGCCAGGCGGAAGCCGGCGAGTGTCCTGAGAAGAATGAGCGCGATGCGCAGGAGCAGAAGGATTTTCAGCTGCTTTTGAAGGGGCGCACTGTCTGAGGCGCTCGGTCTTCTCCCTCCTCTGAACGAAGCGAATGGGAGGGTGGATCGAACGGGTAGGGTTCGAGACGGGTGGGGAGCTTCCCCAAGCTCGAACGTCACGTGGGGCGCCCCGCCCCGGCCCTCCCCACTGCGCGGCTTCGCCGCTTGAGGGCGGGAGCATTACTGTCCGCGCGAGCCTCATCCTTATGGCATTTTATCGCGTCCCGCCCGGTAATCGTGACGACCGCGACCGTCCCGGACGGACGACAGGCCATTAACCGTGCCTCGCGGTGCCACCTCATGCACTCGCGCAATCGCGTATGCTCGGCCGACTTTCACCATCGGACCGCGCCATGATCACCGACCGCCGACAGATCCTCAACGCATCCGCGCTTGGTGCTGCCGGCGTGCTGATCGCATCGCGTGCCGAAGCAGCACCCCTGCCCTCGGCGCTGGGGCGCGATGTCACGCAATATGGCGTGCGCTCGAATACGCAGGACGATCAGAGCCGCGCCCTGCAGCGCGCCATCGATGATGCCACGCGGCTACAGGCGCCGCTGGTGCTGCCGCCCGGCAATTATCGCACCGGGCCGCTCAGGCTTTCGCGCGGCACGCAACTGGTCGGCATTCGCGGCGCCACCATTCTCACCTCGCTCGGCGGCGGACCGCTGCTGCAAGCCGATGGCGCCGACTATCTCAGCCTCAACGGCCTCACCCTCGACGGCAATTATGCGAAGCTGGCGCCGCGCACCGGCCTCGTGCAGGTTAGCCAAAGCAACGAGATCCGCTTTGAGGATTGCACCATCCTCAAAAGCGGCAATGCCGGCATCTGGCTCGAACGTTGCGCCGGCACGATCCGCGGCAATGGCTTCAGCGATATCGCCACCACCGCCATCGTGTCCTTCGACGGCAATGGCCTGCTGGTGGCGCAGAATACCATCAGCAATACGCGCAGCAACGGCATCGAGATCCTGCGCAGCGCCATCGGCGATGACGGCACACAGGTGATCGACAACCGCATCGAGGACATCAAGGCCGGGCCCGGCGGCTCCGGCCAGTATGGCAATGCAATCAATGCGTTTCGTGCCGGCAATGTCATCGTGTCCGGCAATCGCATCAGGAATTGCGATTACTCGGCGGTGCGCGGCAATTCGGCGTCGAACATCCACATCACCGGCAACAGTGTGTCACAGGTCCGCGAAGTCGCGCTGTATTCGGAATTTGCCTTCGAGGGCGCCGTGATTGCCAACAACACGGTGGATGGCGCGGCGTTCGGTGTGTCGGTTTGCAACTTCAACGAAGGCGGACGCATCGCCGTCGTGCAAGGCAATATCATCCGCAACCTGATCCCGCGCCGTCCGGCCGGGACGATCCCGGATGACGAAGCCGGCGTTGGCATCTATGTGGAGGCTGATGCGACGGTCAGCGGCAATGTGGTGGAGAATGCGCCAAGCTGCGGCATCATTGCCGGCTGGGGCCGCTATCTGCGCGATGTCGCGATCTCGGGAAACGTGGTGCGCAATGCCTTTGTCGGCATCGGCGTGTCTGTGATGCCTGGCGCTGGCACGGCGCTGGTCAGTAACAACATGATCTCGGGAGCTGCACGCGGCGCCGTGGTCGGGCTCGATCACGCCAAGCCAGCGACGCCGGATCTTACGGCCAAGGGCGCGCAGGTTTTTGCGCAGATCGCATTGGCGGGGAATGTTGTACGTTAGCGGGTGACCGACGATTGTCGGGTGGGCAAAGCGAAGCGTGCCCACCATTTCGATGTCACGTGGATTGGGCAGGCACGCCGCGCTTTGCCCACCCTGCAGCGACAGTTGCGTTACATCGCTGCGGCGCGGAGCATCGGGTAGCGGGCGACGATAGCGTCGTGGTCGAACAGATCCAGCGGCGACACCGCATGCACCGGCGGCTCGATCTCGCGCATCTCCACCACAGTGTTTGCGGCGGAATGATCGACGATCACCTCGCTCATGGCGACGAGCGGCGGCTTTCGCGCGGCGTCGCGTTGGGCGGCGTGATCCTCGAAGGACAGCACCTCTGCCTCGTGCTGCACGGTCGCCTCAGCAACCTCGGCAGCTGCGATTTCGATGGCGGCAACAAGCGGCTGAACGCGCGGCGTCTCGCGGATCACGGGCGCGACATATTCACCATTGGCCAAGGCCCGCCAACGCTCGGCTGCATCCTTGGCTTCCTGGATATTGTCGAGAAAATCGGTTTCGGTGTGAAAGCGGCGCCAGCGGCCGCTCTCGAACAATTCGGTGAGGTAGCTCAAACGCTGTTCAGCGAGGACGGCCCAGCGCTGCACGACCTTGCGGGATTTGAGGTCGCCGGGATAAGGCAAGGCATTCTGAAAGCGTGCTGGATGCAACGACATGTGCATGTCCGCGAAAGAGAAAAACGGAATCAACGCAACAGAATCACTGATCGGTAATGCGAGAACGATCTGTGGAAAAACGTTCTCAGTCTAGCGAAATGTGTCCGGAACAAGTCATTTTCCGGGCGCAAGCCTCGCGAAAGCTCCGTGAAATCTGCACTTCTTCTGTCAAGCCGAGTCGGCGAATGGCTGTATGTCACCGAAGGTTGGAACAAATTCACAGAGCGTCTTAGTGCATTGTTAACCCTGAGATCGTTAACGCAGCGTTAATGGAAAGACCCGCCCGGGGGGACAACCGGACGGGTCGAGCGATACCTGGGGCGCAATTGGGCGCTTGCGCCAAGGACTGGCGTCGCTGGGGAGGGGAAAGCCGCTCCCATGGTCATGAGTCCGCGCAGGGCGCAAAACGTTCAAAGAATTCGATGGTCAATTGCAGGGCGGATGAGCGCAGCGTCATCCGCCGGCCGAATGCGTGTGGCGAAGCGCGGCGGATGACGGCTTCGCCTCATCCGCCCTACGGCCCAACTACTGCGCCGGCACCGCCATGCTGACGATTTTCTCGTTTTCGAGACGACGGATCAGGCCGGCCTGCTGGTCCTTGGTCATGATCTGGCTGCCGAACTGCAGACGGAACAGACCGCTTTTATCATTGCCGACAATCGTGCCCTGATAGGCGTCGAGCAGAGCGGTGATGTCCGACATCCGCGCGGTGGGCGCAAAGCGGACGTCCAGGCGCGTTGGGCCGCCGACAGCAGCTTCGACCGCAGGCGCCGATGATTGCATCGACCGCGTGGTGATCGCCGGCGCGCTCCGCACGGCCGGGGCGGGCGCCACGCTTGGCGCTGCCGTGGTGGGCGCAGCAGCCTTGGGCGCCACGGCCTCCTGGTTCAGCGGACGGAAACCGCCCTCCTCGCGCTGCATGACGATGCTGCCGATCACACCGGCCTGCAGCATGATCGCGAGGCAGCCGATTGCAGTGCCCGCCATCAGCGTGCGCGGCGACAGGCCGCCAAACCAGCTCGTAAGGCGCGAGCCGAAGCTGACCGATTTCGAGGTGTCCTTGCGAACAGGCTCGGCATCGATGGCGGCAAACAGTTTTTGCATGGCGCGGCCCGAGGGCGCGCCGAGGCTTTCGTTCAGCGCGATGGTCTCGGCATATTCCTCGCGGATCACGTCATACTGGCGCGCCAGATCGGCATCGCGGGCGAGCGCCTCCTCGACGCGTCGCGCATCGCGCGCGCTGAGCGTGCCTGCGGCGTGCCAAGGCAGCAAGGCCTCGATCTCGCCCGGCTCCTGCTCCGGCAGTTTGTTGGTCATCGCCATCATGGCCAGCCTCGTTCAATGCCGGCTGCCTTCAGCAGTTCGGCCAATTTCTTGCGCGCATAGAACAGACGCGTTTTCACGGTGTTCTCTGGAATTCCTATCAGCTCGGCCACCTCCTCCACGGATTTCTCGTGGTAGTAGACGAGGTCAACGATCTCGCGGTGATCTGCGGTCAGCGACGACAGACAACGTCGCAACGCGTCACCTTTATCTTTCTTCTGGACGGTCACCTCAGGATCGTCGGACGTGTCCTCGATCGCATTGGCGGTTTCGTCGTCCAGTTCGGCATCCTTGCGCTTCCGTAATGCGGAGAGCGCCTTGAACCGCGTAATGGCCAGCAACCAGGTCGAGACGGCCGAACGCCCCTCGAACTTGCCGGCCTGACGCCACACATCCAGGAACACCTCGCTGATAAGGTCCTCCGCAATCGCTTCGTTCCGCACCAGCCTGAGGCCGAAGCGAAACACCCGGACGTGATGGCGCCCATAAAGCACCTGCATCGCGAGACGGTCGCCCTGCGCAATCCGGCTGATCAGGGTCTCATCTGATGTCGCCTGGGTCGCGCTCACTTTCCGTCTCGCAAGGTTGGTCGGGTTGAAATCACAAGAGGTTCGACTGGCAAGGCAAATTCTTCTCAAAATCGCGCGGAATACACCACAGGCTGCCGACAAGGTGGCGGCGGGACGTTCCGGCTGGGAAGCGTGGGTGGATGGGTACCATAGAGCTCGTTCGTTTCCGAGTATGTCCGCATCATTCACCCAAACAAGCTTACGAAATCGACAGCGGCAAGCGACCCTGCCCGATCTGCTGCCGGATTCAGTCTCGCAGATCGGCGGTCTGCCTGGCGCCCCTACTCAGATACGGGAAATTCTCTCGACAATCTAGTGACATAGCCCAATGATCGAGGACGGTTGCGCGTCCATAGATACCAAACTTAAAGGCTTTGGAACCTAATGTTCCATCTATGAAACCCAATGACTGGGATCGATGACAGTAATCGCCGGCTCACTCTACGATCCCGCAAACGGCGATTTCGAAGCCGTCGACGGCGAGTCGTTGCCGCTGATGCGCGCGCGCCGGTTGCGACGTCGGCGCCAGACCTTCATCGTGGCCGGCGCGAGCCACGTCATCAATATCGCCTTGCTTGCGGTCTTCGCCGCAGCCGGCACCATCTCCATCACGCTGGTGATGGTGTTCACCTGCTGCGCGATCGCAAAGGTTGCGGCCTTCATGGCGGTTTCCGAAAGCGGGCTGAGCGACCGCTGGAAGGATCACTTCCTCGCAGCCCCCTATACGGCCGTGACCTGCGCGATGATGCTGGGCTTCATCTATGCTGCGCCCCAGGTCGCCGTCGTTTTTCTTTGTGCTTTCTTTCTCATCGCCAATGTCATCGCCTTCCGCGCCGAGCCGCTGCGGGGTGCCATTGCTTGCATGATGATCAGCGGCGGCGTCATCGCGCTCTATCTGCTGGCAGACCTGCCGCTGGTCGCGCCATCGGGCAATGCGCTCGAACGGCTTGCGACGCTGCTGACCTTCGCGGCAACGCTGGCGCGCATCATGTTCATCAATATTTTCGCGAGCCGCGTGCGCGATGGTCTGTTCCGTCGCAGCGCCGCACTGGAGACCGCCTATAAGCGCATCGAGGAGCTGGCCGAAGTCGACGAGCTCACCGGCGCGCTGAACCGCCGCAGCATCATGAAGCTGCTCGACGACGAGATCGCCCGCTGCCAGCAGAACGATTTGCCCTGCAGCATCGCGCTGATCGATCTCGACCATTTCAAGCAGATCAATGATCGGTTCGGCCATCTCACCGGCGACGAGGTGCTGCGCACCTTTGCCATCAGCATCTTCGCCAATATCCGCGGCATCGACAAATTCGGACGCTTCGGCGGCGAAGAATTTCTGATGTTGCTGCCGGAGACCTCGCATGACAGCGCCACGCGGATGCTCGATCGGTTGCGTGTCATTGTCGAGACGCTCGACTGGAGCGCGTTCTCCGACGGGCTGACCGTCACCATCTCGGCGGGTGTTGCGACTCTTCGCGCAAGCGAGACATCGGAATCCCTGCTTGCTCGCGCCGACATTGCCCTTTACGCAGCCAAGGAGCGCGGCCGGAACCGTATTGCAGCCGCCTGATCTTTTTTGACGACCACTGTTTGACCACCCCTGGGCGACCGAGAACGGGCGCCTGTTTTGAATGCTCTAGGACAGAGTCATGGTTTTCAAATCGCCGTTATCGGCCAATCTGCTGGATGACCTGCAGACCGCATTAGCGCATGGAAATGTCGCACGCCGTGTCGACATGCTGCGCCAGGTCACCGATCTGTTCATCGATCATGCCGCGGAATACTCGGCGGCACAGATCGCCGTGTTCGACGATGTGTTCGAATGCCTGATCGAGCATCTGGAATCCCATACCAAGATTCTGCTCGCCCAACGTCTCGGCCTTGCCAGCAGTGCGCCGCCGCGCGTGGTGCGCAGCCTCGCTTTCGACGATCTGGTCGAAGTGGCGGCCCCGCTGCTGTCACAGTCCAGCCAGCTCGACGAAAATGCGCTGATCGAGAATGCCCGCACCAAGAGCCAGGGGCACCTGATGGCGATTTCGACGCGCAAGACATTGAGCGGCGCCGTCACCGAGATCCTGGTCGAGCGCGGCAATGACGCGGTGGTCATGAGCACCGTCAACAATCAGGGCGCATCCTTTTCCGAGCTGGGCTACAACCGGCTGGTGCAACGCGCCGAAACCAGCGACGGCATCGCCTCCTGCGTCGCCTTGCGTCCGTCGATCCCGCGCCATCATCTGCTGAAACTGATCAGCCGCGCCTCGGCATCGGTGCGCGCGCGGATGGCAGCCGCCAATCCGAAGCTCGCCGGCGAGATCTCCGCCGCGATCCAGAAGGCTACGCGACAGACACGCTCGGCATCGGCCACGCTGAGCGAGGAAGCCGCAATCTCCCATGAGCTGGTGCGCCTGCTCTACAAGGACGGCCGCCTCGACGAGAACGAGGTGCTCAAATTCGCCATCAATGACAAATTCGACGAGGCCAATGCAGCGATCGCATGCCTGGCCCATGTGCCGGTATCCGTTGTCGAAGCGATGATGATCGAGGCCAGCAACGAAGGCATCCTCATCCTGTCGAAGGTCGCCAACTTCTCATGGCCCACCGTCAAGGCGATCATCGACCTCAGGCAACGACTGGCGAACCAGCCGCTGTCCGAAAACATTGCCGAGCGCGACACTTATGAACGCCTGCGGCCGTCGACCGCCCAGCAGGTGCTGCGCTTCCACCGCATGCAGCAGGCGACGGCGGATACATCCGTCGCCTGATCACGCGCCGCTCCGCGCGGCAGTCTGTGCCATCGCCCGCATCGACAGCAACACCAATTGCGCTGAGCTGCCATTCGCCCAGCAGGCATCGACTTGCCTCGGTAGGCGTTGATAGTGATGCCGTCGCGGCGATCAACGCCGCAAGAGCGCAACGACAACAGGGCGGACTCCATGCGTGTGTTGATTACAGGCGCCGGTGGCTTCATCGGCACGACACTCACCGCAGCGCTGTTGCAAGGCGGTGCGCTAAAGAATGCCAAAGGCGAGAGCGAGCGGATCGACGAGATCCTGTTGCTGGATACATATCTGCCCGCGACATCCGATCCGCGCCTCACACGCATGCAGGCGAATATTTCCGATCGCGATACGCGTGCGCAGATCGCGGCCTGGAAACCGCATAGCGTGTTTCATCTCGCTGCCGTGCTGACCAGTGCTGCCGAGGAAGATCCTGCCGCCGCCCTCGCCGTCAATGTCTCGTCTCTCGCTGCTTTGATCGAGACGGTCGGCAGCGACACGTCACCGCCGCGCTTCATCTTCCCGAGTTCGATCGCCGTATTCGGCGGGCTGCTGCCCGACAATGTCGATGACGATCACCTGCAGAAACCGCAGACCTCCTATGGCACGCACAAGGCCATTGCCGAGCTGATGCTGGCCGATGCGACGCGGCATGGCGTGATCGATGCCCGCGCATTGCGGCTGCCGATCGTGCTGGTGCATCCGGGCCCGCCCACCAATTCGGTTTCCGACCGCATCGCCGGCCTGGTGCGCGACAGCGTCGCCGGCAAGCCGTCGGTTTGTCCGCTGCGGCCGGATACCAAAGTGCCGGTTGTGTCGGTGGATACGGTGGTGCGCAACCTGATCACGCTGCATGATGCCGATACGGCGGCCCTGCGCGGCAAGCGCGTGCTCAATCAGCCGGCGCTCACGGTGAGCATGGACGACATCGTCACTGCGCTGAACATCGTGGCAGAGGTGGCGCCGCGCGTGACGTTCGAGCCAGATGCGGATTTGAAGAGGATCGTCGATGGCTGGCCGAAGGGTTTTGTCTCGACACGCGCGCCACTCGTTGGTGTGGTCGCAGACAAGACGTTTGACGAGATCATCATGAGCTATCAGCGGCATTTGGGGGCGCAGGCGAAGATCTCGGCGGCCTAGCGCCGCCCCTCATGGTGAGGAGGCGCATAAGCGCCGTCTCGAACCATGAGCTGGCCTGGCTCGGAGCTTGCGGCCATCCTTCGAGACGCGGCCTTCGGCCGCTCCTCAGGATGAGGGTTAGAGTATCACTTCTCCCTGAACGCCCGGTGCATCTGATCGGCCATCGGCTTCATCAGGTAGGATAGCAGCGTCCGCTCGCCTGTGCGGATGAACACTTCCACCGGCATGCCGGGCATCAGCTTCGTGCCGTTGAATTTCCTGATCTGGTCCTGGCCGATGGCAATACGGACCACGAAATAAGTCGGCCCACTCTTGTCCTCGCGCGACACATCGGCGCCGATGCGGGAGACCACGCCATCGATCTCCGGCGTGGTGCGCTGGTTGAAATTGGTGAAGCGCAGCACGGCGTTCTGGCCGAGCTTGACCTGATCGATCTCCTGCGGCGGCACGCGGGTCTCGACAATCAGGCTGTCGCTGTCCGGCACGATCATCATCACGGTCTCGCCAGCGGCGATGACGCCGCCTTCGGTGTGGACGTTGAGATCATGCACCAGCCCCGTCTGCGGCGCGCGAATTTCCAGCTTCTCGGCCTGATCGCGCGCGGTGACCTTCTTCTCGAAAGTCTCGGCATATTTGGCACGGACATCTGCCAGCTCCTTGGCGACATCGCTGCGAAAATCCTGATCGATCTGCATGATCTTCAACTCGGTCTCGGAGATCTTGCCCTTGGCTTGCGCGATGGAGGCCGTGAGCTGGCCGCGCTCGCCCAGCAGCCGCGCGGAGTCGCGCTGCAAGGTGACGAGGCGGGTGATGGAAACCAGCCGCTGCTCCCATAACTGCTCGACGCCGACGAGTTCCTTCGCTAGCAGCTCCGCCTCCTGCTTCTTCGCAGTCAGTTGATCGTCGAGACCGGTGATCTGCTCCTTAAGCTGCGACACCTGCTCGCGCAACTGATGCCTCTGCCCATCCGATGCATTGTGCCGGAGCTGGAAGAAACGCTGCTCCGCCGACATGATCACGCGCGCCGGGGAATCCTCGGGCAAGGATGTCAGCTCCTCGGGAAAGCCGATCTCGGCAAGCCCGTCGCGTTCGCTTTGCAGCCGCGCACGGCGTGCTTCAAGCTCCCACAGGCTCTTGGTGACGGCGGAGAGATTGGCTTGCGCCACGGTTTCGTCGAGGCGGATCAGCAGATCGCCGCTTTTCACCTGCGCGCCTTCGCTCACCAGCAGGTTCTTCACCACGCCGCCGGCGGGATGCTGTACCTTCTTGACGCTGGATTCCACGACCAGCGAACCATTCGAAATGATCGCGCCCGACATGTCCGTTGCCGCGCCCATGATGCCCATGCTGGCGACCATGAAGACGGCCGCACCACCCACCGCGAACATATGGCGACGGATCGACTGCTTGGTCTGCGCCACATCCCTACTCATGGGCTACCGCACGCTTTCTGCCTTTGTGCTCTGCCGCGGGCTGTTCGTTGGCTGCGACCGGCTGCGCTACAGGCTTTGGTGCCAGCAGCGGCAACACTGCATCGGTCTTTCCAAAAGCCTGTTGCCGGCCTTCATTGAGCACCAGCATGTGATCCACCACCGCCAGCAGCGCCGGCCGATGCGCGATCACCACCACAATGCCGCCGCGTTGCCGCACACCGGCAATGGCCCGCACCAAGGCGCGCTCGCCTTCGCTGTCGAGATTGGAATTGGGCTCGTCGAGTACGACGAGGAAGGGATCACCATAAAGCGCACGCGCCAGCGCGATGCGTTGGCGCTGACCACCTGACAGCATCAGACCGCCCTCGCCGACTTCCGTTTCATAGCCATTGGGCAGCCGCAGGATCAGATCATGCACGCCGGCCTGCTGGGCGGCCGCAAGCAGGCGCTCGGCATCGCCCTCAGCGGCGAAGCGCGAGATGTTCTGCGCCACGGTGCCGCGAAACAGCGCGACATCCTGTGGCAGAAAGCCGATCCACGCGCCGAGCGCCTGCGGATCCCATTGCGCCAGTGCCGCGCCATCGATGCGGATGACACCGCGGACCGGCGGCATGATGCCGACCAGCGCGCGCGCCAGCGTGGATTTGCCGGAACCACTGGGGCCAACCACCGCCATCGCACTGCCCGCCTGCAAGGCGAAGGAGACATCATGCAGGATCAGCGCTTCGGCGCGCGGCACCGTGAGGCTGACGGAATTGACACGGAGCTGTCGCGTGGGTTTTGGCAGATCGACGGGCTCTTTCTTCGCCGGCAGCGATGCCAGCGCGTCGCTGAGGCGCTCGAAGCTGGCGCGTGCTGCAATGAAGCCGCGCCAATTGGCGATGGCCAGTTCAATCGGCGCCAGCGCGCGGATCGACAGGATGGTGGCAGCGAGCATCACGCCCGGTGTGGCCTGCTGATTGATGACGAGCCAGGCACCGAGCGCCAGCACGCCGGATTGCAGGATCATGCGCAGGAAACGCGACGCGCTGCCAAAGCCGCCGGTGAGATCCGACGTCGCACGCTGGCCGTCGAGAAACGCATCGGTGCGCGCGGCCCAGAGATCGCCCATGCGGCGCTTCATGCCGAGCGCATGCACGACCTCCGCATGATTGAACACGGTCTCCGACATGCTGCGCCGCGCCGAGGCAAGCCCGACCAGCGCCTGCGTGGGATTGCGGCTGAAAGTCTCCGATGCCCAGGTGATGGCGCCAAGCATGATCGCACCGATAGCGACGGCGGCGCCCATCAGCGGATGAAACAGCGTGCAGACGAGGATGTAGAGCGGCGTCCACGGCAGATCGCAGGCGGCAATGAGACCGCTGCCGGACATAAAGCCGCGCACCGTGTCGAGATCGCGAATGTTTTGCAGGCCATCGGTGCCGGGTTTGGTCAGCGCCTGGTGCTGCACGCAATCGAACACGGCACCGCGGATGGACTGATCGAATCCATCGCCCATGCGCGCCAGCAGGCGGCTGCGCATGACATCCACGGCAGCCTGGATCAGCAGCAGCGTGACCGCGATCAGCAACAGGCCGATCAGCGTGGACAGGCTGCGGCTCGGCAGCACGCGATCATAGACCTGCAGCATGAAAAGCGGGCCGACCAGCATCAACAGATTGACGATGAAGCTCGCACTCGCAACCGCAATCAATGCAATACGTGTTTCGCCAAGGGCAGAACGCATGGGGGCCGGCAACGCTGACGGCCGAAAACGCAGGCTACTCATTGACATCCTCTCGGCTGACGCACCGGGTGATGGGGGATGTGCGCGGCACCGGCAGAGGCATCGCTGCCCCTGCCGGTGTATTGCGGCTCAGAGAATGTGGGTGCCGTGCAGATCGAGAATGCCGTGATCGCCGATCAGGGCATCGGTGATGCCGCCGAGATCGAGCGGCGCGGCCGCGTGAGCGGATGTTGCAGTGTCGGACGCCGCTTCGCCGCCGAGGAGTTCACCGCCGAGCAGACCGCCCACGAGGCCATGCGGCCCGAGCAGCGTGCCGGTCAGCGCGTCCGTTCCTGCACCGCCGAGGCCGGGGATGTCGAGGATACCGCCGTCGCCGCTGGAGCCACCGAGCAGGTTACCGAGGATTGGCAGCTCATGCAGGCTGCCGGTCAGGCCGGTGACCAGATCGGCGACGGGATCCAACAGGCCGGTATTGCCGAGCAGATCATCGAGGGCGTGAACGACGGAGCCCACGGTCTCGCCGACATGCTCGATGGTGTCGCCGAGGCCGCCATTCAGAAGTCCGCCACTCAACAATCCCAACGGCGCGCCGAGCAGGCCACCGATTGGATCGGCGTGACTGCCTGTGGCGGCTGGCAGAAGGCTTCCACCTTGCGCAACAGTGTCGGTGAGTTGCTGGGTGAGATCGAGGGGCAACTGGATGAGATCGCCCTGATCGCCGAGCAGATCGGTCGGCAGGTGCAGGTCGCTGACGACGCTTTGCACGGTGTCGGAGGCCGGCTGCAGGAGGTGCGTCAGGTCGATTTGCGAATCCGGTTCCGCGTTGAGGATGTCGCCGATGCCGAGCAGGTGAGACAGATCGGGACTCGACGCATCGGCGCTCGCATCTGCAGAGAGATCAAGCTGGATCGGATCGAGGAGCGGATGCGTGTCCGTGGTCGACGCCGTGGCATCCAGGCTCGCGTCTGCTGAGATGGCGTCGTCATTCAGCAATGCGGTGAGAGACAAGTGAGACGCGGCATCGGCGCTGGTTCCTGATAACAGTGCGGCCGATCCGGCAAGCACTTCGGCCAGCCGGTTGTTATCGCTTCCATTCAGAGGTGTCGTCATGAGGTGCAGCTCCACGCTTGGTCAGACGTGAAACGAGAACGACAAGTCGTGCGGGTTGTTGCAGGGAGGATGCTACCTACGGGCTCGTTGGGTAACGCACCGCTACGCGGATCGAGCGGAGTTTGTGAAAGTCTTAGATAGATGGAACGCCGTCGTGTTCTATCAATAGCGCAGCACACGCGTGCCGGCGAACGCGCCAAGCGCCGTCACGGCCGCCGTCGCGATCGTGTACCAGACCGCGACGAACAGCGGCGAGTCGTCGGTGCAATGCGTGGCATAGACGGTGGCTGCCAATCCCGACGACATCAGGCCTGCCAGTGCGCCGACAAAAGCCGGACGCGCCGTTGCACCCTGTCGCAGCGCCCACAAGGCGGCGCCGAGGATCGGCAGCGACAGCAGTGAGATCGCCGCCGTGCATAGCATCGCGCCCTTGCCCACCATCCGCGTCATCATCGGCGAGCGCTGCGGCATCATCATCTCGGCAATGATGGCGCCGATCAGGATGAAAGGTGCCAGCAGCAGCATCCACACCCAGCGGCCGAGCACGGCCTCGGGCCGCGACAGATGCACGCTGATGACGATGGCGGGAATCGCCAGCGCCAGCGCGATGACGAATTTCAGATCGAAGAACGGATTGCGCATCGCGGCCATGAAATCCGGACGCAGGCCGATGGTGACAAGCATCATCGCTGCGACCACTGGCAGTGCGATGAGTAGAGCCACGGCCAGTTGCGTGCGTACCGGCTGCGGCCGGTGATCATTGTCGGCGGCGAGCGCCAGGAGCAAGCGGTCGGTATCCATCATCAATCCTCCCGCAATTTTGCAGCAAGGCTCGCAAGCCCGCGATGCAGAGCGACGCGCACATTGCCTTCGGTCATCGATAGTTTCTCTGCTGTCTGCCGGATCGACGCATTCTCCACCGCGATGGATTGCAGCACATCGCGCTGGCGCGGCGAGAGATCGCCGAGATGGCTGGCGATATCCACACTCGGCAAAGCTTCGGCCTGCGGCTCGCTCGGCAGCGTCTCGGAGAAATCCTCGATATCAACGAAGATGCGGCGGCCGCGCTTGCGCAGGGCATCGATCAGCTTGTTGCGCGCGATCGCGAACAGCCACGGCGCAAAGGGCGCGTTGGCGTCCCATGTATGCCGCTTCAGATGCACCGCGAGTAGAATGTCCTGCACGATATCCTCGGCCTGGTCAGGCGGCTGTCCGGCGCGCGACAACCCCTGCCGCGCACCCGCGCGCAGCACGGGCGTGATCGACTTCAACAGGCGGTGATAGGCCGCGCCGTCTCCGGCATTGGCCGACCGCATCAGATCGGTCCATTCCTCGTCGTCACGTCCGCGCACGCGCGCTCCTGAAGGCATTTCGGCGGCGGGATCAGAATGTTACGCCCGCGCCCGAGAGATCACAGAAGCGTGACCCGCTGCGCTGCGCGCTGCCGGAGCCTGCCCTGTGTTCCGGCTCATAGCACCATTGCGGCGCGAAGGGACCCGAAGATTCCCCTTTTTTGCCCCCATGTGGTCACGCGCGCAGTTTCCTTATGGACCCGTTGGGGCGGGTATCCTTGGGGAGACTAAAATGAAATTCAGCACCACCGGGCACGCCGCCTGGATTCTTGCGGCGGGATTGTGCGTATCTGCAGCCCTGTTCCCTGCCACCCATGCCGCAGCGCAGGAAGCAGCCCAGGCGCCCGAACAGCCCGCCGCTGCCGTCGGCAGCGCCACAGGTGTCACCGCCGCCCCAGCCCAGCCGACCCGCCTGCATCCGAAAAAGACGGCAAGCAAATCCCGCAAGGCGGAGCGTCAGGCCAAGGCCAAGAAGCCGGCCCAGGAAGAGACCGCCAAGGCGGAAGAGCTGAAGCCGACGCAGGACGACACGATGTCGCCGGCCGTCGCCAATGCGAATGCGCAGTGGGCCAATGAGGCCAAACCGACCGACACCTACAACATGTCCGCCCAGGCCGGGACTGTGCTGAGCCAGATGGGCGCACAGCCTGAACCGCAGGCAACCGCAGCCGACAGCGCGCATGCCGAACAGGTGGTTGCCCCCGATCAGTTCAACGATCTCGACCGCGCCGCCGAGGAACAGCCGCCGCTGACGCTTGCGAAGGCCACCATCGATACGCCGCCTGCAGCCATCCCTTCCGCGACGGTCGAGAACAGCAAGCCGTGGGAGCAGACCTCGCTGATCGGCAAGGTCTTCATCGCGCTCGGCGGACTGCTCACGCTGGCGTCTGCAGCGCGGATGTTTATCGCTTGAACCTCATCCCCTGAGCGGGCAAATTGCGCGCGGTCGCCGGGTCCGGCGGCTGCAGCAATAAACCGCGGGATGAAACATGAGCAGCTTCGAACACATTCTCGTCGAGCGCAAAGGCGCCGTCGGCATCGTGACCCTGAACCGTCCGAAGATGCTCAATGCACTGTCCTTCGGCGTCTTCAGCGAGATCAAAGTCGCTATCGACGATCTCGAATCCGACGACTCGGTCGGCTGCATCATCGTCACCGGCAGCGAGAAGGCCTTTGCCGCCGGCGCCGACATCAAGGAGATGCAGCCTAAGGGCTTCATCGACATGTTCTCCGAAGACTTTACCAAGATCGGCGGCGATCGTGTCGCTACCTGCACCAAGCCGACGATCGCGGCCGTGTCCGGCTACGCACTCGGCGGCGGCTGCGAACTGGCGATGATGTGCGACATCATGATCTGCTCGGACACCGCAAAATTCGGCCAGCCGGAAATCACCCTCGGCACCATTCCCGGCATCGGCGGCACCCAGCGCCTGACACGCGCCATCGGCAAATCCAAGGCGATGGATCTCTGCCTCACCGGCCGCATGATGGATGCCGCAGAAGCTGAGCGCTCCGGCCTCGTCAGCCGCGTGGTGCCTGCCGACAAGCTGTTGGAAGAAGCGCTGGCCATGGCCGAGAAGATCGCCGCCATGTCGCGCCCTGTGGCCGCGATGGCCAAGAACGCCGTCAATCGTTCGCTGGAAACGTCACTCGCCGAAGGCCTGAAGGTCGAGCGCGACCTGTTCCACGCGACGTTTGCGCTTGAAGACCGCAGCGAAGGCATGGCGGCGTTCATCGAGAAGCGGAAGCCGGTGAATAAGAATCGGTAAGAGCGACGGCACTTCGTTCACCTCTCCCCGGCGGGGAGAGGTCGATCGAGCGTCGCTGTTGGTTTGATATTTATCGACGGTGCTTCAACGCTGCCATAACCAGTAATCGATAGGCCCGCTCCTTCATCGTGGTCGGCCTATCGAGTTTCAGGCGTGCAAGACATGCTTCGTCTTGCACATCCGGCACCGCTGTCAGCCCCTCCCAAAACAATCCGGCGAGTTTCGACGGCGCTTTCACGGCCGCGCTCAATATCTGCAGTGCCGGGATCAAGCGCTGCTCGACATCCGTGAAATCGCTGCCGAACGGAAACATCGGCAACAGGCCGGCATCGCGCGCCGGCTTCAATGCCGACACGATCCGTTCCGGTGTATTGTCGCGATGCGCAGCTCCGATTTCAAACTGCTTCGGCAGTTTGCCGGCATCCTTGGCCTGCCGCATCAGCTCCGGCTGGAAGCGCGAGTCGGCGATCGCGAGCATCGCGCCAATCGCGTCCGCATCAGATTTGCCGCGCAGGTCAGCGACGCCATACTCCGTCACAAACACATCACGCAGATGACGCGGAATTGTCTGGTGGCCATAGGACCAGCGGATATTCGATGCGACCTTCTTGCCCGGACGCGTGGCTTCCAGCGTGAGGATAGAGCGTGCGCCTTCGAGCGCAAAGGCCTGCGCGACGAAATTATACTGGCCACCGACGCCGCTGATCACCTGCCCGTCTTCGAGGCCATCGGAAATCGCAGCTCCCATCAACGTCGCCATCATGGTGTTGTTGACGAAATGCGCGTCCACGCGGGCGCGGCGTTTGTCGGCTTCCTCGCCATAGAGCTCGTTGGTGAACGACACCGCCATCATCTGGATTTTTGCCAGCCGCTCCGGCGGCATGTCGCGCAAGGCCGTATAGAAGGCTTTCGGTCCGAGGAAGAATGCCGCGTGCAGGATGGTCCCATCGACCTCGCGCTTGAGGATGCCCGCTTCGATCAGACCAAGAAACGCCTCGAACAGCATCTCGCTGATGCCATAGAGGCCTTGCGTGAATGGCGCGCTCTGCACCTGCACGGCCGGTGACAGCCGCTGCATCACTTGCTTGAACGCCGCATTGTCGCGATGGCGCGCGATCAATCCCTGCGCCAGCGCATCACCGATCTGGCCAATGCCGATCTGCAGCGTGCCGCCATCACGGATCAGACCCGCGGCATGCAGGCCGATGGCGTATTTGGTGTCGCTCACCGGCTCTGATGGCGGTGCGAAGAGCGGAAACTCCGTGTCCGGACTCTCAAGCAACGCATGAAATTCATCGCCGGCAAGATCGCCCTGCCCCGGCATATAAGGCAGCTCGGAATTCACTTGCCCGATCAGCTTGAACGACGCGCGGCCTTCAGCACGGGTGCGCATCAGGTCGAGCGTGGTGTCGGTGTTGCAGCTTAGACTGTAGCGCGCAGTGCCATCGACGACACGCTTGGCGACCAGCTGTGTGATCACATTGAGCCCGCGCGCCAGAAGATAGGATGCGGCATGGGTGTAATTCGCCGAGATGTAGTGCTGCTGCGCATCGGGGACACGCAGCCATTTGCCGGCGAGAAAGAAGAACTCGTTGACCTGGATATTCGGCGGCAGCTCGCGTTTGCGAATGGCGCTCGCATAATCGAGATCGGGATAGCCACCGAACAGGCGATCGATGACCGGGCCGATAAAACGCTTTTCCAGCTCATTCGATGGCCGCGGCTTTTCCAGCGTCAGCGCCGAGAAGAATGTGAGATTGATATTGCGATCGGCAACCGCGCGCCGATACAGCGCATTGATGACGTGATTGGCCTTGCCGAGACCGAGCGGCAATCCGACCACAAGCTTGGTGCCGACATCGCGGATGATGTCCTCGGCGATGGCATCAGGGTCGGAAAAAATCTTCGGCATGATGATCCCGATTGAACAGCGCGGACCGGAATTGGGTACCACTCTGCGAGTAACTGCGAATGTGCCCATGATGCAACAGCCGCGCGCGAATTGCGCGGTCACGTGGTCGCATTCCATCGTCTGCCCGATGCAGCTAGGGTCTTGATCAAGCAAGAAGATCAGGGCCTTGAAATGCCCTGTGGGGAACGCGTGAAAGCCCGGAGGTTCTTCGCCGGAAGGTTTGCCACTGTAGGCAACGCCCTCTAAACATACGAGTGGATGTCAGCGGGGGCGGATATCCGAAGATCGCTTTGGGACAAAATGACCAGTCATCGCGTAAGAATGGGCCGCGTCGCACGAAACGTGCTTCGGACCGGAACGGCCCTGGGATTGTTGAGCTGCAGCGTTTTCGCCATCGCGGACGCACGCGCTGAAACCGTCTCCGATGCACTCGTCAAGGCCTACCAGACCAACCCGCAACTCAACAGCGAGCGCGCCCGCCAGCGCGCCACCGATGAGAACGTGCCGCAGGCGATGGCCGGTTATCGGCCGCAGGTCATGGCCACGCTGAGCGCCGGCCTCCAGGCCGTGCGGAACCTGCAGGTCGACAATACGATTCAGGGCGCGACGCTGAAGCCATGGACCATCGGCGTCACCGTGACGCAGACGCTTTATAACGGCAACAAGACAGCCAACAGCGTGCGCGTCGCCGAATTCCAGGTGCAGTCCGGCCGCGAGGCACTGCGCAATGTCGGCCAGGGCGTGCTGCTCGATGCCGTCACCGTCTACATGAATGTGCTCGCCAACCAGTCGCTGGTGGAAGCGCAGCGCTCCAACGTCACCGCGCTGCGCGAGACGCTGGACATCGCCAAGAAGCGCCTCAATGCCGGCGACGTGACGCCGACCGATACCGCACAGGCGGAAGCACGTCTCGCCCGCGGCCAGGCCGATCTCAATGCCGCGGAAGTCGCGCTGTCGATCAGCCAGGCCACCTATGCCCAGGTCGTCGGCGTGCTGCCGAGCCGGCTGACCCCTGCCGAGCCGGTGGATCGCCTGCTGCCCCGCGGCCGCGAAGATGCGGTCACGCAGGCGTTCAAGGGCCACCCGGCCGTGCTTGCGGCCGGCTACGACGTCGATGTGGCCACGACCACCATCAAGGTCGCCGAAAGCAGCCTGCTGCCGACCCTCACCGTGCAGGGCAGCGCCAGCAAATCGAGCCAGTCGGATTCGACGCTCGGCACCTATGGCACCGATCAGGCCTCCATCATCGGCCAGCTCAATGCGCCGATCTATGATGGCGGTCTCGGTGCTGCGCAGACGCGTCAGGCCAAGCAGCTCTCGACTGTGAGCCGGCTGGTGCTTGAAATGGTGCGCAACCAGGCGCGCACCGCGGCCATCGGCGCATGGGTCTCCAATGAAGGCGCCAAGACCGCTGTGACCGCTGCCGAGGCCGAAGTCCGCGGCGCCGGCGTGGCCCTGCAGGGCGTGCAGCGCGAGGCCGCAGGTGGCCAGCGCACCACCGTGGAAGTGCTGAACGCCCAGCAGGACCTGATCCAGGCGAAAGCGCGCCTGATCGGTGCGCAACGCGATCGCGTGATCGCCTCTTATGCGCTCCTTAGCGCCATCGGCCGCCTCGACGTCAAGACGCTCGGCCTGAAAACGCCGGACTATCTGCCGGAAGTGCATTATCACCAGGTGCGCGATGCCTGGCACGGGCTGCGCACGCCGGACGGGAAGTAAGCACGGATGTAGGATGGGTTGAGCGGCGGCCGAAGGCCGGCGCGACAACCCATCAGCGGAGCTTGCCGCGATCGAAGGGCAGCATGGGTTTCGCTGCGCTCAACCCATCCTACGATTGCTACTTCTTGCGCGCGATCGCGGCGCCCAGCGCCGTCACCAGCGACATCAGATCATACGGCTTGCGGATCACCGGCACGGCATCCAGCGCCGCGGGAATGAGACTCGTCTCGCCATAGCCGGTCGCGAAGACGAAGGGCACGCCGAGTTCGCTGAGCATATGCGCCACCGGCATCGATGTGCCGTTGCCGAGATTGACGTCCAGAATGGCAACATCCGGCTTGAAGCTCACTAGCAGCGCCAGCGCTTCCTTGGTGGATGCTGCCGTTTCCACGCGCGCGGCGCCCTCGCCCGCAAGCATGGTTTCGACATCCATGGCGATCAGCAACTGATCCTCGACCATCAGCACATCGAGCCCACGCATGGAGGCCATCGGCCTGTCGTCACTGCGCTTGGTCTGCCGCGTGCGCGTCACCGCAGCCGCAGGCCAGGTGACGAAGCGCGCCGGGATCAGCAGGCGGACGCGCGCTCCGGCAGGATCGTAATCGACATCACTCTCGCCGCCGAGATCATAGGGAATGCTGCGGCCGATCAGCGTCGAGCCGAAGCCGGGTGTTTTCGGCGGTGTGACGATGGGGCCGCCGCGCTCCAGCCAGCGGATCTCGCAGTCGCCGCTATCGAGACGCTGCCATGTCAGCGACAGCCGACCGGGACTGGCCGACAGCGCGCCGTATTTTGCGGCATTGGTCGCGAGCTCGTGCAGCACCAGCGCCAGCACCGAAAAGGCGCGCGCATCGAGCATCACGTCGGGACCAGCGACCTCGATCTCCTTCACCGCTTCGCGGTAAGGCGACAGCTCTGCATCGATGAGACTCTTCAGCGCCCCGCCGCCAGCGCCACGGATCACCTGATCATGGGCGAGCGACAGCGCCTGGATGCGCCCCTTCAGCGAGGCGACGTAATCCTCGATGCTGCGACCGTCGTCCACCGGATGCGAAACCAGCGACTTGATCAGCGCCAGGATATTCTTGACGCGATGGTTGAGCTCCTCATTGAGCATCTTCTGGCGCAGGTCGGCTTTATGCCGTTCGTCGGCCAGCAGTTCGTTGTGACGCAGCACGACTTCCACCAGCGCGGCGCGCGTGGCCTCACCGGTGTCGCGCTCATTCTGCAGCCACGGCTCGGACTGGTGTTCGACCGTCTGCTTCCAGATTTCAAAACTCTTGCGCGGCGTCAGGCGATCGCCGAGCGGGCCGGTCTCATAGGTCTTGTTGGGATCGCCGGCCCAGTTCACCGTCTGCGCGACTTCGCTGCGGAAGAACAGCAGATAGTCACGCGGCAATTGCGACAGCGGGATGGCCAGCACGCCCGCGACCAGTTCGCTGTAGTCTTCCGCTTCCGGCAAACGATCCGATAAGGCGCTGGTGGCCCAGACGCGTCCTTCAGCGGCCGAATTCACGAGGGCCATCAGCGCCGGCACGGCGTCCGGCGGCGGCACCTTTCCAAACCCGGTCCAGCTGTCGTTGAAGAAGAGGCCGACACCGTCGCAGGGCATCAGTTCGCGAAAATCGCGAATGCTGTTCTTCAGCAGATCCTCGACATTGCCGTGATGCGAGACATTGTGCAGCAGCTGATCGAGATAGCGGCGCGCGCGTTCGCTGGCGGCGAGCTTGCGCTTCTGGATCAGCGACGCCAACTGCATGGAGAAGAATTCGCCGAACATTTCGGCGGCGACGCGCTTCTCCATCGACAGGACGCGCGTCGAATAGTGGTGACAGGCGATCAGGCCCCACAGCGCGCCATCGAGAATGATCGAGATCGACATCGATGCGCCGACGCCCATGTTGCGCAGATATTCGCAATGGATCGGCGACACACTGCGCAGATGCGCGAAGGATAGATCGAGCGGCTCGCCCGAACTGTCGCGCTCTGGCACGATCGGCACGCGCGCGCCGGACGAGTCCGACACGATGCGCACGGTGTTCTGCACATAGAGAATGCGCGCTTGTTGCGGAATGTCGCTGGCGGGGAAATGCTGACCGTGAAAGCTCTCGAGATCGCTGCGCTTGGCTTCGCTGATCACACGGCCGGAGCCGTCCTGGGCAAATTGATAGACCATGACCCGGTCATAACCGAGCGCACCGCGCAGAAGGCGCGATGCGTTGTCGAACAGAATGTCGAGATCGTTGCACTGCCCGATGCGGCCGATCAGCAGGCGCGACAATTCCAGCGGCGGAGTCGCCTCAACGGGATCGACCGGCTCGAATTCAACGATGTTGACGCCGTGATGGCGATGCACCGCAACGTTGAACGAGATGTCGGTGTGGGCGACCTTGAAGTCGATCAGGAGCCCGGCGCGCTGTTGGCTCCCCCATTTCGCGATGGCATTGCGGATGTCATGGGCCGGCTTCTCGCCGATCAGATCGTCGAGGCGGCGGTCATTGATCTCGCCGGTGATCCCAAGCATCGCGCCGGCATTGGCCGAATGACGCCGCACCATGCCGACTGAGCCATCGCAAGCCAGCAGGCAGCCATGGGGCTGAATGCTGCCGGGGATATGGATCGGCTCGCGGTCGCAATTGGTGAGATCGACGGTATCGGAGGTGGTTAGCATCAAGTGTCTCGGGAACGGCAATAAGCGGGAGAATGCCACGTCCGGAGACTTTGACAAACAACGGCACGACCCTTGGCGCGAATAGTTCCAAGGCGCGCTAACGCACGATCAGGATAACAATCGAGATGCGATTTGGGTCCACGCTCATGCGCACCCGTAGGTGGGCACGCTGCGCTTTGCCACCTATGTCAGATCTTAGCCCTGCCGCGAGCGCTTGGCGAAGAAGGTCATCAGCACTGGTAACGTGATGAGGATGACCAGGGGCGCCAGCATCATGCCGGTGACCACGACCACGGCCAGCGGCTTCTGCACCTGCGAGCCGACGCCCTCCGACAGCGCAGCTGGCAACAGGCCGATGCCCGCCACGATACATGTCATCAGTACCGGCCGCAGCTGCAGCTCGCCCGTCTTGATGACCGCCTTGATGCGCTCCATGCCCTCATCGATGAGCTGGTTGTATTGCGAGATGATCAGGATGCCGTCCATCACGGCGATGCCGAACAGCGCGATGAAGCCGATGGCGGCCGAGACGCTGAACGGGATGCCGAAAATATACAGGCCGAGCACACCACCGAACACCGCCATGGGAATCACGCTCATGGCCAGCAATGTGTCAGCCATGGAGCCGAAATTGAACCAGAGCAGTACGCCGATGAGCAGCAGGCTGATGGGCACCACGATGGACAGGCGCGCGATGGCATCCTGCAGATTGCCGAATTCACCGACCCATTCGGTGCGCGAGCCGGGCGGCAGCTTGACCAGCGCATTCACCTTGTCCTGCGCTTCCTGGATCGCGCTGCCGAGATCGCGTTCACGCACTGAGAACTTGATCGGCAGATAGCGCTCCTGGTTCTCGCGATAGATGTAAGCCGCGCCGGAAATCAAGTTGATGGAGGCGACCTCGCTGAGCGGGATCTGCGTGATGGTGCCATTCGGGCCGGGTGCGCCGATGCGCAGATTCTGGATCGCCTCGGCGCTGCGGCGGAATTCTGGTGCGAGACGAACCACGATCGGGAAGTGACGATCGCTGCCGCCCTCATAGAGGTCGCCGGCGCTGTCGCCGCCGATCGCGACCTTGATGGTGGCATTGATATCGCCCGGTGCCAGGCCATAACGCGCGGCCTTCGCGCGGTCGATGTCGATCTGGATGGTCGGTTGGCCGAGCGAGGTGAACACCGCGAGATCGGTGACGCCCTGCACGGTGGAGAGCACGTCCTTGATCTCATTCGCCGTCTTGGTCAGCGTTTCGAGATCGCTGCCATAGAGCTTGATCGAGTTTTCGCCCTTCACGCCGGACACGGCTTCGGAGACGTTGTCCTGCAGATATTGCGAGAAGTTGAATTCGACGCCGGGAAATTTGGTCTGCAAATCCTTGAGCAGGCGCGCCGTCAGCACGTCCTTGTCCTGCGTCGTTGGCCACTGGGCGACGGGCTTCAGCGGCGTGAAGAACTCGGCATTGAAGAGACCGGCCGCGTCGGTGCCGTCATCGGGACGACCATGCTGCGACACCACCGATTCCACTTCGGGCTGCTGGCGGATGAAGCGGCGCATCTCGTTGACGTACGTATTGCCTTCCTGCAGCGAGATGGTCGGCGGCAGCGTGGCGCGGATCCACATATTGCCTTCTTCCAGCTTCGGCAGGAATTCGAGGCCGAGCAGCCGGATCATGATGGCGGTGGCCACCAGCAGCGCAACGGCGAGCCCCATGACCACGGCGCGGCTCTTCACCGCCCAGTTCAGAACCGGCACATAGATGTGGTGCAGCTTGCGGACGATCCAGGTTTCGGTCTCCTGCACATGCGCGGGCAGGATCAGCGCCGACAGCGCCGGCGTGATGGTGAAGGTGGCGATCAGGCCGCCGGCCAGCGCGTAAGCATAGGTGCGCGCCATTGGGCCGAAGATGTTGCCCTCCACGCCCGACAGCGTGAACAGCGGCAGGAAGGCCGCGATGATGATCGCCGCGGCGAAGAAGATCGATCGCGAGACGTCCGCGGAGGCGCTGAGGATGCCGTGCTTCTTCATCCCCATGATGGTTTCGGGCGAGATGTGACTCTTCTCGGCGTCCGATAGCGGCGTCGTCTGCGTCAATCTCCGGAAGATCGCCTCCACCATGATCACGGTGCCATCGACGATCAGGCCGAAATCGATGGCGCCGACCGAGAGCAGATTTGCGGACTCTCCCCGCGCGACAAGAATGATGACGGCGAAGAACAGCGCAAACGGAATCGTGGCGCCGACGATCAATGCGCTGCGCAGATTGCCGAGGAACAGCCATTGCAGGAAGACGATCAGCAGGATGCCGACCACCATATTGTGCAGCACCGTATGCGTCGTGAGATCGATCAGATCCTTGCGGTCATAGATGCGCTCGATCCGCACGCCGGGCGGCAATACATTGCCATTGTTGATGGCGCGCACGGCCTTCTCGACATTGACGATGGTCGGCGAACTCTTCTCGCCACGCCGCATCATCACGATACCCTGGACGATGTCGTCGTCATTGTTGAGACCGGCAATGCCGAGCCGCGGCTTCTCGCCCACCGTAACCGAGGCGACGTCACGGATCAGCACCGGATTGCCATTGGTCTGCGAGATCATTGTGTTGGAGATGTCGTCGATGGAGCGGATCAGACCGACGCCGCGCACGACGGCCGATTGCGGGCCGATATTGACGGTATTGCCGCCGACATTGATGTTGGCGTTGCCGACGGCCGTCAGCATCTGCGGCAGCGTCAGGCCATAGGCGACGAGCTTGTTGAAATCGACCTGGATTTCATAGGTCTTGGTCTTGCCGCCCCAGCCGACCACATCGATGACGCCCGGCACGGCGCGGAAGCGACGCTGCAGCACCCAGTCCTGCAACGTCTTGAGATCGAGCACGCTGTAATTCGGCGGACCGACCAGACGATAACGGAAGATTTCACCGACCGGCGACAGCGGCGAAATGCCGGGCTGCGCATTGTTGGGCAGCGGACCAAGCTGCGCCAGCCTGTTCAGCACCTGCTGCAACGCTTCATCATAGGTGTAGTCAAAGGAGAATTGCAGTTTGACGTCCGACAGGCCGTACAAGGAAATTGTACGGATCATCTTCATGTTCTTGATGCCGGCAACCTGCGTCTCGATCGGAATGGTGATGTAACGCTCGATCTCCTCGGCCGACAGGCCTGGCGATTGCGTCACGATGTTCACCATCGGTGGCGTCGGATCGGGATAGGCTTCGATGTTCAGCTGCTGAAAGGCGAAGATGCCGCCGATAAACACGGCCAGGAACATGCCAACCATCAGGAAGCGACGGTCGACGGCAATAGAGACGAGACGATCCATCCAGATCGGACCTTTCAGAGAAGCCGAAGCTGGAACTTAGCTAGCAGACGCCACGCGATCGATGAACAGGCTACCGCGGGTGATGATCTTTTCGCCCGGCCGGAGGTTGCCGAACACTTCCACCAGGCCAGCATTGGTCATGCCAGTCTTGATGGTGCGCAGTTCGATGGTCTTGTCGTCATTGGCGACCCAGACGCGGACCTGATCGCCTTCATAAATCAGTGCGGTCTTCGGCACGCCGACGGTCGGCTGTTCGCCCGGCGCGTAGATCGTGACCGTGGTGAACATTTCCGGCTTCAGCAGGCCGTTGCTGTTATTCAGCGTGGCGCGCACCAGCAGGCGACGCGTGGCCGGATCGAGCGCGGTGGCGACATAGTCGATGCGGCCGGTCATGATGCGGCCCGGCAATGCCAGCGCCGAGAAGGTCATTTCCTGGCCGATCTGCACCGATGCCGCCTCGGTCTCGCGCACAAAGGCATTGAGCCAGACGGTGGAGAGATCGCCGATCACAAACACCGGATCGCTGGCGCCGGCGCTGATGAACTGGCCCGGACCGACCTTGCGCTGGACCACGGTGCCGGCAAGCGGCGAGAACACGGTGGTTTCCGGATTGATGCGGCCCTTCTCCTGGAAGGCGGTGATCGCATCTTCCGTGAGGCCGAGAATGCGCAGGCGGTTGCGCGAAGCCTCCAGCGCGGTGTCGGCGGTGCGCAGATCGTTCTGGGCCTGGAGCAGCGTGGCCTGGGCCTGCTGATAATCCTTCAGCGGCACGGCCTTGCCTTCGAACAGATCCTTGGCGCGCTTGTCCTGGATGGTGGCGAGGTCAAACTGTGACTTCGCTTTATTAGCAGCGGTGACAGCGGCAACGAAATCGTTCTGCGCGCCAACGGTATCGGCAGCTTCCACCACGAACAGCGGCTGGCCCTTGACCACCTGATCGCCGGGCTTGGCGAGCAGTTTGGTGACGCGGCCGGCATAGGGCGAGAAGATCGGCGTGGACTTGTCTTCATCGACGGCGATCTTGCCTTCGGTGACCGACTCCGACCGGAACGACTTCACGCTGACCGGCTCGATGGTCAGGCTCGCCCATTCGGATGCGCTCGGCGTGTAGCGCTGCGGATTCTTGCGGGACTGGCTGGAGACGTCCGAATGCTTCTGCGGCGTCGCGGTCATCTGCGTATAGGCATAGCCGGCGCCGACAAGAACGACGGCCGCGCAGACGCTGATGGCCAGCTGTTTGCGGCTGAATTTCGAAGATCCCTGGTTCACGTTCGTCACCTGCCGAGCCCTTAGAATACGAGTCCGCTTATGCCGCGGCGTTTTGTCCCATACGCGCCGCTATTAGTGCGCATATGGACGTTGAGACAATCAAAAAACGCAGGTCTGACCCGCATTTTTGTTTAAACTTTCGTTATCATGCAAACAAGTGTCATGGCGCGGACCCCCATACCGGCGGGTTTGTCCCTAACGGGACCGCCGGGCGGGCCCAGGTTGCCAGAGTGCCGCCTAACACGGCTGCATGACGAACAGCCGACAGGGCACCAAAGCCCGACGGCATATCCTCAACACATGAGGCCACGGCGTCGCCCGGGATATCCGGCGCCTTCAAGCCATTTTCAAGGCGCCCCATATCCCACAGCCATTTGCCGGTGCGCGCCAGCGACACCTGAACGTGCCAGCTGCCGCCCTCACTTGCCTGGCGCAGCCTGCCCATCATGGCGCCGAAGGCCATCAGATAGCCGGTGGCATGATCGAGCATCTGCGCGGGTAACTCCTTCGGACCTTCGACACCTGCGGCTTTCCCTTCGGCATCGTTGAAGCCCGTCGCGCATTGAACCAGCGAATCGAAGCCACGGCGCTGCGCCCAATCACCGCTGCGACCATAGGCGGAGAGCGAGACGTAAACGATGCCGGGGCTGATGCGCGCCGCATCGGCCGGCGCGAAGCCGCGTGCGGCCAGCGATTGCGGGCGATAACCCTGCGAGAAGATATCGGCGCTGGTGAGCAGATCACGCAGCGTCTCCCTGCCCTGCCCGGTGTCGAGATCGGCGAAACATGACCGCTTGCCGCGACCGGTGTCGATGGTGAGCCACGGGATCGCCGGCAGATTGGGACTGGAAACCAGCATCACATCGGCGCCGTGGGCGGCCAGCGTGCGTCCCGCAACCGGGCCGGCGATGACACGCGACAGATCGAGCACGCGCAGGCCTTCGAGGGGGCGCTCGCCTGCGGGCCATGGTCTTGGCGCGGCGTCGCCGATTTTGGTGATCTCGATCAGCGGCAGCCCGGCGATGGCTTTTGCCTGCGGCAGCGCCATCCATTCATCGTGGCTGCGCATCAGCGCGACGACACCGCCGGCAGCATAGGCTGCGGTCTCGAAAGCCTCGCCCTTCCACTGCATCAGCGCAGCTTGCACGGCTTCGCGTTCTGCTGTGCAGGACAGAACCTGGCAGACGGCATCGCGGTGATGCGGGAAATTGGTGTGCAGCCGGACAAAGCGTCCATCGCCGGTCTTGTAGACGCCGGCAATCGCATCCCAGGCGGGCGGCGGCGGATGGCCATCGCAGCGCAGATAGCGCTCGCTGCGGCATTCGACGACGGCGTGACGCATATCGACGCTGACGGTCTGCGCCTGCCCGCTGCGCGCGCGCCAGATCTCGGCAGCAGCGAGACCAGCGGCTGCGATCGACACCTGCGCGGCAGCACCGGTACGGAACGAGGACGGCAGCGCCGGCTCCGCGCCGGTCAGCGTGACGCGCTCCAGCGCGGTGCGATCACCGCCCAGATCGGTCCACAGCTCGGCAAGAATTGCGCGCGGCGTCTGCATTATGTTGAGCCTGAAGGACGGTGGCTGGTGCGTCCCAGCAGACCGTATTCGCATCGTGCAGGTCAACGGCTGAACGGTTGCTGAACGAGGTCAGTGAAAGTCCCGCGAGCGCGGCAGAATCCGGACGTCGCGCGGATGGCGGATGCGCTGGGCGGGATTGTCGGGATGTTCGCGGCGATCGTCATTGAGCGGTTCAGGACCTGGCAGCATGCGGCGCGGTGATCCGAGCGCATCATTGGCGAGGAATTTCAGCTCGTCCGATCGATCCACCAGCCGTTCGGCGACGAGGTGCACGACGTTTTCCTTGCTGCTCTGGATGCGCCCCTCGACCCAGATCAGCCGTGCGCCCATCACCTCCTTGCGGAATGTCTCCATCACCTTTGGCCACACCACGACATTGGCGATGCCGGTCTCATCTTCCAGCGTCATGAAGATCACCCCCTTGGCACTGCCGGGCCGCTGCCTCACGAGCACGACGCCGGCACAGCGGGCCGGCGTGTTGTTCGGCGACGCAGCAACTGTCGCGCAGGTCATCACCTTTTCCGCCGCAAACATCGTACGCAAAAATTCCATCGGATGGCCTTTAAGCGACAACCGGATTGTTTGATAATCCGCAACAACTTCTTCGGCACGTGGCATCTGCGGCAGCGGCGCCGCGTTCTCATCGGACAGTTCGCGTGCGGTTGCCACTTCGAACAGCGGCAGCGCCACGTCGTCCGGCATGCGTCGCACGGCCCACAGGGCCGCGCGGCGATCAAGCCCGATGGAACGAAATGCGTCGGCATCAGCCAGCATGATCAGCGCGCGCTTCGGCAATGCGGTGTCGCGGGCAAAATCTTCGAGGGTGGTGAAGGCGCGTTTCTCACGCGCAGCGACAATGCGGGCGCCCCAGTCTTCACCCGGCCTCCTGCCTAATCGCTTTCGTTCGCGCTCCTCATCCGCATCGGCCCACTTGAAACCATCGATCTGGCGAAAACCAAGACGAACGGCGTGATACTCCGCGCCAATATCCTCCAGCGTATTTTGCGAATAGCTGTGACTTATATCGATGGAATGAACCACCACACGATTCTTTTGTGCGTCCTGCACGATCTGCGACGGCGCGTAGAACCCCATCGGCTGGGAATTCAAAAGACCGCAGCAGAAGACATCGGGGTGATAGTGTTTCAGCCATGACGACACGTAGACGAGCCGAGCGAAAGACGCCGCGTGGCTTTCAGGGAAGCCGTAACTGCCAAATCCCTTGATCTGCTCGAAGCAGTTCTTGGCGAAGACAGAATCGTAACCACGCGCAATCATCTGATTGACCATCTTCTCCTCGAAATTTCCGATAGTCCCGACATTGCGAAACGTCGCCATCGCACGTCGCAATCCATTGGCTTCTTCCGAGGTAAACTTGGCCGCCTCGATGGCGATGCGCATCGCCTGTTCCTGAAACAGCGGAACGCCACGGGTCTTTTTCAGGACATTCTTGAGTTCGTCTTTTTCGCCATCTTTCGGAAAAGGATATTCGATATCTTCTTCGCGCATCTCCCTTCGCTTCAAATAGGGATGCACCATATTGCCTTGGATTGGACCAGGTCGCACAATCGCAACTTCGATGACGAGATCGTAGAATGTTCGTGGCTTTAGCCGCGGCAACATGTTCATCTGCGCGCGGCTCTCGACCTGGAAGACGCCGAGCGATTCGCCGCGCTGGAGCATCTGATAGACGGGATCGTCGTCCTTCGACTTGATATCCTTCAGCTCATAACGTAGCCCCTTGTGCCGAAAGATCAGCTCGAAGCAGCGGCGAATGCAGGTCAGCATGCCCAGAGCCAGCACATCGACCTTCATCATCTTCATCGCATCGACATCGTCCTTGTCCCATTCGATGAAGGTGCGATCATCCATCGCCGCATTTCCGATCGGCACATAGGTGTCGAGATTATCCTGCGTGAGGACATAGCCGCCGACATGCTGAGAGAGATGGCGCGGAAATTCGATCAACTGTGTTGCCAGCGCAACCGCCTGTACGATCGCCGGATTGGACGGATCGAGCCCCGCCTGTTTCACCTGCATTTCGTTGAGGCCCTTGCCCCAACTTCCCCATACGGTGTCGGCCAGCGATGACGTGACGTCTTCGGTCAGCCCGAGCGCCTTGCCGACATCGCGGATCGCCGAGCGCGGGCGATAATGAATGACGGTGGCAATGATTGCTGCGCGATGGCGGCCGTAACGTTCATAGACATATTGCATCACCTCTTCACGCCGGACATGCTCGAAATCGACATCGATGTCCGGCGGCTCAAGGCGTTCCTTGGAGATAAACCGCTCAAACAGGAGATCGACTTCGGCAGGATTGACCGAGGTGATATCGAGCATGTAGCAAACGGCGGAATTCGCTGCCGAGCCACGCCCCTGGCAGAGAATGTTCTGGCTGCGTGCATATTGGACGATGTCGTGAACGGTCAGGAAATAGTGGGCGTATTTAAGCTCCCTGATCAGAGCGAGCTCCTTGCGCAAGGTAGCTTCCAGAACCTCATCAACGGTGTTGGGAAAATGCCGGCGATACCCTTCCCATGTCAGGTCTGCGAGATGCCCCTGCGCGGTCTTTCCCGGCGGAACGGGTTCGTCAGGATACTGGTATTTGAGCTGAGCGAGCGTGAAGCTGATCCGCTCCGAAAACCTGATCGTCTCCGCAATGGCATCCGGATAATCGCGAAACAGCCGCGCCATCTCGGATGCCGATTTGAGATGGCGCTCGGCATTGGCCTGCAGCCGACGGCCGACCTTGTCGATCGTCGTCTTCTCGCGAATGCAGGTCAGCACATCCTGCAAGGGTCGCTGGCTGTACGCGTGATACAGCACCTCATTACTCGCGATCAGCGGTACGCGGGCCGTGCCTGCGATACGTTCGAGCCGTGCAAGACGCCGCTTGTCGTCACCGTGATGCAGGAAGCTCGCAGCGAGCCAGACATTGTCGGGACATGTGCGCGTTAGACGATCCAGCGTTTTGAGTGCCGTGACCTTGTCGAAACGATGCGGCAAAGAAAGGATGCACAATTGCCCTTCGGCAAAATCGGTCAGATCGGCCAGCGTGAGATGACAGTCGCCTTTATCCGCCCTCAGCTTTCCACGGCTGAGGAGCTGGCATAGCCGCCCATAAGCATCGCGATCCCGGGGATAAAGGATGATGTCAGGCGTGCCATCCATAAAGACGAGACGCGCACCGATCAGCAGACGCGGAGGATCCGCGACATCCTTATTGTCCAGCTCACTATAGGCACGCACCACGCCCGCCAGCGTATTGCGATCGGCAATGCCGATGATCGGCAGACCGATCTTGCTTGCCTGATGCACATAGCTTTCCGGATGCGAGCCGCCATGCAGGAACGAGAAATTGGTGGTGATGCCGAGTTCGGCATAGGCCGGAATGGTCATGCGAACATCCCGTGGACGAACCATTTCGGATCGACGCGCTTTTCCTCCTCGTCCAGGATTTCACCGTAAAGCCCATCGCGAAAAATCCAGAGCCGCTGCCCGATATCGTCCTCGATGCGGAAGTAATCGCGGGTCGGCTGTGGCTCCTGCGTGCGCCACCATTCCATGGCGATGCGCTCCGGACCTTCGGCGCGGCGCACGATGTGATTGACACGTCGCCATGTGAAATATTTGGGCGGCTTGTCAGGAAATTCGGCCAGCGCCACTTCGATCGGCTCAGGCCGCTCGAACAGACGCAATGGTCGCAGCGGCGGTTCGCCGGTGATGCGCAGCGGCCATGGCGCGAGAGACGCTTCGATCAGGCCCCATTGCGCCGGCATCGGATCGGCCGCGCGCTCCGGGATATGCGTATCCACCGGCAGATGCACGAATACACGGCGCGGGCCGATCCGTGCCGAGAGACGATCGACGAGGCCGATCACCTCGTCATTGTCCTGGGCGCGGCTATCGAGATCGCTCTGCTGCTGCACTACCACTTCGGTGTGGCTGGCCGAGAGCCGGATCATGTCGAAGCCGAAACCGGGATCGAGCGGGTCGGCGATGGCGTCGAGGCGCTCGCGAAAGAGACGGTCGACGACCTCGACGCGGTTCACCGCCTGCCCGGTCTGCGCCGTGATCACGCGCACCACACCATCGGTGCGGAAGAAGGCTGCTTGGAGATGGCGCGCGCCTTTGCCCTGCTTGTCCATCGCGGCGATCAGCATGCCGGCCAGTGACGTCAGCGTTGCCGTGATGACGGTGTCGGTCGCGATCGGCTCGGGGAAGCGTTTCTCGACGATGTAATCCGGCAGCGGCTTTCGCGGGCTGATCGGGCTGTCGCCCTGCCCGAGTGCCGCTTCCAGCAACGCCGTAAAAGCTGCGCCAAAACGCGCGGTGATTTCGGCACGGCCGCGTGCGGCGACATCGCCGATGGTCTTGAGGCCGGCGCGACGCAGCCCGCGAATGATCGCCTCATCGGCGCCGAGCGGATGCAGGGGCAATGGTTTTACGGCCCTCGCCTCATCACCGGCCGCAACGATGCGGCCATGCCGGTGACGACTGAGCGTGCGCGCACAGACCGAGGTGCCGGCGATCGCGGCGCTGACGATAAAGCCCTGCTTGGTCAGCGTGGCGCAGAGTTGGTCCATCAAGCCGGCCTCGCCGCCAAACAGATGCGCGCAGCCGGTGATGTCGAGAAACAGGCCGTGCGGCGCATCGAGCGCGACCAGTGGCGTGAAGCGATCGCACCAGTCGGCGATGGCGTTCAGCAACTCGGCATCAGCGACGGGATCGGCATCGCAGACATCGATATCAGGACACACCGCGCGCGCATTGGCGAGCGGCAGGCCGATCTCGAGGCCGAGCTTTGCTGCCGCATCGTTTACCGCCGTGATCTGCCAGGCATTGCTCTCCTTGGCGGCTGATATCAGCGGTCTATGCGCGTCGTGCAACGCGCCGCTGCGGGCGCGCTGGCGCCTGATGCGGTCGGTCGGCAGGCGCGGCAGCCACAGGCTGAGAATGCGCCGTCTCACGGAAAAGGCACTCATCACATTTCCATTCCATGATCCATCGGCCGGTCTGGCCATGGCGATTGCGAACAAGCTGCGTGTCGAGGATCGGTGCGCCCCAGGCTTCCCATGGCGCTGTCGGCGGCGAACGCGCGGCCTGCACCACCCAGCGCGTCTCCGCCGTGCTCACTATTGGCAAAGCGGAGGTGCGCAGCATCACGCAGCTGACGCCGGAATTTTGCGCAGCCAGCGTGTATTTGCGGCTGGCGACGAGATCGAAGGCGCGCACCTCGCCCCACAGGTCGAGCACCACGGCGCCGAGCGCATCACAGGCCAGTGCATCGGCGCCGACGCGCAGCGCCATCTCGTGATCGGCCGCCTGCACCAGCACGATGCGGCGCGGATCGAGGCCGAGTTCATTGAGCCCGCTCATCGACAGGCCACCTGCTTCGCGGGCGACAAAATCCTGCCGGATCCAGAGCAGCGGCTTGCTCTTGCTCAGGCGCTGGGCGATGCCGGCGACAAAGCCTGTGGCGGCGCCAACCTGCCGTGTCTCCAGCGCAAACACCTCATGGAGGGTTCCGCTGATGAGGCCGCCTTGCAGCACCTCATCCGCTTCGGCATGGCCGAGCGCCACGCGATCGAGGCGCGTGGTATCTTCATGCCCTTCGATCCGTTCGATGCTGCCGCGAAGGCGCGCAAGCGTGTCCGTGCGTGCGCCGATCATGCGCCGCTCCTCAAAATCTTTGCCAGTGACGGGTTTTCAATGAACCCGTGACTGGCTCATTTGTTCATGATACGTTCTATATAACGCCCAGAGGCTCGGCTGAGTCAATCGGATCATTGCGGCCGCGTTTCAAATTTTGCGGGCGTATGGGGATCACAACCACTTGGTTGTGATGGGGACCGCGACCCAAATTTTTGCGGCGGACTTGAAAGGATTTGGAATGGACGTGAAGCGCAAGCTGGAGATCCTTGCGGATGCCGCCAAATACGATGCTTCCTGCGCATCGAGCGGCACCGAGAAGCGGGATTCCCGCGACGGCAAGGGCATGGGTTCGACCGATGCAGGCATGGGCATCTGTCATTCCTATGCGCCGGATGGCCGCTGCATCTCGCTGCTGAAAATCCTGCTCACCAATGCCTGCAATTACGATTGCCTTTATTGCGTCAACCGCGCCTCCAGCAATGTGACGCGGGCGCGCTTCACCGTGGATGAAGTGGTGCAGCTGACGCTGGATTTCTATCGACGCAATTACATCGAGGGCTTGTTTCTCTCATCGGGCATCATCCGCAGCGCGGATTACACGATGGAGCAAGTGGTCGCCGTCGCGCGCAAACTGCGCGAAGAGCATCACTTTCGCGGCTACATTCATCTGAAGACCATTCCGGAAGCGGATGAGGCACTGATTACCGAGGCCGGCAAATATGCGGATCGGCTCTCGATCAATATCGAGGTGCCCGATGAAGGCAGCCTGAAGCAACTGGCGCCGGAAAAGGACGTGCGTGCGATCCGCCGCACGATGGGACGTTTGCGGCTGAAGCTGGATGAAGCACGCGAGGGCGCCAAACCGACGCCGCGCGGCCGAACTGCGCCGCGTTTTGCGCCAGCGGGCCAGAGCACGCAGATGATCGTCGGCGCCGACAGCGCCAATGACGCCACCATCATCAAGACCTCAGCCAATCTCTATGGCTCCTACAATCTCAAGCGCGTCTATTACTCGGCCTTCAGCCCGATCCCCGATGCCAGCCGTTCGCTGCCGCTGCGCGCGCCGCCCCTGATGCGCGAGCATCGGCTGTATCAGGCCGACTGGCTAATGCGCTTCTACGGCTTCGATGCCGACGAGATCGTGGCTGGCAATGACGGCATGCTGTCGCTGGACATGGATCCGAAACTCGCCTGGGCGCTGCGCCATCGCGACCGTTTCCCGCTCGACATCAACCGCGCCAGCCGCGAGGACCTGCTCCGCGTGCCCGGTTTTGGTGCGCGCGCCGTGCAGCGGATCATCGAGACGCGGCGGATTTCATCGATCCGCGTGGGCGATCTTGCAGCCCTGCATATCCCGCGGAACAAGGCGCTGCCGTTTATCGTTCTTCCCGATCACCGGCCGACAACCGCGCTGCTCGATAGCGCGAATCTGGCGGAGCGGTTCAAGCCGAAGGCGAAGCAATTGGGCTTTGCTTTCTAGCAAGCGCAACACACTCCGCCCTCATCCTGAGGAGCCGCGCATCGCGCGGCGTCTCGAAGGATGGGCCACAAGTGCCAGGCCAGCATCCTTCGAGACGCCGCTTTGCGGCTCCTCAGGATGAGGACGGAGATTGTTGCAAGGGATCATAAATGCACACCATCACGCTCGACGGCGAAACCGATTTCGACGGCTGGCGCAAGGCCGCGCGGCTGCTGGCAATGAATGGCGTTGCGCCCGCGGATGTGACCTGGATCGTTGCCGGTGACGATGAGCCGGAGCTGTTTCCAGCCATACATGATACGCCGCTCAACGAGGTCCGCGGCACCTTCAACGTTCCCGCGCAATTCGTCGATCTCGCCAAATCCGTCATCCTGCACCGCGATCCCCAGCGCTTTGCCCTGCTCTATCGTATGTTGTGGCGGCTACGCAGCCATCACGACCTGCTGCAGCTCGCTACCGATCCGGATACCGCGAAACTGGAAAGCATGGCCAAGGCGATCCGCCGCGACGAGCACAAGATGCATGCCTTCGTGCGGTTCCGCGAAATCGGACGCGAGCCAAAATCGCATTTCGTCGCCTGGTTCGAGCCGGAACATCACATCGTCGAACTCGGGGCGCCGTTTTTCGCGCGGCGTTTTGCCGATATGGCGTGGTCGATCCTGACGCCTGATCTCTGCGCGCATTGGGACGGGCACACAGTGTCATTCTCGCCCGGTGTTGATAAATCCATGGCGCCATCGAGCGATCGGCTCGAGGAGGTCTGGCTGACCTATTACGCCAACATCTTCAATCCGGCGCGCTTGAAGACCAAGGCGATGCAGAAGGAGATGCCGAAGAAGTACTGGCGCAATCTGCCCGAAGCGGCGCTGATCAAGCCGCTGATCGAGAAGGCGGAACGAGTTACGGGCGAAATGATTGCCGCGGAAGCGCTGGAGCCGAAGAAGCCGCAGCGTCGCGAGGACATCATGGCCAGGTCACACACCACGGCTTCGGCAGAGCCTTCGAACGACAACAGCCTCACCGCGTTACGCGATGAGGCCGCCGATTGCCGCGCCTGTGCGCTCTGGAAGGATGCGACCCAGACCGTGTTCGGCGAAGGGCCGAAACAGGCCTCGGTGATGATGGTCGGCGAACAGCCCGGCGACAAGGAAGACCTGGCCGGAAAGCCATTTGTCGGTCCGGCCGGCCAGATGCTCGACAAGGCGTTGAAGGAAGCCGGCATCATTCGCGACAAGGTCTATGTCACCAATGCGGTGAAGCATTTCAAATTCGTGCCACGTGGCAAATTCCGGCTGCATCAGAAACCGGCGACGCCTGAGATCAAGGCGTGTCGGCCTTGGTATGAGCGCGAAAAGGCTTTGGTGAAACCGGAGCTTGTCGTCGCGATGGGCGCAACAGCTGCGCAGAGCGTGTTCGGCAAGATCATGCCGGTCGGCAAGACGCGCGGCCGCGTGATCGATCTGGAGGACGGCACGCGCGTGCTCGTGACCGTGCATCCGTCCTATTTGCTGCGATTGCCGGATGAGGATGCAAGGCTGCGTGAATATGCGAATTTCGTTGAGGATTTGCGCATCGTGGCGGCGCATTTGAGCGCGTCGGCAAGAGCCGCCTAAACTCCGCCCTCATCCCGAGGAGCGCGCAAAGCGCGCGTCTCGAAGGATGGTGGTACGCTCAGAGCCAAGCAGCTCATGGTTCGAGACGGCGCTTCGCGCCTCCTCACCATGAGGGGCTGAGATTAAATTACGATCTCCCGCATCACGCGTCGCGTATCCATCTCGAATTCGAGATCGACCACCGGCGGTCGTGCAAAATGCCAGGTCATGCCCTGGCGTGCGGCGCCACGCTTCACCAGCTCATCGGCGACGACCGGGTGAAAATCCTGCACCGTATAGACCTGTGTCGCCGTCGTATCCTTCCAGCCGAAGCCGAATGCGCCGAGGCGCTCTTCCATCGTATTCATCGTCATGCGCGCTTTCTCGCGCAAGGCATCCGCCGAAGTTTCGCGATAGCGCACGATGCGCTCCGGATATGTGCCGGGACCACTGCGCGCTTCGGCACCGCCGGCGATCACGAAGCTTGGTCCCGCGCCTTTTGCTTCCCGCACGAACGAGAATGCGTAGAACGACGGTTCGCTCGGCGGATCGATTTCGAGACAGACATTGCTGCGTGCGACGGGATTGTTGGTGCCGTCGAAGAGACCCCATTCGGCGAGCGTCTTCACATAGTGTTCGTTAAATGTGCGAAAGCCGGCTTCATCGACGACCGCAGGCGAACGCAATTCGCAGGCACAGAATGACGTGAGCGGTCTTCCTGCAGCGCGGATGTAATCGGCGATGCGCGCAAAGCCTTCCCCGAGAGGCAACCATGTATCGAAGCGGACGCGCTCGATCTCGTAATCGGGCAGTGCTGCAGCGCCGCTCGAATACTGAAATAGCGCGGGAATGTAACGATAGTTGCCGGCGGTGAAATCGCGCGTCATCGAGGGGGGCTCCTCCGGGGGGCGTCCGCCTCAAAAGAAATGGCGGATCGACATTGCCGATCCGCCATCCAACCTCAATCCATCTGGCCCTGCAAGCTCAGCGTTGCGAGACCCAATGCGTCACGTGGTCTTTGCGTGCTTCATGTCGAAGTCCGCGATCTCTTTGGCGCGTTCGCTTTCCTTGCCGGCGCGGTGATCCGTGGCGATGGCCACATAGACCGCGGGCAGCACGAACAGCGTGAACAGCGTGCCGATCAGCATGCCGGCCACGACCACGAGGCCGATGGAGAAGCGGCTCGCCGCCCCCGCACCCGAGGCGGTGAGCAGCGGCAAGAGGCCGGTGACCATCGCCGCTGTCGTCATCAGGATCGGACGCAGGCGAACGCGGGCGGCCATCTCGATGGCCGAGCGGCGATCGAGACCTTCCTTGAGCTGCAGCTCATTGGCGAACTCCACCATCAGGATGCCGTGCTTCGAGATCAGGCCGACCAGCGTCAACAGACCGACCTGGGTGTAGATGTTGATCGTCGCCACGCCGAAGAACAGCGGGATCAACGCACCCGAAATCGCCATCGGCACCGAGATCATGATGACCAGGGGGTCGCGGATCGACTCGAACTGCGCCGCCAGCACCAGGAAGATGATGATCAGCGCGAAGCCGAACGCCACCGCGAGCTGGTTGCCTTCCTGCACATATTGACGGCTATCGGCGAGATAGTCGTGATTGAAGCCCGCCGGCAGCTTCTTCGCCTCCGCCTCGAGGAAATCCACCGCCTGACCGACCGTCACGCCCGGCATCGGCACGGCCTGGAAGGTCGCCGAATTCAGCTGGTTGAAATGCGACAGCGCGTTCGGATTAGTCCCCGTTTCCACCTTCACCAGTGTGGACAGCGGAACCTGCTGGCCCGTCGCGGTCGGCACATAGTAGTTGGCCAGTGAATCCTGCGAGATGCGCATGGCGCGCGGGACCTGCGGGATCACCTGATAGGAACGCCCTTCGAGATTGAAGCGGTTGATGTAGTTGCCACCCAGCAGCACCGCCAGCGAATTGCCGATGCTCTGCATGGTGACGCCGAGATCGTTCGCCTTCGACCGGTCCACGCTCACGCGCACCACCGGCTGATTGAAGTCGAGATCGCTGTCGGTGACGATGAACATGCCGCTCTTCTGCGCGGACGCCTTCAGCTTCACCATCTCCTCATAGACGGATTGGAAGCTGCCGACGGTGTTGATCACCATCTGGATCGGCAGACCGCCAGGACCGCCCGGCAGAGCCGGAAGATTGAAGGCGAAGGCGTTCACACCCTCGATCTTGCTCAGTTCGTCCTGCACCGGCTGCTTGAGCTGGTTGGTCGAGCGCTTGCGCTCGTCCCACGGCTTCAGCAGCATGCCGGCGATGCCGTTGTTCGGGCCGTTGATGCCGTTGATGATGAAGCGCAGGTCCGTCTCGGGGAACTTGGCGAACACCTTGTCCATCTTCTCTCCGTAATAATCGGAGTAGTCGATATTGGCGTATTTCGGCCCCTTGGTGATGGCGAACAGGATGCCCTGATCCTCCTCAGGCGCCAGCTCCTTCTTCGTATTCATGTACATGAAGGCGACGAGACCGAGGATGACCACCGCGAACAATGCGGTGATCGGACGATAATCGAGCGAGCGATCGAGCTGGCGGCCATACCAGCGCGTCACCGCGCCGAACACCTTGTCGACCTTCTTGGCGAACCAGCCGGGCTCTTCCTGCTTCAGCAGCACGGAGCACATCATGGGCGACAGCGTCAGTGCGATGACGCCCGACACGATCACGGAGCCCGCCAGCGTGAAGGCGAATTCGCGGAACAGCGCGCCGGTAAGACCGCCGATAAAGCCGATCGGCGCATAGACCGCCGCGAGCGTGATGGTCATGGAGATGACCGGGCCGATGATTTCGCGCGCGCCTTCCAGCGACGCCTGCACCGGCGATTTGCCCTCCTCCAGATGGCGGTGGATGTTCTCCACCACCACGATGGCGTCGTCCACCACGAGGCCGATGGCGAGCACCATGGCCAGCAGCGTCAACAGGTTGAAGCTGAAGCCGGCCATCAGCATGAGACTGCAGACGCCGATCAGCGACAGCGGGATCGTCACCACCGGAATGATGACCGAACGCAGCGACGCCAGGAACAGGAAGATGACGACCACGACGATGACCACCGCTTCGATCAGCGTATTGCGCACCTCCTCGATGGACGAGGTGATGAACTTGGTCGAGTCGTAGGCCACCTTCATCTTCAGCGACGGCGGCAGGTTGCGCTCGAGTTCGGGGAACAGCTCGCGCACGCCCTTGACGATGTTCAAGGGATTGCCGAGCGGCGTCGATTTCACGCCGATGAAAATGGCGCGCTCGCCCGAGAAGGCCACCGATGCGTCGGTGCTCTGCGCGGCCAGTTCGACGGTGGCGATGTCCTCCATGCGGACGAAACCGCCATCCTTCGCCTTGATGATCATCCGCTTGAATTCGCCGACATTCTGCAAGTCGGTGTTCGCCGCGACGTTGGAGACGATGTAGTAGCCCTTCGTTTGCCCCGCTGCCGCCTGAAAATTGTTGGCGCGGATGGCGGCGACGACGTCATCGGACGACACGCCGCGGCCGTTCATGCGCAGCGGATCGAGCCACAGGCGCATGGCAAAGGTCTGGCCGCCGAGGATTTCGGCATTGGCCACGCCGTCCACCGTTGACAGCACCGGCTGCACGGCGCGCGTCAGATAGTCGGAGATCGCCGAACCCGAGAGTTCATCGCTGGAGAAGCCGAGATACATGATCGCGGTGGTTTCGCCGGTGGACTTCAGGATCACCGGGTCGTTGGCTTCACGCGGGATCAGATATTTGACCGAGTTGACCTTCGACAGCACTTCGGTGAGCGCGGCGTTCGGATCAACATTGAGCTTGATATAGACCGAGATCAGGCTCTGGCCCTGGGTCGAGGCCGAGGTCATGTAGTCGATGCCTTCGGAAGCCGCGACGGCCTGCTCGATGGGCGTGGTGATAAAGCCCTGCATCAGGTCCGGCGACGCGCCGGGATACACCGTGGTGATGGTGATCACGGTGTTGGTGAGTTTCGGATACTGCCGGATCGGCAGGCTGGTGGCCGCCTTGAAGCCGATCAGAAGGATCAGCAGCGAGACCACCACCGCGAGCACGGGGCGCTTGATGAAGATATCCGTGAAGGACATGCGTGTGTGCTCCCGGTCTTAATTCAGCGGCGGCTGCGCGGGAATCTTCGGCGGCGGATCCGACGAGATTTGCACCAAAGCGCCCGACTGCAGCTTGAGCTGGCCGACGGCGACGACACGGTCGCCCGCTTTCACGCCCTGCGTGATGACCGCGCGGCCATCGATGCGGTCGCCGGTGCGCACGAAGGTGCGGATGGCGTGCAGTTCGGTCTTGCCGTCGTCGAGCTTCTTTTCCTGGATCACATAGACGCTGTCGCCATAGAGCGTGTAGTCGACCGCGGTTTCCGGCACGGTCACGACAGCCGGCTTCTCCGGCAGCACGACCGTCGTCGTCGCGAACATGCCGGGCTTCAGGATGCCTTCGGGATTCTGGATCGTCGCCTGCACGCGGATATTACGCGTATCGGCCGAGATCTGCGGCTCGATCGTCGTCAGCTTGCCTTCAAACGTACGGCCCGGATAGGCGTCGACCTTGATGCGCACGATCTGCCCGACCTTGAGCTTGCCGGAATCCTTTTCGGTCACGGTGAAATTGGCATAGACCGCCGACAGATCCGTCAGCGACACGATCTGCGTGCCGGCGGTGAGATACTGGCCGACTTCGATGCGGCGCGTGCCGAGCACGCCGTCGAAGGCGGCGCGCACCAGCTTCTGCGAGATCGTCGCTTCGGTCTTGGCGATGCCGGCCTGTGCCTGGTCATAGATGCCCTGCGCGCTGTCCACGGTGGATTGCGGCCCGACCTGACGCTCCAGCAACTGACGCGCGCGATCGAGATTAAGCTTGGCCACATTGGCCTGCGCCTTGAAATTGGCGAGGTCACCCTGATCCGGACCATCGAACAGCTGCACCAGCGGCTGGCCCTTCTTCACGGTCGCACCTGCCTCGAACATGATCTCGGTGACGCGGCCATTGACGTCGGAGGAGACATTGACCTGATGCACGGCGGCGAGATCGCCGACGGCGCCGATCAGGTTCGGCACCACTTCGGACTTCGCTTCCGCGATGCTCACATTGATCGGCGGCTGCTTCATGGTGGCGAAGAACTGCTTGATCATGTGATTGCGGAACGCGTTGAAGCCGACAATGGCGACAACGAGCAGCACCAGCAGGCCGCCAATGATGATGAACCACTTCAGCGTACGCGGCTTCTTGCGCGGCTTGTCGCCGATCGGCTGTTGCTGCGCGGTGTGCGGATTTTGGGTCATGGTCATCTTATGCGCTTTCTGTCGTGGTCGCAGCGGCCTGCATCAGTTCTGGCGGCAGCGCGCGGTGTATATGCGATGCGATGGCATCGTCGTTCAGTCCGATCCCGCGAAGGATGAATTCGGTGAGTTGCAGATCGAGGCTTTCGGCCTTGCCGTAAGACAGCGAAGGCACGGTCGGCAGCAGCGACAGCGACGTGGTCATCGCCGCGTGATGCGCGAACCAGAACAGATTCATCGGCGCCTGCGACGAGGCGCGTGCATCGCCGGTTTTCACCGCCTGCGCGTAAGCCGCGACGAAAGCCGAGCCGATGATGCCCTCGATTTTCTCATGCATCAGGCGCGCGAATTCGCCGTCATTGAGATAGCTGATGGTGACCAGGCGCAGGCGCTGCGCTTCCTCATCATCGTCGCGCTCGCGTGCGATATCGAGAAAGTGCCGCACCATTTCGCGGATCAGGATCACCAGCGTCTCTGTCGACGGCGGCAGATCCAGCAACTGGTTCAGCCCCGGATCGGCCTTGCACTCCTCGGCCAGGATCTCGGCATAAAGCGCCGACTTGGTGGGGAAATGCTTGAACAGCAGCCCCTCCGAAATCGACGCCGCCGCGGCCACGCTCTTGGTTGTGGTGCCGGCAAAACCGTTATGCGCAAAGCAGCGCTTCGCGGCTGAGAGGATCAGTTCGCGCCGGAGATCATGGGTCATGCGGAGAGTCGTCATAGCGGCGTGAGTAAGCGCTCACCTTGGTTCCTGTCAATGAATTGGTGCGTCGCGTCAGGGGAATTACCGGGGGTGGTAGCGGAGGAGACACAGTGCAGCGATCTCGCGGCGCCGAAGCGTCCGAGGGGTGAGGTATTCCTCCCCTCGCGACATGAGGGGAGGCAGCACGCCGCAAGGCGCGAGGTGGTGGGACTGACGCAGCCCGTCTTGCCGGATCGCCGACAAAACCGCGACCGCGCAACGCCTTACGGCGTGCCACCGCGACGTTTCATTGGCCGAAGGACCGTTCTTCCGGGTACTGGGCGCTCCCATTGGAGCCATCCGACAGGTTTCCCTGCCTTCACCCGCACCGCGTCCAGCCGCGCTAGCGGCAGACCCCCGTAGTGGGGTCGGACGGTGACCCTCAACCACCCGAGTGCAGGAGGTACGTCCTCCCCTGCCCGCAGGCGCCGCGCTTCATCCCGCTCAATGACGCCTCATGAAGCGCCCCTCACGAATGAAGCGGGACGGAGGATATTCCTGAAAGAAACATCTTGTCAAGAACAAATCATGAACTAACGTACAGCAACTTAAGGATGCAATCACGGATCGTCAGGGGGACCGCGATGGCGGCGTCAGCGACACACCAAGGCTATCGCATTTACACGCGCGCGTTCGACCGCATCGTCACAGCCGATCAACTCGACAGCGTGCTCGGTCCGCTTTCCGCGGAAGCGAAAGTCGTTCTGGAGAAAGCCGGTGACATTTTTCAAACAGGTCTGATGGATTGGAACATGCGCGTCCACCTTGATGCACTGGCTGCATCCGAGCGATTGAGAGGTGTGACGACTGACAATGATCGCGCCGATACGGTGATCACCCTCCTGGTGGATCAGTCCGGCTCAATGCGCGGGCAATCGATGTTGCTGGCCGCCGCAGCCGTCGATATTGCGCAGGATTTTCTGAGCCATCTCGACTACCGGGTCGAGATACTCGGCTTCACGACAGTCTCGTGGAGAGGCGGACATCCAAGGCAGTTCTGGAAGTGGTGGTTTCGCCCGAAAGCGCCGGGGCGGCTGTGCGAATTACTCCACATCATCTATCGATCTGCCGATGACAGCAAGGCAGCGCGTCTGGCATGGAACATTCGACAGATGCTGCGGCCGGACCTGCCGAAAGAGAACGTCGACGGCGAAGCATTGATCTGGGCGTCCGAGCGCCTCCTGGCTCGCCCAGAGAAGCGCAAGATCATCGTCGTGATCTCCGACGGAGCGCCAGTCGATGATTCCACGCTACTCGCAAACGACCCCGATATTCTAGTTGCACATTTGCAGGAGGTGATCGCCGATCTCGAGAGCAAGGGAGAGATCGAGTTGTTTGCCCTCGGCATCGGTTTTGACGTGGCCCGCTATTACGCCGCCTCCATCACAATCAAGACAGCAGAGGATTTGGGGACGAGTCTGATCGGATTGCTGGAGGGCGCACTTGCAAGGCGACGAGGTAAGCCGGATGGATAAAGCGTAGCCCGCAATTACAGCCGCCGTGTCACGAAGCTGCGCTTCGCGATGGTGTGAAGCGCTCCTCTGATCCCTCCCCCAAGCGGCGCCGTGGGGAGGATGGATCGAGGCGAGCGTTCAGCGAGCATCGAGACGGGTGGGGCTTCTCCCCAAACTCCGTCCTACCGCGGGGAGAGACCCAACCCGACGCTACGCGCCACCCTCCCCATTCGCTTCGCTCCGGGGAGGGAGACCATTGGCAGCGGCGCGCCTAACCACACCATCGTCTTTTGCCGCTCAGGTCTTGAGCACTCATTCCATCGACGCCCTCAGCCAATTGTCCGTTGCAGCAGATCGAGCCAGTTGGTCGATCCGAGCTTCGTCAATACGGCTTCGGAATATCCCCTATTCCGCAAGGCTGCGAACAAAGCCTGCAGGCCGGCGGCCGAGCCAATGGCGCTCGGCACCACGGCGCCGTCGAAATCCGATCCCAAACCGACGTGATCCTCGCCCACCTTCGTCATCAGATAATCGATCTGCGCGACCATCAGCCCGATATCCGTATCGGCGCTCATGCTGCCGTCCGGTCGCAGGAAGCAGGTGGCGAAGTTGAGGCCGACCATGCCTTGCGTATCGCGGATCGCGGCGAGTTGCCGGTCGGTCAGATTGCGCGGCGACGGACACAGCGCATGCGCATTGGAATGCGTGGCGACCAGCGGCGCCTTGCTCAGGCGCGCCACATCCCAGAACCCTTTTTCGGTGATATGCGACAGGTCGACCATGATCTTCATGTCGTTGCAGGCCGCGATCAACCGCTCGCCGGCCGCGGTAAGACCGTCGCCGAGATCAGGGCCGGCGGGAAAATGAAATGGGACGCCGTGGCCGAAGATGTTGCTCCTGCTCCATACCGGCCCGATCGAACGCAGGCCGGCCGCATACAGGATTTCGAGAAACCTGAAATCAGCATCGATGGCTTCCGCGCCCTCGAGATGGAGCACCACCGCGAGCGCACCGCGCGCCATGACGGCGCGGATCTCGGCGGTCGTCGTGCAGATCGCCACCGCGCCTTGCGACGCGCGCGCCAGCCGGAGCAGGATGGCGAGCTCACCCTCCACCGATTTCCGCGCCTGTTCGAGCGTCAAGGGCGTTGGCAGCGGTACGGCATATGCGCCGCCCTTCATGGCGTCGAAGAAACCATCGGTCTTTTCGGCGGCCGGCGAATACATTGCGAACAGTCCGCCGGCGAATGATCCCGCTTTGGCCTTGACAAGATCGATATGCCCTGCCCGCTCGCCGGCTAGAAAATCGGCGACGGGATCGGCCGATGACGACTGGTAGAGACGCAGCAGGACGTCGTTATGGCCATCGAAGACCGGAATTGGCATGGTCATGAACAGTCTCGCGCGAGGGGAAGGATCAAAGCGAGACTATAGCGGTGCATCAGTAAGCAGCAACCGGTATCGGCTTGTCTTCCCGCCTTCGTCGGCGCTCACGTCCCGTCTCCAGCAAGCGCAGGCGAAGCGCATATGGCTGCACAAACAGCTTGCGGCCATCCTTCGAGACGCGGCCTAAGTAGGCCGCTCCTCAGGATGAGGGAAGAGTATGGCGCTATAGACGCCCCTCATGGTGAGGAGCCCGCGAAGCGGGTGTCTCGAACCATGCAGGCCGAGCACAATCTTTATCGCTCAGAAACCATATGCGATTGCCCTCCCCCGCAAGCGGGAGAGGAAAGAGCACGTGTCCTACACCACCGTCTTGTGCCGTTCGATGCAGGTCTGCAGCACCTCGTCCATCGGCTTGCTCCACCAGTGCTCCGAAAAGATCTCGATCTCGGAGTAACCGGCAAAACCCTGCGCTTCCACAGCTGCACGCGCGGCCTTGATGTCGATCACGCCGTCGCCCATCATGCCGCGGTCGTTGAGGATGTCCTTGGTCGGCACCAGCCAGTCGCAGACGTGAAATGCGTGGAGGCGATCCTGCCCGGCCCGTTCGATCTGGCCGAGCATCTGCGGGTCCCACCAGATGTGATAGACATCGAGAGCAACGCCGAGCATGCCGGTGCGGTTGGGATCGAGGCGGTCGCAGATGTCGAGCGCCTGCTCCGTGGTGTTCACGCAGGCCCGGTCGGCGGCGTAAGCGGGATGCAGCGGCTCGATGGCGAGCGGCATCTTGGCCTGCTTCGCATAGTCCAACATGGCGGCGATGCCGTCGTCGACCTGGTTGCGGGCATCGATGATGTCCTTCGACGTCACGCTGCCCGGCCGCGAATACTGCGGCAGGCCACCGACCACGAGCACGATGCAAGGCGAGCCCAGCGCCACGGCTTCATCGACACAGCGTTTGTTGTCGTCGCGCTCGGCCTGACGATGCGCGGCATCGGCGACGAACATGCCGCCGCGGCAATAGCCGGACAGTTCGAGATCGTGGTCCTTCACCGCCTTCACGGCGCGGTCGAGGCCGACATGGGCGACCTGATCGCGCCAGGGCGAGACGCCGCGGATCTTGTGGCGGGCACAGGCCTCGGCAATCGCAACGAAATCGCCCTGCTTGCGGACGGTCGCCGTGTTCAGCGACAGCCAGCGATGGTCCTTGGAAAAGTCACGCATGATCAGGCATCGATCCCGCGCGTGGCCATGACCGACTTCATGCGCGCCACAGCCAGCTCAGGATTGGCGAGCAGGCCGGCCTTGTCGGCCAACCTGAACAGTTCGGCGAGATGCTGGGTCGAGCGGGTACTCTCCTGGCCGCCGATCATCGTAAAATGATCCTGATGGCCGTTGAGATAGGCCATGAAGACAATGCCGGTCTTGTAGAAGCGTGTCGGCGCCTTGAAGATGTGACGCGACAGCGGCACCGTGGGGCCGAGCAAGTCATGGAAGCCGGCCTCGTCACCCGCTGCGAGACGCGACAGCGCATAGGATGCGGCCGGCGCGATGGCATCGAAGATGCCAAGCAGCGCGTGGGAATAACCCTTGTCGTCGCCGGCGATCAGTTCGGCATAGTTGAAGTCGTCGCCGGTATACATCTTCACGTCGGGCACGAGGCGACGACGCATGTCGATCTCGCGCTGCGCATCGAGCAGCGAGATCTTGACGCCATCGACCTTGGCGGCGTTGCGATTGATGACATCGGTGGCGGTGTCCATCGCTTGGCCCAGATCCGACGTGCCCCAGTAACCTGAAAGCGCGGGATCGAACATGTCGCCGAGCCAGTGGATGATCACCGGGTTCTGCGACTGCGACAGGATGCGGTCATAGACCTTGGCGTAGTCATCGGCATTCTTGCCGAGCTTGGCCAGCGCGCGCGACGCCATCAGGATGATGCGACCGCCGACTTTCTCGATGGCTTCGAACTGCTGCTCGTAAGCCTTGATGACGTCATCGATCGACTTGGCATCTTCCACCGCGAGGTGATCGGTACCGGCGCCGGAGAACACGAGGCCGTTGCGCGGCTTCGCAGCCGCAACCGAACGCGTGATGAGTTCGAGCGAGGTCGGCCAGTCCAGACCCATGCCGCGTTGCGCGGTGTCCATGGCTTCGGCGACGCCGAGGCCGAGATCCCACACATGCTCACGGAATGCGATGGTCTTGTCCCAATCGATCGCCTGATTGAGCCACGGATCGCATTCGGCGAGCGGATCGGCCACCACATGCGCCGCCGAGAAGGCGACGCGATTGAGCGTGCCGCTGAGCTTTGCCGGGAACGAACGCGAGGCGGCGAGACGATAGGTCTCGATGCTGCGATCGGCGGTCGGCAGTTTCAGCGACAGCGATGAGCCGGTGGTGGACTGGACTGGCTTGTTCATGACGAGACCTCAGACCTTGAGTGCGGGAACGTCGACCCAGCGACGCTCCTTCCAGCTCTGCAACGCGGCTTCCACCGTCTGCACGCCCTTGGCGCCTTCGAGCAGCGTATATTTATACGGCGCGTCCTCGCAGACGTGACGGATGAACATTTCCCACTGTTCCTTGAAGCCGTTGTCATAGACGGCATTGTCCGGGACCTTCTGCCAGTCGCCGTAGAAATCGTGGGTGCGCTTCTCGTCGGGATTCCAGACCGGACGCGGCGTGGCCTGACGGGCCTGGATCATGCATTCGGTGAGACCGGCCACGGCCGAGCCATGGGTGCCATCGACCTGGAAGGTGACGAGGTCATCGCGATAGACGCGGGTGGCCCAGGACATGTTCATGTGGGCGATGACGCCGCCCTTCAGCTTGAAGGTGGCATAGGCGCTGTCGTCGGCGGTCGCCTTGTATTCCTTGCCCTGCTCGTCCCAGCGCGCCGGGATATCGGTGGTGCCGAGACAGGTCAGGCTCTCGACTTCGCCGAACAGGTTGTCGAGCACGTAGCGCCAGTGGCAGACCATATCGAGGATCATGCCGCCGCCGTCTTCGGCGCGGTAGTTCCAGGACGGGCGCTGGGCTTCCTGCCAGTCGCCTTCGAACACCCAGTAGCCGAACTCGCCACGCACCGAGAGCATGCGGCCGAAGAAGCCGGAGTCACGCAGCATCGCGAGTTTCTTGAGGCCCGGCAGGAACAGCTTGTCCTGCACGGTGCCGTGCTTGAGGCCCTTGGCGTTGGCGACCTTGATGACGTCGAGGGCTTCCGCGAGATTGGTCGCGATCGGCTTCTCGCAATAGATGTGCTTGCCGGCGGCGATCGCCTTCTGCAGCAGGCCCGGACGCGCCTGGGTGGTGGCGGCGTCGAAGAAGATGGTGTCGTTCGGATCCTGCAGCGCCTTGTCGAGATCGGTGGTCCAGCGCTCGATACCGAACCGCTTGGCCAGGCCTTCGATCTTCTCGGCATTGCGGCCGACCAGGATCGGATCCGGCATCATGCGGTCGCCGTTCTTCAGCGTGACGCCGCCCTGGGCGCGGATCGCGACGATCGAGCGGATCAGGTGCTGGTTGAGACCCATACGGCCGGTGATGCCGTTCATGATAATGCCGAGGCGGTGGACAGCCATAGTCAGGACTCCTAGAGGACTTTAGTTTGGGGGACTGCGAGCGGCGCAAGCGCCGTCCAGTCCGGATGTGCGCCGGATGCAAATCCGGGAGCGGTGAGCGATCCCGTGACGAGATCGCCGTTGGTGACCTGCAGCCGGATGAAATCCTCATCGCGGCTGTAGAGATCGGGATGGGCGTTGAGGAAGGCTTCGGCCTCGCCTGCGGGCGCAAAGCCAAAGCCATCGACGTAATGATGGCCGTTGCGCTCGGCATGGGTCACGCCGATCAGCGCGCCGAGCGCGAGATCCTGCTGCACGCCGAGGCCAGCCTGGCAGGTCAGATCCTCGCCGGTGATGACATGCGGCGTGCCCTGCGCGCTCCATGCGGCGGCACGCGTCGCATTGGCGATGGACTTGTAAAAGCCCTTACAGGATTTTGAGGAAATGCCGCGATAGCCGAGTTCCTTCGCAGCGGGGAACGCGTCCCAGCTGTCATCGGCTTCGTCGATGATGAAGGAACGCGAGCTGAGCAGACCAAGCGGCTGTTCGCGCGTGATATCACGCGGCATCGGCTGCTCGATATAGAGCAATTTTGATGCGATCGGCGTAAGCGCGGCATCCTTGTCGAGGCGATCGACGAGCGTGCAGAGCGCTTGGAGATCGGCATATTGCTCATTGGCGTCGAGCGTGACCTGATAATCGTAGGGCAGCGTCGCCAGCGCGTTGCCGATACGTGTCAGGCGCCTGGCATCCGCTTCGGGATCGCCATTCATCTTCAGCTTGAAGTAGCGCGCGCCGCTGTTCTCCGCGGGATCGGCGACACCGCCCTCGCCTTCGATGACATCATCGAGGCCGACGGTGTGGCGCAGCGCGACGCGCGGAAGTCGTTCTCGGCTGGCAAGGAAAGTCGCGATGTCATCGGCGCCGAGATCGGGCGCGAGCCGCGATGTGAGACCGGCGACATTGGCTTTCATGCCGGAAAAGAAATCGGTGCCGAGACCGCGCAGCAAGGCGTCGAGCACGGCCTTGTCGATTTCGGCCGGGCCGAAAGCGGCGGCCAGCGGCGGGATATCGTGCTCGGCACAGGCTTGCATCTGCGCGCCGATACAGGCGGCATGCAGGCCGAAGGCCGTGATGAAACCGGACTGTGCGCGATAGAGATCCTTCGCAATCGCCAGCGACTGGCGCAGCTCGTTCACCGTGTCGTCGATCGACAAATGCGGCCGCTTGTCGAACCACTTTGGCACCATCAGCTCGGCGGAGGCACCGACGAAGACGCCCCGGCCCTCGACGTCGAGTTCGACACGCACAAAGGCCTGTGGTGCTGCATGCACCGTCACGCTGCCGAAGCGAAACGGCCGCACGAACGCCGTCGGGCGCTCGAACAGCGTGATGTCTCGCAAAGCGATGCGTGGGGCTGTCATGGGAAGCTACGACCTCTCAGCCGTCATTGCGAGCGCAGCGAAGCAATCCAGAAAGGCAAGAGCTGGATTGCTTCGTCGCTGCGCTCCTCGCAATGACGGGAATGGGTTGGTGCGCATCATCAGTCCAGCGTGCTGGTGGTCATGAAGTGCTTGCGGATGCGGGCGACCAGATCGGTGAAGATCGGGTTCGACATCACATCGAGATTGCGCTCGCGGCCGAGCGGCACGTCATAGATCGCGGCGATGCCGCCGGGGCGCTCGGTCATGACCAGCACCTTGTCGGCGAGGAACACGGCTTCCGGGATCGAATGCGTGATCAAGAGGATCGTCTTGCCGGTGGTGCGCTGGATGCGCGACAGCTCGACATTCATCTTTTCGCGGGTCATGGCATCGAGCGCGCCGAACGGCTCGTCCATCATCATGATCTTGGGATCATGCACCAATGCGCGGCAGATCGAGGCGCGCTGCTGCATGCCGCCCGAGAGCTGCCAGGGCAGCTTCTTCTCGAAACCTTCGAGGCCGACCATCTTCAGCAGCTCTTTGGCGCGCGGCGTATATTTCTCGCGCGACTCGCCCTTCATATCGATGGGCATCAGCACGTTCTTGAGAATGTTGCGCCATGGCAGCAGCAGTGCGTTCTGGAACACGATGCCGACATCGCCGTGGGGCTCGGTGACCTTCTTGCCATCGACGCGGATTTCGCCGGTGGTCGGCGCGAGAAGGCCCGAGATCATCTTGAGCAGCGTGGACTTGCCGCAGCCGGAGGGGCCGACCACGACAAAGAACTCGCCGTCATTGATGTGAAAGTCCAGGGGACGCAGCGACTGCACCTTGCCGTCGCCGGTCCCGTAGGTCTTGGAGACGCCGGAGAGATTGATCCCCGACGTCGTGTTTTGCGGCTGCTCCGACACGACACGAAGATGCGCGCTGGGTTGATCGACGCTCATGTGGCTCGTGGCTTTCATCGTTGCAGTCATCGCAAAAGTCCCTGGTCCGTATTCAAGTTCGTCATTGCGAGGAGCCCTTGCGACGAAGCAATCCAGTCGTCGCTTGTTGCTTCTGGATTGCTTCGCCCAAACGAATTGCTTCGCAATTCGTCAGGGCTCGCAATGACGGGGCGGGCTTAGTTCAGGTAGTCGTTGGTGTAGAAGGCCTTCGGATTGTCCTTGGCCTTGGCTTCCAGACCGCCATACTCAACCATCAGCTCCACCGACTCCTTCATGTTCTGGTCGGTGACACGGAACACCGGCTTGTCCTTGGTTTCCGGCGTCTTGTAGAACTGGGTGGTCAGCTCGAAGCCCTGGGTCAGGGTGTCGATCTTGCCGCCCTTCGGATTGGCATCGAGGATCGCCTGTGCGGCGGCCTTCGGATCCTTCTGGGCTTCCTCGACGGCCTTGGTTGAGGCCTTCATGAAGCGCTTGACGAGATCCGGATTGGCCTTGGCCCAATCGGTGTTGGCGATGATGCCCGACGACACGAGATGGATGCCGTAATCGGCGAACTTGATCGTGTTGACGTCCTTGCCGGTGGCGTCCTTGATCTTCATGGACTGATCCATGACGTAACCGAGCAGCACGTCGGCTTGGCCGTTGATGACGGCGTTCAGCTTGGTCTGCGCGTCACCGGCAACCGTCTTGAGATCGCTTTCCTTGAGGCCGGCCTTCTTGAGGAACAGCGGCCAGATCTGGCTCAGCGCATCGGCCGGGGTGACGGCGACGGTCTTGCCCTTGAGGTCCTCGGCCTTCTTGATGTTCTTCTCGACAAAGCCCATGGCCGACATGGCCGTGGTCTGCAGCAGCACGCCGGTCGAGATCACCGGGGCGCCCTTGACGGCGGCGCGCATCATGGTGGGGACATCGGCATAGCCGAAGTTCACGGTCTTGGCAGCGACGGCCTGCACCGTGTTGGCCGAGCCGCGGCCTTCCTGGATATCGAGATCGATGCCTTCAGCGGCGAAGATGCCCTTGGCCTTGCCGTAATAGAACGGCGCGTGCTCGCCATAGACATACCAGTTGAGCATCAGCGTCACCTTGTCGGCGGCAGCGGCCGGCGCAGTGAAGGCGATCGTCGCGGCGATCGCGGCAGTGGACACGGCAGTAACCCATTTCAGCATAGTCAGCCTCCCATTGAAGCAGGTGAAGGCGGCCGGTTTGTCCGGCCGCATTTGGAGTTTGGCGTCTTGATCAAGACGCGACGAAGACATCAGCGCGCTGGCTGACGTGCCACGGAATCGCAATCCGCTCGATGCGATCGACGATCCAGAACAGGATCACGCCGAGCAGTGCGAGAATGACGAGGGCTGCGAACATGGTCGGCAGATCGAAGGTGCCGATGGAGCGCTGCAGCACATAGCCGATGCCGGAATTGGAGCCGACGAACTCGCCGACCACAGCACCGACGACGGCGAGCGTGACCGAGACCTTCAGGCCCGAGAAGATCGCCGGCAGCGCATGCGGCAGGTTCACGGCGCAGAACACGCGGACACGGCTGCCCTTCATGGCGCGGGCGAGATCGACCATGTCGGGATCGACCGACTTGAAGCCCTGCACGGCCGAGACGACCACCGGGAAGAAGCCGAGCAGGAAGGCCGAGATGATTTTCGGAATGATGCCGAAGCCGAACCAGACGACGAAGAGCGGCGCGATGGCGACCTTCGGAATCGACTGCGAGAACACCAGCAGCGGATAGACATAACTCTCCACCGTGCGCGAGCCGGCGATCAGCATCGCGATCGGAATGCCGAACACGGCGGAGGCAAGAAAGCCGAGCAGCGTCGCATAGGTCGTCGGCCAGGACTGCGACAGCAGTTCGGGCCAGTCGGTGTAGAGCACCTTCACCACGTCGAACGGCGCCGGGATCTGATAGGCGGGAATGCCGAAGATGCGGATCGAGAGATCCCATGCGGCGATGATGAACAGCAGGAAAATGAACGGGCGCAGCCAGGCAGCATTCAGCAGTCTGGTCACTGCACCCGGCGCTTTCTTCTCACTCACGCGTTTCGTCTCCCTGTGCCGGCTTCGCGGTCGCAATTAACTTGTTGGATAAATACTAGCCAGACGGGTTGCGTTGTCAATTGGGCGATTAATTACAAATTTTTATGCAGTGAATTCAGTCAGATAGACTGTTGGAAACCCGCCCATGTGTCATCGCCCGGCTCGACCGGGCGATCCAGTATGCGACAGCGGATGTGCGTAAATGAGGGCGACGGTGTCTACTGGATCCCCGCTTTCGCGGGGATGACAGGCTGAGATTTTGCCATGGGCATTTCCGCCGCGGAGCGCCCGGTCAACGCGCCAAGAATGAGCGCCACCATATGCGCGAGACGCTCGTCCTTGGCGTCCTTGGCCAGCAGATCGCGGCCGAAGATCACGCTCAGAGTGGCGTTGTTGCCGATGTAGAAGAAGCTGAGACCGGCGATGGAAATGTAGAGCTGCACCGGATCGATCGCGACCTTGAAATCGCCGGACGCCACGCCGCGCAGCACCACCTGGCGGATCATCTCCACGAAGGGCGAATGCATCGACTTCACCTTGTCGGAGCGCTTGATGTGTTTGGCGCGCTCCAGATTCTCGGTGTTGAGCAGTGCCAGAAATTCCGGATTACGGATGAAGTAGTTCCAGGTGAAGGTGATCAGGCTCTCGATCGCGTCCGGCGGATCGAGATGTTCGAGATCGAGCGTGCGCTCCTCGGCGCGGATCTTGGCATAGGTGCCTTCCAGCACCGCCAGATAGAGATCGTCCTTCTTGCCGACATGGTAATACAGCATGCGCTTGTTGGCGCCGGCCGCGGCCGCAATGCGATCGACACGCGCGCCGGCGAGGCCCCGCGTCGCGAATTCCTTGGTGGCGGCCTCGAGGATGCGCAGGCGCATACCTTCGGGGTCGCGCTGCCACCGCGCGGCCTTGCCCTTGGTCGATCTTTTCTTGATCGGCTGTCTGGTTGTTGGTGTGGTTGTTTGTTTCTTGGCCAAACGTCGTCCCTGTCGCCGACCGGCATGATCGATCACGCCGGCAACCTCATCGCCTGTAGCATGAGGTTGCAGCATTGAGAATGGCACGGTCTGGCGCGTATGCACAAACATCCATCGCCTTTTAGCGATCGCATCGCTATCACAGCGCGACCCAACCGGATCCCGCCGTGCCCACCATCATCACCGACCCGTTTTTCTACGTCGTCGCCATCCCGGCGGTGTTGTTCCTTGGCCTGTCCAAGGGCGGCTTTGCCGGCGTCGGTATCGCAGCCACGCCGCTGCTGGCGCTGTATTTGCCGCCGCTGGAGGCTGCCGCGCTTTTGCTGCCGGTGTTGATCACGCAGGATCTGATCTCGCTCTATGTCTATCGGCGCGAATGGGACGCGTCGAACCTCAAGATCATGCTGCCCGGTGCCATCATCGGCATGGCGATCGCATGGCTGTTCGCATCGATCATTTCGGACAATGCGGTGCGCATTACCGTCGGCCTGATCGGGCTCATCTTTGTCATCGATGTCTGGCGCAAACGCGCGCAACTCGAACCACGCCGCATGGGCCCTGCGGCCGGTGTTTTCTGGGGCGCGGTGTCGGGCTTTACCTCGTTCATGACGCAGGCCGGCGGACCACCGTTCCAAGTCTATGTGCTACCGCAGCGATTGCCGAAGCTCGTGCTGGTCGGCACCATGACCATCTTCTTCGCCATCGTGAATGCGCTGAAGATCGTGCCGTATCTCGCGCTCGGCCAGTTCAACACCGCCAATTTCGCGACATCGCTGCTGCTGTTGCCCGCCGCGGTGGCGACCAATTTCGCCGGCATCTGGCTGGTGAAGCGCACGCCGACCAACCTGTTCTACAACATCGCCTATGCCATGCTGCTGGTGATCTCGCTGGTGCTGCTGTGGCAGGGCGTGTCGCATTTCGTGCGGTAGCGCAGAAGCTTGAACCTGTACGAGCTTGACGACTTTCTTGGTGCGGGTGCATCATAACCGATGATGGTAAGGACGACGGCATGACACGCTTGTTTGACCAAGCCGTGGAGAAAGTTGCGCAGCTCCCCGATGAAGAGCAGGACGCGCTTGCGCGTGTGCTACTGCAACTCGCCGGTCAGGAGCAGCCGCCCTACCTGCTCACGCCTGAGGAAGAAGTCGAACTCGACGCCTCGATCGCAGCCGAGGCACGCGGCGAATTCGCGACGGATGAGGAGATCCGCGCGATCCGGGCGAAGCATGGCCGGTGATCGTCCGCTACACCAAACCCGCCGCAAAGCAGCTTGACGCGATCCTCGACTATATTGCGGGTCACTCCCCTCAGGCGCCAGCAACGTACTCGACCGGCTCGATGAAATGCTTGCGCTGATTGCGGCGCAGCCCGGTGTCGGCCGAGCGACCAATCGCCCCGACTTTCGCCGCGTCAACCTGCACCCTCATCCTTACGCGATCCTCTATCGGGCCGGCGCGACGGAGATCGTTATTCACGCCATCCGCCATGCCGCCCGTCGGCCTCGAGCCTAATCCCTCTCCGTCCGTTCGATCAGCAGCGTCGGAATCCCCAGCGTCCCATCCTTCAAGCTCGCGACACGCGTGCCGGGTTTGCGGCCGTTGCGTACCTCGGAGACCGTGACATGGGCAGCGAGCAGGCGCTCGCGCGCGGCATCGATATCGGCGACGCGCCAGGTCATGCCCCATAGCTGATCGCGATTGACGTCGCCCTGATCGTGCGGGCGCTTGACCACTTCGACGATGAGATCGCCGCAGCGGAAGAACATCAGGTGGCCCCAATCGGGATTGGAGCGATCGAGCGCGAGATCGAGGCCGAGCCGCGCGCCATAGAGTGCGGCGGCGCGCTCCGGATCCTGCGTGGCGACGACGATGTGATCGAGGCCGATGATCGGCGTCTCGGCGGTCGCTGTGGACACCTCGCGCTCGCCGTTCAGTTCGAGAAAGAACTGGCGCACGCCGCGGGTGTGATCGGTGGCGGCGCGGGTGCGCTTCCACGACAGCACCGCGCCGGTGTCGCGATCCTTGCTTTCAACCTCGGAGATGGGATCGGGTTTCAGCGCGACGCGATCGAGGCGGCGATGCATTTTTGCGATGTCAGAGGTGGCGAAGCAGATGCTGGCCAGCGTCGCGCCGCTTTCCGGCAGCACCGCGCGGATGCGGGTCGCGGCCGTGCCCTCGCCATGCGGCGCCATCAGCTCGATGGACATATTGGCAAGCGTGAAGATCGCGAGCTCTGCGCCCTCGCTGGTGCTGCGCCAGGACGGCTTTCGCGCGAACAGCGTCTGGTAGGTGGCGATGCCTGCCTCCAGATCGTCCAGCAGAATGACGACATGATCGAGCCCGGTGATCATCGCTTGCTCCTTCCCGTTTCTTATCCAGCCACTATGGCAGCTTTTCCGGCGGACCGGTCAAGACGACGCAGTCTCAATGCGCGATTTGCCCCAGTGTGGCCACGACCGGGGCACAGACAGGAGCCGCGGGACGATCTTGCGGCACCGCACAATTTCGATGGCGGGCGGCCGCGGCGCTGCTAAGCTGGTCGACGCGGCCGATGCCGGCGGCCGCACCGCCATCACTCTGACGCGACGGACGGATTCATGAAAGCGCTCTTTATCGGACAGACCTATATCGACGTCACCTTCATCACCGACCATATGCCGACCGGCGACGAGAAGCATGTTGCCTCCGACTATGCGGTGTCGTTCGGCGGCAATGCTGTGACCGCGGCCTTCTGCTGCGCCAAGCTCGGCGTCGTGCCCGACCTGATCGCCACCATCGCCAATGACTGGCTCGGGCGCATGTTCATGGACATGAGCGCGAAATACAATATCGAGATTCATCCGCGCAAGGTGGCGTCATCCTCGCTGTCCTTCATCATGCCAAAGGACGGCAAGCGCGCCATCGTCCGTTGCCGCGACGACGAGCATATCCATCCCTTCCCGCTGCTCAATCTCGGCGCCTGCCGTGCGCTGCATGTGGACGGGCATCAGCCGGATGCGGCGATCCATTATGCAAAGCTTTGCCGTGAGGCGGGCATCCTGACCTCGCTGGATGGCGGCGGCTTGCGCACCAATACGCATGAGCTCCTGGAATATATCGACGTCGCCATCGTAGCCGAACGGCTGTGCGAGCAGATGGATCTCACGCCGGAGAAGATGCTGGACTATCTCAAGGGCCGCGGCTGCCGTGTCGGCGGCGTCACGCTCGGTGAGCGCGGACTGCTCTGGTATGACGAAGCTGGCACGGTGCATACACAGCCCGCCTATAAAATTCCGCGCGACAAGGTGATCGACACCAACGGCGCCGGCGACGTGTTTCACGGGGCCTATGTGTATTCGTATCTCGCTAATCCCGGTGCGAGCTGGTCGGAGCACTTCCAGTTCGCGCGCGCGGCTTCGACGTTCAAGATCCAGAAGCTAGGGAATGAAAGTGGATTGCCGACGCTGGCGGATATTGCCGCGGTGAAGCAGGAGTATGAGGCGAAGGTTTAGTTCGCCGCACACTTCACTTGTCGTCGCCCGGCTTGACCGGGCGATCCAGTATACTCTGGCCAGTGCTTACTGGGTCACCCGGTCAAGCCGGGTGACGACAGTTGAAACTACGCCTTCCCCTCACCCGTCATGAAATCGAAATCGCAGCCTTCATCGGCTTGCGTGATGGTGGTGTGAAACAGATGCGCGTAGCCGCGCCTGGCCCAATCCGGCGTCACCGGTTTCGGCAGCGCAGCCTGGCGCTTGGCGAGCTCGGCCTCATCCACCAGAAGATCGATGCTGCGCTTCGCCACATCCAGCCGGATCATGTCGCCATTCTTCACCAGCGCCAGCGGGCCGCCTACTGCGCTCTCCGGCGTGATGTGCAGCACGATCGTGCCGAACGCCGTGCCGCTCATCCGGGCGTCGGAGATGCGCACCATGTCCTTCACGCCTGCGCGCGCAAGCTTCATGGGGATCGGCAGATAGCCCGCCTCGGGCATGCCCGGGGCGCCCTTGGGGCCGGCATTGCGCAGCACCAGCACGTCGTCGGCGGTCACGTCGAGATCGGGATCATCGACGCGGTTGGTCATGTCCTCGACCGACTCGAACACGACGGCGCGGCCGGTGTGCTGCAGCAGTTTCGGCGACGCAGCCGCATGCTTGATGACAGCGCTGCGCGGGGCGAGATTGCCGTGCAGGATCGCGAGGCCGCCTTCGCGCTTGATCGGATTGTCCTTGGTGCGGATCACGTCCTGCCCCGGCACGTCCTCGGCCCTGGCAACGATCTCGCGCAGTGTCTCGCCATTCACCGACTTCGCGTCGAGATCGATGAGATCGCCGAGTTGCTCCATCAGCTTGGGCACGCCACCGGCATGGTGGAAGTGCTCCATATAATGATCGCCGGACGGCTTGAGATCGACCAGCACCGGCACGTCGCGACCAAGATCGTCGAAGGCATTGAGATCGATCCGGTTCGGCGTGCGATTGGCCATGGCGGTGAGATGGATCAGGCCATTGGTGGAGCCACCGATCGCCTGCAGCACTACCTGCGCATTGCGGAACGAACCGGGTGTGAGGAATTCACTCGGCTTCGGCCCCTTGTTCTTCGCAAGCTCGGCGGCGACCTTGCCGCTGGCTTCGGCCGAACGGAAGCGCTCCGCATGCGGTGCCGGAATGGTCGCGCTCATGGGCAGCGACAGGCCCATGGCTTCGGTGATGCAGGCCATGGTGGACGCCGTGCCCATCACCATGCAGGTACCGACCGAGGGCGCGAGACGCGCATTGACGGCGTCGATCTCCTGCTGGTCGATCTCGCCCGCGCGGAACTTGCCCCACATGCGGCGGCAATCGGTGCAGGCGCCGAGCACTTCGCCCTTGTGATGGCCGACCACCATCGGGCCGACCGGGATCACCACCGTCGGCAGATCGACCGACAGCGCCGCCATGATCTGCGCCGGCAGCGTCTTGTCGCAACCGCCAATCACGACCACCGCATCCATCGGCTGCGCGCGGATCATTTCCTCGGTGTCCATCGCCATCAGGTTGCGCAGATACATCGAGGTCGGATGCGCAAAGCTCTCGCCGATGGAGATCGTCGGGAACACCATCGGCAACGCACCGGCCAGCATGACGCCGCGCTTCACGGCTTCGATGATCTGGGGCGAATTGCCGTGGCAGGGATTGTAGTCGCTGTGTGTGTTGGTGATGCCGACGATGGGGCGATCCAGCGCGTCGTCGGAATAGCCCATGGCCTTGATGAAGGCCTTTCGCAGGAACAGCGAAAAGCCGGCATCGCCATAACTCGTGAGCCCCTTGCGCAATCCGTCGGCCATGGTCGCATTCCCGTCACTTGTTTTGAATGGTTCTTATGGAGCGACTGGGAAGGATGTCAATGCGGGGCACGCGGCCGCGGGATGGGTTGAGCAGAGCGAAAACCCATCAGCCGAACTACGCCGCAAGCTCCGCCGATGGGTTATCTCTCCGGCGCTCCGCGCCTGCGCTCAACCCATTCTACGATTTCGGCGCCCAGACCTTGCTGAAATCACCCGAGAATTCGGCACTGCAAAACGCCCCGCCCTGATAGAAATCGCCGACCGGATCGGGCTTCAACTTCGCCTGTTCCGCCAAGGCATGTTCGAGATGATCCTCGCCCTTCCCCGTCGGCCGATAGCCGAGCTCATAGGCGCGCGAGTTATCCCACCAGGCGCGTTCGTTATAGGAAGCGCCGTAAAGCACCTCGAAATGAATGTCGGGATGTGCGAGCCCGATCTGACAAAGTTGCACCAGATCCTCCGGCTTCAGCCAGATCGAGAGCCGGCGCTTGTCGAGCGGCGCGTCGCCGAAATTGCCGATGCGGAGGCATGTCACCGACAGCCCGTGCTTGTCGGCATAAAGCGCGCCGAGCGCCTCGCCGAACACCTTGCTGACACCATAACGGCTATCCGGGCGCGCGGTGACATCGGCCGGGATTTTGCTGTGGCGCGGATAGAAGCCGACCGCATGGTTCGACGAGGCGAACACGATGCGCTTGACGCCCTTCTTCCTTGCGGCTTCGAACAGATTGTAGCAGCCGATGATATTGGCCTGCAGGATCGTGTCCCATGGCCCTTCCACCGAAAAGCCGCCGAAATGCAGAATGCCATCGACGCCTTCGCAAATGGCTTCCACAGCCGAGAGATCGGCGAGATCGGCTTGCTTGAAGGTTTCAGTGGATTTCAGATTTGGCGGCGTGTTGAGATCGCTCAGAACGAGATCCGGATAGATCGGTGGCAGCAATTCGCGCAAGCGTGTGCCGATGCCGCCCGATGCGCCTGTCATCAAGATCCTTGGCATTCCCGTCCCTCGCAACTTTGATCGTTCGTTGCAGGGAGTATGGCTTGATGAAGATACGGCGACAAGCCATCACATCCTCACATTGTCGTCGCCCGGCTTGACCGGGTGATCCAGTCTACATTGTTGCCTCAGTGTTTACTGGGTCACCCGGTCAAGCCGGGTGACGACAATCGTGTGTCTGTGCACCGGCGTTGCTCGCCTCTGCGGTGGATGCTAGCAAACACACCAGAGGAAACGACAGCAAACGAGACACCAATGTCCGACACGTCATCCCGCGCCTGGCAGCCTGCCTCCCACTATCCCGACCCCGCCATCACCGCGCTCGATCCCCGCTTCGAAAAATACTGGATCAAGCTCGGCGCCGTCGAGCGCATTGCCACCGGCATGCGCTGGGCCGAAGGGCCGGTCTATTTTCCGGAGGGGCGTTATGTCCTGGTCAGCGACATCCCCAACAACCGGATCATGAAGTACGACGAGGTGAAGAACAGCTTCACCG